>NZ_DASQVQ010000169.1:0-60577 GCF_035640695.1 Mycobacterium sp.
CCGCCCTGGAGCTCCATCCGAAACGCCTACTGGCGACTAACCCGATGGATTGGGCGTTGGGGCCGGTCAAGCCGAAGGTTTACGTTCCCGGCTTGGTCGCGGCGGTGTTGTCTGAAGCGCTGAGCCGGGCACGTGAAGTGACCGGCGGCCAGATTCCTCAGGAACTGGTGCTGACTTATCCCGACAGTCAGTCCGAATCGTCTTCAGAGCGCTCGGCGCGCCGGAATGGGCTGCAGCAGGCGGCCGACTTGCTTGTATGCCGGCGGTCCAAACTGGTGCCTGACTCGATGGCGATCACTCGGTTCATCGAGACCGATGTGCAGCTCGCGGCGCCGGCGATTGTGGTAATCGACTTTGGTGCAGCTGAATGCGACGCGGTGGCGTGCGTCCGCCAGTACGACGGCAGCTATGCTCCGGTGGGTTCCCGCAGCGTCACACGACTGGGCGGATTGGCGTTGGAGGCCCGCGTCCGCGACTGGGTTTGCCGTTCACTGCAAACTCGGTTGCCGAGCGTACGAGCCGCCCTCGGCGAACCGCTTTCCGGCAACGCGTTGCGGTTGCGCCTAGCCGTCCGCCAAGCCATCACCACACTATCCGGCGCCACCTCGGCGGACATCAACATCGACATCGCTCCGGAGCCGGCGGTTCTGCGGCTCACCCGTGCCGAATTCGACGCGTTGGCCCGCGGATATCTCGACGCGGCCGTCGAGCTGACCCGCGAGATGCTCACGGTCGCGAAGCAACTCAAGGAGTCCTCCGCTGGCACCGTCATCGTCGCGACCGGCGCCGCGGCTCGCAACCCGACACTGCGGCACCGCCTCGGCGAGCTTGCGTTTCTCGCAGATCTCGGCGACCCGAGGACGATAATCGCCCGCGGCGCCGCCTACTGCGGAACATTTTCGTCCGGCGCCCGTGCCGACACATCGTTCCGGCCGCCGGCCGCGCGTTCTCGACACGGCCAGGTTGATGGTGAACCCAGGCAACGGTCCGCTGACGGAAAAGCGACCACCCCTTCGCTGCTGGCGGAGGTGACGCGCGACGGCAGGGCCTGCCCAAGAGCGCTGGCCCCCGGTTGCGAACATGAGCTCCACGTTCGGATCGAGCACGGCCAGCCGGCCGTCGGGCTGGTTGTGGACGTCTCCAGTGCGGATGGCACCATCCAGCGCAGCGCACCGTTGTCGCCCGGGTGCGATGGCAGCAAGCCCGGCACCGCGGCCTCCGTGTCCTTCACCACCGGCGGCGACGGATCGAGTGTCCGGCTGAACATCCGCGTCCTTCGGGACGGTAGGCCTGTCCACGCCGCGCAGCTGGCGGCTCCGGTTCGAACTAAACCCTCATTGCGAGACCATGTCCGCTTGCTGCACGTGCCGCTGAGCGCCACAGTCGAGCCGCGCGCGGACACGACCAAAGCAGAAGCCACGCTCGAGTGCACGGCGACAGCCCTGAAGCGACTCGGTACCGACGCCCCGACCCAAGTCCCCCTATCCGTCGTCACTGCCATCAGTGCCGTCATGCAAGAATCCGCGTCGAAGGTTCTGTCCGGCAACGACGCTCCGGACAGGTTGGATGAGCCCGCGGCAGTCACACTGCTGATCAACCTTGCCCGCCTCGGCCGCCGATTGGCGGACACGCTCGCCGACATCGGCGTGACTGATGCTCACACGATTGCTGTCAAGTCCCGCCGCGATTTACCCATCGTGCCTTTGGAACTGGCCTACGACGGGGTGGCACCCGAACCCGGCGCCGCGTTGTGTGGCTGCCTGTCGCGGCCGAACCCGCCACGGGGCGCCGGAATCTCACATGCATCGGCACAGACGGTGTGCCCGTACGCCTTCTGGGGGATGAGCCGGGCGATCATTCGCACCGTGGCTGCCGAACCCGTGAAACGGCTGCCGGCTCGCCCCCGGTTGGCGCCCCTTTCCCTCCGTCCGGTCCTCTACGGTGCTGCCGACTCCGCCGACGAGCTCAGCCCGCCCTGGCAACCACTCACCGAGACGCTCGAAAAGACGCTGAGCGGGCGCGCGGTGGGTCAATGCACCCGGGTCAGCAGTTGGCGCGCGTGGCGCAGGGCGGCCCGCGGCGTCGCGCCGCAGTTGCTGGTCGTGCTGGCCGACACCGAAATGCGCAAAGGGACGCCGAAGCTGTTGATCGGCAGCAAGTCGCGGCTCGCTCCGGGTAGCGTTTCGCTGGGCCGCCGGGCAGTCACCGCGCCGGCGCCGCTCGTCCTGCTCTTTGGAACTGGGTCCGACGTCGTCGGCGCGGAAGTCGGCATTTTCCCAGCGGCGTTCATCGACCAGGGCGCCGCTGCGGTGATCACCACGTTGATTAGCGTCGGCGGCGCGCAAGCCGCGGCGGCCGCGGCGGCCGTCGTTCACGCGATGCATTCGAATCGGCTGCCCACACCGACAGTGGCCGCGGCTGTCAGCGCGGCCCGGCGCCAGTTGATCGCTTGTGCGTCGCCTGTCGGATTGCTGCTGGCCACCTATGGCGAGACCGACCTCGAACTGATCGCCAGCCGTGCTGATGCCACCTTCGGCCGCGGCCTTTCAGCTCTTGATTAGCCAATCGGAAAGCTGTGGTTTACCTGTAAGCCACTCATCACCGGAAGGCTCCGCATGTGATTCCCCGGCCGCGCCGTGCTGTGGCCGCGACCGCTGCGGTGCTGACCCTGATCGCGGCCTCGTGCTCCACCAAGACGCCCAGCGTTACGCCGGAGCACGGTACCGCCACACCGATCCACCACGTAGTAGTGATCTTCCAGGAGAACGTCTCGTTCGACCATTACTTCGCGACGTACCCGCGCGCCGCCAACACCGACGGCCAGCCGTTCACCGCCCGGCCTGACACCCCCGCCGTCGACGGGCTAACCCCGGATTTGTTGACGCACAACCCCAATACGGCGCAGCCGATACGCCTTGGCGGCACGGGCCAGCAGGTGACCTGTGATCAGAACCACGAATATACCGCCGAGCAGCTGGCATTCCACGGCGGAGCGATGGACCAGTTCGTGCAGCACACCGAGACCGCGACCTGCGCCCCGCCGGTCTTCAGCGCTCCCGGGCTGGTGATGGGCTACTACGACGGCAACAGCGTGACCGCCTTGTGGAACTACGCCCAGCACTACGCGATGAGCGACAACTCCTACAACACCACCTTCGGGCCCTCGACACCCGGACACCTCAACCTCGTCGCGGGCCAGACCCATGGTGTCGTGAAGGAATACATGCCAGGGGGTATGGCCTTTCCCGCCGGCGGGGTCATCGAGAACACCGGCAACGGGCAGGGCACGGTGATCGGTGACGCCCAACCGCTGGGCGACGACTGCTCCAGCCGCGATCAGATCCAGCTCAGCGGCGACAACAAGAACATCGGTGACCTGCTCAACGCGAAGGGCATCACCTGGGGCTACTTTCAGGGTGGTTTCCGGCCGACCGCGACCAAGCCCGACGGCACCGCGGTCTGTGGAGCCGTCCACAACGTCGGCGAAATACTGGGCGGCACAGGAAAAACCGGCGCGCTGCCGCTGGGCACCAAGGAGGACTACATCCCCCACCACCAGCCGTTCCAGTACTACCCGTCGACGGCCAATCCGCATCACAAGCCGCCCAGCTCACCGGATCAAATCGGCCACACCGATCAGGCCAACCACCAATACGACCTATCGGACTTCTGGGCCGCCGCCGACAGCGGCCACCTACCCGCAGTCAGCTTCCTGAAGGCGCCGGGATACCAAGACGGCCACCCGCAATACTCCGATCCCGTCGACGAGCAGCAATTTCTCGTCGAGACGATCAGCCACGTGCAGCGCCTCGCCGACTGGAACGACACCGCCATCGTCATCGCCTACGACGACTCCGACGGCTGGTACGACCACAAAGCGTCGCCGATCGTGTCGGGCTCGACCACCCCGCAGGACGCGCTGAACGGACCGGCCATGTGCGGAACCGCGACGACGCCCCCCTCCACGTACCAGGGCCGCTGCGGCTACGGCCCCAGGCTGCCGCTGCTGGTGATCTCCCCGTACGCCAAAACGAACTTCGTTGACCATACGGTCACCGACCAGACGTCGATCCTGCGGTTCATCGAGGACAACTGGAAACTTCCCCGCATCGGCGACGACTCGTTCGACGAACGCGCCGGCACCCTCAGCGCGATGTTCGACTTCACCGGCGCCACTCAGCCGCCGCTGACCCTGAACCCGCGCACCGGCAACCCGCAGTAGTCGTCGCCGGCGTGGCCATACCCATACGCCGAGAAACCGCACACATCACACCGGATGCGATGACCGGATTTGGGGTATTCGCGTCCAATGAGTGATATTTCACGACGCACGTTCGGGCGCCTGACGGCGGGAGTAGGTATCAGCGCGGCCGGGCTGGCGGCGGCCTGCGGCCGGTCGTCTCCGTCCGGCTCGCCGTCGAAGCCGGCGACTCCCCCACCCCCGACACCTAGCGGCGTCGGATTCGTGTTGTCCCACGAGCAGTTCAGCACCGCCGAACTGGTCGAGCAAGCCCAGGCGGCGGAAAACGCGGGCTTTCGCTATCTGTGGGCGAGCGACCACCTGCAGCCCTGGCAAGACAACGAGGGCCATTCCATGTTTCCGTGGCACACGCTGGCACTGGTGGCCGAAAAGACCAAGAACATCACGTTCGGCACCGGAGTGACTTGCCCCATCTATCGCTACCATCCGGCCGTCGTGGCGCAGTCGTTCGCCTCGCTGGGCCTCGTGGCTCCCGGTCGAATATTCCTTGGCGTGGGCACCGGCGAACGACTCAACGAGCAGGCAGCCACCGGACAATACGGGCCATACCAGGAGCGTCACGACCGGCTTATCGAAGCCATCCAGTTGACCCGCCAGCTCTGGAGCGGCCAGCGGATTTCGTTCACCGGGCGGTACTTTCAAACGAACGCACTCAAGCTCTACAACGTGCCGGCGCCACCGCCGCCGATTTTCGTGGCGGCCAGCGGTCCCAAGAGCGCACAGCTGGCCGGCCAATACGGCGACGGGTGGATCACCCAGCCGTCCGCCGTCAAGGACGCCAAGCTCGCCGCCGCGTTCGTTCAGGGCGCACAAGCCTCGGGTCGCGACCCCAACACGCTGGGTAAGCGCGTCGAACTGTTCGCCGTCGTGGGCGACCAGGGTGAGATCAGCCACGCCGCCGAGCTGTGGCGCTTCGCCGGCCAAGGTTTCAAAATAGACCGCCCCAACCCCGTCGACATTCAGCAAGCCGCCCAGGCGACGCCGCTGGACAAGATCACCGAAGGCTGGACGACCGGCCGCGATCCCGCCAAGCACGTGGCCGCGGTTCAGGCCATCCTCGATCAAGGTGTCACTCCGTTTCTGCATTTTCCCCAGCAGAATCCCGCCGACGCGATCGAGTTCTACCGCACTCAGGTGTTACCCAAACTGCACTAACTTCGTCATCCCGTGCCCACCGGCACCGGGTCGCTCGTGCCACTGATCTGCGGCGTCAGATCAATCGCCGCCACCATCCATGTGCCCGCGCTGTTCTCGATGGTCAGCGGATAGACGAGGTTGACGGTGGCGAACTGCGACGTCCGCGCCGCCACGCTGGCCAGTACACGAATCTGTTCTCCGCCGCGCGGCGCGCCCGGCACACCACGAGCGCTCGCCGCGCCGGTAACTACCGCGCTCTGATACCCGCCGACCGGGGCCAGCACCGTGCCGGCGACCACGTAGCGGTCCAGCCCAGTCGTGGCCGTCAGGTAGGTGCGGATGAACCCCTCCACCAATGCGTAGACCGGGCTGTCGGCCGAAAGCCCCTGCGGATACGCCAGTTTGAAGTCGGCGCCCGGGCCCGGCGCGTTGATGCGCGCCGGCAGCGCAAGCGCGCGGGGCTGATAGCTCCACATTGCCACCGGGACCCGGTAGAACGCGCGGGTGGGGCTGGCCGAGGCGTACGGTCGTTCGGAGACCGACACGGTCGCCGCGTACACGTCGGCGTCTCCGACGCGGCCGGTGTTGATCACTGAAACCACCTGCGGGGCGGTGACCACCGCGGCCGGCGTGGTGGGCAGCGTGAGCGCATTGTCGGGAATTGTGATGTAATGCGCTAGGTTTCGCCGCTGCTCGGTGGTAGCGGTTAGCCAGCTCACCACGAAATCAGCGGCGAATCCGCCGACTTGGGCCCGCCGGTTATCGACCCGCTGTGCGACCGCCGCGACGTTGGGGGCATCCGGCGTCAGGAAGAGCTTGCACCCGGCGGCCGCGCCGAACACCGCCGCGGCGATCAACGCCACGCGGCCCAACCGACGACAGTGCTCCCGCCACCGCCGAAGCCGGCCTTGCCACGTCTTAGACAGCGCCACGGTGCTCAATTCGGTTGGTGGCCCAGAAACTTCAACCCGCTGATTGCGAACGTCGCGTCAACGGGGTCGCCGCCGCCCTGCTCCCCCGGCGCCACCGGCTCGAAGGTTTGGGTGGCGTCCGGTGCGAGTGGGGCGCCGCCGGCGCCGAGCATTGAGTCGACGAAGCCGGGACGCGCAACGATGCTCGGGCTTTCCGTCGGCGCCGGCTCTGCCGGCGGGCGGGAGGTGTGCAGCACGATCACCGTCACCCGTGACGCCAGAATCTTTTTCAGCGGCAGCACCACCGGGCCGTGCGTGTTACCGGTGTCGTGCGTGACGATGGTGCGCTCAGAGTCGTTGAAGATGTACTGAACCCGGGTGACCACCCGGTGCTGCAACCATTCGTCCTTTCCGCCAGGGGTTTTCGCGACCCAGCCGGGCGTGACCGACACCGCGTTCAGCACATAGGCGCGGCCGAATTCGACGTGTAGCACCTGGCCGTCCACCCCGCCGCGCACGCACACCCACGCCGAGTCGGTGCCGGTGTCGGTCAGCGCCTGCGCCGATGTGGACCCGGCGGGGCAGTTCGCCGATGCGGTGAACGGAATCGCCTGATCCTCGCCGACCGGTGGGGCGGCGGGCGCGCCGCTCGGCGTTACAACCGTGGCAGCGGCCACCGGCTGAGGCGGCGGTGACGGCGACGCAAAGTTACCGAAACCCACCAGCGTAGCCACGATCGCCGTCATCGCGACCGCCGATGCGGCGACCAAGACGATGGCCGCCTTCGCCGCCCCGGCGTTGGCGTTTGGCGTCCTTTCGTTGCGTGACGCCGGGCCATCCGCCGGCGCGTCGAGATTCGCCACTCCGCGGTCGACGCCGCCTTCGTCCTGCTCCGTCGCCTCATCGCCCGCCGCCGGCGCCGCCGACGGGTCCGGCCCGAACACGTCGGCCAACCACTGCTCGGTGCTGTCGATGTCAGACATCAACCACCCCTCGCAGGTCCACTAGGCCCTCGCCGACATGTTCGGGGAGCAGGCGAGTGCGGCTCACCACGACTGGGACCGTTCGCCGGGCTCGGGAAGCGGTTGTGCGTCAAGCAGTCCCGGCCCTGTGCTGTCATAGGGGCCGAGTATCAGGCTGGCGTCCTCGGCGGTCATCGGGCGCTTGGGCGGGGTGAGCGGCCACCATTGATCCGATCCGGTGACCGCCAGCCAGCCGTCGGCGATGCCGTACACGCCCGCGATGAACGGAGCAGCGGCCACCTGCGCGCACACCCACGGCGACACCACAATCTGTCGCAGCGTCGGCTCCGGGTTGTAGAACAGGACAACAGACAGTCCCAGCAGCGCGCCGGCCCACAGCAGTGCGGGGATCGGATACGCACGAAGTGTATCTGGAACCAGCCGCGCAACAAGCATTTTCAGCAGCCAACCGGCGAGCCACCCGATCGGCGTCAGTATTGCGACAAGGACCGCCGCCAGCATTTCCACTTGCGACCCAGCCGATTTGGTGCTCCGCAGCCAGAGCGGCGGGATCGCCATGTCGTCGTGCGGATCCGGCACGGCCGCCGCTACCGCGCGCTGGCGGGCACGCACCTTGCGGCCCAGCAGCTCGGCGCGGCGGCGCTGGATGGTCGACCAATCCTGATGGGCCGCGATCCAGGCGCGGCGCACCTCGTCGAACCTATCGTCGCTGATGCGAGCCGGCATGCTGCGAGCCTAAGGCGACCGAGTGGGGTGCTTGTGCATTAATTTCGCCGCCGGGCCGACCGCTCACCGCCGCCGTCGACGAGTCACGCCGGCCATGTAACAGCACTCGCCCCGTCGAACTCGTTTCGAGCCCGGCGGGGCGAGGCCTGTTTTGTATGCTTCCGAGCGGTTTACTGCGGACCTGGCGCCGGGTTCGGCGGCGCCGGATTCTGCGGGCCGGTCTGCCCGGGCTGGTTCTGCACCGGGTTCGTCGCCGGGTTGGTCTGGCCCGGGTTCTGCAGGCCGACCGGCTGCTCTGCCAGATTGGGTGTGCCAGCTGGTGCGCAGAAGACCTTCATGGTCTGTCCGGCAGGCAGGCCGAGGTCCGAAGCAGCCGAGCCCTGCAGCGTGGCGACTTCACGCCACGTCGCCGCCGGCGCACCCTGGACAGGGTTGTTGACCGTGCCGGAACCCGCCTGGGGCGGGGTGTTGGCCGACACGACGCAGGTCGGCGCCTGCCCATTAGAACCCGCAACCGCCGGATTGGCCGGATTCTGACCGTTGGCGGTGGGCATAGCCGGCGGATTGGGATTGGGGGACGGCTCCGCCGAGGCCGCTGCGGCGAGGGCAACCCCCATGGCACAGGCTGCAACACCGCTAGTCACTAACTTCTTCAGCATCGTTTCCTCCCCTGTCATTTGTCGAAACCGACTGGGCCACTCTATTGCCGCGCACGGGTAAATTACAAAGCCGGCAAACGTCACATACTTACCGATGCAAGCAGTTCCACTGGTTGAATAGAATTGCAACCTGCAGCGATGCGTAGATATGCGTCTTATCACTGACTTCTGTAGCAAACTCTCAATTGGAGGCTAGAGCGACAGTAGAGCGCGCTGGACGGCGCCTCTCTGACGTCACCGGTCAACCGACGACACTCACATGATCGGGGATTGTCATACCGCCCTGCGCGCGGCCCGCGCCTCGTCGAGCAGCTTGACGAAGTCGGTCCAGTCGATGAGATTGACCATGCGGCCGGGCGTTCCGCGCACCAGCAGCCGGGCCTGGTCCATGTTGCGGGGGCTGAGTTCCTCGGGCTCGAATGCGTTGCCGAAGTAGCGGCCGGTGGTTTTGTCGTCGCCGTTGTGCAGGTAGGACTGGTCGCTGCGGGTGGTCTTGCCGGCCCAGAAGGCCGCGGCGCGCATGAGCTCCTCCTCATGTGCGCCGTACATGATCAATGTCGCGGGCACCACGTCGCGGATGGCGCGTCCCTCTAGCGCCCCGTAGACCACATCGAGCTGTGAACTGGCCTGCGCGGCAGCGCAAATCGACACACCTAAACCCCGCGCCTCGGCGAAGTACTGGAGGATCTTGGGCAGCGGGGTGTTGGGTAGTTCGTCGAGAAACATTCCCAGCCGGCCGTATTGCTCCCACTGGGCGACCTTGATGCGCTGTCGCCGGATCAGCTGCTCCATCAGCGTGACCGCTAAGGGTGCGACGGTGCCGTCGGCCGGCGAGAGCACGTAGAGGGTGGCGGCGGGATCGTCGAGAAACGCGGGGTCGAACGCGGGCAGATCGCGGTCCCGGATCGAGGTGCGCAGCCAGGCGGTCAGGGTCTTGGTGACGGTCATCTTCACCGAGTCGCGCTGCTTGGGCTCCATGTCGAGCACGCCGCGCACCCGCGCCTCGAAGAGCGCATCGCCGCACCATATTGCAGCCTGCGCCCATGACGGTTGCGTGCTCTGCGGCGTTGGCCGGCCGTTCGGTTGGGCGACGTTCTCGGCGGCCTCAAGCACCCAGCGCATGCCCAGTCCGAGTGCGGCCGGGCTACCGGCATACAGCAGGCAGGTCAACGGCGCGAAGGCGAGGTTTTCCCACATCGCGCCCTCAACCGCGGTACGCGCCTGCGCCCCGGCGAAGCCGACCGACGACATGCCCAGCAGCGTTTCGGCAGCGGCCTGAGCATCTTCCAGCGTGTTGATCAACTCGGTCGGGTCGTAGCGGCACGGGGTGAACTCGGTCGGGTAACGGGGCGGGGTGATCGGACGCAGATCTAGCAGCATGCCGCGTCCCCACCTGCGCGAGGCGACCATCTGCATCAGGTCGTCCTTGCTGGAGGACACCACCGCCGCTCCCGGCCACAGCACTGCGCTTTGGGCAAGCCAGCGCCGCGTCTTACCGGTGCCCGGCGGCGCCAAACCGAGGATGTGCGGCGCGGTTTCCAACGGCACCAACCTGTCCCGCTGATCCCTGACCCAGCCGCCGAACGGCATCACCGGCCCCTGGTACTCGTCACCCACGATCCCAGGCTATGGCCGCTGAGAGTCGCTGCTATGCACCACTTCTGCGCGATTCATACAATCCGGGCCGCCGACGCGACGCCCCACCAGTATGTGTCCAGGAACGCCAGCCGGTTCGCCGTTCGTCGCCGGCTTCTTCTCACGCGGCCTGCGCGTGACGGGCAAGCCCTCGAAGGGCCGCCGCAGCATTTCGCGTTCTGCAGATCGTCCACCACGAGCAAGTCGTAGCGCTCGACGAGGGCGCGGGCCCGCTTGTGATGAAAGTCCTTGCGCTGGTTAGTGATCTTGCGATGCCGCGCCGCGACCATGTCCCGCTTGCGGTCCCGATGCTTTGATCGATGTTTGGCGCTTGCAGTCGCCGCTGCGCCGGGGCCGACTGGCCGGGCTCAGCGCCGCTGGCTGCTAACCCGTACCAAACGATTCCCGTTGGCACCAACCATAAATCGGTGCCAGCAGCGATGACAGCGCTTCGCTGGGAAGCGATCCTGAAATGAGTCGAGATCAGGACGCAACCATTAAAGGAGCTCGGCCATGCGAATCAACCTCAGGCACATCGCACCACTGCTGGCGGCGGGGGCTGCGGCGGTCGCGATTGCTGCCGCACCGACGGCCATGGCCGCTAGCGCCCCGCAGCCGTGCACGATGATGGGCGGAGAGCCGGTGTGCCCGGGCACCCACTCCACCCTGATTAGCCCGCCGCCCGGCAATAGCGAGATCAACGCCTCCCCTGGGGGAGTGGGCTTTGGGCCTCAATATCCCTACGACGAGGGCGGCTACTGGGGCGGCTACGGCGGCGGCTTCGGCCATGGCGGCGGCTTCGGCGGGGGCGGGGGCGGCCACGGTAGGTGATACACACGCCATACCCGTTAGGTCGCGATGTGGTAGCCCGGCCGTGGCGCCGGGATCGGCACCGACGCAGCCCCCAAACTCAGCAGCGCGGTTGATCTTTGGCGACCGGTCGGGTGCGATGGCGCCGCCATTGCCAAGGCGCGGTGGTGGCGACGAACTCCTGAATTTCGGTGCTCACCGTGTCGGCGGCCTCGACGTGCGGATAATGCCCTACGCGGGGTAAGACGACCAGCCGGCTGCCCGGTTGCGCGCGTTGGGCCGCGCCGGCGTGCGCGACCGGAATGATGGCATCGTCATCGCCCCAGATCAGTAGCGTCGACAACCCGGAGGCGAAGTGAAGCCTGTTGAATGCGCTGACGGCTTGGCCGCGGTAGTCGGCCACCGAGCGCAAGGTGCGCAAGAACGCTTCCCTGCTGTTGCGATCCGATAGCGACGAGTAGGCATTCCACGTCTCCTCGGCCCTGGCACTGTGAATACCCATCGCCCCCAACCGCGACTTGATCTTGTCACCCAGCGAGACGGCGAACGGCGGTGCGATAACCGGCAAGACGAATTCGGCCCCCGGCGCCGACATCAGCCTCAGCGTCTTTCCCAGTTCTGGACCCAGCCCGCCGCTGCTGATCAGGACCAGCCGGTCGCAGTAGTCGGGATGTTGGTGGACGAACTGCATCGCCACCCCGCCGCCGAGGGAATGCCCGACCAACGTCACCCGCGCCACGCCCAACACATCGAGAAAGTCCCGCAGCCACACCGCGAAGGCGCCCAACGAGTAGTCGCCGCGCGGTTTAGCCGACTGCCCGTGGCCGAGCAGGTCGGGGGCCAGAACGCGATGGCGTTCCGAAAGTCGTGGCAGGATCGCTCGCCAGGTGCGCGAGCTGCCGGCCATGCCATGGACCAGCAGCACCGCCGGGCCTTGACCGGCCTCTCGGTAGGCGACACGCTCGCCGTGCAGATTGACGTATTTCAGCTCGTTCACTGCCTGCCCCCGGCTCCGCTACCCGTCAGTAACCTACGTATTCGTAGGCTACCGGGCGGTAACCGGACTGTCGACGTGTGACACGCGGCCTGACGGCGGTGATGGCCCCGGAGTCTGATTATGTTCGGCGTTCGGCTCCTGCATCCGTTCCTCTGGGAACCGCTGGTGCCCGAAGAGATTCCCACCGGCCACCTCACCGACGGAGCTCGCCCAGCGGCCGAAATCGCGGATCCCCGCTTGCGGCACTACGGGCCTTCGCCGGTTGTCGAGTCGCGGTAATCATTCCAGCTCGGCGCTCGTTTCGTGGTGAACGCGTTGACCGCGTTCCGGAAGTCAGCGGAGCCGTAGACGCGCGAGACGATGTCAGTCACGTCAGCGTCGCGTCCGCTGCGGTGCAGTCTTCGCAGGCCTTCTTTGGATGCCCACATGCTCAACGGCGCGTGGGCGAGAATGCGTTCGGTAATCGTTTCGGTTGCTTTTTCCAGATCGTCCGCTAGCGCTACGAGGAATCCCGCCGCACGGGCCTCCTCGGCGCTCATCAACTCGGCTGTCAGCAGCAGCGCGATCGTGCGTGAGTGACCGAAGTTCTGGACGAGCAAGTCAAGGGTCGCCGCCGAGACGCAGTTGCCGAGTGTGCGTGCGATCGGAACTCCGAATTTCGCTCGTCGTGTCGCGACACGGAGATCGACCGCGCAGGCGATGCCGAGGCCGCCGCCGACGCAGTAGCCGTCGATCGACGCGACGGTGGGGATCGTCACGGCCTGCAGCCGGTCGAGCACCGTGGTGACCCGGCGCTCGTAGTCCACACCATCCTGACCGGTGGCGAACCGGGCAAACTGGCTGATATCCGTACCGGCGACGAATGCGCGACCGCCGGCGCCGCGCAGGACCATGACCCGAATGTCGCCGTCGGAGTCGGCTCGGTCGCAGGCTTGCTCGAGCGCCTCATACATGGCCCAGGTCATGGCGTTCCGCTGATCCGGCCGGTTGAAGGTCACGGTGAGCACGTGGTTTTCGGCGCCGACCTCAACTTCGGATGTGCTCAACGCCGCTCATCACCGTTTCGGTCGACGTGGCCGATTTCCGCGAGCACTTTTGTGGTCGAATCGCCCAGCGGCGGTCCTGCATGTGCCCGCCGCACAGGGGTGCGGGAGAAGCGCATCGGGGACCCCAGCTGCTTGACCGGCCCAAGGGTGGGGTGTGGTGCGTCCCAGAAGAAATTCCGTTGTCGCAACGCCTCGTCGGTGAACACCTGTCGGTAATCGAGGATCGGGGCACACGGCACCCCCGCCAGCTCGAGGTCGTCCACAATGGACCGCACAGTCCTGGTTGTGGTGACCTTTTCGATGGCCTCGATGAGCTCTTCTCGATGCAGCCGGCGGGAGTAGGCGTCACCATATCTCGGGTCGGAGAGTAGGTCGTCCAGGCCCAGGGTGTGGCAGAACGCCGGCCAGGTCTTGGCTGTGGTTGCGCCGATGGTGACGTACCCGTCAGCGGTCCGCACCGCCTGGTAGGGCGCGTTGTTCTGATGTGCGGACCCGTGCGGGCGCGGGACCGTTCCGTCACCGAAATACGTGCCGGCTTCCCATACCGCGAACGAGACTCCGGATTCCAGGAGGGAGACATCGATGTGCTGCCCTTTCCCCGAACGGTCGCGCTCGCGCAGCGCCGCGGTCACCGCCAGGGCGACGTACAGCGCGCACACCAGGTCGCAGATCGGGACGCCGACCTTGGCCGGCTCGTGGTCTGGAAAGCCCGTCACGCTCATCAGGCCGCTGCGCGCCTGCGCCATGATGTCCAGACCAGGGAGGTGGGCGAGGGGGCCGTCCTGGCCCCACCCCGAGACCGAGGCATAGATCAGCCGCGGGTTCTCCTCGCGCAGGGTCGCATAATCGAGTCCCAACCGACTCATCGCTCCCGGCCGGAGGTTCTCAACCAGGACGTCTGCCGCGCGTGCGAGCTGCCTAAACGCGGCATTGTCGCGTTCAGCTTTGAGATCGAGTGTGACCGATTCCTTGTTGCGGTTCAGCCGCACGAACGGAGAACTCTCCCCGTGGACGAACGGCCCGGTGGCACGGACGGGATCGCCTCCGTCGGGATTCTCCACCTTGATCACGCGGGCCCCCAGGTCGGCCAGTTGCAGCGTCGCGTACGGGGCGGCCATGAACGCGCCGACCTCGAGCACCGTCACGCCCGTCAAGGGTGGGTTCGATCCTGTCGTCAATGTGTCCTCCGCCTTCATGTTTCCCAGCCCGCCTTCTCCTATTCTCGGCCGGGGCCGGCCAGCGCCTCGCGCACCAGCTCGACCGGGTGCCACGCGGTGCGACCCGCCCCGTGGAAGATCTGCTGCCGGCATGACACGCCGGTCGCGGCCACGATCGTGTCCTCCGGCTCCGCCGCCAGGGCCGGGAATAGCCGATCGTTGCCGACGGTGATGGACATGTCGTAGTGCTCCGACTCGAAACCGAACGAGCCGGCCATCCCGCAGCAACCGGAGTCGATCTCGACGACGCGCGCGCCCGGAATCCGGCCCAGCAAAGCCATCGTGGCGGCCGTGCCGACCTCGGCCTTCTGGTGGCAATGACCGTGGAACACGATCCGCCGCCCCGCTAGCGGGGAATCCGCGCGCAGGGTCAGCCGACCCTCGTCGATCGCCTCGACGAGCAGCTCCTCCACCTGCCTGACCCGGCCCGCGACCGCGTGCACCGACTCCGAGCGGGGCAACAGTGCGACGTCCTCGTCCCGCAGCATGAACAGGCACGACGGCTCGCAGCCGACGATCGGTGAGCCCGGGTCTGTGTTCATCGCGAGCGAGCGGACCAACGCCGACGCCTTCTTCTTCGCGTCGTCGAGCAGCCCCTTGGACATGCTCGACCGACCACAGCAGCCGTCGCTCGCAAGCTCGACCCGCCAGCCGGAGCGCTCAAGCAGTTCGATCGCCGCCTTGCCGATGCGCGGCTCGGTGAAGGTCGTGAACGAGTCGGCGAACCAGGTGATGGTGCCGACCGTCGCCTTGACCCGGGGCTGGGCCCCCCGACGGCGGCGGAACCAGCGGAGCAGGCTGTCCCGCTGGAAAACGGGCAGCGGGCGCGCAGCCGTGATGCCCAGGGCACGGTCGAGGATCCGGCGCACGAACCCGGTCCGCCCGGGCAGGTTCGACAGTGGGGCGGTCGCCGAGCCGATCCGGTTGAGCAGGCGGATCGAGCCGAAGATACGCGAGCGCAGCGGGACTCCATGGATCTCGTGGTGGTGCGCCAGCGTCTCGGCCTTGAGCGAGGCCATGTCCACACTCATCGGGCACTCGCTCTTGCAGGCCTTGCACATTAGGCACAGGTCGAGGATCTCGTGCAGCCGCTCGCCGCCCAGCGCGGCGTGCGGGTCCGGCTCGGACAGCGCTTTCACCAGCGCGTTGGCCCGGCCGCGGGTGGAGTGCTCCTCGCTGTTGGTGGCGATGTAGGACGGGCACATCACGCCCGAAGTGGATTTCCGGCACAGGCCGATGTTCATACAGCGGTCCGCGGCGCCACGCATGCCGCCGACGACGTCGAACCGCAGCGCCGTCCTCAGGGGCGGGGCGGGCGGCAGCGCGTCGCGGTCGCGCAGGTTGTCGGTCATCGGCGGCGCGTCGACGATCTTGCCCGGGTTCATGGCGTTGCCGGGATCGAAGATGCGCTTGACCGCGCGCATCACTTCATACAGGTGGTCGCCGAAGATCTCCCGGTTGAACTCGCTGCGCGCGAGGCCGTCTCCGTGTTCGCTGGAGTTCACCCCGCCGTACTCGGCCACGAGATCCTTGACCGCTTCGGCCACTGCACGCATCGTGGCCACCTCGTCCGGTTTGGACAGGTCGACGAACGGGCGGATGTGCAGGCAGCCCACCGAGCAGTGGCCGTAGAAGCCTGCCTCCAGCTGGTGGGCGTCGAGGATCTCCTTGAACCGCTTGGTGTATTCGGCCAGCCGAGCCGGATCGACGGCGGTGTCCTCCACGAAGGCGAGCGGGCGCCGAGTGCCCTCGCCGGCGGCCATCAGCAGGCCCAGGCTGGACTTGCGAACCTTCAGCAGCGCCGCTTGATCGGAAGCAGTGACCGCGCGCAGCGTGTGGTAGCCATGCCCGTTCTGCCGCCACAGCCCGTCGAGCCGGTCCAGCTTGGCGATCTGGCTCGCCTCGTCGTCACCGGCGAACGAGACGAACAACAGTGCGCCCGGGTCACCGACGAGGATGTTCCCGAGCTCGGCGTACTCCATCCGCTGCCGGGACAGTTCCAGGATCGTGCGGTCCATCAGCTCGACCTGATGGGGTTCACAGCTCAATGCATCCGTGGTGGCCGCGATGGCGCTCGCGGTGTCGGTGAAGTGGCCGACGGCGTAAACCGTGCGCGCGGGCTTGGGCACCAGGTCCACCAGGGCGTGGGTGACGACTACCAGTGTGCCCTCCGCACCCACCACGAACTTGGCCAAATCGAATGGCTTGTCTTCCCCGAATCCCACCAGCCGGTCGAGCCGGTAGCCGCAGGCACGACGCCAGAACGCCGGCATCCCGGCCCGGATGGTCTCCTCGTTCGCAACGATCAGGTCCGGGAGTGCCTGGTAGATCCGGCCCTCCAGCGTCTCGGCCGTCGCCCGGCGTTTCCGCTCGGCATCGTCGACGGGTTCCAGCCGCACGCGCGAGCCGTCGGAGAGCACCACGTCCAGTGCCCGCACGTGATCGATGGTCATGCCGTACGTCAGCGAGCCACTTCCCGCGGAGTTGTTGCCGATCATCCCGCCGATCGTGGCCCTGTTGCTGGTTGAGGTGTCTGGGCCGAACATCAGCCCGTGGGCGGCGGCGGCCTGGTTGAGCCGATCCTGCACCACCCCGACCTCGACGAGCGCGGTGCGGGCCACCGGGTCGAGCTCCACGATGCGGTTCAGGTGCCGGGACAGGTCGAGCACCACACCGGGTCCCACCGTCTGGCCGGCCAGGCTCGTTCCCGCGCCCCGGGCCACGATCGGGACACCGAGCTCACCGGCTGCCTTCACGGCCGCGGCGACGTCGTCGGCGTGACGCGGAAACACGACGCCCAGCGGAGTTATTGAGTACATGCTGGCGTCGCGGGAGAAAATGTGGCGGCTGTAGTCGTCGAAGGCGACCTCGCCGTCCAACGTCGCGCGGAGCACACGCTCTAGGCGCGGGGCCACGGCTGACCGATCGTTCGCGGCCGCGTCAGATGCGGGGAGGGTCATCACGAGTCCTTTTCGAGCCGTTGTCATTTGCAACAGGCGCCACCGCGGCGGCCGATCCGCAAGGGGACCCGCCGCCGCGGTGAGTTAGATAAGTCACGCGGGATTCGGCGCCGGTTCTTCCTCCTTTGGTTCTTTCTCCATTGGGGGCGGTTGGGGGTTCGTCGCCGCTCGCAGTTGCTTTCGCAACGTGAGGACGAGCAGTGCCGCGATGCCGAAGACCACACCGAAGAACACCTGGGTGAGCGCATATCCCCCACCGCTGAGGTCGCTGAGCCATCCCCCGATATAAGGTCCGAAGAAGCTGCCGAGGTTGCCGACGCCGTTGATGAGGCCCAATCCCGCGCCCGCGGCCGCCGCGGGGACGAGCTTGGTAACCGTCGCCCAGAACGGCCCGTACCAGGCGATCGACGCCGCCGTGCCGAGGATCATTGCCCCGAGCACAAGCCACTTCTGTTGCGGCGAGATCAGGCCCGCGCCGCCGAGAATCACCGCCGCACAACCGAGGACCACCGACATATGGGCGACGTGGCTGCCGCGGCGGTCCGCCGACCGACCGACCAGAATGATGGCGACACCCGCGGCGACCTGGGGCAGGATGGCGACGAAACCCACCTGCATGTCGGTGTGAAAAGCCTTCTTGAGCACGCTCGGCAGCCACAATGTGAGGCCGAGCAGGCCCATCTGCGTCAACGTGTAGATGAGGGCGAACTGCCACACAATTCGGCTCGTGAAGGCGGCCTTGAACGTCCCGCGGTGCTTGAGTGGCTCGCCTTCCTCGATACGAGACCTCTCGATGAAGTTGCGCTCGGTCTCCGACAGCCAGCCCGCTTTGGCGGGCGTGTCGTGGATCACCGCCAGCCAGGCGATGAGCCCGAGGACCAGCGGAACGCCGCCCTGGATGATGAACATCCAGCGCCAGTCTGCGTATGTCAGGATGATGCCGGAGAACGGGGCGGCGACTATTGCCGCGATCGGGGTGTACAGCTTGAAGATCGCGTATGCCCTGCTTCGTTCGGCGAAGGGGAACCAGGACCGGATGGTGGCCATCAGCGCGGGTTGCACGCCACCCTCGGCCACCCCGAGGAGAAAACGGGCGAGGATCAGTTGGCCGAAGGTGTGGGTCAAGCCGGAGGCCATCGCGGCCACGCTCCACAGCACCATCAGGATCGCGATCCACCGTTTCGCGCTCCAGCGTTCGGCCATGTATCCGCCGGGAATCTGCAGCAGCAGATAGCCCCAGAAGAAGATGCCGCTCGCGAGACCCTGCTGGGCCCCGGTGAGGTGCATGTCGGTCTTGAGGTGGGGCAGCGCGAAACTGATGTTGGTTCGGTCGATGTAGCAAATGACGTAGATGAAGACGATGACCGGCAAGATATAGGTCCACCGCTTCATGTGGGACAGGCCCCGGGGGGCACGCTCGATCAAACGACCTACCTCCTTGTAGGTGGCCGGCCCGGTCGGCGCCGGCCTGGGTCGAAGCAATGCGAGTCGAGAGCGGGAGGCAGGTGCCGGTTTCCAGCGCCGACCTCGCGGGTCGGCCGTGCCGTCGTAGCAGCCTTACGACGTGATCGACCGAGAAACTGCTGTGGCCAGCCGATCACTTCCTTTCGTCGTCGAAAGCCCGGCGCTCGCGCGGGTTCATTCAGCGCGCAACACCTGTAGCGCGGCTTGGAGACCGGCGGGGTCGACGGTCACGCCGGCCAGTTCGAGCCCCATCTGGACCCCGGCGAGGGTTCCGGCGAGCGTCAGGTCGTTGAAGTGGCCGAGGTGGCCGATCCGGAACACGCGCCCGGCAAGCTTGCTTAGGCCGGTGCCCAATGACATGTCGAAGCGGTCCAGGATGATCTGGCGGACCTTGTCCGCATCGTGTTCTTCGCCCAGTAAAACCGCGGTCAGGGAACTTGAGTACTCGCGCTCGTCGGCACACAGGACCTCGAGGCCCCAGCCCCGGACAGCTGCCCTGGTCGCTTCGGCGTGGCGGTTGTGCCGCTCGAACACGTTGGGAAGCCCCTCTTCTTCCAGGAGAAGCAACGCTTCCCGCAGGCCGTAGAGCAGGTTGGTGGCCGGGGTGTACGGGTAAAAACCGCGCTCGTTGGCCTCGAGGATGGGCGCCCAGTCCCAGTAGGCCTTCGGCAGCCGCGCCATCGGTGCGGTTGCGAGTGCCTTCTCGCTGATCGCGTTGAAGCCCAGACCCGGGGGCAGCATCAGCCCCTTCTGCGAGCAGCCGATCGTCACGTCGACGCCCCAGTCCTCATGTCGGTAGTCGATGGACCCCAGCGATGAAATCGTGTCGACTAGCAGCAGCGCGGGATGACCCGCGTCGTCGATGGCTGCCCGGATTTCTGGTATCCGGCTCGCGACCCCGGTCGAGGTTTCGTTGTGGACGACCATCACCGCCGCGATGCTGTGCGCCGTGTCGGCGGCCAGCCGTTCGGCGACCGCCGCCGGCTGGACACCCCGCCGCCAGTCGCCGGGAACGAAATCGACAACCAGCCCGAGACGCTCCGCCATCTCACGCCACAGGCTGGCGAAATGACCGGTTTCGAACGCCAGCACGCGATCGCCTGGCGAGAGGGTGTTGACAAGCGCCGCTTCCCACGCCCCGGTGCCCGACGAGGGATAGATCATGACCGGACCCGTGGTGCCGAACACCGGTTTGACCCGCTGCAACAGGTCCCGAATGAGCTCGGCGAACTCGGGTCCGCGGTGATCGATGGTCGGTTGCGCGATGGCGCGCAGAACCCGATCCGGGACGTTCGTCGGTCCGGGGATTTGCAGGAAATGCCGTCCACTGCGAGCGGTCACTACACCAATTCCATTCCGTGCCGTTAAATGGCACACTGTGCCGTAGGAAGGTTCAGTCAGGGTAGGTTTGAGTGATCGAGGAGTCAAGGCATTGCGGAACGTCCTGAACACGCTCCGCGTGCTCGAAGAGGTCGCATCCCGGCAGCCAGTCGGCGTCGGCGAGTTAGCTCGTGTACTGGACATGCCCAAGAGTTCGGTGCAGCGCGCGCTGGTCACGCTCGATACAGCCGGGTGGATTCGCCCCGCGTCGGGCGGGGTTACCCGGTGGGTGGTGACCACCAAGGCACTCGCGGTCGGCGGTCGTGCCAGCGGCGATCTCGATCTGCGCGGTGCGGCCGTGCCGATCATGGAAGACCTGCGCCGGCACACCGAGGAAACCATTCACCTGACGGTCCCCGAGGGCGGCAAGATGGTCCTGATCGAGCGGCTGGAGACGGACAAACCGGTACGCACCAACATGGCGCTCGGGCACGCCCTCCCCCTGCACGCGTCCGCCAACGGCAAGGCCGTGCTCGCGAACAGCAGCCCCGAGGTCATCAGGCAACTCCTCGCCGACGAGCTGCCGCGCTACACCGACACGACGATCACCGACCCGGACAAGCTGCGCGCCGAGCTGGCCGCGATCCGGCGGCGGGGATTCGCCGTCAATCACGGGGAATGGAGGTCCGACGTCGGCTCGGTCGCGGCAGCCGTCATGGGAGGCCACGAGAAACCGATCGCCGGCCTCAGTGTGAACATTCCGATCAGCCGCCTGACCGAGGAATCCGAAGCCGCCTTCGGCGCCGCAGTGACTGAGGCGGCCAGCAGTCTCAGCGCCCGGCTTGGCTAAAGCGTGTGGAACAACCCCGATCGGTCGAGGCGTCGGAGTTGTTCATGAATTTCTCGCTGGCGCGGTTCTAACCCGTGCTTCTGCAATTGCCGCCGATGAGGTGGTTGCAGTCGCGGTGGAAAAGCTCACGACGTCACTCCCTCACCGACGATCACGAACGCGCGGGTCACCCAGCTGGTACCCGTGCTCGCGGACTACCAGACCAAGACCGATCGCGTCATTCCGCTCTTCGAGCTCACCCGCGCCTGAGAGGCGGGTCAGGCGAGCCGACGAATGTGGACCGGCAAACTTCTATGCATCCGTTTTCACGTTGTGCTGCAAGATGTTCCGATTCATCATTACCGCGTGTGCTCGCACGTCAGGCGCTGGCGGACCAGAAGCGGTATACGGCCGAGTATTTGATGGCCTGCTGCACACCGTTGATGCACGAACCAGACGGCGCCGTGCCGCCGTTGGTCCGCAGCCGCTGCACATAGCTCACATTGCTGAAGGCTCCCTGCCCCTGGTTCTGGGTGGTCTTCAACAACAGTTGCGGCACCGCGCCGTCCTGGTTGACCGTTGCCACAGTCGTCGCGCCCACCTCACTGCCATCGAGGGTCGACACCCAGATGGGCCCTTTGAAGTGCAGACCCACCGGCTTGCCTTGGTCACTGAGGGTCGCGGCGGGTTGCAGGAGGTTCCATGCGCCGTTGGAGCATTGGTAGATCTGTACACCGGCGCCATCCAGCGACGCGGTCAGTTTGTTTCCTGGCGGCACCTTCAGCGGCGGCGGAACGTCGGCTTCCTGGATCGCCGGCTGGGACACGGGCGTGGCGGTCGTCGCGGGCGGTGCACCAGACGAACACGCAGCCACCCCAATTATGCTCGACGCGATCGCCAACAGCAGCGTCCTGCGATTCATTTGTCCCCTTCCGGGCTCAATGTCTGAACGAACATGTCAACGCACATCAGGTGCGGCACCGGTCGCTGCAGTGACGCAGTTCACTCGCTGCGCAACACGATGGCCACTAGCCGGCCGACACGGTGACGAGTTCCCCGTTGGGGCGTTGTGCCTTGCCGGTGTGGCGGTTGGCCGGTGCGGGCAACGGCCGCAGCGGATGGCGGGCAACGTCGATAGTTTGGTAGCCGACCAACCCGATGAGCGCGGCCAGGACATCGATGCTCCATCCGGGTAGTCGTGAACACCCTTCCCCAGGTGGTGGAAAGAGCGCACAGGCTATGAATAACGTTGCTGCACTGCGTCGTTGCGGTTCGTATACCCGGACGAGACTGCTAGATGTGCGCTGAGAGCACGCTGAGGAGTACTGAGCAGACGCTGACAACCCGCGGGACGCCACTCGAATTAACCACGGTCAGTCACCCTTTGAGCAGCGTCGCTTCCGTCGATCGTTGTGCTCACCGGCCGGCCTTGCAATGTCCATCGCCATGCACAGGCTCGGCGCCGAGGTGGCCGTCGGGCACCCTTCGCAGATCCGCCTCAATCAGATCCGTCGTAGACGCCAGTGCCTGATCCGGCGACGATGAAAGCGTCGTGTCCTCGTCCCGGGATGATCCAGATCTTGCCCGGCGGCGTGTGTTCACGGCCAGCTGACATCTCGGAATGTTGTCTCCATCGGTCGTGGTGTTCACCACCGGCGTGCGCACCCACCACGAATCCGCTCGTGAAGACGGCCGCGACGACGGCGACAGCGCCGGCGATGATTGCGACCGACGCCGCAATGCGATTCGGGTTCTTCAGCCAACGCCACCTGGCACTCGAATCGGCAGTACGCGGCGCAGTTCCGGTCATCTCGGCTGTCGGTGCGCTCGTCGCGGCGGGCGTCGGCTCGGTAATAGCCTCGCGAGTCGCCGCGGGCGTCGGCTCGGTAGCCGCTTCGCCAGTCGCCGCGGGCGTCGGCTCGGTCGTCTCGTCTGAATTCGGTTCGGGCGGCGGATCGCTGGGGCGCCCGGGTGTCTCGGTCATGTCTTCGACCTTGCCCACCGACGTTGTGCGGCGGATGTATCGCAGCCAAGAAGATGCTGTGAATGACGCCTGAGGCGATTCTCTTGAATACCGTTTGTGATAGCCGCTTTTGACCGTTGCGGACGGGACAGATTGCCGCTGTCTGTTTGGCGGCGAGTCGCGGCGGAGCCAGACGGCGCGCCTTATCACGGCCCAAATGGGCTACGAGGTAAAGAAAAGCTTTACCTACCGATGGCCCCAGGCTAACTGTCGCCTTCCTAGCTTCGAAGTCATACGCACACAACACTTTTAGCTGTGGAGGTTATCGGCATGAAAGTCGGGATTATCGGCGCGGGCGCGGTCGGCGCGGCCACCGGTCTGGCGTTGATCGAGCGCCAGGTATGTCGTGACATTGTCCTGATCGATAGTGATCCGGCGAGGGCCTCGGGAACGGCACTGGACCTGCGCTACGCGGCGCCACTGACACCGGCCGTCGAGGTGAGCGCGGGCGACTACGACCTATTGACCGGAGCCGAGCTTGTGATCATCACGGCCGGTGTCAATGAGCGTGCCGGCGGGGCGATCGACCGGTCCGATCCGCAGGGTCGGCTGCGGCTGGCCGCGGAGAATGCACGCATCTACGCCGGCATCGTGCCGATGGCGGTGCAGGCGGCACCGCAGGCGGTGCTGATGGTCGTCACTGACCCGCCCGATCCACTGGCCGACATCACCCGGGGGCTGGCGGGCCATTCACGGGTTTTCTCCACCGGCACGCTGTTGGACAGCCTTCGGTTCCGGGTCCACCTGGCCCAACGGCTGGCCGTGCAGACCGATGACGTCTCGGCGATGGTCGTCGGCGAGCACGGCACCTCACAGGTGTTGTTGTGGTCGTCGGCCACGGTCGCCGGCCGGTCGGTGCTGGAGCTGTTGGGCCGAAACGCCCACGCTGAGGCCGTGCGCCGCGACATCGAGGATGACGTGCGGTTCGCCAACATCGCGATCATCGAGGGCACCGGCGCCAGTCGCTACGGCATCGCCGCGGTGGCAGCGCGGCTGGCGGCGGCCGTGCTCCGCGATGAGCGCGTGCTGCTGCCGGTCGGCGTATATCACCCGGACTTCGGCACCACCTTGTCGCTGCCCTCGGTGGTCGGGGCTGACGGCGTCCGGGGTGTCATCGAGCCTGCCATGACGCCCGAGGAGCGCCGCGCGGTGGAGCGCAGTGCCGCGATCCTGCGCGCGGCCACCGAGCAGTGCGAGGAAGCGCTCGACCTGGCCGCCCTGCACCGCTGATGGCCAGGCGAGATTTCGGCGCGGCGGCCACCGCCGGGGCCGGCAACTGCGCTCCGTCTGCCCGGGCTTCACGCTGGCCGGTACAGGTGGCCGCCGCGCTGACGTTCGGCACCGGCGCGATCGACGTGGCCACGCTGACGCACCTCGGCGGCGGATTTGCCAGCGTCGTCACCGGAAACCTCATCGTGATGGGTTTGGGCGTTGCCCACACCGATCCCGCTGCGGTCGTGCACGCCACCACCGCTGTCGCCGGATTCGTGTCCGGCGTCGCGATCGGCACACGTGCCACCCGCAGCTGCGCCGGACACCCGAGCCGATGGCCCCCGGGGGTGACGTGGGTGCTGCTCGCAGAACTGTTGGTGCTCTGCGGATTCGCCATCGGGTGGTTCGCCACGTCGGCGGCCCCGACTGGGCCGGCACAGCTAGGTCTGCTCGCAACGGCGGCCGTCGCCATGGGTCTGCAAACGGCGGCCATCCGCCGGGTCGGTGTTCCGTTGTCGACCACATACCTCACCGGCGCCATGACCGGTGTGGTTGCCGGGCTGGCCGAAACGTCGCGAGGGCACTGGGACCGGGCCGCCGTCGCGTCGCTGCTCGCCGCAATCGGCGGGGCGATCACCGGTGGGATCGTGCTGTCGACCATTCCGGCGGCGATGCCGCTGCTCCTGCTCGCACCGCTGGGTGTGGTCGTCACTGCTGCCGCCCGTCGTCACCGCGGCGTGGTAGTCGCTGCCAGCGAACCGGCATCAGACCGTGGTCTTCTGCTCAGCGGTGCCGGGTTGGACCGTCGATAGACTTGCCGCGATGGCCCATCTGCTGGTGGTCGAGGACGATGAGACCATCGGCAAACAGCTCGCCGACGGTCTGGGCGGTCACGGCCATCAGGTCACCTGGGTGCGCACCGGGCACGCTGCGCTGCAGGCGGCCGCGTCGCAGGGCTTGGAACTGGTACTACTTGATCTCGGGCTGCCAGACCTCGACGGCGTCCACGTGTGCCGGGAATTGCGAAATACATTGCCGGCAGCCGTGCTGGTGATCCTCACCGCCCGCGACGCCGAGATCGATGTCGTGGTCGGCCTCGACGCAGGCGCCGACGACTATCTCACTAAGCCGTTCCGGTACGCCGAACTGCTCGCCCGGGTGCGGGCCCATTTGCGCCGCGGCTCCTCCCAGGCCGCGCCCGCCGGTGCCCGCGTCATTGGGGAGCTGGTCGTCGACGAGGGCGCCCGCGTCGCGAGCTATCGCGGGCACCGTCTCGAGCTACGCAGCCGCGAGTTCGACCTGCTGGCTCGGCTCGCCGCGGCCGCCGACATCGCGGTGACCCGGGATACGTTGATGGCCGACGTGTGGGATGAACACTGGTACGGGTCAACCAAAACCCTCGACGTGCACATTGGGATCCTGCGTCGCAAGCTCGCCGAGGCGGCGGCGCGCCACGGCGTCGCACCGCATGCCGCCCCGGGCATCACCACGCTGCGCGGCTATGGGTACCGCCTCGATTCCCCGGCCGGCCCGAAGACCCACCAGCCGCATCAGCAGTCCGGGCATGCGTAACCGCATCGTCATGCTGGCCGTCATCTCCGCGACCGTGGCCACCACCCTGTTCGGTCTCCCCCTGGCGCTGGCGGCCGCGGCCTACTTCCTTTCGCAGGAGGCCACCGAGCTTGAACACACCGCCGATATCGCCGCCCTGGACGTGACGGCCGATGTGGTCCATTTGGGGCGCCCGGGTCCGTTGGTCAGTCCCGCGCACGACGCCCGGCTGGCCCTGTACGGTCCCGACGGCCGGCTGCTCAGCGGTGACGGCCCGGCCACCGCGGATGACGTTGTGGCGCATGCGATCGCCGACGACACCATCCAGCATGAGTCCGCCCTGGGTACGTTGACCGCGGCCGTGCCGATCCCAGACCAGGCCGGCGGAAACTACGCCATCCGCGCCAGCACGGCTACCAGCGGAGTTTACCCGAGAATCGCGCTCACATGGTTCGGCATGTTCGGCCTCGGGGTGGTGATCCTCACCCTTACTTGGCAACTGGCTCGCTGGCAGGCACGCCGCCTGGCCCGCCCGGTGGAAGACCTCGCCCAGTCGGCGTCAAAGCTCGGCGACGGAGACTTCACGATGCGGGCCGATCCCAGCGGGATATCCGAAATCGACACGGCCGCAACCGCGCTGAACCAAGCCGCCGAACGCATCAGCGACCTCGTCGAGCGTGAGCGCGCGGTGACCGCGCACGCCTCACATCAGCTTCGCACGCCGCTGGCAGGTCTGCGGTTGTGCCTGGAAAACGCGCTCGCGACGCCGGGCGCCGATTTCCGTGCTGCCACACGCGAGGCGATCGCATCCGCGGATCGGTTGGAGCACACCATCGATGACCTGATATCGCTGGCCCGTGTCCACGTCGACCGGCGACCTGAGCCGCTCGATATCGCCGCCCTGCTAAGGGAAATCGACACATCTTGGCACGCTCTACTCGCCAAAGAAGGTCGCTCCCTGTCTGTCCGGGCCGATCCCGGGAACCGTCCGGTCCGGGCATCGGGGGCGGCGGTGAGACAAATCCTTGCGGTGCTGGTGGATAACGCCGTTCACCACGGGTCCGGGCGCGTGGACGTGCACGCCCGCGAAACGATTGGCAGCGTCGCGGTCGATGTCTGCGACCAGGGCAGCGTCGACGTCGATGACGCAGTGTTCATTCGTTCCTCGGCAACCGGGCGCGGCATGGGCCTGCCGCTGGCGCGCAGCCTCGCCGAGGCCGAGGGCGCCCGGTTGGTAATCACCGGCCGCAACCCAACCACTTTTACGCTGTTTCTCCCCGAGGCCGACTGAGGTTGACCGACGTAGTCGAATTCCGGCGACTTCATGACAAGTTCACAGGTTCGCCTCAGCCTCAATGAGGACCGTGGACATTATCAGCGCATCTGGCGCTGGCGTACGACGGGAGCCGACGGTGCTCGACGAGGACAAGACGGCCGGTGTGCGTCTCCCATCGGTGCCACGCTGTCGGTCGACCGGTCCGCTAGCGTCCTCACCCCGGTTGAGGACATTCACCGACACGAGGAATACCTCTACAAAGCCTCTTCCTTGTACGGCCACATCACGACCGGCCCGCCGGGCTCATTTCCGCCTACAGTTCGACGACGGGACCTCCGTCCCGGTGCGCGACAGCGGCCTGATCGGGCGGAACCTCGCGCGGGCCTCGGGCGTCGGGCAACGCGTCATCCTGGCCGATGAGACGTTGTCGCGAACACACCTCGAATTTGGCGTCGCCGAAGGCACACTGTGGATTCGAGATTGTGGGTCCACCAACGGTTCCGACATTGAAACCGATGGACGCCGCCGCCACCCCGTTGGGACATCGCGTCGAACACCGGTTCCGCCGGGCAGCACAATCTATTTGGGTCGGCGCTACTTTCGGGTCGAGGCCACCCTCGGACGCGCCGTCATCGCGGGCGCGGTTCTCGACTGGGGCACGGCCAGCCATGTCGGCTCTGCGCGCCGACACAACCAGGACTCGTCGGCCGCGGAACCGCCGGTCTTCATGGTGGCGGACGGCATGGGCGGCCACGCCGCGGGCGACCTCGCCAGCCGCGCGGTCGTCGACGCGCTGCTGACGCTTGCCGGGCGCGCCGACGTGACCCGCCAGACGATGGCTGGCTGCCTCACCGACGCCCGGGCCCGAATGGCTCGGATCCCGGTGCGGGACCGCCGGTCGCCCGGCAGCACCGTCTCCGGGGTGATCGTCACCGGCGGCGACGACGCGGCGCCGAGCTGGCTGGTGGTCAACGTCGGTGACTCGCGGACCTACCGTTGGGATTGCGGCGGCTTGAGGCAGCTAACTGTCGACCATTCCGTCGCGCAGGGTCTCATCGATTCCGGCACGGTCACGCCTTCGGCGGCGCGGGGCGCTCCGATGGGCAACGTGTTGACCCGCGCGGTGCAGGCGCACGCTGACTGCCAACCCGACACGCGGATGCTGCCGATTAGACCCGGCGACCGCATCCTGGTGTGCTCCGACGGGCTAACCCGCGAACTCGATGAGGCGACGATCGGGCGTGTGCTTGCGGCTCATGTCGATCCGCAGGCGGTCGCCGACGCTTTGGTTGGCGCTGTAGTGACGCGTGGTGGTCAGGACGACGCGACCGCGGTCGTCGTCGATGCGATCGAGCTGACACGGAGCTGACCAGTTGTCGCGGCTGCCGACTCGACCTGCACCTCGTCGGGTTGTGCGTCATCGCGCGCGGGTCGCCAGTGCCCTCAATTCCGTAACCGCGTCCCGGACCAGCTCAGCGAGACTGCGCGCGTTGTGCGGGTCGAGCCACCGGACAAAGGCGACCTTAAACACAGTCACTCCTGATTCGGCGGCAAGACTTGCCGCTGTGTCGCCGATCCCCCTTTCGCGCAGCGTCCGGGCGAGGGCACCGGAGAGAGAGGCAAGCTTTAGCAATTCGCGCTCCTGCAGCTCCGGGTTCGCCTCGACGATTGACTGGCGTTGCCGCGCCAAGCTCTGCCGCTCGGCAAAGACCTCGTCAGCGACCTTCTCGAGGGCAGCGACGATCGCCTCGAGCGGCGGAACGCCGGCCGGGGCCTCGGCGACCAGCCGAGCGAGAACGCCCTCCAGCTCTTGGCCGCCGCCGAAGAGCACCTCGCGCTTGTCGGCGAAGTGACGGAAGAAGGTCCGCTCGGTCAGGCCGGCGCGCGCGGCGATCTGTGCGACAGTGGTCTGCTCGAAACCGCGCTCAACAAACAGCTCCAGCGCCGCCCGCTCTAGGCGTGCGCGCGAGTCCGGCTGCCAGCGTCCCATCCACGAAATCCTAGGTGATGACACCAACTGACATCAGGTCCTATAGTCGATGTCAGTAACTGACATCACCGTGGTTGGAGGAATTGTATGCATGTCTTTGTCACCGGCGCATCTGGGCACATCGGCTCGGCCGTCGTCCCGGAACTCCTTGCCGCCGGGCACCGGGTGGTCGGCTTGGCCCGCTCCGATGCGGCCGCATCCGTGGTCGACGGCTTCGGTGCCGAAGTGCGGCGGGCCGACCTTGATGACACAGACGGTCTCCGCGACGCGGCCGTCGCGGCCGACGCAGTCATCCACCTGGCTTTCGATCACAACGCCATGACGACCGGCGACATCGTCGGCGCGGCCGCGACTGACCTCAAAGCAATCGAGGCCTTCGGTGAAGCGCTCGCCGGCACCGGCAAGCCATTCGTCGGCACGTCTGGAACTCTCATGCTGGCCATGGCCGGAGTGGACGGGGTCGGCACCGAGGCCGACGCGTTCGAGAGCGGGTACCGCATCGATTCGGAAAACGCGGTCGTCGCCATGGCCGATCGTGGTGTCCGTTCGTCGATCGTCCGTCTTCCACCCACGGTGCACAGCGCGCTGGACCGGCACGGTTTTGTCCCGACTCTCATCGCCAATTCCCGGCGCGACGGCGCGGCAGGCTACGTTGGCGACGGCGCCAACCGCTGGCCCGCCGTCCACACCCTCGATGCCGCCCGCCTTTACCGCCTCGCCCTGGAGTCGGCGCCGGCTGGCTTTCGGCTTCACGCCGTGGCCGATGAGGGCATTCCGTTTCGTAGCATCGCGGAGACGATCGGTCGCCGGCTCGGTGTGCCCGCCGTCAGCGTCGCGCCGGACGACGCCCAGGGCGCCTTCGGATTCCTCGCCGCCATGGTCGTGCTCGACAACCCGTGCTCCGGTGCGGCAACCCGCGAGCTTCTCGGCTGGCAGCCGCAGCACGCAGGTCTGCTCGAGGACCTCCAACAGGACCACTACTTCCAGGCGTGACCGGCTAGATTCGCGCGCCGAGTTCGTCAGCGACACTGGAAGCGTCGGTCACTTCGGTGGCGCCGACCAATACGACCATGCGAAGGAGAGCACCGTGCGCGCCGACATCGTGCCAGGTGGGGATTTTCCCGACTACGAGCTTACTGATCACACCAAGACGCGGCGCCGGCTAAGCGAGCTTCAGGGGATCGACCCGATGATCCTGATGCTGTCGCGTGGGCACTTCTGCCCGAAGGATCACCAGCAGCATCTGGAGCTGGCGGCTAACTACTCGAAGATCGCGGTGGCCTACACCCAGATCGTCACCATCTCGACAGACAACATCCTCGAGACCGCGGAGTTCCGCGCATCGGTTGGCGCGCAGTGGACATTCCTATCCGACGCCGGCCGCAGGGTGCAGAAGGATCTGCAGATCCAGGAATACACCGATCCGTATCACGACCCGATGATTCCGCACACGTTGGTGCTCAAGCCGGGGCTGGTGATCCACCGCATCTACAACGGCTATTGGTTTTGGGGACGACCCTCGTTTGAGGAGCTGCGCCGTGATCTGCGCGAAGTGACACGCGAAGTCCGTCCTGACTGGGATCCGTCGGCGCCTGGGCTGCGCGAGGCATGGGACGCCGGTGACCACTCGATGCACTACCCCTACCGGAAGGCCGAAGCCGCTGGTGCGACATAGCAGCCATCAGACCCTCCCGCCTCAGTCAGCGAGGACCCGTCCCACAATCAGTGGATCGGCCTCGCCGACCACCTCGTGGTCCTTGTCGTCGTAGTCGAACTTGCCGAGCACGTGGCGCATCGCATTGATCCGGGCACGCTTCTTGTCATTGCTCTTGACCACGATCCACGGTGCTTTATCGGTGTCTGTGGCTTCGAACATGTCTTCCTTGGCCGTGGTGTAGTCATCCCATCTGTTGATCGACTCCATGTCCATCGGCGAGAACTTCCACTGCCGAACCGGGTCGACCAACCGGATCGCGAAGCGTGTGCGCTGCTCGGCCGGTGACACCGAGCACCAGAACTTGGTCAAGCTAATGCCGTTTTCAACCAGCATCTGTTCGAAAAGCGGTGCCTGCCTGACGAATTCGGCGTATTCGTCGGATGTGCAGAAGCCCATCACGCGCTCCACTCCAGCCCGGTTGTACCAGGACCGGTCGAACAGGACCATCTCCCCCGCAGCCGGCATATGTGAAACGTAGCGCTGGAAATACCACTGCGTGCTTTCGCGTTCGGTGGGCTTCTCCAGGGCCACCACCCGGGCACCTCGCGGGTTGAGATGCTCCATGAACCGCTGGATGGTGCCACCCTTGCCGGCGGCGTCGCGGCCCTCGAACACGATCACGTGCCGGGCACCGGTGCGTTTGCTCCACTTCTGCAGCTTGAGCAGCTCGATCTGCAACCGCCGTTTCACCCGCTCGTATTCGTCGCGGGCCATCCGCTGATCATAGGGATAGCCCTCACGCCAAGTCTCGACGGGATTGCCGTCGCGGTCCAGCAGGACCGGATCGTCGTCGTCCTCGTCGTCGACCGTGTACCCGTGTTCGCTGGTGGAAAGCGCTTCCAGATCAATCTCAGTCATCGCCAAACGTCCCCCGATGAACCGCTTCATGTGATTTGCCGCAGATGAACGCATGGCGGGCGGCGTCGCGCGACGACTCGTCGCTCGCCGCGGAAGGCTGTCGATCCCAGCCGGCGTTCATCGTCGCCGAAGATAGCCGGTGATGGCAGCGCGCCACTACACCACGCCGCAACAGTCGGCCGGGCTTTGGCAGGTTGCCTGGTTTCGGTCGGTGGCGCGATGCCGTCGACCGTGCCGTTACCGACACCATTCACCGGCCCGGCAGCACTGGACCTACCTGAACCACGTCCAGTTCGACGAGTGTCGCGGAAACGCGGGCGCGGCGTCTATCACTGCGCCCGACTGTTAGCCGGCGTTGTCCCCGACTAGCGATTCATCCCAGCCATTGACATGCGACTCCTGGGGCTCTTGGGACGGCGGTGGCGGCGGCTGCTCGAGGTGTTCGGTACCGGGCACCCCGCCAAGGGCGGCGATGAGATCGTTGAGCTTCGCCGCTTCCTCTTCGGTAGGGGTTTCGCCGGCCTCCAGATCATCCAGCAGGTCGGCGCGCAGCCCCGCCCCGTTCGCGACCTCCTCGGCCGACAGTTTGGCGTGAACACGTACGGAATACAGCTGTTGGCCCAAACTCGATCCGGGTGCCGCGGCCGCATAGGTCATCAGATCGTCGTAGCGCCGCCTCACATCGCTGAGCGCCACAATCACTGCGGGTGAGGATCTGCTGCGGCTTGCTGCTTCCGTCAGCGCGGCCCGCAGCTTGCGCATGCCCGACAAAACCACGTCGGCCCGTTTGTGGAACTTCTTGTCCTCTGGGAAGGGCAATGCGTCGATGGCGGCGGTGTACATGTGCATCGCCGCCTCGGACAGACTGACAATTACCGACGACTCACCCTCATGTGGCGCAGGTTCTCCCATCAGCCCTCAACTTTCCAACAGTTAGTTCCAGCAACGGCGAGTAGCTCAGAAGGCGGCTTCCGCAAGCGCACCGCTCCTTGGCGAGCATGGGTTGAGACTAGCGGTCAACATCGCTCGCGTACAACGCGAAGGTGTTCCGCGAGCGTGCGATGGATAACGTGCGATGGATAACACGTGCCGACCGAAATGGTTGGGGACGCCTATGATTACCGCCCAGCACAGATGCAGCGCAGGGCCTGTCAGTTCACGGCGATGCTGACCGATCGTCGAATTGCAGGCGGACAAACGGACACGAGTCGGTTAATGACTGGTGCCAGATGTCACCCATCGTCCATGCGCCCGGGTCGCATGGATGGTAGGTGATGTCGGGCCGGGTCGAGGCGCCGCCGGCGGTGCCCTGCATCGGCTGATCCGCGGGTCCTAGTCTGAACCCGCACTGCGGGAGGCTCCGGCAGGCAGGAGGCCAACATGACGGGAGCAGCGCAAGCCACCATGACCGCTGCGTCTCCAGAACCGGGTGAAGCGAGCGACTCCGCGGAGTTGACGCAGCCGATCCTGGCGGGCGGCCGCGGACCGCACTGGTTCGCCGCCGCCCAAGGCTCACGTGGAATCTGGTGGCTGGCCTGCGGGTTCGCTGTCGGCTCGGCCGTCGGTTGGCTCATGTTCCTCAGTCGCGCCGAAATCGGATCCAAGGCCGAGTGGTTCTCCGGAACCGGTGCATTCTGCGCGGTCGCGGTGGCGTTGTGGCAGACCCTCAACATCCAGCGCCAGGCGAAGCAGGACGCCGCCGAAGCCGCCGAACGGCTGCGAACCGAGCTAGCGGCCGCCGATGAGCGCTTCGGGCGCGAACTCGCGCTAACGCAGCGATTGCACCGCGCCGAGATGGAGTCCCAACGCGAGCTAGCTCGCATTCAGCGTCTCCAGCTACTTGAGCATCAACAGAAGCAAGCGATGATCGGCGTATCGCGTGCCGTCAGCGCGCACACTCAGATGCTCGCCATGCTGTGGAACCAGGGCGCGAGCATCCTGCGCATCGAGGACCCCGACGAGCGGGAACGGGCGATGAATCCCATCTTCGAGCAGATCGGTCACGTCGTGAACGACTTCTCGGTGGAGCTCGGCAATGCCCACCTGCTCGTCGAGGACGACCGCCTGCATGAAGCGCTGAACCGGGTCAATGCGGCCGCGCTGATGGCGATTCGCGTAGCGGAGGATGTGCACATTGGCGTCGTCGAGGGCAGTGCGCCGCAGCCCAATCCCATCCCGCCCGTACAGCGGCTCATGCACGAGAGAGCCGCAGAAGCTCGGCATCTTGCCTGGGAATTGCTTCGAACAGGCCTGGATGCTCGCGGCGATTGACTGTAATTGATTGCAAATCAATACATGTGATGAATGGGGTACCGCTGCCTCGCTGCTGACGACACCGAAGCATCCGATGCGGGGTTTAAGGCCGCTCGTGCGCGGCTATGTCCACGACGACGTACGTATTCTGGCGTCCAGATTTGCGTTCGGCGCGGGACTCCAGCCGGGGCCAAAGAAACCGAGGTTCGAGCTACATGGCGACCGACGAGCCCACAACCGATGCCACATCGAACGAGAACCCATCGGGTGCCGAGCCGGACTGTCCAAAGCAGCCCTCGGCACCGCCGGCGGATGCCTCCGCGACCGACGAGCCCCGCCCGCATCACAGCGACATTCACCTGACCCCAGGAGGGAGCGTTGCCGAGGGCCGGTTCCGGTTGCTGATCTTCCACGGTGGCCCCCAGCATCTGCAGTTCTGGCAGGCCGTCGACACCGTGCTGGGCCACCAGGTGGCGTTGACGCTCGTCGACCCCGACGGCGTCCTGCCGGCCGGGGACATCGATCACATCCTTTGGCTTACGGCGCAGCTGAGGGGAATCGACACACCGGGCATCGCGCGGGTGCTCGGCGTGGGCCGCAGCGTTCGCGGCGGCCTGGTGATTGCGCAGTGGATCAGGGGCGCCACGCTGCGGGAGGTGGCCGACACCGCGCCGTCGCCGGTGCGTGTCGCCGACGCGGTGGAACCCTTGGTGGTGGCCGCCGAGGCTGCTCACCGCGGCGGGATCGCGTTGTCGATCGACCATCCCAGCAGGCTGCGGGTCAGTGCGGAAGGGGATGTGGTACTGGCATTTCCGGCGACGATGCCGGATGCGACGCCGCAGGGCGACCTGCGCGGCATCGGCGGCGCTATGTATGCACTGCTGGTCAAGCGTTGGCCGCTTCAGGATCGGGAGTTGCCCAGCGGGTGGGCCCACACTGAGCGTGATCCGCAAGGCCAGCCGGCGGAGCCGGCCACCCTCAACCCGGAAATCCCGTTCCTAATATCTGCCGTCGCGACCGGCTTGGTTCGTGAGCAAGGCGGAATCCACAACAATTCGACGGTTCTGGGCCTGCTGCAGCAAGCCACTGCGGAAGCCCTTGCGGCCGAGCCGCGATCATTCGTCAGGGAACCGCCCCGGCTGCCGCCACCTGGCGGTTATGCGGGCTTTGGCAACTTCGGGCCGGCGGAGCGGGCCGAAGCCGCTCGCCGCCAGACCCTGCGAGCGTACTTCGCCGTCGCCGCGGCAGTCATCGTCGTGGCGGCGCTGATGCTCGCCTCGACGCTCAACGGCATGACCGGGGACGGCACCGCAAGCAGGGCGCTGAACACCGACAAGTTGGGTCTTAATGCCGAGTCATCGAAGTCACCCCAACCGCCGCAACCGCCGCCGTCGACTACCGTCGGCGGTCCGGTGAAACCCGTCAAAGCTGCGGTGTTTTCGCCGGGTGGCGCGCCCGACAGTCCCGAATCGGCCGGGTTGGCAGTCGACGGTGACCCGTCGACGGCATGGTCAACCGACACCTACTTCGACGCCGTCCCGTTTCCGAAGTTCAAAGAGGGTGTCGGCGTGCTGCTGCAACTTCCACAGCCGACTGCGCTCAGCGCGGTGACCGTCGATTTAAGCAGCACCGGCACTGTGGTACAGGTGCGGTCTGCGACCAGCGCCACCCCCGTCCGGCTCGCCGACACCGCTGAGCTCGCGCCGCCGATGCCCGTGCGGCCCGGCCATAACAGCATCCCGGTGAATCACCCCGAGCCGGTGGCGAACGTACTGGTGTGGATCGCCACACTCGGCACCACACAAGGCAAGAGCCACTCCGACGTTTCAGAAATCACGCTGCAGACCACGTCGCCCCGGGCGTGACATCGTCCTCCGCCGCGAGCGCGGCCGCCGGCGGAGTCATGTGTCCAGTAGCTCTGGCACGAAGATCTCTTCGCATCTGAACCTGCGCTTGGAAAGACCTTGTTCGTAGAAGTAGCGCAGGAAGGTGTCAATCGTGTGACGATTCGCGTCGACGCCGTAGGGCCACCAGTCATCGGGCAGCAGACGGCTGTTTTTATCGAAGAGGGCGGCGAACCACGGGACCATGCAGTCCATGTATTGATCGTTTCGGCCGCGCCCATATTGCTCCAGTGCGATGTCCTTCGCGTCGCAAAATCCTCGATAAATGGCCTGTGCAACGCCGGGGTGCCGGGCGAGAAAATCCCTGCGAACCACGACAGTATGCATGATCGGGAAAATTCCGGTGCGCGCGAAGTATTCACGTTCCACCGACTCGGAGTCCGCGAACAACGGCGCGACCTTCGTTGAGCCATCCAGCAGAGACCGCGGCACGTGGGCCGAGATGAGCGCGTCGATCCGCCCCTCTTCGAGCATCGGATCCAGCGCCTTGCCGTCCGGGGTCGGTGTCACATCGACATCGACCGGATGTCGGGACGGGACGAAATCAAGCGGCGTCATCGGCCAATTGGTGCCACCGACAATCCATCGGCACTGATCTGGCTTCACGCCGTAGTCGTCGGACAGGATACCCTTTGGCCACACGCCGGCGTCATGGCCGTAGATGGCGAATTCACCGATGGTCTTGCCCGCGAGGTCTGCCGGGGATTTGATCCGGCTAGAGGTATTGACGTATATCGCGGAATGACGAAAGTGGCGAGCCGGAAACACCGGAAGCGCAATGAACGGCGGGTCGTCGAAGTCCAGCGTGCGCAGATAGAACGTCAATCCCAGCTCGGCGACGTCGAACGCATGATGGCGCACCATGCGTTCGAAAATGTCCGAGACGATCGGGGCGGTCTCAAAGCTGGCATCAACGCCATCAATCGTTGTGGTGCCCTCGAATAACGCACGGGTGTGGTCATATTCACGGCAGCCAACTCTGAGCTTGACACCGGTCATGGCTTGCCCCTTTCACAAGTGGAAGAGCTGTTCGGCGTTTCGGTGTGCGATCTTGTGTGCCTCGTCGTCGGTGATGGGAAGGCCTTCCAGGAATTTTCGGGTGCCATCGAGGGTGAGGTAGGGGTAGTCGACTGACCAGATCAGCCGGTCGACTCCGATGACCTCGCGGATGAACTCAAACTGTGGCCGGTAGAACATGCCACTGGGGGTGACCCATACGTGTTTGCGATAGGTTTCGGTGATTGTTGTCGACAAGCCGGTGACGGTCGGCGGCATCGTGTCATCGAGGCGCTGCAGGTAAAACGGCACCATTTCGCCCCAATGGCCGCTGATCACTTGAAGTTTCGGGAATCGTTCGAAGACCCCGGACAGGATCAAGCGCAAGGCGTGGATGCCGGCTTCGTGGTGCCATCCCCATCCCGCGAGCGAGAACTGAGCAGTGACTTCGGGTTTCAGGCCACCGTAGTACGGCTGTTGCACTTGGGCCAGCGGATGGTACGGGTGCAGGTAGATTGGCACCCCCAGGTCATTGAGCCTTTCCAACACCCGGTCGTATTTCGGATCGTCGAGGAATGTTTCACCGGGACGTCCGACGATGAGCACGCCTTTCAAACCGAGTTCGGTGACCGCGCGGTCGAGTTCATCGACGGCGGCCTGCGGAATTTGCCATGGCAGCACTGCGAAGCCACTCAGCCTCGCCGGATTGGCTTGGATCGCCTCGGCCAGCCGGTCATTGGCGGCCTGCGCGAGCTTAACGGCTTGTTCCTGCGGGACGAGTTGGGCCGGGCTGCTGTAGGAGACCACCTGCATATCGATTCCGTGTTCGTCCATGGAGCGGATTCGGCCATCACCGAGATCCGCGGCCAGCTTCAGGGCTTTGGACATCTCAAGGCCCCTCGACCGATCACCCGCGTGGCGCCGGGAGGTCGCATTGCCGGTGTTTTGCAACCCCATGTAGGGCGCTTCGCGTTGCAGGGCGGGTTGTGCCGCTTCCTGGATCGCGGGGTCGATGGCGTGTTCCTCGATACAAATCAACTTCACTGGACTCTCCTCGTCTCGGTGCTGTGGAGGCCACCGGTGCGACTGCCTCACCATCGAGTCTGCGCCGCCAACATTAATTTGTGAAATGAATGACTAATATGGCTACTATGCATTCCACGCATATTGACGAGGTCGATCTGAACCTGTTGCCGCCGCTGGTGGCGCTCTTGGAGGAGCGCCACGTTTCGCGCGCGGCCCTGCGGGTCCGGCTCAGCCAGCCGGCAATGAGCCGAGCCCTGCACCGCCTGCGTCGCCAGTTCGGCGACGAATTGCTGGTGCGCGGACCCGACGGCTACTCGCTGACGCCGCGCGCCGAGCGCATCCGCGCCCAGTTGGCCACGGCAGTGACGCAACTCGAGCACCTGTTTGCTACCGAAACATTCGATCCGGCCAGCGCGGCGCAATCGTTTCGAGTCGCCGTCAGCGAGTACACCTTCTCGGCATTCGGGCCGGCGCTGGTTCACACGATCCTGACCCAGTCGCCGCATTCGACGGTTCGCTGTGAACCCCTCGACGCGCACGTGTTCGCCAAGCTCGACGCGGGGACGATCGACCTGCTGATCTACGGGCGCCCACCACCCGAGCAACACCGCGGCCAACACCTTTTCACCGATCGCTACGTGTGCGTCGTAGCGGCCGACCACCCGCTGGCGCGGCGCAGCGCCGTGTCGCTCTCGAAATATCTGCGCTGGCCGCATTTGACCATTGACATCGGTCAACCAGCCGTCGACCAGGCCCTCGAAGCACGCGGCACACCGCGACGTATCGCCGTCAGCATGCCTTATCACGTGCTGGCGGCAAACATTCTGCCCGGCACCGACCTGATCCTGACCGTTCCGGCCCGACTGGCCCACCACTTCGCCGACCCCGACGCCACACGCGTACTCGACGGGCCCCCCGAACTCGGCGAGTTGCAGTTCTACGCGGTCTGGCACCCACGCCTCGACAACGATCCGTCCCACGCCTGGCTACGCCACATCGTGGGCAGCGTGGCCGCACCAAGCCCGCCGCGCCGCCAGCCCGCATCGCAGTCGAAGCGTTCCGGGCGGCCGTCACATAGAAATATGTCGGACGACATATAAACCATAGATACGCGATTCCTGCCCCGGGAGGCCGGAACCGCAGTCTAAACACTATGTATGATGAACGATATGCCAAGACGCAGCGACAGCAAGCAGCGCATGATCACCGCCGCGCGCCGGCTTTTCCGCGAGCACGGCTACCTCGGTACGGCGCTGTCTGACGTCGTCACCGAGAGCGCTGCCCCGCGCGGCTCGGTGTACTTTCACTTCCCCGGCGGCAAGGAGGAGCTGGCCACCGAGGTCACCCTGGTCCATGCCGCCGACGCCATCACCCACATCAACCGTACGGCGGGCACCACCGGCACCGCCGCGCAGTTTATCGCGGCCTTCATCGGTCGCTTTCGCGACGAACTGGTCGCCAGCAACTACCGCGAGGGGTGTGCCGTTGCCCCCATTGTCATTGAGTCGACCCCCGAGTCGGCTCAGCTCAGCGACGTGACCCGGCGCGCCTTCCAGGACGTGATCACCACCCTCGCCGCGCGGCTCACCGAAAAGAACATCCCCCACCGCCGCGCCGTAGAGCTGGCCACCAACGCGGTCACCAGCATGGAGGGAGCGCTCATCCTCAGCCGCGTGCTGCGCAGCCCCGAGCCATTCGACATGGCCATCGCCGAACTGGCCGCCAGCGCCGAGGCAGCCGTGGCCAGCACCCCGAGTGCGTGACATGACCGCCCACACCACCGCCATCGACCACCCGTCGCGACGCCTCGTGGTGGCGCTGCCGGCAATCTACGACGACGCCCGCGAACAGTACGAAACCCTTGTCCCTGAAGTGGATTCCGCCCGCTTCTTTCAAACGGCCTCCTGGCAGGCCACCCTGGAGCTGGCCGAAATCAACGCCCCACACGGCTTCATGCGCTACTTCCGCGCCGACGTCACCGCACTCATGGCCGGCTCGCCGTCAGTGTGGAACGCCACCGAATACCTGATGGGCAACCACACCATCGCCGAACGCATGTTCCGCCACGACCCCGCGGTCATGCTGCACGCTCCCCTGCGTACTTTGCTCTACGCCGACCCCGACGGCGACACCAAACTCGCCGTCGACCAACCCAGCCTGCTCTTCGCCAGCTACGACAACCCACAGATCGCCCACGTCGGCCACGAACTCGACGCTCTCCTCGCCCAATTGATCACCCTGCTCGGCGGCGACGTACCTCGGCAGCTGAGAATGCAACAACCCTAGGAGGGCCACGGTGAGCATCCTTATCGTTGGGGCCGGAGCGGTGGGCGGCTATCTCGGCGCCCAGTTGCTGGCCGCCGGGCGCGATGTTGCGTTCCTGGTTCGTCCCGCAAGGCTGGCGCACCTAACCACCGAGGGTCTGCGCATTCGTCACAGCGGCGGCGTCGATACCGTCCCCGTCGATGCCGTGACAGCCTCCGAATTGAGCAGACACTACGACGTCATCGTGCTGGCCGTTCGTTCCAACGCCGTCCCGTCCGCGATCAACGACATCGCCGACGCCGTCGCGTCCAACACCAGAATTGTTCCAGTGGTAAACGGAATTCGGCACCTGCGACGGCTCACCGCCGCCTTCGGACACGACGTGGTGCTGGGCAGCGAAGCGAAGTTAGCCACCTCGATGTTGCCCGACAACACAATCGAGGAGGTTGCCCCGGGCATTCAAGTCACTATCGGCCAACTCGACGGCGGCCGATCCGAGGCATTGAACCGCACCATCAACGAGCTCGACGTCGACAACGTCGCCGTGACGATTCGACCCGACGTGGTAGCCGCCATGTGGGAAAAATTCGCTTTCATCACGGCGACCGCCGTGCTGACCTGTCTCATCGGGGGAAACATCGGCACCGTGGCGCGAACGGGGGGCGGACGCAACCTGGCCCACACCGTTCTGGCCGAAGTCGCCACGGTTGCCGCCGCCGAGGGCTACGGGTTGGCGCCGTCAGCTCAGTCCAACCTTGAGGCCGTCCTGACCGATCCCACATCGGCGTTCAGGCCATCGATGTTCAGGGACATGCAGGCCGGCCGCCCGATCGAAATCGACGTGCTAACCGAGCTAGCCGCTTGCGCCCGCACGCACACCATTCCCACGCCGCTACTTGACGCCGCCATCGTCGTCATCAACCTCTATCACCGCCGGATCGCCCAAATTGAGACCCAATTACCGCCCGGGTTGACCCAGCTGAGGTCGCCGGTCGAGTCTAAATAACTCCGGCCGTGTCCATCGACGATGAGGACGTCCGGCTAACTGTCTATCGAGCATTCGCCACGACAGGCAGCGCGCCGGGTGTCCATGCGCTTGCCACGTCGTTGCGCGTTGATGAGGATGAGGCGCGGGATAGCTTGCGGCGCCTTGCTATCGCGCGCCACCTAGTGCTCGGCGAGCGCGATCAGATTGTGATGGCTCACCCGTTCGCGGCCGTCCCGCTGGGCTTCGCGGTAATGGGATCGTCGACGCTGTGGTGGGGCGGCTGCGCATGGGATTCGTTTGCGATCGCGCATCTCCTGGACAGCGAGCCGGACGTGTTGGTGGCCACCCGCTGTCCGGGCTGCGACGCTGCACTGGCTTGGGTGGTCGACAGGTATCGACCACCGGAGGGCGGCGAAGTAGCCCATTTCCTTGTCCCGATGAGCAGGACATGGGACGACGTCGTACATACCTGCAGGCATCAGCTTCTGTTCTGCGGCGATGCCTGTGTTGACGCGTGGCTGGATCGGACGTCGAACACGCGGGGCTACGTGATGGACCTCGCTACGCTGTGGCGCCTCGCGGCAGGCTGGTACCGCGGACGGCTCGACCGCGGCTATGTCCGTCGCGAGCCCGCTGAGTCCGGCGAGTACTTCCGCCGGGTCGGTCTCAGCGGACCGTTTTGGGAGCTGTGAAACCCGCCCAGTACACCGCGGCGGCTTGACTTAATCATTGAGAGTCATTTCCTAGGCAGCGTTGAAACGCGTGGAAGGCGCCCTGAGGTAACCGCAAAATTGATTGGGCAGATCACAGTCCATTTCGTCACCGTGACGTCAGCAGAAGGTCGTGGAGAAGTTCCAGCATGGTCGACGCCCGTGCGCTGGGACGATGGTGTACCACCGTTTCGGTGTTGCCGGCGCCGGGCCCAATGATGCTGCACTTATCTCTGAGGGTTGACCTTCCGCGTCGCTTCGGTCGGGGGGTGCATCGCGAGAGGTCATAGCCGCGGAGTCGGCCGCAGTGCGCCAGCCAGTTCGCTCAGCGTCGGCAGCAGTTTGTCCGAGCCACCGAGCACTTGGATCACGACTTGGTTGGCGCCGGCCCGCAGATGCTCGCCCAGGCGCTTGGCGATGTCGTCGGTGGTGCCGTAGGCGACCAGCGCGTCGATAAACTTGTCGCTGCCGGGCGGGGTGAGGTCGGCGTCGGTGAAACCCAGCCGCCTGAAGTTGTTCACGTAGTTCGTGAGGTTGAGGTAGTTGTACGTGTTCAGAACCTTCCGGCCGACCGCGCGCGCCTCCTCAGCGTCGGCGATCGGCAGCACTTTGTGCTCGGGCAGCAGCAGTGCGTTCGGCCCGATGATCTCGCGGGCCTGTGCAGTGTGTTCAGGTGTGGTGTTGTACGGGTGCGCCCCGGCGGTGCGTTCGGCGGCCAGCCTCAGCACGCGCGGCCCGAGCGCGGCGAGCACACGCTGATTGGCCGGTACGCTGTATTCGTCTAGCTCGTCGAGGTACTCGGCCAGCGCGTCGTAGGGCTTGCGATATTGCTTGGTGTGCTCGGGATGGCCGGCCCCGATGCCCAGCACGAATCGGCCGGGATGGGCGGCATTGATGCGGTGAAACGACTCGGCGACGGTTTTGGCGTCCGCCGTCCAGATGTTGACGATGCCGGTGGCAACCTTTAGCTCGGTGGTGGACTCCAAAAGCGGCTCGGCGAACGACAATTCGGCGGCCGGCGAACCAGTAACCCATAGCGTGCCGTAGCCGAGCCGTTCGATTTCCTGGGCCTGCTCGGGGGTGACTGCCAGTCCGAGGTCGAGGAAACTGCTGCCTGGGTCCCAGGTAAACACGCCGAATCGGCCAAGGTCGATGTTTGGTGTTGTCATTGGTGTCCTCGCTGTATTAATGCTTGCTGAACCCGGTCGGGCGAACCACGATGACCACCCAGTCCGGGGCGTCGGAGGGAGCCTCGCCCCGGGGCGGGGCGTCCGGGGGAGGTTCGTCGCCGCTGTAGCGGTTGGCGATACGCCGAAAGAAGCTCGCCGCTGGATCGGGCTCGATGCGCTCGACGTCGCCGCGTACTTCCAGATAACGGTACGGATCGTCGGGATCCGAGATCGACATGGCAACCCGCGGGTTGCGTTGTACATTGCGGTACTTCTGCCGCTTGGTGGTGTGCGCGAACCGCAGCAGCTCGCCGTCCCAGTCGAACCACATCGGACTCACCTGCACCGAACCGTCGGGCCGGGTCGTCGCCAAATGCCCATATAGCGGGCGTTCAAGCAGGTCGTCGTAGCCGGCGGGAACCGCAACCATATTCGCTCCTATCTAACATATGACGGAATATGTCCAGCGTCACATCGCACACAACGCCGTCCCCCGCCGGTCAATTCCCCGAGTGCCTGCGGCCCGCGGATGGCCCCTATACGTTGGTAGCGCGCGCTAAGAACGAGAACGCATGCGGACCGATGCATCTACGGAAGATTGTCTTTACGTCTCTGCAGCCGTTGAACCCGAAAGCAACGCGGGGTGTCGAACGCCTGGCGCTACCGCTGGGTCGATTCGCTGTGCCAGGTCAGTAGTCGACTGGCTGGTTGAAGATGATCACAAGGCTGACGATCTGGCCGTCACGCACGCTGAAGTAGTTCGTCAGAACTATGTCGTCGGGCAGATTGGTTCGGTCGAACGTACCGTCGTAGGCCCCGCGTACCACGGTATCGCCGTGATGATCGAGCACCTCGCGCACTTCGATCCTCACCTTCTCGCCGACCATCTCCTTGGCCACCCAACGGCGGATGGCGTCGATTCCGACGAATTCGCGGAGGTTGTCGTTGACGTAGGCATCCTCGGCGAACGTGGCGACCGTGCGATCGGTGTCGCCGGCGTTGATGGCGTCGATGTGTTCGGCGACGATCCCCGTCAGGTCGGTCTCTTTCATACTCTTGTCTCCCAATTCGTGGCCGGCGCCGTGGTGCAGCCGGTGATCCACCGTGCGCGCTACCATCGTGGGCGAGTCAAGGCTCGCTCAGGGCGTGAGTCTCCCCCAGGGGGAGAGTGCACACTGAGACGATGAGTTCACCCGCGCTGTTGGCCATCGGGGACTTCTCCCGTGCGACGCAGTTAAGCGTGAAGATGCTGCGCCACTACCACCAGATCGGGCTGCTCGAACCCGTCGATGTTGATCGCGCTACCGGCTACCGCCGCTACAGCGCCGACCAGATCTCCACAGCGCAGATCATTCGGCGTTTCCGGGCTCTAGAAATGCCGCTCGACGAGATCCGCACCGTTATGAACACCACCGACACTCGTCAACGCAACGAGCTGATCAACGCGCACCTGATGCGTCTGGAATCCCAACTCGCGCAGACCAAGCGGGCCGTTGAGACGCTGCGTGAACTGCTCGAACCCGGGCCCACTGCGGAAGGCCGGATAGGTTACCGCAGAGTCGAACCGACCGAGGCGGTTGCGATCAGCGAGGTCGTCGACGTCAGCGATGCGCTGACGTGGGTCCAGGGAGCGCTCGCCGAGCTGTACGCCAACCTGACCGCTCAACGGGGGCGCATCTGCGGCCCGGCTGGGGGCATCTTCGCCGACGAGTTAATCGCCAACGACCGAGGCTTGGCGACCGTTTTCGTCCCGATCGCCGGCGACATCCGACGCACCGGACGCCTCACCGAACTGGTGGTACCCGCCGCCGAACTGATCACCGTGGTGCACGCCGGCTCGTATCGCGACTTCGACCTGGCCTACGGCGCCCTGGCCACCCATGTCGCCCAACACGCGATCACCGTCGATGCGCCCATTCGCGAGTACTTCCTCGTCGGCCCCCAAGACACCCGCGACGAAACGGCCTGGCGCACCGAAATTTGCTGGCCGGTCTTTCACACCACCACCGCCTAACCCCGCCCACGCGCCGTCACGTTGCATGCCCACCGACGGTGCAACACGGCCACATCCAGACGACCACGCAGAATTTGCGCGCACTGTTGTCTGCTGCCGGCGCGGTGTTGCGGGGTGACGAGGCGTCGGGCGGATCGCGCTCCGGGGTCCGAGCCGCGGATATTCGTTGGATTTACTGGCACCCACTCCCGCGCCGCCCGGAGCGCCTCAGCGATCCGCTGAGGTTCAGCCCGAGTCGACGAGGTCCAATAGTGAGGATCCACGTCCATTGGTGTCCGTCCCACGCGATGACGCCGCGTGCCGCTCTACACCAGGCCTAGCAGCCGCAAGTTCGAGACGTATGTGACGAGGACGTCCGGCGCTGCAAACGACTGCGCGGGAGGAAGCCGTTCGCCGCGTGAGAGCACATCGGCCAAGGTTTCCACGATCACCGGTGTGTGGGCGCGTGCCAGCCTGCGTCGTGCTGCCTTCACTGCCTCGTGGTGGTGATCAACCTCGGGCTGCTGGTCAAAAACGACCAACCGGGTCGGTGCATGGCCCGTCAGCACTAGTTCGAGCGCATCGGGCAGGTAACCGATGCTGGCGGCAATCACTCCTGGCTCCGCCTCTGCGACGATGGTCCTCAGCTGTGTTACCCCGGCACCGGCTTGCAACGGAACCACCACGGCGCCAAGACGAATCAACGCCACATGAATCAGGACGCGATCCATGCTGAGATATCCCAGTAGACATACTCGGTCGCCAAACCGCACGGGCTTGCTCGTCCACGCGCTGGCGATCGCGCCCGCGCGCTCCCATAGCTCCCTGTAGGTGATCGTTTCGAATCGAGGCAGAGGCTCGGCCAAGGTGCACCCAGGGTTGGGATCTTTGACAATCTGCACCGCGCGCTGTCCGAACGCCAGGCGGTCGGCAAAGCCGACCGGCTCATGTGGGTTGTCAGCCGACATCGAAACCTCCTGATCGGTAATGCCCGCAAGCAGGCAGCCTCGTCGGCTAGCTCGCTTTCGATGGGGCAGCTGATTTCGTCGACGGCGAAGGCGACTTGCCTTCGGCAGAAGCCAAGTCGGGCGAAGTCGAGGCAGGAAGGCCTCGGCCGGCGACAACGTCGGGAACCCAGCAGGCCTGCTCGATCACTGCGATGGTGAACTGCATATCGAGACTTCGAATCAGACGGCTTCGGACGCCAAAACCGATGGCGCCGGTTGGGGCTTCGGGTGTGCGGCAGCGTGGCGGGTTAGTTGCTCGATCAGCGGCAGTGCAACGCGCATGGCTAGACCAAGCGCCGCCTCCTCATCGGGCGACAGGGTGTCCAGCAGTTCTGCCAGCCGCTCGCGTCGGGATTCCTTCAGCTCAGTCCACGCTGCGCGCCCAGATTCGGTGATATCGACCAATGTCGCGCGCGCGTCCTCAGGATCGATCAGCCGTACGACCAAACCTTCGCGCTCCAGCCGACCCACCAGTTGAGTCATCGCCGGCTGGCTGACGCCCTGCGCGCACGCCAGCTCGGTGAGCCGAGTGGGACCGTCGTCGCGAAGCGCCCTCAACGCGGCTCTAGAAGTGAGGCTGGTGCTCCGCGCGATGTGCCGCACCAGCAGCAGCGCAGCCCGGTCGAGCGTCTCAGCGATCCCCTCTCGGGTACCTCTAGAGCGTTCTCGTTGCATGGGCTTGTTTATATCAGTGACTTATGTATCTGTCTAGTTCACCGCCCACCTGTACCCTGGTTATTGCTAGAGTTATCTGCGACACATAAGGATGGTTGTATAAGAACTCGATGTTATCGCTGTACCATGACTAATATCGCTTCGTTGTACTCGCGCGGCCCTGCTTGCAGGCCAAAGCGATTCGCGGTTCGGGAAAAGCAAGTGAAGGCCATCTTGATTGGACCGCCCGGTCGGGTAGGAGCACACAGGCTTGCATGCTTGCCGCCAAGTTCGCGACTCCGCGCATCGCACCGGAGCAACTCATACGCGAGAGCATCAGCGTCGGATCACGGCTCGGTATGGCAGCCAACCGGTACCTCGAGGCAGGTGATCCTGTGCCATCAAAGGTGATGAACGCTCTGATGGCTGACCGGCGGCACCGTCGAGTATCTGGTGGATGCGGTTTTCAACTATCCGACGTTCGCGGAGGCTTACAAAGTGGCGGCGTTGGAGGTGATGAACAAGATGCGCACGCTCAGCCGGTTCCGCGCCTAGGCCACGGCTGTCTCGGTCCCCGACCATACCGATGATGTTGCGCCGTAAGCACAACCAGCGAACCGGTGGCGGGTTGGGTGATAATTAACCCATACTTTCGCCGAAAGGTCACTCGCCCTCCCGCCCAACTAGGCGTGCAGCCATCGACCGCACTGAGAGGAATAAGACGGGCCACGGACCCTGCGTGAGCCAATCTGAACCTCAACACGAGATCACTGCGGATCCAGCGTGAGCGTTGGCGTGGATCGTCATCGCCTGCCGGATTGCGCGGTTGATGACGTGCGGTGCTTCGTGCTGCAGCATGTGACCGGCTTGCGGAACGTGCAAGTGGGCGGCGCCGGGGATGCCGTCGGCCAGTTCGCGGGAATGCACGGGCGGCGTCAACGGGTCGGCACCTCCACTGACAACGACTGTCTGCGCGCGGACCGAGCCCAAGGTCCGGTACACGTCGTAGTCATATAACGTGGGCAGGAATCCAGCGGCGGTCGATATGGGTGTAGTGGCCAGTGCTTCGGCGGCGGTGGTGGCAAGAGTTGCGCGCTGCGCGGCTCCACAGCTGCACCATCGGCTCAGCGCCGCGCACACGGGCCCTGCCAGCATTTTTATAGCCGGGTCGGGGGTGTGCTGAATGAGCTTGAACAGCACAGGTGTGGCGGGTGTGCCCAGTAGCCGGCCAAGACCGCGTTGGGCGAGTTTTCCGGCGGCGGTGGAGACCAGGACCAGCCCGTGGGGATCGACGGTTCGTTCGCTGGCGGGACGGCTGAGGTAGCCCAGCGCCACCATTGCGCCCATGGAGTGGCCGACGAGGGTCAGTGGCGCGGTGACGTTCAGCGCGGTAAGCACCTCGTCGAGGTCAGCGGCGAGCCGATCGATCCGGTAGGTGCCCATGGGAGCGGCGCTTGAGCCGCCGTGACCGCGGTGGTCGTAGGCAATGATCCGCGTGCTGTGGCCGTAATGCCTTAGCAGGTAATCGATTTGGCGCGTCCACGAAGTTCGAGAAAGGCAGAAACCATGCAGGAAGACGACGGTGTGGGTACGGGTGGGAGGGTCGTAGTCGCGCAGGGCTAACTGCACGCCGTCGCCCGTGGTGATGTGCACATCCTTGTGGCGCCGGCGGATCGGAGCAAAATGCGATCGACAATGGTCCCCCCGCAACACGGGGTAGGGGCGGGCGTCGCGATCGCGGCTACGAGTAGTGCTGATACGACCGCTTGCTACCGCGTTCATAAGCGGTCGATTTCACGGGACAGGCGGGCCCGCTCGAGATAGTACGGCGGGGAAGGCGGGGGCCGATGGGGTGCATTCGTCGTCCCCGCCAACGCTCGCCACAGGCTGGTGACGAGCCGTTGGCCGACCCCATGACGCTGCGGCGCCAGAGCGGCTGCGGTGCTGAAAGCGAGTTCCTGTTCGGTGATCAAAACCTCAGTGGCCCGCACCTCAACCGGCGGGACGCCCGCCCGAACCTGAGGTAGCGCTTCATCGAGGGTATTTGCGGTCGTGGCGGATGCCCTTGGTCGCTCCTGCATTGCACTCGTCTCCATGCCGTATCGGGCCAACGAAGCCATACCGAGTCAGTGGCATGACTATCCACGACTGACGTTTTACGTTTGTTGTCATTATGCGGCAACAGCGACGCTGGAGTCAAGGTATCTCAATAGACTTTGACGTACTGATACGTCATACAACGTATGACGTAATATGTACTATGTCCGCGGCCTGCCCCTGCAACCGGAAGTCAAACTCACCACGATCGTCGATGCACGCGAGCAGTTCGTCCGAAATAGCGGAGGTCGGGGCGGCGTCTCAAGATTTGGAGATCAGCCATGAAAAAGACCAGCTCTGTCCTTGCCGCCGCCGTGGCCATCGGGACGGCCATCTGCATTACCATTGCGCCGCCAGCGGCAGCCGATCCCACTTCCGACTGTCAAACCGTCGGCGGTTCGACAGTGTGCGCACAGGGCGGTGACGTCCGCGGGGGTAAGTCCGGGGTCTCACCCGGTCCCGCCTCGGGGTCGCCCGGTGGTGGCTGCACAAATGCGTACGGCAGCTATCAAAATTGCAACGCTGGACGTTGATTTGAAGCCTCAGATCCTGGCTGCCGCTGAGCGCTGCGTCGAGCGTCATGGGATCCGTAAGACCACGATGGACGATGTTGCGTCCGAGGTTGGATTGTCGCGGCCCAGCGTCTACCGCTACTTCGCTGATCGCGACGATCTGCTCATCGAGCTGATCACGCGGCATTCGCGAGAGTTGATCGGCCGAGCACACAAGTCCATTTCCCGGCAGCCTTGCGGATCAGATCGTCGAGGGTCTCCTCTACATCGCCGAGCACGCCCGACAGGACCCCTGACACGCCGGGGTTTTGCCGTGGTTGGCAGACGGTTGATCCTTACCGTCATCGGAACACGGATCGAGTGTGGAACCAAATGGTCCTCAATGAGGCTTCGAAGGTACCGCTCGTCGATGTGCCCACCGTAGGCGTGCAGCCAGGTTGTGCACTGTTGCACCAGATCGGATTGCAGGGCGATTCGTTTGATAACGGCCGATTTCAATAGGCCCCGGATCGCTGCAAATGGTTCGCCAGCGCCGATTGCCATAAAGACGTGGTTGCATTCAACGGCGCTCAGGTACGGCTTGACGGCGTCGGCGAGTGCCCATGCCAGGTCGGTTTCCTGCACGATTCCTGTCGTGGTCAACACCCGCCAGCATTTCCACCCCGCGCAAGGATGGAGCCTACGGCCGCCCCAATCGACGAGCGGTGCAGGGGTTTTGGTAACCCACTACGGAACGTGCCGATCATCCGATGGTCAAGCCCGACTTTCATGTCAGCGAAGAGCCTTCACGAGTTCCCACCGGCAGACGAGGCGCGATCTTCCCTCATCGGACTTGACCTGGATCAGTATGGTGCCAACGTCCGTGACAGTGCCGACATGCACGCCGTCGCGCACCCTATCGCCTAGCTGAAATTTCACTTGCACCCTCCACTGCTTCTAGAACCATCGCCATTAGGGAACTCTTTGCCGTTTGCACGTCATGGCCATCGCCGTCCGTAGTCGAGCCGGGGGACGGTCAACTCACGGCGGGCATGCCAAGAGAGCTTGCCTCTCCCCATGCGCCAATAGACCTTGTACCCAATCGCGTTTGTGTCGACGATGATGCCGACACCGCTGGTGTTGCCGGCCCGTAACAGCACGCTGTCGCCGATAACCGGAAGGCGTGGGTTGCGTCCAACAATCATCGCCAGCCACCTCCCGATCGATAGCTGATCTCAGCGATGAACCGGTGCCCTCGGTTATCTACAACGTCCCACGAATAGGGACCACGCAGCTGTGTAACGCCCAGCGTGTGGACGTTACGGCGTGCATCCATCTCCGAGCAGATACCGGCTACCCGGTGGCCGTCACTGGTGATGAGTATCCACATGACTACACCTATCGACGGGCGATCAACTTTACGATTGTCGACTGACGATTAACGTCTTTTGTCAGTATGCCCGATCGCTGCCGAGTGTCAAGAGCCATTGACCATTGGATGTGGTAATTGGACGAGTAACGCATCTCGTAATCTGTCGCAACAGATGAGGTGCGAGCCAGCGTCGAGGTTCAGCCGGTTTCGTCAGACGCCAAGTGGTTCATCTCCGGCGCAGCGCTGATAGTGATGTTGCCTTCGAGCGCAATCCAGCCGGGTGGGCGATTCGCGCCCGTAACTAAGTGCGTTGGGCACGATGTGGCGACTCGCGGTGGTCAGGCGTTTACCTGTGCGTTTGAGCCGGCGAAGGCAGGAGCGACGAAGCGACGCAGTATCGACCGGTAGCGCCTGACGTCGGCTTCGCCATCCTCGAGACCACGCATCAGCATCGTCCCCAGGCCGCCCAACCACAAGTGGATGTCCGCCCGGGACAGCCCACGCGGCAGTTCATTGTTAGCGACGGCGGCATCGATGAAGGGATCCCAGAGCTCGGCTCTACACATTTCCGACGCCCCTGAAGTAATCATTCGTCGGCCGAGACTCGTGGCATCGGGGTCGATCACATGCCGCGTCAGGGGGTCCTGTCGGGCGTGCTCGGCGATGTAGAGGAGACCCTCGACGATCTGATCCGCAAGGCTGCTCTGCCGCGAGATGGACTTGTGTGCCCGAGCGATCAACGCGCCCGAATGCCGTGTGATCAACTCGAGGAGCAGATCGTCGCGGTCGGCGAAGTAACGGTAGACGCTGGGCCGTGACAATCCAACCTCGGACGCAACATCGTCCATCGTGGTCTTGCGGATTCCGTGACGCTCGATGCAGCGTTCAGCGGCGGCCAGGATCCGCTCGCGTGCATCATCTGTGCTGGCGGCTGGCTGACTGCGTGATCCTCGCGGCATAGAGCCGATGTTACACGATACGTCTGACGTCCAGTGATGTATGGATCAGAAGTCTTGTGATTTCCGCCGACTTGACACGTAGCAATCGAGCTGGGAGACTAAACCACTGACATATTACGTTAATTGTCAGCACGTCATGCGGCATTCCTAGAGCCTGTGGGAAGAAAGAGTGCAATGACCAGAGTTGTCAAACGTATTTGGGTCCCAATGGTCATGGTGGTCGTGGTAGTCATTGCCACGTTCACGGTCTCGCGGCTGCACGGGATCTTCGGCTCAGACCCATACCGTCCGGATGCCGGTAACGCCGATGCGATCGTCCAGTTCAACCCCAAGCACGTTCTGTATGAGATTTACGGGCCCGCAGGCACAGTCGCCGACATCAACTATTTGGATGAGAATGCCCAGCCACAGCGCATCGATGCCGTTACTTTGCCGTGGTCGCACGAGCTCGTCACAACGCTGACCGCAGTTGCCGCTAACGTAGTTGCGCAGGGCGACAGCGACACCATTGGTTGCCGCATCACCGTCAATGGTGACGTGCGCGACGAGCATTCGGTGGATGCACACAACGCTCAGACATCCTGCCTGGTGAAGTCGGCATGAGCACGCGACACACCTTGCCCGCCAATACGGAGAAGCGCCCGTTCATCGCACGCACGATCCGGTTGCTGTGTGTGCCGATCATCCTCGGCTGGCTGGCGGTAACCATCGTGGTCAATGTTGTTGCGCCGCAGCTGGAAGAGGTCGGTGCTGAGCACTCGGTGGCGATGACCGCCAAGGACGCCCCGTCGACGATCGCGATGATGCGCATCGGCAAGAACTTTCAGCAGTTCGATTCCGACACCACAGCCATGGTGTTGTTGGAGGGCCAGGACAAGCTCGGTGATGACGCGCACCGGTTCTACGACACGCTGATCGACAAGCTTTCCCAGGACACGACGCATATCGAGCACATCAACAACTTCTGGGGTGACCCGCTGACCGCGGCCGGTTCCCAAAGTTCCGACGGCAAGGCCGCCTATGTGCAGTTGAATCTGCGCGGCGATCAGGGCGGCACCGAAGCCAACGAATCGGTGGCCGCGGTGCAGCGCATCGTCGACAGCGTTCCCCCGCCATCGGGGATCAAGGCCTACGTGACCGGACCCGGGCCGCTCGCCACCGACCGGCGCGTGTACGGCGACGAGGGTGCAAAGAAGATCACCTTCGTCACCCTGGCGGTGATCGCGGTGATGCTGCTGCTGGTCTACCGGTCGATCTTCAGCACTGTCATCATGCTCTTCACGATTGGGATCGAACTGGGGGCCGCGCGCGGTGTGATCGCCGTGCTAGGCAACAACAACCTCATGGGCCTGTCCACATTTGCGGTCAATCTGCTCATCGTCCTGGCGATTGCGGCCTCGACGGACTACGTGATTTTTTGGGTCGGCCGCTATCAGGAAGGCCGATCACGCGGCCTGGACCGTAAGGCCGCCTATTACAACATGTTTTCCGGCACCGCCCATGTGATCTTGGGATCGGGCCTGACGGTGGCCGGGGCGATGTATTGCATGAGCTTCACCCGGCTCCCCTACTTCCACAGCCTCGGCGCGCCGTGCTCGTTGGGTCTGTTGGTGGTGCTTGCGGCCTCACTGACGCTGGGGCCGGCGATCGTTGTCGTGGCCAGCCGGTTCGGGGTGTTCGACCCCAAACGAGCCCACCGCGAGCGGGGCTGGCGCCGCATCGGCACCGTCGTGGTGCGTTGGCCCGGGGCGGTGCTGGTGGCCACGACTGCGGTGGCACTCGTGGGGTTGCTGGCGTTACCGGCCTACACCACCAATTACAACGACCGCTACTACATCCCCGCCTACACCCCGGCCAATGTCGGCTACCACGCCTCGGATCGGCACTTCCCGCAAGCCCGCATGGAGCCCGAACTGCTGATGGTCGAGGCCGACCACGATCTGCGCAACCCGGCCGACATGCTGGTGCTCGACCGCATCGCCCGCGGCGTGTTCCACATTCCCGGTATGGCCCGGGTGCAGAACATCACCCGACCGCTGGGCACCCCGATCGACCATAGCTCGATCCCGTTTCAGATCAGCATGCAAAGCAGCCAAACCATCGAGAACCTGAAATACCTGCATGACGCCGTGACTAACCTGAACAAGGTCAGTGATGAGTTGCTGGTGACCATCAAGATCAGCCAACACATCGCCGACCTGACCCATCAACTCACCGGCGTCACCCACGATCTGGCCAGCCAAACCCATCAAATCCAATCCGACACCGAAGATCTGCGCGACCACGTCGCCGACTTCGACGACTTCTGGCGACCGATCCGCAACTACTTCTACTGGGAACCGCACTGCTTCGACATCCCGATCTGCTGGTCACTGCGATCGGTGTTCGACACCCTCGACGGCATCGACACGCTGACCGACGACATCGGCAACGTCACCAAGGACATCGACAAGGTCGACGTGCTGCTGCCGCAATTAGATGCCCTATTGCCGCAGTTGATCACCACCCTGCAGACGGTGCGAGGGCTGACGATGACGACGGCAAGCACGTTCTCCGGGTTGATCAACCAGATGGACGCGTTCTCGCAGAACGCCACCGTGATGGGCCAGGCATTTGACGACGCCAAGAACGACGACTCGTTCTACCTGCCACCCGAGGCGTTTCAGAACCCGGACTTCATCCGCGGCCTGAAGCTGTTCTTATCCCCGGACGGAAAGTCCGCGCAGTACATCATCACCCACAAGGGCGACCCGGCCACCCCTGCAGGCATCTCGCACATCGACCGGATCATGCAGGCCGCCGCCGAAGCGGTGAAGGGCACCCCGTTGGAGAACGCCAACCTCTACCTGGGCGGCACCGCGGCCACCTACAAAGACATGCACGACGGCTCCATGTACGACCTGATGATCGCCGTCACCGCGTCGATCTGCCTGATCTTCATGGTCATGCTCGGCATCACCCGAAGCCTGGTCGCCGCCGCGGTCATCGTCGGCACCGTCACCGTCTCGCTGGCCTCATCGTTCGGCCTGTCGGTGCTGGTCTGGCAGCACCTGCTGCACATGCCGCTGAACTGGCTGGTGCTGCCGATGGCCATCGTGATCATGTTGGCCGTCGGGTCGGACTACAACCTGCTGCTGGTCTCCCGCTTCCAGGAAGAGATCCATGCAGGACTGAAGACCGGCATCATCCGCGCCATGGGCGGCACCGGCGGTGTCGTCACCGCCGCCGGAATGGTGTTCGCCTTCACGATGGGCTCCATGATCGCCAGCGATCTACGGATCGCCGGCCAAATCGGCACCACGATCATGCTCGGACTGCTGTTCGACACCTTCGTCGTCCGGTCATTCATGACACCCTCGATCGCGGCGCTGCTCGGGCGCTGGTTCTGGTGGCCACGACGAGTACACACCCACGCCGCCCCGGCCGCAGGTCCAGCGGCAGAAGACTCAACCACCACCCAGCCGCTGAGCGTGGGTCCAATGAATCCCCAAGGGCGACAATGAGATTGGGGATGGTGTCTGCACTGGCGCCGATCGCGGCCGCGGCGGTCCTGCTAGCCCCCCCGGCGCACGCCGACGTCGACACCGATTTCGCCAATCAGCTTCATGGCTACGGCATTTACGGACAGAAGGATTACAACGCATGGCTGGCCAAGATCACGTGTGATCGACTCGGCAGCGGACGGGACGCCACGGCCGAGAAGTCCGCCGAGTTCCTGTCGCACAACCTGCCGCGGGGCACCACGACCGAGCAGACGTGGAAGTTCCTCGCCACTGCCATCGGCACCTACTGCCCTGACCTGACGGCGCGGTTAAAGGCAGTCGCGGGGCCTAATCAATGAGATCACAGGAGCCACAGATGCACCGACCAAGGCGCGTGCGACGAAAGAACGCAGGTAGGGTTCTGCGAGTCGGAATTGCCGTTCTCGCAGGCGCATTCGGGGCGATGCTGTTGCCCGGAAACGCAGCAGCCGACGCGACGGACGACTATCCCATCCCTCATCGGATGATTGTCACAACCTGCACGGCCGAGCAGATCCTTGCCGCTGCAAGGGATTACACGCCGATCTACTATCAGCGATACATCATTGATAAGCACAATAAGTCGCCGGAGGTTCAACAGGCCGCCATCGACAACGCGCACTACTTCTACTCGCTCAGCCCCGCCGATCGGCGCGCCTACTCCGAAGAGAGGGTGACGCATTTCGCCGATCCCATGACGGCCTCATGGCCGAACTGGGCAAAGGTCTTCTTCAACAACAAGGGCGTCGCCGCGAAGGAAACGGACCATTGCGCCGACTACCCACCAGACGACATGTCCGTCTGGGATGGGTGAGATGTATGAGGCACCTGCTGTCACCGTCGCGGTGGTTGTCGCGATGTGTGGCACCGCAGCAATTGCATATGCTGATCCAACACCCCTGGATGGACCGAGAACGACCATCGATGGCGATGGCACGTATGCGATTGGGACAGAGATAACGCCGGGCACCTACAGCTCTGCGGGGCCGGTCGGGGATAGCGCTTGTTACTGGAAACGCGTTAGCGGCACCAACGTTGTCGATAACGCGCTAAGCAGGAAGCCGCAAGTCGTTCAGATCGATTCGGATGATAAGTCTTTCAAGACCGATCACTGCCAGCCGTGGCAGAAGCTCGACTGCGCGACTAGCTGCCCACCCGCTGAGCCGGCTCGCCACGATGTCGTCGGCGAACTGAGGGGTTTCCTTCCCGGAGCAGGTAAGTGAAACGCTTTCCACACCATCACTTTTCGGCCGACCTACGGCATCTAAGGAGATCATCGATGAAGGACATCACGACACCGGTAAACATTGGCGCGATCGGGGTGCATTACGTCAAGACGAACTGACTCCAGAGGCGGCGGCCGACGTAGAGCGCCTTGGCTACACCGCATTGTGGATCGCGGGCACGCGCGACCCGGAGCTGACAATCGTAGATGCTGGAAGCAACCGAGACGCTTGCCGTGGCCACCGGCGTCGTCAACATCTGGCATATGAACGGCCGAGCCGTTGCCGACACGTACCACTGGCTTGACGCGGCTTACCCCGGACGATTCCTACTTGGTATCGGTGCGGGGCACCGGGAACATGGTGCCAACTTCCGCTCTCCGTATCAGGCGGTGGTGGACTACCTAGATGTGCTGGACGAGCGCGGCGTGCCCAAGCAACGGCGGGCGCTCGCCGCGCTCGGCCCGAGAATGTTGAAACTGGCCGCTGAGCGATCAGCCGGTGCCCACCCGTTTCTGGTGACATCCGGGTACACCCGGCGCGCGCGGGCTCTGATCGGCCCGGACGCGATGCTGGCGGTCGAGCACAAGGTGGCCCTCGGCGGCCTGCACAGCACCCGCGGCGCCGGTCGTGCAAATATCGCAGCGAACAATCTCGCGCTGGCGAATTACCAGGCGAACTTGATGCGCATGGGCTTCGCCGAAGAGGACTTGACCCACGTGGTAGCGACGAGCTTATCGACGGGCTGGTCGCGCAGGGTGACGCGGCGACCGCGGCGAAGCACCTGCGCGCCCAGCTGGACGCAGGCGCCTCTCACCTTGTCGTGAACGCGCTTCTAACGTCGAATCGGCTGCCCATCTTGACCGAGCTGGCACCCGAACTCGAGCTCGCGCGCGGGTAGAATGTGCGTGACCACGCGCTCGTCAAAATCGCTGACAACAGGCTGGCCGCTTCAGCCCCGACGAGCACCTGCAGGCTTGATCTCGGTAGTGCCGTCGGGGACAGCCGCCCGCCAGCCGCTGAAATCTCCTCGGTCATCGAAACCGTCTCTTTGTCAAAGCTGAGTCGACGATGACTGGTATACGCCCCCGTCACCACGTTGGCGATGCAAGATCATCGCCATCGCGGGCCGTATTAACAGACGAGGGATCGATCGATCACCCGGCGTTCGCGGGCCGATTCCGAGTTCCGCCTACGAGCAGCCCGGCGGCTCCGGAGCTGTCGAAGTTCACCAACGTAGAGCCTCTCCGATTCACCGCTGCCGTCAGCGCCCCGGTGGATGCTGTCGAGATTGACCGGAGTAGCCACCCAGCCGCTCGGCAGCAAAGGGCCTCACGGTCACGCCGCTCAGCGGCAGAAGTACCTCGGCGTTGATCAGGGTCATACTTATTCTGGTTTTCGTGTCATCGATGACACTTAGATGACACAAAAAACGAGACTATGACAATCTCTTTGAGATCTCGTTTGAGAACTGACACTCATCCCCCATCATGGGCCCAAGACTCACCCGGTCCACGCCTGCTCCTGACGGAACGCCGCAATGGCCACGTCCGTCTCGAAGGTGGGCGCGGTGATCCGCACGATCGACCGCGACATCTGGGTAAACACCAAATCGGGTGTGTGGCCGTCTATTGCGGCCCGGCCGAGGGTGATCACGGTCGAGGCCAACCCGGCCGCCGGCGCGGCACCCGGACGGTCGCTGACGATGATCGACGGCACGAACTGCGGCGGGCGGGAGCGGTCCACCACCGCGATGTAGGGCTGCGACAAAGCCGCCCAGCCCTGCGGCCCATCGGTGTAAATCACGATGCGCTCCCCGACCGCGGCCGCCCGCAGTAGCAGCTGGCGCGCGTAGAACGACGAGGTGTCCATCGCGATGCGGGTGGCGCGCTGCGGATCGGTCAACGCTAACATCACCAAATCGTCTGACAGGCACCCTAATTTGGGATCATCGTGCACGGCGGTGCCGACCAGGACGCCGGTCGGCCCGATCGGGATCGCCAGGGCCGCAGCATCATCCAGCGGGCGGGTGGGTAAGCGCAACCCCGGCCGGGCGATTGGGGCGGCGGAGAGTGTGGCCGCCTGCTGATCGCCGGGCAGGGTGTTCAGGTAAAGCGTCGGCGGCTGCGGCGGTCGCTGGGGATCGTTGCAGCGCACCGTGGCCGAGACGCGCACCGGTCCCGCGCCATTGCGGTTCGCGTCCGGGCACCTTCCGAGCGTCACTGTCTGCACCACGTCGTCGGTGCGCAGCGCCCACACTTGGTTCAGCGCGGCGGTGGTGATGTCCTCCGGCGAGAAGTAATACGTCGTCAAATGGCCCGGATGCGCGTTGACGTTGCGCCAGCCCACCTCCGCGGTTCCTGCGCCGCGCGATCCGGACCGGCCGCCACGCAACGCCGACCGGCTGCCGTTGCGCACGGAGCGGCCGGAATTGCGCGCCGCTCCCACGCCTGCCGCCCCGCCGGAAGCCCTCCGACCCGAAGCTGCCGCCGCACCGTCCGGTTCCGGAGCCGCCGCCAGCCGCGCACCCAACTCGGCCAGTGCCGCGTCGAGCTGATGTGCGCTCAGCGCGCTGGCGCGGATCCCCTCCTGCAGCAACCCATTCACAATCCGCTCGGTCGCGGCGGCGGCCGCCGCCCCAATCGAGGACCGGTAGGTCAGCCCGGGCACGGATTTCGTGATGTCCAGCCGCACGATCAGCCGGGTGCTGCGCTGACCGGCGGCGGGCCGGTCGGCCAGCAGCGTGGAATACAACGGCGGATAGCCGGTACCGCGGCGCACCCGCAGCCCCGCCGACACCACGTCGATCGATGCCAGGTGCAAACTGCCGGGCTGGTCGAGGAGCCCGGCCAGGATCCCCAGCGGCAGCACGTTTGGAGTGTGCGCGACGGTGGCCCCGCGCAATAGCGTTGGCGCGTAAGCCAACCCGGTGACGCTGACCATGGTGATTGCCTCGCCACCCTCGACCCGCACCCCGCACAGGCTGTCGCCCTGGGGCACGTCGATGGCGGCGGCCGCCGCCACGCCCGCCCGGCGGTGCCGCCGCCACCGCAGCGCGGCCAATGTCCACGCCACCATGTTTCGCCGATACACGGTCGGCATCAGCGCGATGACAGCGACCGCCCCCGCCAGCACTGCCGGCCACCATCCGGCCCGGTGCGGCGGCAACGCCACCAGCGCCGCGATGACGACCACCTCACTCACGATCACCGCCGAAATCGACGGCCGCACATTAAAAGCGGGCGTCTTCACAGCACCACCCCCGGCGCCGCGACCACGACACGAGACGACGCGCCCGTCACGACATCCTCCGGCGCAGCGCCACCGCCGCGGCGATCACACCGGCGACGGCAAGGGCCAGGCCCGCCCCCACCAACGCCCAGTTCCGCGGCCGCAGGTCCGGTCCGGGCGCCGGTGCCGGTACGTGCAGGGCGGTCGACAAATGCTCGACGGGCCTGGGGTCTCCCAACGCAACGTCGAACGTCAACGCCGCCACCGGATCTACCACGCCGAAGCCGACCTTGTTGTCCACGCCGCGCGCCGGGTTGTGCGCCGTCTCGGTGATACGCCGAGTCACTTGGTGCGCGGTCAGATTCGGAAACTTCGCCCGTACCAGCGCCACCACCCCGGTCACGTACGCCGTGGAGAAACTCGTCCCCCAGAAGCCGTCACCCATGCCGGGGTCGCGGTCCGGCAGCGCATTGACCGGTGCGCCGTTGACGCTGGACAGCCCTATGATCCGCCAACCCGGCGCGGCCACGCTCACCCACGGGCCGGCGATGGAATCGGGCATCGGCTGCCCGTCGGGGGTGACCGCCCCAACCGACAGCACGTAGTCGGAGAACCACGCCGGGGTGACGATGGTCTTCACCCCGCGCCAGTCGCGGGCATCCTGCGGGTTGAGCGGGTCGAACTCCGGGTTCTGTCCGCATTCCTGCTGATCGCCCTGGTTGCCGGCGGCGGCGACGATCACCACGTCCTTGTCTACGGCGGCGTAGCGCACCGCCGCGCCCAGCGCGTTCTGATCGACCGGGGCAGCGGCGTTGATGCATGACGCCAGCGAGATGTTCATGACCTTTACGCCCAGGTCGGCGGCGTGGCGGATCGCGCGCGCCAGGGTGAGGATGTCGCCGGCCTTGCGTTTGGCGGCGAGCTCCTCGCCAGTCGGGTGCGCCGGGCCGAACGCCACCGAGGACTGGCGAATCGAGATCAGCGTCACGTCCGGGGCCACCCCGACGATGCCGTCGGGTGTGCCCGGCGGGGGCGGCGGCACGATGGGCTGCTTGGCCTCCCCGCCGCCCGCGGCCGGCGCGTCGGGCGGGGGCGGCTCTTCCCCGGGCGGCGGGGGCGGTAGCGGCGGCGGCAGT
>NZ_DASQVQ010000170.1:0-9033 GCF_035640695.1 Mycobacterium sp.
GTCACGCCGTCGTCGTCGGTCCATCGGATGTCGTCGGCATAGACGTACTCAATCGTGGCACGCCGGCGCGCAGAGTCGCGCTCGTTGAAGACCTCGAGAAGGTTGGCGTGCATCAATTCAGTGATCTTGGGGCGCATCGAAAGACCTCCCTTTTCCACTTAGCGCCGTTGCGCGCGGAGGTACCAGAACGCCATGTCGACTGGCGCGCCGTCCAGTCCGCCGCGCAGGGTGGCAGGCTCCAGCGAGGTGATGTCCCAGCCGGCGCCGCCCAGGACGTCGCGCAGCGTCACTTCGGACACCGCCGGTCGCGGCTCCTTGCCTACCGGGTTGGCGTCGGAGAAGCAGCTGAGTAACAGGGTGGCGCCCGGCCGGGTGGCCCCGTGCAACGCGGCGGTGTAGCTACGTCTGCCGTCGTCATCGAGGCTGTGGAACAGACCGCTGTCGATCACGGTGTCGAACGCATCGGTGTAGCCGTCGAGCTTGGTGGCGTCGGCCACCGCGAACTTTACGTCGACTCCGGCGTCCTTTGCCCGCTGCTCAGCGGTTTTCAGGGCGGTGGGTGAAATGTCCAACCCGGTCACCGTGTAACCGTTCTTGGCCAGGTAGATGGCGTTGTCGCCGAGCCCGCAGCCGATGTCGAGGACGTCGCCGTGGACCCAACCGCCAGTCTGCCACGCGATGACACTCTGGCTGGGCGCCTTGTTATCCCATGGTGGTGTCATTGGCGCTATGCCTGCGCCCGGGCTTTCGCCACGGTAAAGCGCTTCGTAATCAATGTGCGGCGATCCGGAGGATCCTTGGGAAGAACTCGAGCCTGCCTTAGTCATAAGCCCTAAAGTAGCAGATTTACATGATATATCAAGCAATCGGTGTTCGGGCAATCGGCGAGATGCGACCCATCTGAAGTGGCGGACTGCAGCACGGACGCGCTCTACTCGATCTGGGGACTCACCTTACGCACGGGTGACCCGACCAAAGGCCGGAGGTGCTCCAAGCACCTATTGATTGACACATCATGTAAATCTACTACTGTGGTGCTCATGCCCAAAGCAGTGCAGTTCGATTCCTACGGCGGCATCGACGTCCTCGAGGTGCGCGACGTGCCCCGCCCTGTTCCGGAAACCGGTGAGGTTCTGGTCGAGGTCAGGGCAGCCGGCATCAATATCAGTGAGGCAGCGATTCGCGCGGGTGCCGTGCGCGATATGTTTCCTGCGACGTTTCCGTCCGGGCAGGGCAGCGACCTGGCGGGGGTGGTGGCCGAACTCGGTTCCGGCGTCACCGGTTTCACCGTCGGCGATGAGGTGATCGGGTTTTCCAACCAACGGTCCAGCCACGCCGAGTACGTGGCGGTGCCCGCCGCCCAGTTGACGCCCAAGCCGTCGGAGGTTTCCTGGGAGGTGGCCGGCTCGCTGTTTGTCGCGGGCGCCACTGCCTATGCCGCGGTGCGGGCGGTGAGCCTCGTACCGGGGGAGACGGTAGCGATCGCCGGTGCTGCCGGCGGTGTCGGTTCGATCGGGGTTCAACTCGCCCGACGCGCCGGGGCCACGGTCCTCGGCATCGCCGGGCCGTCCAACGATGCCTGGCTCGCCGACCATGGCGCGGTCCCGGTCAACTATGGTGACGACCTGCCGGCCCGGCTGCGCACCGCAGCACCGTCTCAACACGTCGACGCCCTGCTGGATTTCTTCGGTGGTGGATATGTCGCCATGGCGGTCGAGGACCTCAAAGTCGCGCGCGACAGGGTCGACACCATTACCGATTTCGCTGCCGTAGAGCGGTTCGGGGTCTTGTCGGCTGGCGGTGCGGATGCCGCGACCGCGGCGGTGGTGGCCGAGTTGGCCGACCTCGTCGCCCGAGGTGAGCTGGACGTGCCGATCGCGGGCGTCTTCGCGCTCGACGATGTGCGGGACGCGTACCGGGAGCTCGAAAAACGCCACACCCGCGGCAAGGTGGTGCTGCGACCATGAGCGACGCAGTGCTGCAATCTGAGACGAATACGAGGCAGTTATGACGGATGTGAAAATTGCGATTATCGTCGGCAGCACGCGGCCGGGCCGTCACGCCAGGGCGGTGGCCGATTGGGTGCTCGGGCAGACTTCGGGCCGGTCAGGCGCACGCTATGAGATCATCGATCTCGCCGAGTACGCGCTTCCCCACCTCGATGAGCCGATGCCCCCGTCGTTCGGTCAATACCAGCACGACCACACCAAGGCGTGGGCTGCCACCATCGGTGGGTACGACGGCTTCATCTTCGTCACCCCCGAGTACAACCACTCGACGTCCGGGGTGCTCAAGAACGCCATCGACTACCTCTACGCCGAATGGAACAACAAGGCGGCCGCCTTCGTCGCCTACGGTTCCCTCGGCGGCGCGCGCGCGATCGAGCATCTGCGCGCGGTGTGTGGCGAACTGCAGATTGCCACTGTCCGCCAGCAGCTGTCGTTCTCGTTGTTCACCGACTTCGAGAACTTCGCCGCGTTCACCCCGGCAGCCTTGCACAACGATGCCGCTGTCACCCTGTTCGACCAGCTTGAAAGTTGGGCCGGCGCGTTGAAGCCGCTGCGCGGCTGATGGGGCACCGTCCGGCGGATTCCACCGGCAGGCAGCGGACACCGGGCCGCTATCGCCTAGCCGACAAGGTGGTTTCGCGCATGGGTTACGGCGCGATGCAGCTGTCCGGAGACGGCGTCTTCGGCCCGCCCCGGGACCGTGACGAGGCCGTTGCTGTCCTGCGCGCCGCGGTGGACGCCGGTGTCGATCACATCGACACCGCGCAGACCTACGGAGCCGGTGGTGTCAACGAACTGATGCACGAGGCCCTTCATCCTTACCCCGACGGGCTGGCACTGGTGAGCAAGGTGGCGGCCAGGCGCGACGACTCCGGCGCGCTATTGCTTAAGGACGATCCCAACCAGCTGCGCGCCGACATCGAAGAGAACATGACGACCCTGGGTGTGGAGCAGCTGACCGCGGTCAACCTGCGCGTGATGGACAACGATGTGCCCGACGCGCGTTTCGTTGACCAACTCGGCGTGCTGGTGAGGGCGCGAGACGAGGGACTGATCGGTGGGATCGGGATCAGCAACGTCACACGCGGCCACCTTCTGCGAGCCCTGGAGGTCACCAAAATCGTCTGCGTGCAGAACTTTTTCAACCTCGCCGACCGCAACAGCCTGCCCATTGCCAACGAGTGCACAGCACGCAGCATCGCTTTCGTGCCATTCTGCCCGCTGGGTTATCCGCGAACCCAGCGCGAGGCGATCCTGACCAACCCGGCCGTCGCCGCCGTCGCCGCCCGTCACGATGCCACCGCGCCACAGGTCGTACTCGCGTGGCTGCTGGCCCTGGCCCCCAACGTGCTGCTTATCCCGGGAACCCGCACCCGCACACATCTCGCCGAGAACCTCGGCGCCTGCGCGTTGTGGTTGGAAGACCGCGACATCGCCAGCCTCGATGGGGCGTTTCTGTCGCCGCAGTGAATTCGAAATCCGTCAGCGTCGTCACCAGTTCGCGGGCACGTGTCGAACTCGCCAAAGCGCGAACCCGGGCGTTGTGGCCACGTCGTATAGGGTCCAGAGTGCCTCTACTGTGTCGAGGTGCACAGGGTCCTGCCCCGGACGATCCTTATCAAATGATGCGAAGACGAGTTCGCCTGCCCAGTGCAGCCGTATCGCGCCGTCGGGCCAGAGTTTGAAAACAGTCAGCAGGGGTACCGGCTGGCCGTCAGCACCGTCGCCGCGGTAGTCACGGCGAAAATTGCAGTTCGCCGCCGACAGCACCCGGGTGTGTCGCCATCCCCTGTCCTGCGCGAACGCCGCTACCCGCTCGATCGGGGCCTTTGCAACGATGGCCAAATTGCCACCCGAACCTTCGAAACGGGGCATCGTGCCGTCCCACATGTCGATCAGCGCGGTGCACGATGGGCACGGTCCTTCGTCTGTGGGCAGTTCCGAGAAGATACCGCTCGTCGGTCTAGGCCGATCGTCCCCCGAGTGGCGCGGGAACATGTAGTGATAGAGCATCAGTGTGTCGCTATCGCCGAATAGCTCGGACATACGCACCGTCGTTGCGGCGCCGTCGTCGCCGATTCGGTCGAACACATAATCTTCCGGGACCTCGCCGCCAGGCGGTAGTAATCGCCGCTGCGCCTCGACGGCCTCCATTTGCCGCCGGAGATCGACCTCCCGTTGAAGCAGCGCGTCACGCGCTTCGCGATACTCCCGCGACTCATTCGGAAAAGCTATCGACATACAGACCTCTTCTTCGACCGGCATGTACTTGACCTCGTTTTTGTTTCGGACACTACTCGGTCGTACCGGGCAGCACCTCAAAGCGCTAGGCGCCCTTCATGAGTCCACGCAGGATGGGGTCCAGCACTGGCGCAGAGAGAATCCGATGTCTGCGGCGGAAAATCATCCTCCACGGTGCAAACATCTCTACTTTTCTCAATCACCGCGCAGTCCTAGGCTGGCCGAGTGCCGAACCTGCGACTAACCGGTGATCCGGCAGCCGACGCTTTACTTGACGCCAACCCGATGGCCTTGCTGATCGGCATGCTGCTCGACCAACAGGTGCCGATGGAGACCGCGTTTGCCGGGCCGAAGAAGATCGCCGACCGCATCGGTGGCATCGACGCCGGGCAGATCGCCGACTACGACCCCGAGAAGTTCGCGGCGCTGTGTTCGGAAAGGCCTGCGATACACCGCTTTCCGGGATCGATGGCCAAACGGATCCAGACCCTGGCCCGCGAGATCGTCGACCGCTACGACGGTGACGCCGCCGGGATATGGACGGAGGGCAATCCCGATGCCGGCGAGGTGCTGCGCCGGCTCAGGGCGCTGCCGGGCTTCGGCGAGCAGAAGGCCAAGATCTTCCTCGCGCTGCTCGGCAAGCAGTACGGGGTGACGCCGAGGGGCTGGCGCGAGGCGGCGGGCGATTACGGTAAGGCAGGGTCACACATGTCGATCGCCGACGTGGTCGACACCGCCTCGCTCGAGCGGGTGCGCACGCTGAAGAAGCGCCTGAAAGCGGCGAAGGCTAAGTCGTAAACGGCTCGCCGTCGAAACGCTCGCGCGTCGCGATTTCTGCGACGGTCTTGCGCTTGAGCTTGCTGACCTCACGCGCCGGCTTGCCGAGCGGCAGCACCGCTGCCACCGCATACGACTCGGGTATGCCGAGAAGTTCTTTGACCCGCGGCTCCTCCGGCGCGACCATCGTCGTCAGGGTGCCGCCGTAGCCCTCGTTGCGCGCGGCCAACAGGATGTTCCAGGCGAACGGGTAGACCGAGGCGCCGCTGATCAGGCCGACACGGTCGAGGTCTTGGTCGCTCGCCGCGACGACTTCCAGGTCGAGGCAAACCACCAGCAGGACACGCGCTTGCGTGTATTGCGCGAGCATCTCGGCGGGTACCTCGATGTCGCGTATCGCCTCCGGTGGGACACCACAGGGATGCAGCGGGTTCCATGGACTCTCGCCGTTGCGCAGTTGCGCGATATAGCGCTGCGCGCCGGGAATGGTGAGCTCTGCGAGCATTTCGCGGGTCGTGCGGTCGCGCACCACGATGACCCGAACGCCCTGCCGATTGCCGCCGCTGGGCGCGAACCGGACGTTGTCGAGCATCCGCTCCAGGACTTCGTCGGGCAGCGGGTCGTCGGTGAATTCGCGCACGGCGGGCGTCGTGCGCATGACCTGGTAAAGCTCCATGACTCACATCCTGGTCTGTGGGATTGTGAACACATGAAGACCCACCTCAACTGCCCGTGCGGCGAGGCGATCAGCGGCAAGGACGAAGACGAATTGGTCGAGAAGACGCAGCTCCACCTCGCCGAGGCGCATCCCGGCCGCGAGTACGACCGGGACGCGATCCTGTTCATGGCGTATTGACCCGCCCGGAGCGTGCACCCCGGTGCGCACGCTCGACGGGCGGGCGGCTTCCTAAGGCACCACGGTTGAGCCGATGGTGGGCAGGAAGTTGCACTGCTTATCGACCGTGGTCACCTGACCGAAGATGGTCGACATGATGCTGCCCGAGCCGGTGTCGACAATCGCGGTCAGTGTCGTCGGGCCGGTCGGGTTAATCTCCGGGTTCGTCTTCAGCGTCGCGGTGCCCGACTTACCGGTGCTGAGGTTCACCCAGGTGACATTCAGCGGCAGCCTCTGCTCCGCCGCCGGCGCGCCGGTGCCGACCGCCGTGAACACGTAAGCGGTCTGGCCCTTACCCGGTCCAGGTTTCGGGATCGGGGCGGGGCCGGCCACCGACAGCGCGGTCGCCAGCGAGTTGCCGCCATCGGCGAGGCAGCCGTTGCCGATCGACGGATACATGAAGTCCTGCGTCGGCGGGCTGCCCGGACCGAACGCCGGCGACGGGGCGGGCGCCGGCTGTGCATTCGCAGCGGGCGGAGGGGCGGGCGCCGCGGCCGGTGCTGGCGACGCGTCAGGTGCGGGCGCTGAGGCGGGCGCGGGAGCCGCTGCGGGTACGGCATCAGGGGGCGGTCCCACCACATGGGCGGGGTCGATGCCGGCCGGCAGGTGCGCCTCGCCGCCGGGCTCAGCACCGGCCGCGGGTATGTGGGCCGACGGATCTGCGGGCCGCTGGGCAGCGGGCGCAGGCAGGTTGACACCCGCCGGCAGCAAGTTGTTGAGATCGTTCGGAAGGGACAGGTTGTTCGGCAATGGCACCGGCGAACCTGGAATCGAGGCGGGCAGGTTCACGTTGGCCGACGGAACGACCGAGTCCTGGTGCGGCGCGGGGCCGGCCGGATCCTGCACGAACTGGTTGACCGACGACGCGACGCGCTTCGAGTCGTCCGGCGCGGCCGAGTTGCCGGTGAACGCGGCGGCGGCGGCCATCAGCAGGGACGTGGCCTGCTGCGGGTTTATTGCGGCCTGCTGGATCGCGGGGCTGAGCTGTTCTACCGCGGCCATGGCCGGCGCCTGCGAGGTGCCGATCGGCTGCGGCGGCGCCGCGGGATCCGCCCATGTGGTGCCCGCCGCGGTGAGGGCACTCGACGACGTCACCGCGACGGCGGCGACTCCGGCGAACAGCTTTCTGGTCCGTGGCACGGTTCGCTCCCTAAGCTCGGTGGCTTTGTCGCACGAAAGCCGAAGGTAGCCGGTTACTAGAGTTACTCAAGTGACACGTGTGACGTATGCAGAACTGTTATCCACACGAGATGTCGCCGGGTGTTGAGTGGCGGCGATAGTCGGCGAATTCGCATTGGCTTCGCGTTCGGCGCACGCCGCTAGAGTCGGCCCGGTAAACGTCACGCCCGCGGTCACGTCGACCGCTACTCCGCCTCGGTCGCCCGGCCGGCTCACGGCCGTCGCGCCGCTGCTGCTCGCCGTCAGCGTCGCGGCGCGGTTCGCCTGGACGTTCGTCGTGCGCAACGGTGCCAACTTCGTTGACCTGCACGTCTACGTCGGCGGCGCCGCGACCATCGGCACGCCGAACCGGCTGTACGACTACGTCTACTCGGCGCAGACGCCGGACTTCCCGCTGCCGTTCACGTATCCGCCGTTCGCGGCAGTCATCTTCTATCCGCTGCACCTGCTGCCGTTCGGCCTCCTGGCGTTCTGCTGGCAGCTCGGCACCATCGCCGCGCTCTACGGCGTCGTGCGGCTCAGCCAGCGGCTGCTCGGGCGGGGCGACCACCGCCAGGCCATGCTGTGGACCGCCGTCGGCATCTGGATCGAACCACTGCGCAGCACGTTGGACTACGGGCAGATCAACGTGCTGCTGGTGTTGGCCGTGCTTTACGCCGTATACAGCACGCGGTGGTGGTTGTCGGGGCTGCTGGTCGGGCTGGCCGCGGGCGTAAAGCTGACCCCGGCGATAAGCGGTCTGTACTTCCTGGGCGTACGCCGATGGGGGACAGCAATTTTCGCCGCCGCGGTGTTCTTCGCGACGGTGGGCGTTTCGCTGCTGGTGCTCGGCGATCAGTCCCGCTTCTACTTCACCGACCTGCTCGGCGATGCCAACCGGGTGGGCCCGATCGGTACCTCGTTCAACCAATCGTGGCGCGGCGGGATCTCGCGCATCCTGGGCCATGACGCCGGCTACGGCCCATTGGTGCTGGCGGCGATCGCGGTAACGGCGGTGCTGGCGCTGGCGGCGTGGCGGGCAGTCGGGGCCGATGACCGGCTCGGCGAAATCGTTGTCGTGCAACTCTTCGGGCTGTTGCTGTCACCGATTTCGTGGACCCATCACTGGGTGTGGCTGCTGCCGACGATGATCTGGCTGCTGGTTGGGCCGCTGCGGGACCGGACCGGCGCGCGGATCCTCGGCTGGGGCTGGCTGGCGCTGACGCTGGTCGGCCCGCCGTGGCTGCTGAGCTATGCGCAGCCGACGATCTGGCAGATCAGCCGCTCGTGGTATCTCGCCTGGGCGGGTTTGGTCTACATCGTCGCGACGCTGATCACGCTCGGCTGGATCGCCGCTACTGGTCGACGATCCCGTTTATCTCCCGAGCCATCGCAAGATCGTTCTCGGTGATACCGCCGGCCGAGTGCGTCACAAGCGCGAATTTCACTGTGCGCCAGCGGATATCGATGTCGGGATGATGGTCGGCCGCTTCGGCGCGTTCGGCGACGCGGCGGACCGCCTCGATCCCATCCATAAACGTCGGAAACTTCACCGCACGACGCAACGCACCCTCGGCGCGTTGCCAGCCCGGGAGGTCCGGAAGCGCGGCGTCAACCTGTTCATCGGAGAGCACGGCCATACGACTTACGCTACCTCTGTACCTACTTGGGAGTCCCCAAGGAACGGGGGTTCAGGTGCACCCTGACCCGTCGCAGGCCATGCCGACCCAGATCGTGGTGGCCGGCGCGCTGATCGTGGATCGGGCGGTGCTGGTCGCGCAGCGCGCGCGGCCGCACGAGCTGGCCGGGCGATGGGAGCTGCCCGGCGGCAAGGTGGCCCCGGGTGAGAGCGACGCCGAGGCGCTGGCCCGCGAACTCGCCGAGGAACTCGGGATCGACGTCGAGGTGGGCCCGCGGTTTGGTCAGGACGTCGCGCTGAGCGAAACAACAACG
>NZ_DASQVQ010000171.1:0-26542 GCF_035640695.1 Mycobacterium sp.
GCGGCCAGGTAGCCGAATACCATGGCCGGTCCGATCGTGCCGCCGGGACCCGGGTACGTGTGACCCATCACCGGCGCGCTCACGTTGCCCGCGGCGTAGAGCCCGGGAATCACGCTGCCGTCGTCGCGCAGCGCCCTGCCGTGTACGTCGGTGCGAATCCCGCCCTTGGTGCCCAGATCACCCGGCACCATCTTGGCCGCGTAGTAGGGCGGATGGCTGATCTCACCGAGGTTCGGATTCGGCTTGTTGGTTGGGTCTCCGTAGTACCGGTCATATGCGCTTTCGCCGCGGTGGAAGTCCTCGTCGACGCCCGACCGCGCAAAGCCGTTGAAGCGCTCGACAGTCGCGATCAGCTCCTCGGCGGGCAGCCCGGCCTTGTCGGCCAGCCCGTCGAGGGTATCGGCCTGGATGATGACTCCGCTCTGCAGCCACTTCGCCGGAATACGTTGTCCGGGATTCAATCCCGCGAAGATATAGCGGTCGCGGTATTGCTGATCGAACACCAGCCATGCCGGCACATTCTCACCCGGGCCGGGACCTTGTCCCCACTCGCCGCCGTACATGTGGTGACATGCCTCGACATAGGGCATCGATTCGTTCATAAACCGCTTACCAGCCGTGTTGACGATAACCGACCCGGGGGAGTTGCGCTCCGACAGCGCGAACCACGGCGCGCCGACCAACGGCACGGTTGGACCCCACCACGCATCCTCCATCAATTCGAGGCCAGCGCCTAGCTTTTCGGCCGCCAGAATCCCGTCTCCGGTGTTCGCCTTGGCGCCGACCGTCCATTCGGTGGTGATCGGTGCGCGTTGATACTTGACCCGCATCTGCTCATTGTGTTCGAAACCACCGCACGCCAGAATCACCCCGCGACGAGCCCGGATCAGTTGTGGCTCCGCGGCTTCGGGTTCATTCGTGTCCCGGACGTATACCCCGCGGGTGACGCCGTCCTCGACATACAAATCGGATAGCGCGGTATTGAGCAGCACTGGCACGCCGGCGTCCCGTAGCCCGATGCGCAACGGTCCGATCAAGGCCCGTCCCATGCCGACCAGGTTTTTACCGGTTGCCTTCGCCCACATTGAGCGCGCGCCGACCCTGAGACTTCGCAGCACGCCGCGAGGATGGCGTTTGAGCATATTGAGCCGGACGTAATCTTGTTGCATCACAACGACGTTGAGTGGAACCTTGCCGTACGGCGGCTCCAAACCGGGCAGGTCTGGCCCAAGCTTCTTCGCGTTAAACGGCTTTGGCTCGATTGACCGCCCGCCCGATCGGCCACCAGGGGCCTCGGGGTAATAGTCCGAGTAGCCCGGCACCCATGTCATCTTCAATGGCGTATGGCGCAGCACAAACGACAACATCTCGGGCGCGCGATCAAGGTACGTGTCGATCCGTTCCGGTTCGACGACGTCGCCGATGATGCCGTGCAGGTAGGTCCTGGCGGCCTCGGCGGTATCGGTGACACCGTCTCGTTTGAGGATCTCGTTGTTGGGGATCCACACACCGCCGCCGGACCGAGCGGTCGAGCCGCCGTAGTGCGCGGCCTTCTCGATCACCACCGTCGATAAGCCCTGGTGAGCTGCGGTTAGCGCGGCAACCATGCCGGCGGCGCCGCTGCCCACTACGACGACGTCGAATTCCTGTCCTGTCATACTAGAACACGTTATAGAATTGGCCCTGCCGGGCGCTACCGAGGCCCGGCACGCCTCGATCTGGGAGGGGCCAGAATCACATGCTCAGCGTCGAGACGTGCGACGAGTTGGCCGCCGACCTCGCGGAGGCCGAGCGTAGCAAATTAGCGATAGCTCCGCTGACCGACGTGTTTCCCGACATCGATGTCGTCGACGCGTACGAGATCCAGCTGATCAACATTCGCCAGCGCGTCGCCGAGGGCGCGCGGGTGGTGGGCCACAAGGTCGGGCTGTCGTCGAAGGCAATGCAGCAGATGATGGGCGTTGACGAGCCTGACTACGGCCATCTGCTCGACGAGATGGAGGTTTTCCAGGACACCCCGGTCAGGGCCGGCCGCTATCTGTATCCCCGCGTCGAGGTGGAGGTGGGCTTTATCCTGGCCGACGACCTTCCGGGCGCGGATTGCACCGAAGACGACGTGCTCGCCGCGACGGCGGCGTTCGCACCCGCTATTGAACTCATCGACAGCCGCATCACCGACTGGAAGATCAAGCTGTGCGACACGATCGCCGACAACGCGTCGTCGGCCGGTTTCGTGCTGGGCGCCCAGCGGATCTCGCCCGCCGACATCGACGTCAAGAACATCGACGCCGTGCTGTCCCGCAACGGCGAGGTGGTGGCCAAGGGCCGCAGCGATGCGGTGCTGGGCAACCCGGTCACCGCGGTGGCGTGGCTGGCCCGCAAGGTGGAGAGCTTCGGAGTCCGGCTGCACGCGGGTGACATCGTGCTGCCGGGTTCATGCACGCGAGCAATCGACGCCCGCCCGGGCGATACTTTCCTCGCCGAATTCGACGGATTAGGGTCCGTCCGGTTGTCTTTTGAATAGAGCTTTTGAATAGGGGAGGCTTCATGCCAGCCAAGGCCAGTGTCGCGATCGTCGGGTCGGGCAATATCAGCACCGATCTGATGTACAAGCTGCTGCGGTCGGAGTGGCTGGAGCCACGCTGGATGGTCGGCATCGATCCGGAGAGCGAGGGCCTCAAACGGGCGCGTGACCTCGGACTGGAAACCACCCACGAGGGCATCGACTGGCTGCTGGACCGGGACGAGAAGCCCGATCTACTGTTCGAGGCGACGTCGGCGTACGTGCACAGGGACGCGGCGCCCCGCTACCTCGACGCCGGTATCCGCGCGATCGACCTCACCCCCGCGGCCGTCGGCCCGGCGGTGATTCCACCGGCGAACCTGCGCGAGCACCTGGACGCCCCGAACGTCAACATGATCACCTGCGGCGGCCAGGCCACGATCCCGATCGTCTACGCGGTCTCCCGGGTCACCGAGGTGCCCTACGCCGAGATCGTCGCGTCGGTCGCCTCGGTCTCGGCCGGACCCGGAACCCGGGCCAACATCGACGAGTTCACCAAGACCACGGCGCGCGGTGTGGAAACGATCGGCGGCGCCAACCGCGGCAAGGCGATCATCATCCTCAACCCCGCCGAGCCCCCGCTGATCATGCGCGACACCATATTCTGTGCGCTCCCCGAGGACGCCGACACCGACGCGATCGCGCGGTCCATTCACGATGTCGTCGCCGAGGTGCAGACATACGTGCCCGGCTATCGACTGCTCAACGAGCCGCAGTTCGACCCGCCGTCGACGAACTCCGGCGGCCAGGCGTTGGTGACGACGTTCATCGAGGTCGAGGGCGCCGGCGACTTTTTGCCGCCGTACGCGGGCAATCTCGACATCATGACGGCCGCGGCGGCCAAGGTCGGCGAGGAAATCGCCAAGGAAACACTCAGTGTGGCGGGAGGCGCCCGATGAGCGACCACATCTGGGACATCAGGATCACTGACACGTCCCTGCGGGACGGTTCGCACCACAAGCGCCACCAGTTCACCAAGGACGAGGTGCACGCCGTCGTCGCCGCTCTCGACTCCGCCGGCGTGCCGGTCATCGAGGTAACCCACGGCGATGGACTGGGCGGTTCGTCGTTCAACTACGGGTTCTCCAAAACGCCCGAGCAGGAACTCATCAAATTGGCCGCCGACACGGCGAAAGACGCCAGGATCGCATTCCTGATGCTGCCGGGCGTGGGCACCAAGGAAGACATCATCGAGGCCCAGGGCAACGGCGGGTCGATCTGCCGGATCGCTACCCACTGCACCGAAGCCGACGTGTCCATCCAGCACTTCGGCCTTGCCCGGGAGCGCGGACTGGAAACGGTGGGCTTCCTGATGATGGCCCACACCATTCCGCCCGAACAGCTCGCCAAGCAGGCCCGCATCATGGCCGACGCCGGCTGCCAGTGCGTCTACGTCGTCGACTCGGCCGGCGCGCTCGTGCTGGAGGGCGTCCGCGACCGCGTCGCCGCTTTGGTAGCCGAGTTAGGTAACGACGCGCAGGTCGGCTTCCACGGGCACGAGAACCTCGGCCTTGGTGTTGCCAACTCGGTCGAGGCGGTGCGGGCGGGAGCCAAGCAGATCGACGGCAGCTGTCGCCGCTTCGGCGCCGGCGCGGGAAACGCCCCGGTCGAGGCGTTGATTGGCGTCTTCGACAAGATCGGCGTGAAGACCGGCATCGACTTCTTCGACATCGCCGATGCGGCCGAGGACGTTGTGCGGCCCGCGATGCCGGCCGAATGCCTGCTCGACCGCAACGCGCTGATCATGGGTTATTCCGGTGTCTACTCCAGCTTCCTCAAGCACGCCATTCGCCAGTCCGAGCGCTATGGCGTGCCCGCTCATCAGCTGCTGCACCGCGCCGGCCAGCGCAAGCTGATCGGCGGGCAGGAGGACCAGCTAATCGACATCGCGCTGGAGATCAAGCGCGAGCAAGATAACGGTCAAGTAACTACACCGACGAGCCGGTAACGAATTCCGGCGGTTGCCTTCACGGCCAGCGGTGTTGCCGGCACGGTGCGGAATCCAGGTGTCACCCGTCGCAGATCGTGACGCATGCCAAGCGGTGTCACCCGGTAAGCACGGGCATGATGGGGCGGTGACCGCCGCCCCGACCGAGCGCCGCCGGCGCATCGGCTCGATGGAGCTGTTGCTGGCGGCGCTGGTGGCGCTGGCGCTGACCGGCGTGCTGCTCAGCGGCGTGATCGCCGGCCGGCCGAGCCTGAGCGTCGCCGCGACCGTGTTCTGCGGCGTGTTCGTCCAGGCGTTGCCGTTTCTGGTGCTTGGCGTGCTTGTCAGCGGCCTGGTCGCCGCATTCGTCACGCCCGAGCGGCTGGCCCGACTGTTGCCGCGCCGCACGTCGGCGGCGATCGTGGTCGCCGGGGTCGGCGCCGCGGCGGTGCCGGGATGTGAATGTGGTTCGGTGCCGGTAGCCCGGCGGCTGTTCGACGGTGCGGCCGGAGCGGCGGCGCTGACGTTCATGTTGGCTGCCCCGGCGATCAACCCGGTGGTGCTGGTGGCGACCGCGGTTGCCTTTCCCGGTCAGCCGAGGATGGTGCTGGCCCGGTTCCTGGGCTCCCTGCTGACCGCGGTGCTGATGGGGGCGGTGTGGTCGCGCTGGGGACGCGCGGATTGGGTGACGCGGCGGCTGCCGGCGCTGCACCCCGTCGACGCGCCGCGGTGGACGGTGTTCACCGAGGCGGCGCGGCACGATTTCCTCACCGCCGCTCCGTATTTGGTGATCGGTGCTGCGGCCGCGGCGGCGCTGCACGTGATCGTTCCGCCCGCGGTGTTCACGCATCTGGCCGGCCAGGCTGCGGTGGCGATCGTTTTGATGGCGGTGCTAGCCGCGGTGCTGGCGCTGTGTTCGGAGGCCGATGCGTTCGTGGCGTCCAGCCTGACGATGTTGCCGCTGCTGCCGCGGCTGGTGTTCCTGGTGGTCGGCCCGGCCGTCGACGTGAAACTCTTCGCGATGCAGGCCGGAATATTCGGCCGTCGCTTCGCCATCCGGTTCGCGCCGACGACATTCGTGGTCGCCACCGTGGTGGCAACCGTGGTGGGGGCGCTGGTGCTGGGCGGCGTCCGATGAGCCGCGAGACGCAGACTGTGCTGCTGTTTCTGCTCGGGCTTGCCACGGGTGTGATGGTCGTCAAGGGAACGTATGTGCATTACGTCAAGCCGTCGATGATGCCATGGCTGGTGCTCGCCGCGGTGGTAATGATCGCGTTGGCGATCGTTTCGGCCATCCGCGACATCCGAACTCGCCCCGCCGACAACAATTCGCACCGCGGCTGGATGGTGTGGCTGCTGTTGGTGCCGGTGGCCGTCACGGCGTTCGTGATACCGCCGCCGATCGGCGCACGGGGCGCAACGCCGGAGGTGGCCGCCGCGTCGCAACCGCAGAAACGAGCGTTTCCACCGCTTCCCTCGGAACGCGCGCCGACGGTGTCCTTGCCCGAGCTCATGATGCGAGCCGCTACCGATTCCGCCGGCACTTTGAACGACCGGCTGATCACCGTCACCGGCTTCACGATCAAGGGCGGCAGCGGCCCCGAACTCGGGCGGGTGGTAATCGTGTGCTGCGCGGCCGACGCGCAACTTGCCCGGGTGCATCTGGACGGGCCGGCTGCCGCGACCGCGGCCGATTTCCCCGAGGACACCTGGCTGCGTGTCGAGGGCACTGTGGTTCCTGGAAGCTCCAACGCGGCAACCTCTTTCGTGCCGACAATGAGGGTGACCAGCATGGCCAAAATCGACCGCCCGGCCAACACATACGCGTACCCCCGCTAGGTGCGCGCCGGCTTCGTGCCGCCGAGTTGTGCCGTCACCGAATCGGCGGTCGCGACCAAAGTTTCCGCGCGTTCAGCGATTTCGGCATCGGTCAAAGCCCCGCCGACGTGCAGTGAGGCCACCATCACCTGACGCCGGTAGTGATCGTAGACCGGGGCAGAGATCACGCTGATGTCATGTGCAGCCGACCCGTCGCCGTGCGTTTCGCTGCGCAAGTAGACCCGTTCGCCGATGTCGGAGACCAGCTCGCCGAGCAGCGCACGCAGCTCATCGGGCAAGCTCGTCGACATCCCCGCCATCAGCCTGTAGAGCCGTCGGCCGCCCGCGGTCAGCCGCTCCACCAGGTAGCCGTCGGCGCGACATTCGGCGACCACTCGCCTGAGCCGCTCGCTGTCGGTGCGCAGGGGCACTGTCGGCTCCTTGGCCAGCCACGCCCGCAGCGCCTCGTCGTCCCAGAGGACGAACATCAGCCCGACCGGCGGCGCGAACGGGTAACTCTGGCCGACGTCCACGCCGATCCGTGCACCGGTCGGCGCAACCAGTTCCAGCAGCGTGATCCGGTCGTCGACAACCCCGGACAGCGCCGCCACCGTCGCAAAGTGGTCGGACAGCCTGCGTAACTCCTCGCGGACGGCGGGGCTGACCCGCATCGACTCCTGAGCCTTGTGCCCGAGCGTGATCAGCGACGGTCCGAGCCGGTATGTCTTGTCGCCGGCGTCGCGGACCAGGTAGCCGGCCTCGGTCAGGGTCGTGACGATGCCCAGGCACGTCGGCTTGCTGAGGTCGAGCCGTCGGGCCAGCTCGGAGACGCCGAACCGGCCCCCGGGATTACCGGCCAGAAAATCGAGAACCCGGACCACACGTGTGGTCGGGGGGGAGGCACGGCCGGATGAGTCAGCGGTGGGCACACCAGAACGATACGCGAGGGCGGTACAAATATGAACCAGACTGGTCCGTTATTGACTATCTGTTAGAACACGTTCTAGTCTTCAGTTCGCCGATATCACGGAGGCTGAGATTGGGATGTACACCGACCCGCTAACGGAAGCGATCGCCGAAGCCGAGAAGTTGGTCGCGGCCGCCCCGCACATCGACAGCGAGGCCGATCTCCTCGAAGGCCTCCAATATCTGGCCCAGGGCATCGCGGCGTGCACCCACGTCGCATTCCACTACGACCGCGACCATCCGTTCTTCCTCAGCGGCACCGGGCCGTTCACGAAAATGGGTCTGGACAACCCCGACACGCTGTACTTCGGCGCGCGCGTGCAAGCCGACCGCGACTACGTCGTCAGCGGAATCCGCGGTACGACAACGGATTTGAGCTTCCAGCTACTTGGTGGCGAGTATACCGACGAGGGCGTGCCGAAAAGTGAGGCGGCGTTCGATGACCGCGAGCTCGACATTGCCGACGACGGCAGCTTCGAGTGGCGCTTTCGGCCGAAGGGCCGCGCGCAGCTGGTGGTTCGCGAGGTCTACGGCGACTGGTCGCAGCGTCGCGGCAGCATCGCAATCCGGCGGGAGGACACCGCCGGAACGGCGCCGCAACCGCTCTCCAGGGAGACCATCGACAAGCGGTACGCCACGGCAGGAAGCCAGCTGGTCAATCGCATCAAAACGTGGCTGCAGTTTCCAGAGTGGTTCTACTTGAACATTCCAGTGAACACGTTGGTGCCGCCGCGCCTGACGCCCGGCGGGCTGGCGACCCAGTACTCGTCGGTCGGTCACTTCGAGCTCCGGCCCGAACAGGCACTGGTGATCACCATTCCGCAGTCTGATGCGCCATACCTCGGATTCCAGCTGGGCAGCATGTGGTACATCTCGCTGGACTACATAAATCACCAAACGTCGCTGAACGCCAGCCAGGCGCGGCCCGACCCCGACGGCAAGTTCCGCATCGTGGTCACCGACCAGAATCCCGGCGTCACAAATTGGATCGAGACGCTCGGCCATCGCCGCGGATTCCTGCAGTTCCGCTGGCAGCGAGTGTCCCGCAAACTGACCGAGGCCGATGGACCCACCGTCGAGTTGGTGGACTTCGACAAAGTGCCGGCCGCTTTGCCGTATTACGAACGAAACAAGATCACCGAACAAGACTGGCGTGCGCGAATTGCCGAGCGGCAGCACGCAATTGCCAGCCGGATGCTGGGGTAGAAGATGCTCGAGGGCAAGGTGGTGTGCATCAGCGGCGTCGGGCCGGCGCTTGGCACGACGCTCGCGCGTCGATGCGCCGAGTCGGGTGCGGATTTGGTGTTGGCGGCCCGAACCGCCGAGCGGCTCGACGACGTTGCCAAGCAGATCACCGACTCCGGTCGCCGCGCTGTCGCGGTGGCGACCGATATCACCGACGAAGGCCAGGTAGAGCGCCTGGTCGAGGCGTCACTGGCGGCCTATGGTCACGTCGACGTGCTGATAAACAACGCGTTCCGGGTGCCGTCGATGAAACCGTTGGCGAATACCACGTTTCAACACATCCGTGACGCGATCGAGCTCACCGTGCTTGGCGCGCTGCGGCTGATTCAAGGCTTCACTCCGACGCTGGCCGAATCGAATGGCGCGGTGGTCAACGTCAACTCGATGGTCGTTCGGCACTCGCAGGCCAAGTACGGCGCATACAAGATGGCCAAGTCAGCGCTGCTGGCGATGTCGCAATCGCTGGCCACCGAGCTCGGCGAGCAGGGTATCCGGGTGAACTCCGTTGTCCCGGGCTATATCTGGGGTGACACGCTGAACGGGTACTTCACGCATCAGGCCGGGAAGTACGGAACCACCGTGGATCAGATCTACGCCGCCACCGCGGCGAATTCCGACCTCAAGCGGCTGCCCACCGAGGATGAAGTCGCCTCGGCGATCATCTTTTTGGCCAGCGACATGGCAAGCGGGATCACCGGGCAAACGCTCGATGTCAACTGCGGGGAGTACAAGGCCTGATGACCGACCGAACCGACGTCGGCACCGTAGAGGACTTGCTCGAGTCGGCTTCGCGGTTGGTCGGCTTGGACGACTTCGGGGAGGACGACGACAACTACCTCGAGGGCCTCGCCGTCATCCTCGATTCATATCGGCGCGAGGCCGAACTGACACCGCTCGGCAGCAAGATTTGCCGGGTTTACCTGCGCGGGGCGCTGGCCGCCCGGCTGCTCGCCCAGGCCGGATGGAAGCACTACCCGCAGTACGCCGACGTGGCGATCGAGCGGCCGATCTTCGTCACCGGGCTACCTCGTACCGGTACCACCGCCCTGCACCGCCTGCTCGGTGCCGACCCGTCGCATCAGGGCCTGCAGATGTGGCTGGCGGAGTTTCCGCAGCCACGGCCCCCGCGCGAAACGTGGGACACCAACCCGGTTTTCGCGCGGCTGAACGCGCAGTTCGAGCGGCACCATGTGGAAAACCCCGAGTTCATGGGCCTGCATTTCATGAGCGCCGACGAGGTCGAGGAATGCTGGCAGCTGCTCCGCCAGTCATTGCATGCGGTCGCCTACGAAACACTGGCCCATCTACCCAGTTACGCGCGGTGGTTGGCGAAGGAAGACTGGACGCCAGCGTATCGCCGGTACCGCAACAACCTACAGTTGATCGGGCTGAACGACGCCGACAAACGCTGGGTATTGAAGAACCCGAGCCATCTGCACGCGCTCGACGCGCTGATGACCACCTTCCCCGACGCGCTTGTCGTGCAGTGCCATCGGCCGCCGGAAACCCTGATGGCGTCGATGTGCTCGCTGGCCGAAGCAGCCACCGAGGGATGGTCCCACGCATACCGGGGTGCAACAATCGGGGCCGATTCGCTCGACACGTGGTCGCGAGGACTCGAACGGTTCAATGCCGAACGCGCCAAATACGATCCGGCCCAGTTCTACGACGTCGACTACGCTGACTTCGTCGCCGATCCGATCGCGATCGTCAGGCGCATCTACCGCTACTTCGGCCTCCCGCTGACGGATTCGGCGTTGGGGGCGATGCAGGAAATCCACGCCGAAAGCAAGAAGGGGCCGCGCGCGCCCAAGCACACGTACTCGCTGTCCGACTACGGCCTGACGGCCGAGCAGGTGAAGGCCCGCTTCGAAGGGCTGTGATCCTCGCTGCTGCGATGCGACGGCCGGCGGCTGCTCGGTCGAGATCGGGCCGGTCAGCGTGGTCAGACATGGCGCGGCCCGAACCAGACACCGTCGGGCGAGCCGATCGCGCCGGCTCGTTCCCGCGCCTCGGCGAGTTCAGGTGATGCCGCGAATTGCCGTGCCTCATCAACGCTTTCCATGTCCATGACGACGATGATCGTATTGGGGTCGTCCCCGTCGACGTAGCTCCCGGTCACCACGAGGCCGTGCCGGCGCCGTATCGCGTCGAGGTCCGGGTTGTCGAAGACGGTGTTCCACCGCCGGACGTCGGCGACTCGTTGTTTGACGAGCATGACTCCGGCCATGATGTCACCTCACTTCAGCCGATGTCTACACTTGTAGACAGCCTAGTCGGGGTCGAGCGATATGTCTACGGTCGTAGACATATCGGAATGGAGAAGCATGTCTGACGACGGTCCGCTCGATGGGAATGGGCCGCGGAAGCGCGATGCGGCAGCCACCAAGGCAAGGCTGCTCGATGCGGCGCGACAGCTGTTCCTGCGGCACGGTTACCGAGCAACCGGCCTGCGTGAGGTGGCGGCGAAAGCCGGCGTGGATGTCACGCTGGTTCGGCGCTACTTCGGTTCGAAGCAGCAATTATTCATCGACGCGACGGACGTGTCCGAAAACGTCGACGCCGTGCGGCGCGCCCCGGACGACGCGGTCGGACGGCAACTGATCACCCATGTGCTGCGGGCCCGCCGCGACGTCGATGCGCCGTTGTTCGCGTTACTGCGCTCCAGCGGCGACCCTGCCGTGGTGGCGCGCCTGAACGCTCAGCTCGAAGCGGGTCTCACCGGTAACCTAGCCAAGCGCATCAGCGCGGACCGGCCCCGGCTGCGCGCCGACATGGTGACCGCTCTGCTGCTGGGCATCGGCGTCCAGCGCACACTACTGAACAAGAATCCCATGGCCAGCGCCCGCGACGACGACATCGCGGCAGTGTTCCTTGAGGCATTCGAGACGATCACCAAAGTGCCTCAAGACGGGAAGGGTCGCTAGTCAGCCGTCGCCCGGCGACGGCGCGGTCGACACCGGTTCCAGAACGCCTTCGGCGATCGCATGGTCGATGCTGTCGGCTAGCTTCGGGCACGACCGGCTGCGGGCGGTAACGCCGCCCGATGCACGGACTTCGGCGAAGTATGCGCACCGCTGCGCGGCATCCGAATTCCATTGCACGGACGTGTGTTCGGGGCCGAGCTTCTTGACGAGCACCGAGACATGGCAGAAGCGGCAATCCACCGGTTGCAGACCCGACCTTAAGTAGCGTTCGCGGTCGCGCTGGGTCGCCTCGCGCAGCGCGGCGCTCCGCTCCGCGCTCAGCGTCGATGGTTTGGAACTGCGCGTGGCGGCACGCCGATTCGACGGTTCCTCGTCGTCATGCGCGCCGTGTACCAGCAGCATCGAGCGGGCCAACTGGTCGATGTCGGGGACGCGCTGTTCGTCGCTCACGTGGACCCCTGTTCGGCCTTCACTTCCTCCTGGCGCCGCAGGTTCTCCTCGACCTCTTTGTGCCAGAATTCGTTTGCCTTCGTGGTGTCCACCTCGATCTCGAAGCGGTCGGTCATTTCAGCGGTCACGTCGGCTACATCTACATAAAACTGCTGATACCAGCGACGCAACTGATAGACGGCGCCGTCCTCCTCGACCAACAGCGGATTGTCGATGCGGGTCTTGTTCCTCCAAATCTCAACGTCTTGCAGGAAGCCCTTGCTGACGCCGACAGTCATCGCCTCGGCGAGCTTATCGGTCATTTCCTCGTCCATGCCCGTGGGCTTCTGAACGATCACGCCCCACTGCAGCATGAACGAGTCCTGGGTCACCGGGTAGTGGCAGTTGATCAGGATCGACTCGGCCTTGTAGCCGCCATAGTTGTTGTGCAGCCAATTGATCATGAACGACGGGCCGAAGTACGACGCCTCCGAATCAAGATGCGACTCGGTGTAGGCGGATCCGCCGAGGTCGACATCCGGCCGGCCCACGTTGTGCAGATACTGCGACGCGATGTGACCGTCGAAAACGTTCTTGAAATATGTCGGCATCCCGAAATGGATGTAGAAGAAGTGCGCCATGTCGGTGACGTTGTCGATGATGTCGCGGCAGTTCGACGGGATGAGCTCGCGATTCCACCGCCAGTCGGTCCAGTCGTCGCTGGCCCACTCCGGGATCTCCGGGATACGGACCTCGGGCTGCGGCGGATTGCCCTCGTGGTCATGCCAGACGAACAGCAGGCCGTTGCGGACGTCGGTGTGCCATGCCCGAGTGCGCGCCAGCCGCGGAGTCCTCTTGGCGTATGGCACCAGCTTGCACTTGCCGTCGCCGCCCCAGCGCCAGTCGTGGAACGGGCACGCGAGCTCGTCGCCCTTGATGGTGCCCTGGGTCAGGTCGCCGCCCATGTGGCGGCAGTAGCCGTCCAGCACGCTCAGGTTGCCGCGTGAGTCCGCGAACACGACTAGTTTCGTGCCGAACGCCTCGATCGCGTGGGGTTCACCGTCGGTGAATTCCTGGACCGGTCCGAGGCAGTGCCAGCCCCGCGCATACCGGTCCGGAAGGGTGCCGGTGTCGATTTCGCGGATGCCGCTGCCGGCGGTGTCCGTACTCACGTTGCGCCTCCGCTCTGTGCGTCCCTCTAACTAGAACACGTTACAGTTTTGGGTCGGCCGTATGCAATAAAACGCAGGCCGCGGGTGCTGTATATGTGAGTCATGCCACTGTACGAGTTCGAAGGTAATTCGCCGCGGGTGCACCCCGACGCGTTCGTCGCGCCCACCGCGGTCCTCGTCGGCGATGTGACCGTCGAGGCCGGCGCGTCGGTGTGGTTCAACGCCGTGTTGAGGGCGGATTACGCGCCCATCATCATCCGCGAGGGCGCCAACGTGCAGGACGGAGCGGTACTGCACGCGCCGCCCGGCGTTCCCGTCGACATCGGGCCCGGTGCGACCGTCGCGCATCTGTGCATGATCCACGGCGCGCACGTCGGCGCCGAGACGTTGATCGCCAACCACGCGACCGTGCTCGACGGGGCGGTGATCGGCGCCCGCAGCATGATCGCGGCCGGCGCATTGGTGGTGGGCGGCACCAAGATTCCCGACGACGTTCTGGCTGTCGGCGCGCCGGCGAAGGTCAGGAGCCCGATCGCCGGCACCAACGCCCAAGTGTGGGTGAAGCTGAATCCGGAGGAGTACCAGGCGCTGGCGCGGCGCTACATCGAGGGTCTCGGGCCGGTGCCGGACGGCTAGTTGGTCCGTTGGGATTCGCCCAGTGTGACGTTGGCGTCACGCTGCGCGTTCGCCGTGACACCAGCGTCACGCTCGACGAGCGATGGCGGCGCGGACCCGCCTTAGGATGTCTGCGGGCCGGTCTTTTGCGGTGACGCGAATGACGATCCAGCCCAAGCTGCTAAGCATTTCGAGTCGATGGATGTCGTTGCTGAACTGCAGTCGAGCGGTGCGGTGGTGATCGCCGTCGTATTCGGCGGCGACGCGTATTTCCTCCCATCCCATGTCGAGACGGGCGATGGGAACGCCGCGGTCGTCGCATACCAGAATCTGCGTTTGGGGGCGCGGTAGGCCGGCCTGAAGCAGTAGCATGCGCAGCCAGGTTTCCCACGGTGACTCCGCTCCCGGGTCCATCAACTCGAGCGCCGTCCGCGCGCGTCTTATGCCACGGCGCCCGGGGTAGCGTTGCGCCAGCAGTTCGACGTCGGCGACCTTCAGTTCGGTGGCCCGGGCCAGCGAGTCGATGGCCGCGACGGCGGTGTCAAGGGGATACCAACTGGCGAGATCAATCGCCGTACGCTGAGGCGTCGTCACCGGCATGCCGGCGATGACTTCAATCTCGTCGGGTGCCAGTCGGTCTCCCCAAACCTGTAGCCCGGGCAGACGGTGCCTGTTGGTGTGAATTAGCTCGACCGGTTTGGCCGCATCGACCCACTTCGCGCCGTGAACAGCTGATGCGGTGAAGCCCGCTATCACGCCTTGACGCCGCGACCACAGCCAGCCCGCCTGCGCGCGGACCAGCGGCGTCATCTCTGTGCCGGGCGTGACGAAAACGTCACGGAAGACTCTCGTGTAGCGGTTGCGCAGGGCGCTCTCTGGCACCGTGCCGGCCGCGACGGCTTCACTGCCGAGGAATGGCTCCCCCATGTGGGAAGTCTGCGTGGTGGCACCGACATGGCACCGAACGTGACGCGGGCGTCACGTTCGGGTGAGGGCGTGACTTTGGCGTCACGTTCGGAAAGTCAAGCGCCTAGAGTTTGCGGGCTGTGGCTGCCGCGCGGTCGGTCTCCCAGTACGCACGCAGGGCCACGAGCTGGCCCGCGTCGTTGACTTTGTACGTGAAGACACCTTCGGTGGTGATCTGGTAACCGCGGTATGTCGTGATGATGGCACCGACGTTGGCTTCCTCATTGCCGCACTGGAAGGTGTCGCGGAAGTCGAACTCGATGCGGTCGGTGGGTGCGATCGCCTTGTCCCAGAATGCCGAAATCTGATCACGGCCGCGGTGCCCGTTGCCATCCGGGTCGAAAAGCGAGGGCCCGATGGGGTCTTGGACGATGGCGTCGTCGGCGAAGACCGCCAGCCACGCCTCCTTGTCCTTGGCCATGACGGCTTCGCGGGAGCGCCGGCCGGCGGCATGGGCGGTCTGGGTATGGGTCTCGGTCATCGGTTGTCCTGCCATCCGGAGTGGATATAGGTGTCGGCGAAGCGTTTCATCGCATCCTTTTTCGCGGGCAACGGCGCATCGAAGCCCAGGCCCTCGAAAAGCCAAGGGACGACGATGTTGTCGGTGACGCCAATCTCGGCGAGGTCGCGGTGTCCGTCCACGCCGAACCGGTCGATGCAGACGGCCTGGAATTCGAACGGCCGATCGGCGCGGCCGTACTCCTCGCGATATCTGTTCAGCTTGGCGATGGTTTCCGCCAGTTGATCGCGCTTCATCATCGCGCTGGTCCACCCGTCGCCGACGCGGGCGGCACGCTTCAGCGCTACATCGGTGTGGCCGCCGACGTAGAACGGCACTTCCTGGGTGGGCGCGGGGCTCATCTGCAGCCTGTCGAAGTCGTAGAACTCGCCGTGGAATTCGACCATGCCGCCGCCCAGCACGAGCCTGATAACCTCGATCATCTCGTCGACACGCGCGCCGCGGCGCTGGTAGGGCACGCCGCACCATTCGAATTCCTCGGGCGCCCAGCCGATTCCGACGCCCAATGCGAACCTGTTATTGGTCAGGTTTGCCACCGAGCCGACTTGACGGGCGAGCAGCAGCGGATTGCGCGAGCCCAGTTTCAACACGTTGGTGTAGAACCGCAGCGTCGACGTGACCGCTCCCATCGCGCCGGCGGCGATCAGCGGATCCACCCACGGCGTATCGGGGCCCCACATCCGCGACCCGTCCGGCGTGTACGGATAATCGACCGTCTGCTTCTCCATGTAGAACAGCGAGTCCGGCAACGCGATCGCATCGAACCCGAGTTGCTCAGCCGTTCTTGCGATCTCCAGCAGCTCATCGACGGGTCCCATCGCCACGCTGCAGCTGTATTTCATCTTGGTCAAGGCTTGTCGGCTCCCACCACCCACATCGAGTAATACTGCGATCCACCGCCATATGCATGCCCGAGCGCCTTGCGCGCGTTCGGCACCTGGTGGGCGTCGGCCTTACCCATCACCTGGATCGCGGCCTCCGCGAACCGGATCAGGCCCGATGCACCGATCGGGTTCGACGACAACACGCCCCCGGACGGGTTGACCGGAATCCGTCCACCGATCGCGGTCTCGCCGGCCTCGGTCAGCTTCCAGCCCTCGCCCTCGGGGGCAAAGCCGAGATTCTCCAGCCACATCGGCTCGAACCAGGAGAACGGCACGTAGATCTCGGCGACGTCGATCTCGTCGATCGGGCTGTTGATGCCCGCCGCCTGCCACAGCGCGGCCGCGGCGTCCCGCCCGGCCTGCGGATTCACCTGGTCGCGTCCGGCGAATGCCAACGGCTCGGTGCGCAGCGCGGTGGCGTGAATCCAGGCCACCGGGTGCCCTGCTGCGACGCGCTTGTCGGCGATCTGTTCGTTGCCGATCACCACCGCGCAGGCACCGTCGGACGACGGGCAGGTCTCGTCGAATCGGATTGGGTCCCAGAGCATCTGCGACGACAACACCTTCTCCAGGGTGATGTCGGGCTGTTGCACGTGCGCCAACGGGTTCTTGCTGCCGTTGAGCCGGTCCTTGACCGCGACCATCGCGCCGATGTGGCTTGGTGCGTTGGCCCGGCGGATGTAGGCCCGCACGTGCGGGGCGAAGTAACCGCCCGCGCCCGCGCCGACCGGCTTGGTGAACGGCACCGGGATCGACAACGCCCACATCGCGTTCGATTCCGACTGCTTCTCCCATGCCATCGCCAGCACGCGCCGGTACTTGCCGGACTGCACCAGGCTGGCCGCGACGACTCCGGTGGAGCCGCCCACCGAACCCGCGGTGTGCACGCGGATCAGCGGCTTGCCCGAGGCGCCGAGCGCATCGGCCATGAACAGCTCGGGCATCATCACGCCCTCGAAGAAGTCCGGCGCCTTGCCGACCACGACCGCGTCGATGTCGTCGAACGTCGAACCGGAATCGGCCAGCGCCCGATCGATCGCCTCGCGCACCAAGCCGAGCATCGAGACGTCGTGGCGCTTGGCGACATACTTGGTCTGGCCGGTGCCAAGAACCGCGGCGAGCTGGGTTGCCATTACTTGTCCCGCCCCGCCATGACCACCACCAGGTTCTGTTGCAGCGCAGGGCCGCTGGTGGCGTGAGCGAGCACCCGCTGCGCCGACCTGTCCCAGATGTGCCGGGCGGCAAAGCCGATACGCTCCAGGCCGGCGACGAACATCGGATTGGCCGCCAGCGCACCGCCCGACGGATTCACCGCGGCCGAATCCGGCAGGCCGATGGCCTCGGTGAGGATGAGGTGCTGATGCGTGAACGGGGAGTAAATCTCGGCCACCTGCACCGAGCCGACGTCGCCGCCGGTGGCGGCCTCGGCCGACGCCGCGGTGGATGGTGACACCGTGAGGTCGCGCACACCGAGCGACGGCGATTCGATGCGGTGCTCGAAACCGGTGATCCATGCGGGGTTCTCGCGCAGCTCACGGGCCTTGCCGCCGACGGCCAACACGATGGCGGCCGCGCCGTCGGTGATCGGCGCGATGTCGTGGCGGCGCAGCGGATCGGCGAAGAACGGCCGGGCGAGCAGCTCGTCGATGCTCTTGGCTGGTTTCTCGGAATCGGTGCGCCCAGCACATCCGAACGAGTCGAGCGCCACCTGAGCCATCTGCTCGGCGGTCCACTTGCCGGCGTCGAGGCCCAGCCTCGCCTGCAGGCCTGCCATCGACACCGAATCGGGCCACAGTGGCGCGACCGTGTACGGATCGGTCTGGCGCGACAGTATCTGCCGCAACACGCCGGCCGAGGACTTGCCAAATCCGTACACCAACGCGGTGTCCGCCTCGCCGGTGAGCAGCTTGATGTAGGCCTCGTACAGGGCCCACGCGGCGTCCATCTCCACGTGCGACTCGTTGATCGGCGGCACCGCGCCGATCGAGTCGATCGCCGAGATGAACGAAAAGGCGCGTCCGGCAAGATAATCGGAGGAGCCCGAACACCAGAACCCGATGTCGGCCGTGGTGATGCCGAGTTCGTCGTAGAGCTGCGCGAAGCACGGCATCAGCATCTCGACGCCGTTGGTGGTGCCGTCGGTGCGCCGCACGTGCGGAGCATGGGCAAAGCCCACAACGGCAATGTCGCGGTCAGTCATGTACTGCCCTTTACAGGTGGTGCTTGTAGGTGTCGTAGTCGGCGTCGGGTTCGCCCGTCGGCCGAAACCACTGGATGTTGTCGATGCCGAGATCCCACTCCTCGCGCGGTTTCCAGACCGCCTCCACGCGCATGCCCATCCGGACCTCGTGTGCGTCGATGCCGGAAACCAAATGCAAAAACGGGATGTCGGAGCCGTCGAGCAGGACGTAGGCCGCTACGTAGGGCGGCTTGATCCGCTGCCCCATGAACGGGATGTTGATGATCGCGAACGTCGTCACCGTGCCCTTGTCGGGCAGCTCGACGAACTCCGTCGTCGGCAAGCCGGTGGCGGGGTCGGCACCGTGCGGCGGAAAGTACACCTTCCCCGGTTGTCCGGCGCGTTCCGCGCCGGTCCGGGCGCCGATCAGCTTGCCCTGTTTCAGCGCCCGCAGATACGCGCTTTCCTCGTGCGATGCGGTGTGCTGGATCTCGAGGCTGATCGGCGTGACGATCATGGTGACCGGGTCGCGGTCGTCGGCCTGGGACGCAGGCGGTTCGGCGGTGTCGCCGAGCGCGAAGTACGCGATGTCGGTGATCGCGCCCTGCGGCTCGTCGACCCAGTGCGCGTGTACGCGTGCGCCGGTGTTGATCGCGTCGGGCTCGCCGGCGTCGACCGCGTGCAACAGTGCGGTGTCGGCGCCGTCGAGTTTGATCAGCGCCCACGCGAACGGGCGCTGCAGCGGCTGGCCCGGCAGCGGCTCCGCCTGCCAGGTCCAGGATTGCACGGTGCCGACGTCGGCCAGCGGTACGATCTCGGTCAGCGGTTCGTAGGTGATGGGGTCGAACTCGGCAGGCGGCACATGCACCCGGCCATCCGACCCGCGTACTCCGACGATGCGCCGCTCGCGAAGTGCGGTGAAGAACCGGCCCAGCAGCGGGCCCACCGAACGGGTGTAGTCGAACGACAGCTGCAGTGGCGCCGAAAGGGGCGGTTCAGACGTATCGATCAGGGCCGGACGACTTTGGCTGACGCTCACGCCATCGAGTAGAACAGGTTCTAACTATGGTTTCAAGGCTGGTTTCAAGGCGCGTTTCAAGGCCGGTAAGGAGGCTCGGATGAAGCTCGGGTTGCAGCTGGGATACTGGGGTGCCCGGCCGCCGGAGAACGTCGCGGAACTGGTCGCCGCGGCCGACGAGTCGGGTTTCGACGCCATGTTCACCGCGGAATCCTGGGGCTCCGACGTCTACACGCCGCTGGCGTGGTGGGGCTCGTCGACCAGCCGTTTGCGGCTGGGGACGTCCGTCGCGCAGCTGTCCGCGCGCACCCCGACCGCCTGCGCGATGGCGGCGCTGACGCTCGACCATCTGTCGGGTGGGCGGCACATCCTCGGGCTCGGGGTGTCCGGGCCGCAGGTCGTCGAGGGGTGGTACGGCCAGAAATTCCCGAAGCCGCTGGCCCGCACACGCGAATACATCGACATCGTGCGGCAGGTGCTGACCCGCGAGAAGCCGGTGACCAGCGACGGCCCGCATTACCCGCTGCCGCTGACTGGTGCGGGCACGACCGGCCTGGGCAAGCCGCTCAAGCCGATCACCCATCCGCTGCGCGCCGACATTCCGATTTTCCTCGGTGCCGAAGGACCGAAGAACGTCGCGTTGGCCGCCGAGATCTGCGACGGCTGGTTGCCGATCTTCTACACGCCGCGCATGGCCGACATCTACAACGAGTGGCTTGATGAGGGCTTCGCGCGGCCCGGGGCGCGCCGAAGCCGCGAGGACTTCGAGATCTGCGCGACCGCGAACATCGTCATCACCGACGACCGACCGGCCGCGTTCGAACTGATGAAGCCCCACCTGGCGCTGTACATGGGCGGCATGGGCGCCGAGGACACCAACTTCCACGCCGAGGTGTACCGGCGGATGGGCTACGGCCAGATCGTCGACGAGGTGACGACGCTGTTCCGCAGCAACCGCAAGGACGAGGCGGCCAAGATCATCCCCGACGAGGTGGTCGATGACGCGGCGATCGTCGGCGACCTGGACTACGTCCGTAAGCAGATCGAGGTCTGGGCCGCCGCTGGCGTGACGATGATGGTCGTGACCTGCAGAAGCGTCGAGGAGGTGCACCGGCTTGCCGAGCTGGTCTAGTCGCTGCTTGTCAGTGAATTAGAACACGTTCTACAGTGAGCGCCATGCCCGCCAGCCAGCACACCATCGCCGGCAAGGTGTTGACGATGCCGGTGAAAATCCGCACCGCCAATCAGCACACCGCGATGTTCTCCGTCGACGCGGACGCGGCGCAGCAGCTCATCCACTACAGCGGTCTAGAGGTCTGCCGGTACCGGTCCGGTCGCGCGGTCGTCGTCTTGTTGCTGACGCGCTTCGTCGACGGCGATCTCGGGTGCTACCACGAATTCAGCACTTGCGTCATGGTCAATCCACCGGGCTCAGACATGAGGGGGCCGCGAACGCTAGCGCAGGGCGCGGTGTTCATCCAGCACATGGCCGTCGATCAGAGTTTCACTCTAGAAGCGGGACAAACGATTTGGGGCTTTCCGAAGGTGCTCGCCGACTTCACCGTGCGGGATTGCGACCATTTCGGTTTCGATCTGAGCATCGACGGCCGGCTGGTCGCCGGCATGGAATTTCGCCCCGGGCTGCCGATACCGGCGGCATTGGCGTCGCGCAAACAGATGCTGCGGGCCTACTCCCATCGCGATGGCGTCACGCTTGAGACTGCGTATGAGATGACGCAGACCGGTGTGCACGGTCGGCCCGGTGGTGTCCGCCTGCGGCTCGGCGATCACCCGTACGCCAAGGAGCTTGCGTCGCTTGGCCTGCCGAAGCGCGCGCTGGTGTCGCAATCGATTGCGAACGTGGAGATGTCGTTTGGCGACGCGCATGCGGTGCGTTGAGGGAGGATGTCGATGACTGGAACCTTGCCGGGGACAAGGCCTGACGTTGACCTGACCGACGGCAACTTCTTCGCCGGGGCGCCGCGTGAGGTCTATCGGTGGATGCGGGCCAACGAGCCGGTCTTCCGGGATCGCAACGGCCTGGCCGCCGCGTCGACGTACCAAGCGGTGATCGATGCGGAACGCCAACCGGAGCTGTTCTCCAACGCCGGCGGCATCCGGCCGGATCAGCCCGCGATGCCGATGATGATCGACATGGACGATCCCGCACATCTATTGCGGCGCAAGCTCGTCAACGCGGGCTTCACCCGGAAGCGGGTGAAGGACAGGGAAGCATCGATCGGCGAACTGTGCGATGCGCTGATCGACGCGGTGTGCGAGCGTGGCGAGTGCGACTTCGTCCGCGATCTTGCCGCACCGCTGCCGATGGCGGTGATCGGCGACATGCTCGGCGTGCGCCCGGAGCAGCGCGAGATGTTCCTGAAGTGGTCCGACGACCTGGTGACCTTCCTCAGCTCGCATGTGTCCGGCGACGACTTCCAGGTCACGATGGACGCGTACGCGGCGTACTACGAGTTCACGATGGGCATGATCGCCGAGCGCCGCGACAGTTCGGCCGAAGACCTGATCAGCGTTTTGGTGCACTCCGAGGTCGACGGCGCGCGGCTGAGCGACGACGAGATCGTCGTCGAGACGCTGCTGATTCTGATCGGCGGCGACGAGACCACCCGGCACACGCTGAGCGGCGGCACCGAACAGCTGCTGCGCCACCCCGACCAGCACGAGCGGCTCGTCGACGAGCCGGGGCTGCTGCCGAACGCGATCGAAGAGATGCTGCGCTGGACCTCACCGGTGAAGAACATGTGCCGAACCCTGACCGCGGACACCGGGTTTCACGGCGCCGAGCTGAAGCGGGGCGAGAAGATCATGCTGCTGTTCGAGTCCGCGAACTTCGACGAGAAGGTGTTCGATGAGCCGGAGAACTTCAGCATCGACCGATATCCCAACAACCACGTCGCGTTCGGCTTCGGCACTCACTTCTGTCTCGGCAATCAGCTGGCCCGGCTCGAGCTGTCGTTGATGCTGGAACGGCTGCTGCGGCGGCTGCCGGATCTGCGGCTGGCGTCCGGTGACGCGTTGCCGCGGCGGCCGGCCAACTTCGTCAGCGGCCTCGAGGAGATGCCGGTGGTCTTCACGCCCACCAAGCCGCTGGTGGGGACGAACTAGCGGCCCTCGAACTGCGGTTTGCGCTTCTCCTTGAACGCGCGCGGACCTTCCTTAGCGTCCTCGCTCAGGAACACCTGAATGCCCAGCTGGGTGTCGATCTTGAACGCCTCGTTCTCCGGCATGCCCTCCGTTTCGCGGATCGACTTCAGGATCGCCTGCACCGCGAGCGGGCCGTTGTTGTTGATCGTCTCGGCGATCTCTAGGGCCTGCGCCAGCGCCTGACCGTCCGGCACCACGTGGCCGATCAGGCCGATCTCCTTGGCCTCGGCGGCGGTAATGTGTCGGCCGGTGAGCAGGATGTCCGCGGCGAGCGTGTAGGGGATCTGCCGCGGCAGCCGCACCGCCGAGCCGCCCATCGGATACAAACTCCACTTTGCCTCCGACACACCGAATTTCGCGCTTTCGCCGGCCACCCGGATGTCGGTGCCCTGCAAGATCTCGGTGCCGCCCGCGATGGCGGGACCCTCGACTGCCGCGATCAAGGGCTTGGTCAACCTGCGGCCCTTCAGCAGCGCGTCGATGCGCGACGGGTCGTAGCTGCCGCTCCTGAACGAGTCACCGGGCGGGCGGGCGGTCGCCGCCTTCAGGTCCATGCCCGCGCAGAAGTAGCCGCCGGCGCCGGTCAGGATGCACGACCGGATCTCGGGGTCGTGGTCGACGCGGTCCCATGCCGCCACCATTATCGAGAGCATCTCGGACGAAAGCGCGTTGCGTGCCTCGGGCCGGTTCAGCGTCAAGATCAGCGTGTGCCCGCGCTGCTCAATGACGGCGTGCGCGTTCGAATCGGACTGGGTCACGGGTGCGCCCCTTCCTGGTGATCGCCACAGACTTGTCAGAAAATGTAACACGTTCTAATTTGGGTCCCGTGGCCTTGAATATTGCCGACCTCGCCGAGCATGCCATCGACGCCGTGCCTGACCGCGTGGCCCTGATCTGCGGAGACGAACAGATCACCTACGGCCAGCTGGAGGAGAAGGCCAACCGGTTGGCGCACTACCTGCTCGACCGGGGCGTCAAGAAGGACGACAAGGTCGGACTCTACTGCCGCAACCGCATTGAAATCGTCATTGCGATGTTGGGCATCGTGAAGGCGGGCGCCATCCTGGTGAACGTCAACTTCCGCTACGTCGAGGCCGAGCTGCGCTACCTGTTCGACAACTCCGACATGGTCGCGCTGGTGCACGAACGCCAATACACCGAACGGGTCGCCAACGTGCTGCCCGACACCCCGAACGTGAAGACGATCCTGGTGGTCGATGACGGCTCGGGTGTTCCCGACAACGAGTATCGGCGCTACGGCGGCGTCGAGTTCTATTCCGCACTCGAACAAGGCTCACCCGAGCGTGATTTCGGCGAGCGCGGCGCCGACGACATCTACCTGCTGTACACCGGCGGCACCACCGGCTTCCCCAAGGGCGTCATGTGGCGCCACGAAGACATCTACCGAGTGCTGTTCGGCGGAACCGACTTCGCCACCGGCGAACCCGTCAAGGACGAGTACGACCTCGCCAAGCAGGCGGCCGCGGGTCCACCGATGATCCGCTACCCGATCCCGCCGATGATCCACGGCGCCACCCAGTCGGCCACCTGGATGGCGCTTTTCTCCGGCGGAACCATCGTGCTCGCACCCGAGTTCGACGCCGACGAGGTGTGGCGGACGATCCATAAGCACAACGTGAATCTGCTGTTCTTCACCGGCGACGCGATGGCGCGCCCGCTGCTTGACGCGCTGAGCGCCGCCCACGAGGCGGGTGCTGACTACGATCTCTCGTCGCTGTTCCTGTTGGCCAGCACGGCCGCGCTGTTTTCGCCGAGCATCAAGGAGAAGCTGCTCGAACTGCTGCCCAACCGCGTCATCACCGACTCGATCGGATCGTCGGAGACCGGGTTCGGCGGCACCAGCGTGGTGGCCAAGGGTGAGGCGCACACCGGCGGACCTCGGGTCGCCATCGACAAGACCACGGTCGTGCTCGACGAGGACGGCAACGAAGTCAAGCCGGGCTCGGGTGTGCGGGGGATCATCGCCAAGCGCGGCCACATCCCCGTCGGCTACTACAAGGACGAGAAGAAGACGGCCGAGACATTCCGGACCATCAACGGCGTCCGCTACGCGATCCCCGGCGACTACGCGCAGGTGGAAGCCGACGGCACCGTGACGATGCTGGGCCGCGGCTCGCAGTCGATCAACACCGGCGGAGAGAAGGTGTACCCGGAGGAGGTCGAGGGCGCGCTGAAGGGACACCCCGACGTGTTCGACGCGTTGGTGGTCGGGGTTCCCGACGAGCGGTACGGCCAATGCGTGGCCGCCGTGGTGCAACCGCGATCGGGGGCTCGTCCGTCGTTGGCGGAGCTTGACGCGTTCATCCGCACCGAGATCGCGGGATACAAAGTGCCGCGGCGCCTTTGGTTCGCTGACGAGATTCAGCGGACGCCGGCCGGGAAGCCCGACTACCGGTGGGCGAAGGCGCAGACGGAGGCGAGGCCGGCCGACGAAGTCCACGCGAACCATGTCGGCGCGAAATCCTGATGCGCACCGAACTGTGTGACCGCTTCGGCATCGACCATCCGATCTTCGTCTTCACGCCATCGGAGAAGGTTGCCGCCGCGGTCAGCAAGGCGGGCGCATTCGGGGTGCTCGGCTGCGTGCGGTTCAACACGCCCGACGAACTCGAGACGGTGCTCGGCTGGATGGACGAAAACACCGACGGCAAGCCGTACGGGGTCGACGTGGTGATGCCGGCCACGGTCCCGACCGAGGGCGCCGCGGCCGACCTCGACAAGCTGATTCCGCAGGCGCACCGCGATTTCGTCGCAAAGACGCTTGCCGACCTCGGCGTGCCGCCGCTGCCCGAAGAGGGGAAACGCAACGAGGGGGTGCTGGGCTGGCTGCATTCGGTGGCCAGGTCGCACGTCGAGGTCGCGCTCAAGCATCCGATCAAGTTGATCGCCAACGCGCTTGGCTCGCCGCCCAAGGACGTCATCGATCAGGCGCATCGGGCCGGCGTGCCGGTGGCGGCGCTGGCCGGCACGGCCCAGCACGCGGTCCGCCACGTCGACAACGCCGTGGACATCGTCGTCGCACAGGGTAACGAGGCCGGCGGCCATACCGGGGAGATTGCGTCGATGGTGCTGGTGCCGGAGGTCGTCGACGCGCTCGGAGGGCGGGCCCCGGTGCTCGCCGCCGGCGGTATCGGCACCGGCAGGCAGGTCGCGGCCGCGCTGGCGCTGGGAGCCTCCGGAGTGTGGATGGGCTCGGCGTTCCTCACCTCGGCCGAGTACGACCTGGGGGCTCGGCGCGCGACCGGGACGTCGGTGATCCAGGAGGCGCTGCTGCGGGCGACGTCGAGCGATACGGTGCGCCGACGGATCTACACCGGCAAGCCCGCGCGGCTGCTGAGGAGCAGATGGACCGAGGCCTGGGATGCCCCGGACGCGCCCGATCCGCTGCCCATGCCGTTACAGAACATCCTGGTCAGCGAGGCCCATCAGCGGATGAACGAGTCGGACAACCCGGACGCGGTCGCGATGCCAGTCGGCCAAATCGTGGGACGGATGAACGAAATCCGGCCCGTCGCGGACATCATCGCGGAACTGGTCACCGGCTTCGAGGCGGCCACTCGCCGACTGGACGGCATCGCCGGCGGGTAGCGGCGGCCGACTAGTACAGGTAGACCTTCGCCCTGCCGGCGCCGGTGCAGGTGATCCAGTCATCAGAACCCAGTGCCGTGCAATTCATGATGAAGTTCGCGCCGTCGCACGGTCCCGCCGTCGATGTGCAGGCAACGCCGCCCTGAGCGGTCACCGTCCGTGGCTGGCGGGTTGGCGTGCCATATTGCTGCCAATACGCCTTCAGCACGTTGAACGCGAAAAAGCAAGGTGTGTCAAGCGTTCCGCGTCCGGTACGGCTGCCAAACCCGGTCGCGTTCGGGTGTGAGAAGCCACGGTTGCACGTCTCGCCGAATGAGTCCAGACCCTGCACCAGCGGCGGGATCGCGGGTGGCCGGGGTGCCGCGTTGACATGCACCATCGCCGACGCGTCATGAATGCCATCGCCACGCTGATGCCGGGTCAACAGAACCGTTGCACCGAATGCTGCAATGATCACCAGTGCCACGGCCAGGAGCGCGGGCAGGAGCCAGCCACCGCTGCTGCTGCCGGGGCCTCGCTGGTAGTACATGATTTGCGAA
>NZ_DASQVQ010000172.1:0-52986 GCF_035640695.1 Mycobacterium sp.
GCGGGAGCGGGTTCTGGCGCGGGCGCCGGCGCAGGCTCTTCGGCCGCGGCCGGTGCCACCTCCGGAGCGGGCTCGGTTGCTGCGGGCTCGGCGGGCGCCGCGGCCTGGGTGGGCGCCGCGGCCTCCGGTGGCGGTGGCGGCGGCTCGTCGGTGTTGGTCTTTGACGACCACGCCGGCCCATTTGCCGCGTACAGCACCAGATTCCGATCATCCTGCAGCACCAGCTTGACGTCCTTCTTGCCCTTGGTGTCGGTGTGCCACACCGGCTTATCGGGCGTGTAGAGCACGAAGTTGCCATCGGTCTGCACCTCGGCGCGCACCACGTTCTGGCCGTTGGTGCCGGTGGACCACACGGCCTCCGCGCGGGCGGAGAGCACCAGGTTTCCGTCGTCCTGCAGTGTCAGGGTGTATGCCCCGTTGGGTGAGGTGAGCGATCCCCCTGGCTCGAGTCGTTGTCCTTCACTGAGCGTGTCAGTCACATCGTCGTCCTTTCCGTCAGCGGCTTTCAGGTCGCGTCCCCGACCAGACATCGCTTCACGCGACGCACATCTGAGCCTAGTGAGAAACGTTGTGCGAATGGCCGGTTCGGCTCGCCGTAATCGGAACGTCTTCGCAACGCCGAGGTTAACGGCAGGAGGCTCCATCGGCGCCGCTGTCGACGCCGCTGTCGACGCCTGCTGCGCCTGGCGTCACTACGGTGGTGAGCCTCGGATCAGGCCCGCAGTTCCGGTGATATCCGGGCAACACGTCCAGGCCCGGCGCCCACCGGTGCCCAGCCGGGCGGGCCGAGGAGGTAGCCGAGCTTGTCACGCCACCGCTTCGCCGCGCGCACGTCACGGGCGATCGCCACGTACTCGCGGGTCTGCAGCGTCCAGATGTTGAACGTGTGCACTGGCTTGGTCAGCCCGTAGTGCGGGCGGTAGATCTCCGGCTGGAAGGTGCCGAACAGCCGATCCCACACGATGAAAATGCCGGCGTAGTTCTTGTCCAGATACTCGGGGTCCATCCCGTGGTGCACCCGATGGTGCGACGGTGTGTTGAAGACGAGTTCGATTGGCCGCCAGAGCTTGTCGATGCGCTCGGTGTGCACCCAGAATTGGTAGATCAGGTTGATGGAGAAGCTCGCGAACACCATCCAGGGCGGTACGCCCAGCAGCGGCAACGGCACCCAGACCACGATCTCGCCGCTGTTGTTCCACTTCTGCCGCAGCGCGGTCGCGAAGTTGAAGTACTCACTGGAGTGGTGTGCCTGATGGGTGGCCCAGATCAGCCGGACCCGGTGGGCGATCCGGTGATACGTGTAGTACAGCAGATCGACGCCGACGATCGCGATCACCCACGTGTGCCAGCGGGTCGACGGCAAATGCCATGGCGCGACGTAGGCGTAGAGCGCCGCATAGCCAAGCAGCGCAATGAACTTCCATGCCGCAGTGGTGAACACCGATACCAGGCCCATCGAGACGCTGGCCCACGAGTCGCGGGTGTGGAACGCGCCCGATGGCGCTCGGTCGGCACCCTCGAGGTGTTCGAGCTTGCGGGCGGCCGTCCACTCAAGGATCAACAGCAACAAGAAGAGCGGCACCGCGAACAGCACCGGGTCGCGCATCTGCGGTGGCAGCACATCCAGGAACGCCCGGAGATCGTGCACGGTGAAACCTCCCCGGCCAGCTTAGCCCGCGGCGGTTACTCGTCGTCGGGCCGCGAATTCACGACCAGCAGCCACACCAAGGTGACCAGGCCGATCGCGCTCGCCTGGACGGATACGACGAACGCCAGATACTCGTGCCAACCGGTGAGGATGTTCCCGCAGCCGTTGCCCGACTTCACCACCGCTGACAGCGCCAAGACCAGGCCAATACAGAGCAAAGACACGGTGGTGATGGTCGCGGCCCGCTGAGCCGGTTCGCGAAATGAGCTGCGGAAGTAGCCGGATTCGATTCCCAACGCAACCAGCAGCAGCGGTATGACCGTGGACATCTGCGCGAAGAGGTGGGGATTGACTGCACCAGAGCACAGTTGCGCAAGCACCGGCAATTGCTCGGCCAACGGCAATGAGAAGATCTCGGCTGCCTTCGCGGTGTCGAGCGTGCGCATCACGTCGGTGTCGAGCACATCGGACCAGATCGCGGCCGCGACATAGCCGACGTAGGTCCCGACGATCAGCGGCACGACGGACCGTGCTCGTATCCAGTCCGGCGGCCGGGCCCTGCGGCGGGCGGGGCTGAGTACCGTCTCCGGGTCGCCGTTCAGTGCCGAGATCAGCAACATGCCCATGGCCACCACGAACAGAGTCGACGCGACGAGGTCTCCCCACACCGTGATGACATCGCCGACGGCCAGCAGCACCAGATCGACGGCCAGGGCCAGGCACGCCCCAGCGGCCCACCAACCCCACAGGCGGTTGCCGTCGCCGTCGGCGGCCGCGATGCGCCGTTTCAGCAGTCCCGTGGCGGCGATGATCACGATGTCAAAGAGCACGACCAACCAGCGCCACCAGCTGACCTCCGGTTTGCCCGCGACGGTCACGATTCCGGCGATGATTTCCTCGCTGTAGGAAAACAAGACCACCAGAACAAACACCAAGGCGATGCCGGATCGATCGACGCGTTGGCTGCGCTGCGGCTGCACGGGTGTGTCTTCGGCCACCCGAGCAGCGTATTACCGGAAGTTCAAGACCTCACTGCCCCACGCGGCGCGGATGTGCAAGTCGACGTCATGGACGACGGCGTCGCGCCTGTCGATGAGAAGGCAGGCGCGGCCGGTCTGGCGATACGGCGTCCAATCCGGTTCGCCCGGCAATCCGATCGGCTTGCCCTGTGTGGCGAAGTTCAGCCAGCGGGCGCGCATCCGCGCCGACACCGCCCTGCCGGTCTTCAACCCGCCGAGGCGGAACGTGATGTCCTTGGGCCCGGCGATGAGATTGCCCCACACATAAGGCAGTTCGGTGGCGTGCGTGGCGCCGATCCGCAACACCTTCAGCATTGGCGTGCTCCAGTCGAAGCGGTACAGATACACCTCCGCGACGGCGCTGTGGCCTTCGGCCAGCCACACCGATGGCATCCGGAATGCCACGTCGCGCGCGACGCCCATGCCGCGGGCCTTGACCCGCAAACCCGCGTAGGCCGACCCGATTTGCGCCTCGGTGGGTAGTTGCAGGCTTGGCTGCTCGGCCGCGATCTCGGCGAACATGGCCCTGATCGCCGTCGGCGTGATCGGCATCAGCGGCGACTTCATCCACCGGAACAGTGCGGCCTCTTCCTTGTTGGTGCCGATGATCAGCGGCACCGGATGCGACCGGCCCTCGCGAGCCATCTTGACCGGATAGTCGGGCACCAGGTCGCCGTCGACGATCGGCGCGAATGCCAGCGTGCCGGGCGTTCGCAGCGGAACCTCGTCGAACACGTCCTTGGAGGCGGCGACGATCGCCTGGGCCGGGACGTCGCGCAGCCGACCGATCTGCGACGGCTCCACATTCAGCTTGTCCAGAATCATCTCGGCGACCCGCCGGGCACGCGTGCTGTCGTAGACCGACGTCGCGGGCGAGCTTTGCGCGATCGCGGCCGAGAACAGCCCCTCGGCCGCCGGCGTGGTGAGCAGCGTGGTGACGATGCCGCCGCCGGCCGATTCGCCGAACAGCGTGACCCGATTCGGGTCCCCGCCGAACGCGGCGATGTTGCGGCGCACCCAGCGCAATCCGGCGAGCACGTCGCGCAGTCCGATATTGGAGTCGAAGCGCTGTGCGGTGCTATTGAACGAGGACAGGTCGAGAAAGCCCAGCGCGCCGAGGCGGTAGTTCAGCGACACGACGACGACGTCGCCGCCGGCCGCGAGCACGCCGCCGTCGTAGAGCGGCTGGCTGGCCGAGCCGAAAATGTAGGCGCCGCCGTGCACCCACACCATCACCGGTTTGCCCTCGCCGGGCTCGGTGTCCGACGACGCCCAGATGTTGAGCGTCAGACAGTCTTCACCCTCCGGCGCGCCGAGGTCCAGCGGGACGCCGGGATCCGTCGGCTGCGGGCACGCCGTGCCGAACCGGGTTGCGTCGGCGACATCGGTCCACGGCTCGGGCGGCCGCGGCGCACGCCAGCGCAGCTCGCCGACCGGCGGTGCGGCGTAGCGGACGCCCTTCCACGCCTTGACGCGGCCGTCGTCGCTGCCGCGAACGGGCCCGTACGACGTCTGGACCACGGGGTTGTCGACTGTCATTGGCCTCGCATTCACACTCCTTTGCGTTGTATTCACGTTACCGACGAGTAGCCAACCCGGGCGCCGAACGTGGCCGCCGACACACAGGTGGAGCAAATCGTACAGATGACGCTTGAACTGTCTCAGCCATACCGCGAGGAGCGGGTCATGAACTCGTTGCGGCGGCGTCTCGTCGAGGATTTCGAGAAGCCCGCGGGGCGGGACGATGATCCGCAGCTCGATGGCGGACCGCCGGGCGATCCGCAGCTCGATGGCGGACCGCCGGGCGACCCGGGCTTGTCGTGCGCGGTGTCGCGTTACCGCGAGGAGCCGCTCCAGCGGGCGCGGGCCATCCCGGCTGACGTTCTCGGCACCGCGTTCGGTAACACCGAGGCCGCGACCGCGCTGATCGAGCGGATCAAGCACATCCATGCTTATCTGCACGGCACGCGACCCGACGGCGTTCACTACCGGGCCTCATGTGCAGCTCGACGCCCAGCTGCTGGCTGGGCATTCGGCACGGGGGGTTGAGTCGAGCGTGACGCCAGTACGTCGCTGGGCGCAAAATCGGGTGCTGACGTCACGCTCGGGGAGCCGGCCCTCGGGGCGTGCGGCTGCGGTGGCGGGTCAGCGCTGGTAGCGGTCGCGCAGCTGCGCCAGCGTCGCCTCGATGCCCGCGGCGTTACGCTTGGCGTAACCGGTCAGCTGGTAATACTTCAGCGCATTCTTGAGCGCGCCGGCGGCGTGGTAGTCGAACGTCTCGGTGACCCGGGTCATCGTTGGCGAGACGGCGGCGAACTCCCACCGCCAGCGGTGTCCGAAGGGATGTCGCCATTCGAGGAGTTCATTCGGTGTCATCGCAGTCACCGTGCTGGTGATGCGGTAGGGCAACCCGAACATCCTCATCTTCGTCGAGAACCGTGCGCCCGGGGTCAGTTTCTCCGGCGCATCGATGTTGTCGCCGACGGTGCCCGAACCATCGAGTTCATGGTGTCGACGGGGGTCGGCGACGATCTCGAAGAGCTCGGTGGCCGGGGCATTGACCTCGACCGAGCGGCTGACCCGATTGGGACCCGCATCGACGGTGATGACGGTCATGCTCGCCTGCTCCTCTCGCTATGCCGTGCGCAGCGCCAGTCTTTCACTTGTGCGCCAGAGGTCGTGTGCCTTCTCGGGGCGGATGAGTCCGCCGAGGACCGGATCGGGTTTGTGGGGCGGCGGATTTTCGCAGTGAATTCACTCTCGGGGAGATTGCACCAGCGCCAGGGCGCCCGCCAACGCGGCGACCACGACCCCGGCGGCGGGCACAACCAGCAGGCCCACCCGCAGCGACGTCGCGTCGGCGATGACGCCGACGAGCGGCGGTGATGCGACGAACCCGACGCGCAGCAGCCAAGTCACGGCGGTCAGGCCGGTGCCGTGCCGCAGCCCGGGCAGCTCGTCGGCGCCCTGCATCGCCGCGGGGATGAGCGTGGCCGAACCCAGGCCGGCGGCGCCGAACCCGGCGATCGCGGTCGCAATGCCGGGGAATGCGGCCGCAGAACCCATGCCCACAGCGACGATCAGCCCGCCGGTGCGCACGACGGCGCTTTGGCCGAACCGGTCGACGAGGCGGTCGCCGAGGAGCCGGCCCAGGAACTGAAAGCCCACCAGTGAGATGTAGCCGAACGCCGCAATCGCACCGGGTGCGCCGAGGCCCAGCAGGAACAGCGTGGCCCAGGAGCTTCCGGCGTCCTCGATCACGGCCCCCGCGATCGCGATGACAACCAGGCATGCCAGCACCGCATAGGTGGCGAATCCGACTGTGGCAGCGCTGTTTCCGGTGCCGGCAGCCGTTGGGTTGTGGTGTTCGTCGGGCCCGGACAGCAAGTAGCGATAGGCGATGAGGCAGGTCGCGCAGAAGATCAGGGCCGAAGTGCTCAAATGCACACCGCGGGACACGTGCAGCGCGATCGCGGCCGCGCCCATCAGCCCGCCGAGGATCGCGCCGGCCGACCAGACGGCGTGCAACGAGTTGATGATGGAGCGCCCGTAGCGGCGCTGCACCCGCAGCCCGTGCGCGTTCTGCGCGACATCGGTGACCGCGTCGGCCGCGCCGGCGAGCAACAACGCCGACGCGAACGTCAGCGCCGACGGTGCCAGCCCGGCCAGCAGCGCGAACACCGCGATGACGATGGTGCCGGCCACCGCAACGCGCGACGACCAGAACCGGCGGATCAGCGTCGCCGCGGCGGGCCCGGCGATCAGCGCCCCACCGGAAAACGCCGCGATCGACACGCCGTATACCGAATTGGACATCCCGAGATCGGCCTTGATCTCGGGATACCGCGGCAGCAGGTTCGCGAAGAGCGCGCCGTTGGTCAGGAACAGCGCAGCGACGGCGACGCGCGCGCGACGATCCGCGACCACCAACGACACTTCGCCGGACACTACCAACCGGCGGCTGGCACGCTAAGGACCATGTCCGCGCCCGCACCGACGGAGCTGCTCGGCCTCTTGCCGCCGGGCACCCGCCCAGTGGTCCGCCGCCACACCTGGGACTATCTGCCGGCCCGCAATGTGATCGTGTCATGACGTCGCCGCCGTCGTCTCTGGTCGACCTTGCGCACCGGTTCGGTGTCGCCACCGAGTACGAGGACGCCAACGGCCGACATGTCGTCGTGCCCGAACACACGCTGGTCGCGGTGCTTTCCGCGTTCGGCGTGCCCGCGGCGACCGAGGACGAGCGTGTTGCGGGGCTGCGCGACCAGAACCGCGCGCACTGGGCGCGTTCGTTGCCGCCGACGATCGTCGCGCGAGCAGGGAACCCGACGCCGTTCTGGGTGCACGTCACCCACGGCGACCCGGTGGGACTGTGGATTCGCTTGGAGGACGGCACCGTTCGCACCGGGCTGCGCCAACTCGACAACTTCACTGCCCCCTACGATCTGGACGGTCGCCTGATCGGCGAGGCGACCTTCGAGGTGCCCCCAGACCTGCCGCTGGGCTACCACCGGCTGCACCTGAGCGTCGGCAACTTCGACACCAGCACAACGCTGATCGTGTCGCCGGCCTCGTTGACGTTGCCGGAACGGATCGGGGCCCGCCGGGTGTGGGGCCTGGCCACGCAGCTCTACAGCGTGCGGTCCAAGCGATCCTGGGGCGTCGGCGACCTGACCGATCTGGCCGACATGGCGGTGTGGGCGGCGTCGCAACACGATGCCGGCTTCGTGCAGGTCAACCCGCTGCACGCGGCTGCGCCCACCGCGCCGATGGAACCATCGCCGTACCTGCCCACCTCGCGGCGCTTCGTCAACCCGCTGTACCTGCGGGTCGAGGCGATCCCGGAATTCGCATATCTGCGCGGGCGTGGCCGAATTCGCAAGCTGCAGGCCGACGTTGCGGCCGGGGCGAAGCGGATTGACGCGGTTGACCGTGACGCCGCGTGGGCCGCCAAGCGTGCCGCACTGGAGGTCGTGTACCGGGTGAAGCGCTCGGCCGGCCGCGAAATTGCTTATGCGGCGTATCGGGAACGCGAGGGCAAGGCGCTCGACGACTTCGCCACCTGGTGCGCGCTGGCCGAGGTGTTCGGAACCGACTGGCATGGCTGGCCGGAATCAATGCAGCACCCCGACGGCGATGGTGTCGCTGGGTTCGCGGCCGAGCACGGCGAAGAGATCGACTTCCACCGGTGGCTGCAGTGGCAGCTCGACGACCAACTGGCCGCGGCGCAGTCGCAGGCGACTCGGGCCGGGATGGCAATGGGCATCGTGCACGACCTCGCCGTCGGTGTGCACCCGAACGGTGCGGACGCGTGGGCGCTGCAGGACGTGCTGGCGCTCGGCGTGACCGCCGGCGCCCCGCCTGACGCGTTCAACCAGCAGGGCCAGGACTGGTCCCAACCGCCCTGGCGCCCCGATCACCTCGTCGATCAGGCGTATCAACCCTTCCGCGCCCTGATCAACGCGGTGCTCCGGCACGCAGGCGGCGTGCGGATCGACCACATCATCGGGTTGTTCCGGCTGTGGTGGATTCCGAACGGTGCGCCGCCCACCGACGGCACCTACGTGTACTACGACCACGAGGCGATGATCGGCGTTGTCGCGCTCGAGGCGCATCGCGCCGAAGCGGTGGTCGTCGGCGAGGATCTGGGCACCGTCGAGCCGTGGGCCCGCGACTACCTGCGCGAACGCGGGCTGTTCGGGACGTCGGTCCTGTGGTTCGAGCTCGACCGCGACGGGCACGGCGGCCCGCTGGAAGCCGAGCGATGGCGTGAGTACTGCTTGGCGTCGGTGACGACGCACGACCTGCCGCCGACGGCCGGCTATCTCGCCGGAGAACATGTGCGGCTGCGCGAATCGCTCGGGCTGCTGACCCGCTCGGTCGACGAGGAGCTGGCCGGTGACCGCGCCGAGCAGGCGGCGTGGCTGGCCGAACTGCGCCGGGTAGGCGTGCTCGGCGAAGACGCCGACGAGTTGGACATCGTGGTCGCGCTGCACCGCTATCTCGGCCGCACCCCGTCGAAGCTGTTGGCCCTGTCGCTGGCCGACGCGGTCGGTGATCGGCGCACTCAGAACCAGCCCGGCACTACCGACGAGTATCCGAACTGGCGGATTCCGCTGACCGGGTCGGATGGCCGGCCGCTGCTGCTGGAGGATGTTTTCCGCGACGCACAGGCGGCGCGGCTGGCGGAGGTCATGCGGAGTAGCGTCGGCGGGCGTGAGCGGTGAGCCACGCCTGGGAAAGGCAGTGAGTGACTGACGGCCAAAGCGCTCCGTACGCAACGAAATTCGGGGTAATCCCGCCGGTTGCCGCCGGGATCGCGGCCGATCCCAGTTGGATGGTGGCGTTCGCTCAGCATCTGGAGGCCTGCGGCTTCGAATCGATCGTGGCGGTCGAGCACACGGTGCTCATGGCGCGATATGCCAGCGTCTATCCGTACGACAAGTCGGGACGGGTGGAACTGCCGGCGGACTGCCCCGTTCCGGATCCGCTTGACCTGCTGGTGTTCCTGGCCGGACACACCACCACGCTCGAACTGGCGACCGGTGCACTCGTGCTGCCGAATCACCATCCGGTCGTGTTGGCCAAGCGGGTCGCGACCGTGGACGTGATGTCGGGCGGTCGGCTGCGGCTTTGCGTCGGCATGGGCTGGATGCGGGAGGAGGTCGAGGCCTGCGGCGCCGCGTTCGACAGCCGCGGCCGGCGAGCCGACGAACAACTGCAGGTGATGCGGGCACTGTGGGACGACTGTCCGCGCGGCACCGCCTTTCACGGCGAGTTCTTCGAATTCGACGATGCGATGTGCTATCCGAAACCCGTGTCGGGCCCACGGTTCGCGATCCACGTCGGCGGACACAGCCCGGCCGCGGCAAGGCGTGCCGGCCGCTTCGGTGACGGGTTCCAGCCGCTCGGGGTGACGACATCCGTCCTGTCGGCACTGGTCTCGCTGATGCGCGACGAAGCACAGAAGGCCGGCCGCGATCCCGCGGCGCTGGAGCTCACGCTCGGGCACCTCGTCACAAAGATCGACGCCGATCGCGCCGCGAAGCTGACGGAGATGGGCGCCGACCGCATCGTGTTGGCGATGCCACCGATCGCCGACATTGAACGGGCCAAGGACCTCGTCTCGGCCTGCGCGCAGCGATTGTCGCTGACGTCATGAGCCTCGACACGGCCGACCGGATCGCCCTTGCCGACTTGGTGCACGCGTACGCGGCCGGCATTGACGACGGCCGGTTCGACGACGTCGTCGAATTGTTCACCGACACCGCGGAACTGAGGCTGCCCGATCCCCCGCAAATTCTCGACCCGGTCCGCCGTCATCGCGGCCCGGCGGCGATCCGCGCCGCGCTGGACTCGGTAGCGGCGATGCCCCGCACCGAGCACGCGATCGTCGGCGAGGTCTATTCGCTCGGCGACACCTCCGACGCCGCCGTCGGCCGCATCGCGTGCGTCGCGCATCACTGGAGCCAGCATGGCGAGCAGATCACCGATTTGGTGTGGCACGTGCGCTACAACGACGAGTACGCGCGCACGTCCGCCGGCTGGCGAATCCAACTGCGCGCGTTGACCATCAACGCGATCGAGACCCGCCCCGCCCGTCGTATCAGGTAGCTCAGCGGCGGGCCTGCAAGGCTTGCTGACCGAAAGACCCGACCGGCATCGAGCGTTCCGGCAGCGTCAGCTCGCCGCGCTTGAGCCGGCCACGCAGATAGGCGAACGTCTGCGCGGTCTGCGCGAACAGGTGCTCGCCGGCCAGCAGTGCCGGTCGTGGCCGGTCGTTGCGGGATACGAAGCGCGGCAATGGCTTCACCACGGTGTGGTAGTCGACGTTGAAAAACAGCGGAAACGAGTACCGCTCCTCTTTGACGTGGCGCACCCGGTGCGTTGTCGCGATGAATTCGCCGTTGGTCCACAACTCGAGCATGTCGCCGATGTTGACGACGAACGTATCGGGGATCGGCGGCGCGTCGATCCACTGCCCGGCGCCGTTGAGCACCTCCAGCCCCGGCGCGGTGGGTTTGAGCAACGTGAAGCACTCGTAGTCGCTGTGCGCGCCGACGCCGTGGTGGTCTTCGGCATCGGGGTTGTACGGATAGTGGATCAGCCTTAGCTGGCTGGGCGTCTTGGTGGCATGGCGGGAGAACGTGTCCGGCTCCTCGCCCAGCGCGACCGCGAATGCCACCAGCAGTCGCTGGCCGACCTGGAGCACCGCACGGTAGTAAGCGGTCACCGCGTCGGCGAACCCGGCGACCGGGGGCCAGACATTGGGCCCAAGCATCGGATTGCCCGCACGATAGTCCGGATCGTCGGCCGGAAGGTCCAACGCGGTGTCGAATGCCTCCTTGAGGTCGGGTCTTTCGTCGCTGACCCCTTCCTCGCCAATGGGCACATATCCGCGGTGACATTTCGACAATCCGATGTAGAAACGCATCTTCTCCTCGGTGGGCAGCGCGAAGAACTCCTTGGTCTTCGTCACCATCCGGTCGAACAGCACATCCGGTACTCCCGCGCCGCTGATGTAGAAGAAGCCGACTTCTCGCGCGGCCGCGCCGAGCTCGGTGGCCACCCGAGAGCGCGCTGCCGGCTCGGCAGACACCAGCCCACTGATGTCGATGACCGGTACCGAGGTGAAAGACGTTGCGCCGCTCATAACCTCACGCATCCTTCGCTATCCTTGACGCGCCAGCGTCGTTGGGTCCCGGAGCCGTCCTCTTCGACGATCAATTCGTCCCCAGCACGCCGTGGCCGGATTACGGCGCCGGCGCCGGGCAGCCAATCGGCACCGTCGACGGCGCCCAACACGACCTGCACGCGCTCCCCCCGTTCCAGCCAGCCGAACAGGTCACCCACCCTCAACAGCAGCCCATCGCCGCTGTCCGACGACAGGGTCAACGCCCAGCATGGGTCGACTTTGGCGGTGTGTCGCTGCCAATGCTCGACGTAGTCGGCGTACACGCCGGCCTCGACCAGCGTGCCGCCGTCCCAACGCAGCCGGCCGGCGTCGGGGTGCGGGCCGGGCGGTTGAAGGCTGACGAAGTGATTCCATTCGAATACATCCGCGCGTTGGCTCAACCAGCCCCCGAATCCGCGGGAGTCGACGAACGCGGTGATGCCCTGCAACCACCGCACCTGTGTGCTGGTGTCGCGTGAGCCGTCGGCGCCGACCAGCAACGTCCGCCGCCACAGGCCGGCGCAGTCGGCCATCGACACCGGGTTCACGCCGACGCCTCCCAACGCGAACCCGATTTGGCGGACCCGGCCGCGACCGCACTGAGCTGGGTGTCGACTAGGGCGCGCCGGGTACGGCTCACGAGGTCCACGCGCCGAACCGTTCGTTGAAACGGAGGGTCAGCTCCGGCCAGACCACGGGATCATGGCCGGGAACCAGCTCGTACCCCTTCGAGGCCGCGAGCTTCTTGAGCCGCCGGATCGGTTCGACGGTCTCCTCCGGCGGCACGCCGATGTATCCGCCGATCGCCAGCTCATGCTCGATGTTCTCGGTGAGGTCGGCCGCGTCGAAGGCGAACACGAATCCCCCGCCGCCGACGCTGTCGTCGAGTTCGACGACGAAGCTCTGATGACCCGGCGTGTGACCGTACGTCGGTACCGCGGTGACGCCGGGTGCAATCTCGGCTTCCCCGTCGGCCAGGTGCCATTCGATGCGCGGGTCGTCGAAGTCGATCCGCGCGATCGCATGGCGTTCCGGCTCAGGATGGTTGGACAGGCCGTATTCGACCTCACGTCGTTGGGCGTGCACCGGAACCTTTCCCGCGAACAGCTTCAGCCCGCCCGCGTGGTCGTGGTGCAGATGGCTCACCGCGACGGCGTGGATGTCGTCGATGTCAATGCCGATGTCGTGCAACGACTCCTCGATCGGCTCGCCGGTCCCCGGTAGCACCGGCACGTACTCCACGGTGGGATAGAACCGGCGGTACAACGCCGGATCGCGGATCAGTGCGGTGTTGAAACCGGTGTCGAGCAGCACCCAACCGCCGTCGGTGTGCAGCAGCACACCCGGCACCGGCTCGCGCATCCGCAGGTGATCGGGCGCGCCGTAGACGGATATGGACTTAGGCAAGTCCTCCCAGCCGAGGGTCAACAGCACGATGCGGTCAACTTTGCCCACGTCAACCCACCGACAGTGTGGCGAGCCGCAGCGCATTCGGGTTGGTCACCACATGGGCCTGCTCGACGCCTTTCAGCCACGGCTGCGCGACCATGAAGTCGTCCACGTCGGCGATGTTCATCCAGCAGCCCGTGGAAGTGGCCTCGGCCGCCGCGTCCGAGAAGGTCTGCGGCGCTCCGCTTTCCAAACCTTGGCCAAGCGACGCAGTGATACGCGGTGACGAGCAGGTCAAGTAGTTCAGGCCGCCGTCGGGGTCCCACGAAATGTGGCCCCAGGTGTAGGGCGACGGTGCGTCCGGCCACGCGAGCAGCGTCAGGATCTCCGGCGCAGACGAGCCGTCACCGCCGATCCAGCCGTAGATCTCAGACGTTGGGTAACCCTGCACCTTCGCGTTGATCCCGGCGGCGGCGAGCTGCGTCTGGATCAAGTTGCTGATCAGCTGGTTGTCCGGGTTGCTGGTGTCGAAGCCGATAGTGAGCACCTTGCGGTCGGCGGGCAGGCCGGCCGCGACCTTCGTCAGCGCTGCAGGATCGTGTGTGATGGACTGTTTCGCGTACTCGGCGCCGATCATGTTCGGCGGATACACCTGGTCGGCATCCTTGCCGCGCCCGAAATATGTCTGCTTTACCAACGCGTTGACATCGATGGCCTGCAGCACCGCGGACCGGTTCGCCTGGTCGGTCATCATGCCCTTGTGCGGGTTGATGTAGAGGTAGTTCGCCATCATTGTCGGCAGTGAATAGTGCGCGTACCTGCTGTTGTTCAGATACGAACCCACTGCCGAAGATGGCAGGTCGTGCAGGATCGCGGCGAGTTGCCCGTTGTTGAACTGTAGTTGTTGCGCCGACGTGTCGGTGATTACGGGTATTTCCACCTTCTCGAAGTACGGCTTCGCGCCCCAGTAGTCACCGAATGCGGCCAGTGCGTAGTGGGATCCGACTTGCGCGTCGGTCAGCATGAACGGACCGGTGCCGAGGTCGTGCGTGGTCAGGTAGCTCTGCGCGTTGTCGGAGCCGGCGTTCTTCGCCAGGCCGGTTGGGCTGAGCATGCGGGGACCGTACGGACATGCGAGGTAGTCGAGGAATGCCGAGTTCGGTGCCTTCAATGTGATCGTCACGCCGTAATCGCCTTGGGTGGTGACGGATTCGACGTCCTTGACCATGTACGCAGGGCCTTGATTGACGGCGAGCCGCCGGTCGAACGACGCCTTGACCGCTGCCGATGTGAAGGGCGCCCCGTCATGGAACTTGACGCCTTCGCGCAGCTTGAAGGCGAACACCTTGTGGTCGGGCGATTCGGTCCATTCGGTGGCAAGCAGCGGCTCGATCTGCGGAGTATTTGTGCCGGCCTTGAATTGCAGCAGGCCCTCATAGAGGTTGGTGGTCAACAGCAGACCTTGTCCGGCATAGAAGATGTCGGGATCCGGCGGCTGGCCCGGATCCTGCAGGAACGACAGGTGCAGCACCTTGTCGGTCGGCGCCGCGTTGGGTGCCCCGCCGCCTCCGGATCCACCGCAGGCGGCCAACGCCAACACCGCGGCCACGCCGACGGCGGCAAGGGCATGGACCTTCATGGTGCGACTCCTTCGAGGACGGGATCCGAAGATGGCGTGGCGGCGCGCAAGCGGTCGAACGCGGCCAGGATTTCCGCGGTCGTTCGTACTGCGCCGGTCTGCAGGTATTCCATCGCGTCGAGCGCGGCGTCATGCCGGTATTGCGACGAGCCGCCGACACAGTCGGAGACCACGCGCACGTAATAGTCGCGCTGGTGCGCGTCGGCGAATGTGTAGTGCACGCACACATCGGTCAGCCCGCCGATCAGGATCAGCGTCGACGCGCCGAGACCGCGCAGCACGATCTCGAAATCCGTACCGATGAAACCGGAATAGCGCCGCTTTACGATGTGGAACTCGCCCGTTCGCGGCCGCAGCGACGGCTCGAGGTCTGTTCCCGGCCGGCCCTCGACGCAGTGCACGCCCTCGGCGCCGTCAAGCTCGCGCCCGAAGTCGATGCCGCTGGGCCGGTGCACTTCCTGGAAGAAGACGACGGGCACGCCCGCCGCGCGGGCCGCGGCAAGCAGCTGCTCGGCTCGCCTCACACGCTCGGCGTGACCGGGCATCATCGCGATGCCGGTCGCGGCGCTGGACATGTCACCGCTCTCCTGCATGTCGACCACGACGAGCACCGGAGTGCCCACCAGCAGCGGTTGCGTTGGCACCGGACCTCCTAGGCGGCGATTCGCGGATCGGCGGCCGCCTGCAACAGGTCGACCGCGGTGTTGATCACGACATAGAGCACGCCGAGCATCAGCGTCACACCGGCGATTGCCGGAAAGTCAGCAACAGGGACGCTTTGTGCGATGTACTGGCCGATTCCGGGCCAGCCGAAAACCTGCTCGATGACCAGCACGCCGGAAAACATCAGGCCGATCTGCAGCCCCGTCATCGACAACGCGGACCCGACGACATTGCGTAACACGTGTCGGCCCACGACTGCGCCTTCGGAAAGGCCTTTGGCCCTTGCTGTTCGGGCGTAATCGCTTTGCACGTCGGTCAGCAGGCATGACCGCAGCACCCGCCCGATTGCGACGGCCGGGCCGACCGCGATCACGATCGCTGGAAGGATCAGATGGTGCAGCGCGTCACCGACGACGTCGAATCGCCCGGCCAGCAGACCGTCGACGGTCAGGAGCCCGGTCGGCCCGGACGGCGGATTGGGCACACTGATGCGGCCGTTGGCAGGTACCCAGCCGAGCCGCTGGTAGAAAAGGATCAGGCCGAGTATTCCGAGTAGGAACATCGGCGCCGACGCTCCGGTGAACAAGATTGCCCGCAGCACCCCGGAGCCGCGCCACTTCAGCGCGGTGCCGAAAGCCAACAACGCCGCCAGGACCAACGCGATTGCAATCCCGAACAACGCCAGCTCGAGTGTTGCCGGGAAGAAGGCGCCGAGGTCGGTACCCACCGGCCGACGAGTGCGGTAGGAGGTGCCCAGATCGCCACGGGCGGCGGCGGTCAGATAGTGCCAGAACTGGTTGATCAGCGGCTGGTCGAGACCGAGCTCGTGGCGGCGGGCGGCGATCGCGTCCTGTGATGCCTGCGCGCCAAGCTGCGCGTGTACCGGGTCCAGCGGCGAGATGCGCTGCAGCACAAAAAGAACCGCGGTCAACGCGATCAGGATCGCCACCATGGCACCCAGCCGGGACAGCACGAACGTCTTCACGGCATTCCCTAGCTCGTCTTCATCAGGTTGCGCAGGCTGTCGCCCGCGATGTTTGCGACCAACGCGAGCACGAGCACGCCAAGGCCCGGCATCACTGGGACCCACCACTGCTGCAGGAAGTAGCTGAGGTTCCGCGCCGAGTCGGCACCGAGCTCCGGAGCCGGCGCGGACTGGCCGAGCCCAAGGAACGACAGCGCGGCCAATGTCAGGATCAATGTGCCGATGTCCAGGCTCGCCGCCACGAGCGCGTTGGGCATAGCCCCGGGCAGCAAATGGCGGGACGCGAGCCGAAATCGGCCGGCGCCGGCCAGCTTTGCCGCCTCGATGTGCGGCCGGGCGGCGAGTCGATTCACGTCCGCGCGCACTAACCTGGCATAGAACGGCCACCACACGATCGACACCGCGATGAGCGTGTGGATGAACCCGGGGCCGAGCGCAGCCACTACCGCTATGGCCAGCACCGGTGCGGGCAGCGAAAGAAACGCGTCGGTGATCCGCATGAGCAGGCTGTCGACCCAACTTCCGGTGGCTCCGGCAATGAGCCCGACCAGGCCGCCGATCGACAGTCCGACCGCGACAACGATAAGCGCCGCAACCCAACTCGCGCGCACGCCGTAGAGCACGCGGCTGAAGATGTCGCGCCCGATGCTATCCGTGCCGAGCAAGAATCCGTCCTTGCCGGGAGCCTGCAGCGGCATCCCCACCGGAGCGAGTGGATCGTGCGGCGCGATGAGGGGAACGGCGATCGCGATGAGCGTGACGGCGAACAACAATGAGACACCGGACCAATTCAGCACGACGGAACGCGTTTGCGGCAGGGACAGGACACGTCGGCCGCGGCCGCGGGCCGGCGTTCCCGCGGGGATAGCGAGCGCCATATCAGCTTGCCCTCCGCTCGATGCAGGCGACCCGGTGCGGGCTGGCCGGCCTGCCCTCGAGGCGCACGTCCAGCTGATCGTCGGCGCACGTGTCGGTGGCGATCGGGCAGCGGGGGTGGAAGGCGCAACCGGCCGGCGGCGACAGTGGGCTGGCCGGTTCGCCTGAGAGCACGTGGGGTTCGCGGCCGAGATAGGGAATGGCGTCGACGAGGGCCTGGGTGTACGGATGTGCCGGGCGGGTGATTACGTCGTCGGCCGGACCAATTTCGACGATGCGACCCAGGTACATCACCGCGATACGGTCGGCGACCACCCGCGCCACCGATAGGTCATGGGTCACGAAAACAACCGACATCTGCAGTGTTCGGCGCAGCTCGCCGATCAAGTTGAGCACCGACGCCGCCAGCGACACATCCAACGCGCTGGTCGGCTCGTCACACAGCAGCACAGCGGGCGGTACCACGGTGGCCCTGGCCAAGGAGACGCGCTGACGTTGTCCTCCGGACAGTTGGCCGGCACGGGATTTGGCCACGTCGAGCGGCAGACCGACGCGCTGCAGCACCGCCGCCACGGCGTCCTGTTTTTGTTTGCGGGACATCTTGTTTCGGCGCAGTCGCTCAGAAATCAACTCGCCGACCGACAGCCACGGGGTCAGCGATGCGCCGCAGTCCTGGAACACCATCTGCGGTCGGTGCCGGCCGGACAGCCGCACCGTTCCCAACGTCGGCTTTTCCAGCTCGGCGATGATGCGAAGCAGTGTCGACTTGCCCGAACCGCTCTCACCGACCAGCGCGACCGATTCACCGTCGGCGACGGTCAACGACACGCCGCGCAGCGCATGGAGCTTGCCGCGCCCCATCGGGAACGTTTTCGATACGTCGCGCAGCGACACGGCGGGCGGTTCGCTCTCGTCGGGGTCGGCGGTTGCGGCAAGTGTTTCGGCCGTGGCGGTGACAAGCGCGCCGAATCCGGCCGTCACCTGTGGGAGCGGCAGGATGCATGCGCTGACCCTGTCCGCGGCAACCTCGACCGGCTGGGCCGGCGTCTGCGAACACGCTGTCGTGGACAGCGCGCATCGTGGCGCGAACGCGCAGCCGGGCAGCGGTGCGACGGGGCTGGGCACGCTGCCGGCGAGCGCCGCGAGCTCGTGATGTCGCGAGGTGTCAAGCGTCAGGCGGGATCGCAGCAGTCCATGCGTGTAGGGATGGGCGGGCCGGCCCAACACCGCTGCGGTCGGGCCGATTTCGGCGATGCGGCCGGCGTAGAGAACCGCGATGCGGTCGGCGATCTGCGCCGCGACGCCGAGGTCATGGGTGATCAGCATGATGCTGCAGCCGATTTCGTCGCGCAACCGCAGCAGCAGGCGCAGCACTTGGGCCTGGACGGTGACATCAAGGGCGGTGGTCGGTTCGTCGGCGACGATCAGTTCGGGGTCGCCTGCGATCGCCATCGCGATCATCACGCGCTGCCGGAGGCCTCCGGACAGCTCGTGCGGATATGCGCGCATGCGTCGCTTCGGCTCCGGAATGCCGACCGCGCCAAGTAGCCGCTCCGCCTCGTCGGCGCTGCCCGCCGCCTCGGCGACCTGCCTGCCGATGCGCATGGTCGGGTTCAGCGACGTCATCGGATCCTGAAAGACCGCGCCGAGGTCGAGGCGGCGGACCTTGCGCAGCGTTTTCGGGTCGCCGTGCACCATGTCGGAGTCACCGACCCGAACCGCACCGCACAGCGCGGCCTCCTTCGGCAGAAGACCCAACACGCTGAATCCGAGAACGCTTTTTCCAGAACCCGATTCGCCGACGAGGCCGACAATTTCGCCGGGTGCGATGCTGAGCGAGACGCCACGCAAAGCGCGCACGTCGCGGCCATTCCGGCGAAATGTCACGTGCAGGTCATCGACCGTCGCGACGGGTGGCTGCTGCGGCAGGCCCGATGGTGCGCGCAGTCCGCTCTTCTCGGATACCGCACTGCCCATCCAGTAGCTCCCGGGCCAAATTCGAAACCGTGCGCTCGTCGGCGAGCAATCAGCCTGTCATTTGACAGTTTTCCCGTGCGTACCCGACGGTGGGTGTCTTGGACGTAACCAAACCGGCGTCCGGCGTAACCGATGCGTATCGCGTGTTTCTGTCATGTGACAGAAACCTGATGCCTATCGCTTGTTGCGCCGTCTGCGCGCCACCATGTGGCAATGCCGGTAATTCGGGCGGGTCGGCCCCGGCTGACCACGCGACGGCGCCCAGGCACGTCTGCGCGTGACGAGATCCTCGACGCCGCAGGCGAACTCTTCACCACCCGCGGGTACGCCGGCACGTCGACGAGAACGATTGCCGACGCGGTCGGGGTGCGCCAGGCATCGTTGTATCACTATTTCAAGACGAAGGACGAGATACTTTCGGCGTTGCTTCACCAGACCGTCACGCCGACGCTGTGCTTCATCCCGAGCCTGCGGAGTGCGACACCGGCTTTGTCGGCAACGCAACATCTGCATGCGCTGTCGGCCTTCGACGGCGCACAGCTTCTTCACAGCCGGTGGAACCTGGGTGCGCTGTATCTGCTGCCCGAGTTGCGCGGCGCACGTCTGGTGTCGTTCTGGGCCGACCGGGAACGGCTGCGGCTGCACTATTTGGGGATGAGCAGGACGATCATCGCCGAGACCGGCGTGGCCGATGACGCCGCGGATCTGCCGTTTCGGCTGGTGGAGTCGCTGGTGAACATGAGGGCGGGGCGATCGCCGTCGCAGCCGTCGGCGCTGCCGCTGAACATCGCCGATGCCGGCATCAGGGTGCTGGGTGTGGGAAGCAGCGCCATCGACGGACTGCGGGCACGTACGCGCGTCGAGCTCGCCCGCGTCGGTGCCGAGCTAGGACTCGATTAGCTTCTTGAGATTTCTCAGGCTTTCGGCGAGGGTGCGGCCGACTTGGCGGGCCGCGACTCGATCGGCGATCAGCCCGAGTACGCCGCCGGGCGCCTGGTAGGACATGCGGAAGACGACCCGGGTGCGGCCGTGTCCGTCATCCCGAAGCCGGAACCGGCCCCGCAGCGTGATGCCGGTGATGCCAATCCAGGCGAGATCGCGCGGCTCGTCGAATTCGACGACCTCGACGATGCCACCCACCGGCACCGAGCCGATTTTCCAGTGCGCCATGTAGCGGGATCCGATTGCGGCCGGACCTTCCGTGATGGTTTCCCAGCGCGCGAGATTCGGCATGAATGACGGGTAGCGGTCCGGGTCGCTGACCGTCTTCCAGACGGCGTCGCGGTCCGCATTGATGACGCAGCGGCGTTCGACGCGCATCAGCCGATCACCGGCAATCGACGTTCGGCGGCGAGCCGATCCACGCCGGCTTGCAGGCTGGCCACCACCTTCTCATGTACCGCCTGGTCGTCGCCGTCGACCTCGATCGGCTCCTGGACCTCGACGACGATCTTGGCGGGCAGCGGGATGTGGCCCATGAGGTCACTGATGTTCAACCCCCATGGCAGCGCCAAGGAAATCGGCACGCTCTTGAGCCGCAGCAGTTTGTCGGCCATGAGCAGCTTGGCCAGCCACTGGCCGCGGTCGAGGAACAACGCCGTTTCCTGGCCACCGACGCTCGCCACCGGGACGATCGGCACCCTGGCCTCGCGAGCGAGCTTCACGTACCCCTTGCGGCCGCCGAAGTCGACATTGTGGCGCTGCCACGACGGACGGAACACCTCGTAATCGCCGCCGGGATACACCAGCAACGCGGCACCGGATTGCAATGCCAGACGCGCATTTTCGTGACTCGCCGCGACGGTGCCGAACTTGCGCAGCCAGCCGAGGCCGGGCGCGGAGACCACGAGATTGTGGGCGAGCTGGTAGAACGGCCGCTCGACACCGAAGTACGAGCAGAACGCGAGGGTGAACACGAACGTGTCCGGTGGCACGTTGCCGCCACTGTGGTTGCCCACCAGCAGAACCGGTCCTGCGGCGGGGATGCGGTCGAGGCCGCGAACGTCGGCCCGGAAGTACAGCGACGCAAGCAGCCAGGTGCCGGGCAGTTGGTCGCGGATGTAGTCCGGGTCTCGCTGGTCGAGGTCGGCCTTCGGAACGCGGGCAGTGACCTGCCTCCGCGCCCACTCGACGACGTCCCCCATACCCGCCATTACCGCATCCTGACACAGGCGCCGCGGCGGTTGAAGGTGTTATCTCGCTTTGAGGCCGTCGAACATCAGCTCAACCGCCGCCCGGGTCGCGCGGCCCCGATCCAGCCGTTTCGGGTCGAAGGTGAGCAGCGCCGAGCCGACGCTCATGCTGTGGCACCAGGACGGTGACTATCACCTGCTCTGCTCGCCTACTTCGGGTTGAAGACACCCGTCGGTAAAGCGGGCAAGTCCACACCCTTACCGCTGGCAGGTATGCCGGCACTGCGGGTGGCCGGAAGTGCCAATGGGTGTCAGCGGTGAGGACAACCTGCGCCGGAATCGCGAGTCTGGGGACATGGTCGCCGTCCGCACCCACAAAGCGCGGCCACGGCCGTCGCCAGCCGTCCCGAGATGATCTACGGCGCAGCGCCGTTCACGGCCATGCTCGCGGTCGCGGCGTTTTCGGCAGCGGTCGGTGCGGGCGCGGTCCTGTCCGTGCACCGGCCGGACTCGGTGAACAGCAGCCACTCGTTGGCCACCCGTGGCGCGCAGCCGACGGCGAAGCCTCCCGGGTCGCTCGAGGAGGTCGCCGCGAAGGTGGTGTCCAGCGTGGTGACGCTGGAAAACCAGGACGGCGACGGGTCAGACGAGGGTTCCGGCATCGTCGTGTCATCTGATGGGCTGATTGTGACCAGCGGCCACGTGGTCGCAGCGCTTCATGGTGGCTCCGGTGGCGTGGCAAACAGTTTCGTGACCCTCAGTGACGGTCGCACGGCGTCGTTCACCGTCGTGGGTACCGATTCCATCAGCGACATCGCGGTGGTTCGGGCGCAGGGCATCTCGGGGCTCACCCCCATCACCGTCGGCTCGTCGGCCAATCTTCACGTAGGCGAGGAAGCAGTGGCGGTCGGATCGCCGCTAGGTCTGGAGAGCAGCGTCACAGTTGGCATCATCAGCGCACTGCACCGTCCGGTGGCCGCCGCCTCGACTGATGCCGACCCAAACGCGGTGCTCGACGCGATTCAAACCGACGCCGCACTCAACCCTGGCAACTCGGGTGGCGCCCTGGTGAATACGCGTGGCGAGCTGATCGGCATGAACTCGGCGATCGCGACCACCAACGGCGCCACGTTCAACGCCCAAAGCGGCTCGATAGGACTGGGATTTGCGATTCCCGTCGATGAGGTGAAGCGCATCGCCGACGAGCTGATCGGCACCGGTAAGGCTGCCCATGCCTCCCTGGGCATTCAGGTGAGCAGCGATCAGAGCACCCGCGGCGCGAAGGTCACCGGGGTGACCAGGGGCGGCCCGGCGGCGGCAGCCGGCCTGTCCAACGGTGTGCTGATCACCGGGGTGGATGGTCAGGCGATCAATGACGTCAACGGGCTGGCCGCTTCCGTGGTGTCAAGGGCGCCGGGGGACGCGGTCACGCTCGCCTACCACGACACGTCCGGTGCCGACCGGACAGCGCATGTCACGCTCGGCACCGATCAGGCTCAGCAGTGACATCGCCGACATCGCCGCCGCTGGGTGTGTCAATCAAGCTGAAGTACAGGCGACTTGGCCGGCGATCTCCGCAGCCGGATAGCGGCCCTGGGACTGTTGCCAAATCCTTGAGCACCTGCGCAGTCCCAGAAATCCCAGCGAAACGATGTCGTACCGCGCCGGCAGCACATTACCCAGGTGAAGCGCAAGCGCGGCTATCACGGCGCGGGTGAGAACTGGCTTGGCCATCAGCCACTCGTCCACTCCCTCGCTGAGCAGCTGACCGTCCCTACAGGAAACCTCGTACGTGAGTACGCCGGCCGCCAAGAGCGCCCACGCTTGTTTGGCGTTCATCACAGGTCCTTGTCACGCGCATATGCCCAAACCTCGCAGCGACGCTGACCCCACCCGACGGTCCACGCCGTGAGCACTGCTACCGATGTCGCAAGCATGAAAGTCATTCGAGACCTCGCTAGATGGCCGATTCAGTGCTCACTAGAATCGCGCCGCGACGCCGCGATGTCTTCAACGCTGGCGCCCAAAGACACTTCCGGCCAGCGGGAATCGTCGCCTACCCGTCAGCTTGCACCGCCGCCTACGGGTGCTTTGCCACTCAGGCTTTTCCCAAGTCATTTCCAGCCGTCCATCAGCGATGACGGCCGTGAGTGGATTTGCTGTGAAGATGCTAACGCCGGTGGATGGGCCGTCGGCTTAGGGCCCGGGCCAGTCACCGCCCTTGAATTTACCCATTCCGGCCCAGTCCCCACCCACGTAGGCGGTTGCCTTCGCCGTGGGGGCGGCAGAGGCGATCTGCGGAGAAGTCCCCGGGGGGCCTTGCGTGGTGGTATCGGCATTTATGGTCGTGACGCCGCCTGAACCTGCGTCGGAGGCGCTCATCGCCACGGTGAGCGTGCCCATGACGCATACCACGGCGATCCCGGCGACCGCCGAGATCATCTTCAGTCGCCCGCGAAGATCGCGGGGTACCCGCTGCGTGAGAGTCATTGCCAAACGCTCCGATTTCGTTCCAATCAACTGCGAAACAGGACTACGCAATCTCTAGATTAACGCCGGGCCGACCCCGGCGTCGGGTCAGGCGGCATGATCCACCGCCACGTCAACTGATATCACAGGCGACCTGTCGCGTCGCGCGGCTGCCGCGGCGGATAATGCCCGGATCAGCCGTTGGGTCACCGATGTGTGGCGCACGTTGCCCGCCACGGCGCACACTGGCTAGTACCGCGCAGCTGCGGGTGTTGTGTCAGGAGGAGCGCGATGAGCAACAACGGGCCGTTTGGTTTCGATCCGGAGGACTTCGAGCGAGTGGTCCGGGAGGCCGGCGAGGGGCTGCGGGACGCGGTCGAGCAATTCGGCAGGTTCCTCACTCTGCCCACCGAGCGGGCGGGATGGGGCGCGCTCTTCGACGAGTTCGCCCGCTACTCGCGAGGCCGGACCGAGCCGGAAACAGCGGGCGAGGCCGGCGACGGGGTATGGGCGATATTCACGGTGGACGCCGACGGCGGCGCCCACATCGAACAGGTGTATCCAACCGAACTGGACGCGCTGCGCGCGAACAAGAACAACACCGACCCGGCGCGCAAGGTGCGATTCCTGCCCTATGGCATAGCGGTCAGTGTGCTCGACGCCATCGGCGATGACACCAGTGACGACACCGATGAGTCGCCGGCGGGCTGACCCGGGCCTACGCTCGAAGCCGTCATCGATTCGTTGAGCGTGAGTCGCCCGCGGGCGAGCTCGGTGAACACGCCAAACTCGATCGCGGTCAAGACGACGCGAGAGGGCCAGTAACCCATGCCCGTCTCGAGGATGTACTCGAGTCCGGCAAAACTTCGCAGCGGTCCGGGTAACTACGTGGGATCAAAACGGACGCGGAACGTTGTGGGCCAATGTTTACCGGTCAGCAGGAACTGCCCGCCGCCCGCATACGCGATGCCATTGAGCACGTCGGCGACCGGCCGGCGGGTGCTGTCGAGCAGGCGGCTCGCATCCACCACGGCGGTGACGTTGCCCGCCGCCGGATCAATGCGGACGATCTGGTCGCTCGGCCAAACGTTGGCCCACACCTGCCCGTCGACGCATTCGAGCTCATTCAGCCCACCGAGCGGCTGGCCGTTGCGGGTGACGCCCACCGAGCCCGTTTCGGCGAGATCGGTCACGTCGAGAAACCGCAACCGGTCGGAGCCGTCGCTGCGCACAAGCCGATTCCCGTCCCGGCACAAACCCCAGCTCTCGCCGCTCAGCGGAACTTCGCGCACGCGGGTGAAGGTGGCCTTGTCCCACTCGATCACCACACCGTCGCGCCAGGTCAGCTGCAAGATCCGGTCTCCCACCACGGTAATCCCCTCGCCGAACAGGCCCGGCAACCGCACCGCGCGACGCACCGTGCCCGTCGCCGGGTCCAGTTCACGCAGCTCGGAATGCCCGACCTCGCCGGTGCCCTCGTACAGCGCCGAACCGTCGAGCTCGATGCCCTCGGTGTACGCCCCGGGGTCGTGCGGTGTCTCGCCGAGCACGGTCGGACGCAGCACCGGCACCGGTGCACCGTTAGCGTCCGATCCGGGATCGGCCGTTGCGCTGGGACAGCCCGCCAGCATCAGCGCGACCGCCGCCGTAAGTACGTTGCGCGCGACGCTCACGGCGCCAGCGATCGTCGGGTGAATTGGGTATCGATTCTCATCCCGTCGATCATGCCGGTGAATGCGTCGTCGGGCTTCACGCGGGCTAGCATCGACCCCCCGACGACGAAGGGGCCGCTCGCCCGGAGCGACCCCTCGGTGTGGCGGGGCTCAGCTGATCGATTCCCGGTACTCCACGCCGACCTGGGCCGCCTGCGTCCAGTCGTTCATATCGACGACAGGATGAATCTGGAACGCATTGAAGGGCGCGAACTTGCTTGTGCCGTCAAGCAGCTCGGCCGGATTGTCGGTCTCCACTACGGCAAATCCGCCTTCGCCGTCCAGCCGGCCGACAAATTGGTGGAAGGTCGTGCCCGCGGGTGGCTGCCACTTTGAAAACAGTGCCAAGGCGCGCCGCACGCCCTCTTCGTTTTCCTTGCCGGAGCCGCCGAGCCGGCTCGTCCACGCCATGACGTACTTCATTTGTCCTCCTAGCACCTCGCCGAACTAGTGGGTGTGCGGAGCCACGGTGTAGCCCCCACGGTCTGACAGTGTCCTCCCAGCTAGGCCAGTTCATCGACGAATGACGAAGTATTAGCCAGCGGTTCGCGCTGTGGTCGCACGCCGGCATGTGGCAGGCATCGAATTCTCGCTTAGCCAACTGTGGACGTCATCGAGCGCGGACTGCTGAACGGCGCCTGAGCGGCCGCTTCCCGCGGTCGCGGTCGGTACAGCTATCCGCGGCTGACCTGGACGGCCTTGACCACCAGCAGCAGCGCGCCACAGATCAGATAGCCGCGCAGCGCGATCATCCCGAGCCGGGTGCCCGGTGACCAGGTGACCGGCTGCAGCAAGGTCAACGGCGGCATCCGCCACGCCGTGCGATCAATGGGACGTGCCGGGGGTTGTGGTGTTGTCGGTGTGGCACGGCGCCGGCCCCGCCACAGCAACAGCAGACCTGTGCCCGCGGCAAGCACGACGAGAGCCCCGGCGAGGTAGCCGGCGACCGCGACGACGTTGAGGTCGCGGAACAACGTGGTGGCCATCAGGATGCCCGATAGCAGCAGCAGCGTGCCGACGATCAGGCCAGCGACCCAGTTGAGCCAGGGTCGATTCACCCAGGGCCCCAATACTTCCCGGTCGTTGCACAGCAGCAGGAGAAACACGCTGGCGCTGGGCAGCAGCAGCCCGGCCAGGGCCTGCACGGCGGTCGTGATCAACCCCAACGGTGCGCCGGGGATGAGCACGATCGCCGCGGCCAACGCCACCATTGCGGCGTAGGACAGGTAGAACTGTTTGGCGTCGGAAAAGCCGCGGTGCAGCGAATGTTTGAGGCCGAATACGTCGCCGAAGGCATAGCTGGTGGCCAGGGTGACCGCGGCCGCGCCAATGATGGAGGCGTCGAGCAGCACGATCGCAAACAGCGAGCCGAGCACGGTGCTGTGTCGGGCCAGCAGGTGCGCCACGCCGCCGGCGTCGGTGAAACCGCCGAATGTGTCGGTGGAGCGGGCCGCCCAATCCCCGGTGATAACGATTGCGGCCGCACCGGCGACCACGACGAACGCGCCCAGCACCGTGTCTGCGCGTTCGTATCCGATGAAGCGGGGGGTGATGCGCTTGTCGACGACGTTGGATTGCTGGAAGAACAACTGCCACGGCGCCACCGTGGTGCCCACGATTGCGATGATCAGCAGCACCGCATCGGAGGTCACCCCTCCCGAGATCGTTGGCACTACAAACGATTTCGCCACCTGACCCCACTGGGGGTGGGCCAGCACCAGCATCGGGATCTGCAGCAGGGTGATGGCGATGAACACGAACATGGCTCGCTCCCAGCGGCGGAAGCTGCCGCTGGCGGTGATAAGGATCAACGCCACCGCCGAAACCGGCACCACAATGTATTTCGAGATGCCGATGTAGTCGGCGGCCAGGGTGATGCCGATGAACTCGGTGGTAATGGTCAGGAAGTTCAGTAGGAACAGGTCGCCGACGGAGAACCAGCCCCAGCCGCGGCCGAAGCGTTCGTTGATCAGGCGGGCATGGCCGACCCCGGTGACCGCGCCCAACCGGACCACCATCTCCTGGTTCACGATCAGCACCGGGATCAGCAGTAGCAGCACCCACAGCAGCGAATAGCCGTAGTTCTGGCCGGCTTGTGCGTAGGTGGCCACCCCGCCCGCGTCGTTGTCGCCGACCATCACGATGATGCCGGGCCCGACGATGACCAACAGGGTCAAGAACCGGGTCTTGAGCGTGCGGGCCCGCTCGCTCTCGCTGATGCTGATGCGGCCGAACGCACCCTCGATGTCACCCAGGTGTGCGGTGTCGAGCACTGCGGTGCGCTGCGTGGCCGGCACGGCGTGGCGGCCCCGAGTGGCCGGCGCGTCGGCGCGGTCGGGGTTGTCGCGGCCCGTGGTCACCGCGCTTCGCCTTTGGCCTCATCGTCGGGTTCGATGCGCTGGCGGATCGGGCGTGGGGCTGGTTCGCGGCGGCGCCAATCCTCCGGGATGATGGCCTCCAGCACGTCGTCGACGGTGACTACTCCGAGCACCCGATCATCGTCATCAACCACGGGGATGGCATACAGGTTGTAGTCGGCCATCAGCAGCGCGATGTCGGTGAGGTCGGCGTCCGCGGTTACCCGCACCGGGTCGGAATCCATCAGCGACACAACGGTTTCAGCGGGGTCTGCCTGAAGCAGCGCGATCACCGACACCACCCCGGCCAGTCGCTTGTCGTCATCGAGAACGTGCACTTTCAGCAATGCTTCAGGCTGCACCGAGGTGGCGCCGGCGATCACTGCCAGCGCTTCGCGCGCGGTGGCCGTGGGTGCGCACGAAACGAAGTCGACGTTCATTAGCCCGCCGGCGCTGTCGGGATTGAACCCCATCAGTGTGATCACCTTGGTGCGCTGCGGGGCAGGCATCAACTCCAGCACCCGTCGCCGGCGCGATTGACGCAGGTCGGTGATCGCGTCGGCGGCGTCGTCGGCGCGCATCCGGGCGAGCAGCGCGGCGACCTTTGCGTCGGGCATGTCGTTGAGGAGCCGACTCGCCTTGTCGGGGTCGAGTTCTTCGAACACGTCGGCCTCGAGCTCGGGGTCGCTGTGTACCTCGTCGAGGATTTCGCCGCCCTCGGCCTTGTCAGCGTCTTCGAGCAGATCGGCGATCTGGGCGGGTTTGAATGCACCCACCCGGCCCGACAGGCGCCGCACCGCCCGCGAGCGCGCGTGGCCGATCAACGGTTCGAAGGCCTTCCAGTCTCGCGCCGCCGGCCCGCCCGATCGCCTGATCAATCCGAAGAGCCGCGGGGGCCGGCGGGTGTCCAGCCGTGCCAGCACCCAACCCGCGCCGGTGTCTTCGAGTTCCACGTCGTAGGCGCGTACCAGTTCAACGGCGGCCACGTCGATCACTCGGTGCCCCAACACATCGGCGCGCAGCAGCACCTCGCCCTCGCGGCGTTCGAAGGCGCGCAAATCGATCTTGTTCTGCGTCAAAACCACCCGGTCGGGGGCGAATTCCTGGATGGCTCCGCTGCCGACAAAGACACGTCGACCACCCACTCCGGCAACGATGCCGGTCACCAACGGATACTCGTCGGCGCCGCGTAGCCGCACGATCACGTCTTCGACGCGGCCCACCACATCGCCGGATCGAGTCAGCACCGGCGCGCGCAACAACTGCGACAGATGAATCACCGGGCGTCCGGCGCCGGCGCCCGCGGGCGTCGTCTCTGTCTTGCTCACGTGCCCTTACCTCCTCAGCCACTGCGCCGTGGACTGGGCCACCGCCACAATGTTTGATGTTGTCCCGACCCGGGGTTTCGGGTTGAAGCCAGCTTTGGTGATGTCGCAGGTATCGTCGCTTGACCAGCTGCGCGGCCAGGCCGTAGCTGCAGGACGCCGCAGCCACATTCGCCCCGTTGTCGGCCACGGTACGGCTGCACCTGCTCTGGGAGCTAGCGCACTGCGACCGCGACGTGGGCACGCTGGCCGCCGCCACCGGCCAAAGCGTCGCCACCGTCAGTGCGCCGCGCCCATCCGATGTCGACGTGTATTGGTGCTGACCCGCGGACAGCGTCGGCGGCCGCGCCGGACTTGAGCGCGACCACCCATGCTGCCCAGCGCGGGTGGTGCGGCTCCTACCGCTGGCAGGTACACACAAACTGCAGCTACCCGCAATGCCGTTGGCGGGGTAGCCACGACGACTTTCTGAGGTCGGAGCGGGATCGTTGAGTTTGCGGTCAACGTTTTAACTGCCGTCGCGCTGGCTGCGGTGCGGGAATCATCAACGAAACTGGCTGGATTGGAGAACCACCGTGCACAGTGTGCTATTTCGACTGGTGAACTGGATGGCTGAGCACGCAGAGCGTGCCTTGATCGCCGTGCCGGACATCAACGACTGACCGGTTGGCACGCCGGCGGCGAACAGGCGGATCGCGATCTGCGTATTCGCTCGTTCGCCTGATGGCGGCAAGGTTTTCGTCACTTCGTTGGAGGAACGACCGCGCCGCCCAACGGCCTGATCCGCAACGCGGCGCTGCTGCGCATGCGCCTCGACCACGCGCACGAAGCCCAGCGATCATGACCCGGCCCAGCAAGCTGGTCACCCGTGCCGGGGTGTCGATCGATGGACGGCGACGGGCCGGCCGTCGCCGAGCGCCGCGCTCGGTCGTCGATCAGCACCAATTGACGTTGACGTCTGCCCCGTTGTAGTTCACGTGTACCGAGCATTGGGGCAGCACAGTGGTGTTCACCGTGAGCACGTGGGTGTCCACCCGGTTAGGGATGGGCTTGTAGGTGGTGGCGCCGAGCGAGCTAACGACGGCGGGTGCCGAAGTGAGCGCGGATGTCGATGCCATGGCGGGCGCAGCTAACCCGACAGTTGCCGCGGCCAACCCGATGCCTGCAGAAAGGGCAATGGCTAGTTTTCTCATTTTGCGTTTCTTCCTTCTCTTATCCAGTGGACAAACGAACTAACGGATCCAAGGACGCGCCCCGGGAGGCGCGCATCCCCGTTAGGGCGCCGGCGGATATACCGGGTAGCAATTCGTGCCGCCAAAGCCGAGAACGTAGACGGTGTCGCAGCGGGTGAAGCCCCATCGGGTCCTGCTGGGGAGTCACAGCGACCCCCGCCGTTGCCCAAAACGACCGCACCGCCGCAGACCGGATCCGCGCTCGCCGGTCCTGCGAGCCCGATCCCGCACCCGAAGATCGCGCCGGCGATCGCCAATGCGCCAAGACATCTCCTCATTGGCATTCCTTCCGAATCCCGCGGCCGCGCCCGTGTGCGCGCCGCGCCCCACCGGCCTTACGGCCAGCATCGAAGTTATCCTTCACATGTAGGTAACTAAACAGATGTAGGATTCGATGCAACTGTCGGGCAACGAACACACGTCGGGAAGGTGAGACCGTGGTCACAAGTAACGTCAGCAAGGCGCCGTCGGGTGATCGCCGCGTGCGACGAACTCACGCGGCCCTGCAACGCGCCCTCATCGAACTCGTCGACCACCAGGACCTGCCGCGGATCAGCGTCGCCGACGTCGCGGAGCGCGCCGAAGTCAGCCGCTCAACGTTCTATGACCACTACCGGGACGTGCACGAGCTGGCCGAAGCGGCGTGCACCGCGATGATCGACGACATGGTCGCCTCCTTGCCCTCGCCAGGCCAGCGGTTCAGCGGGCCGCAGCCCGGCCCGATCGAGGCATTGCAAGATTTCTTCGCCCACTTCGCCGAGCACGCCAACCTCTACCGCAGCGTGCTGGGACCACAGGGCAGCGCGCGCATCATCGACCACATCCGCCGGTTGACCACTGCTGCCATCTACCTCGGCACCCATCAGGCTGATTCCTGTGATCACGTGACGTTGGCCGCCTCGGACATTCCCCAGGACGTGACGGCGGCATTCGCCGCCGCCGGCTTTGTCGGCGTGGCCATCGACTGGCTTCAGCGTGGCTGCCCGCACGCACCCGCGGAGATGGCTACCCGGACACTTCCGCTCTTCACCGCGCTGTATGGCGAAGAGATGCTGCCGCCATCATGAAGAAAGCGATGCAGCACTTTTGAGTCCACGGGAGACACGAGAGGTCGCCGACCGTAAGCGTGCCCAGCTACACGTAACACCGACTATCCACGTGCATGCGAAAGGCGTTGCGCCGCATCAGAAACACCGAGAGGCTTGTTAAACCTGTCGCTCGCCGAAGCGCATCAACGGTACCGGCAGTCAGGTTCCGGAACAGGGAATCGCGACCAGAATTGTGGTGCCTTCACCGGTCCGACTCCGCATCTGCAGGTGCCCTCCCAGCGCCTCGACGCGGTCCACCAAGCCGATCAGACCAGAGCCTTTACCAGGAGTTGCTCCCCCGACGCCGTCGTCGCATATCTCGATGTCGAGGCTTGCATCGTCCACTGTCGCGGCAACCTTCACCTCGGACGCCCTGGCATGCTTTGCTACGTTGGTGAGTGCCTCTGCCACAACGTAATACGCGGCGACCTCTGCATGGTCGGGCAGCCGTCGGCCGACTCGCACGTCGAGGCTGACCGGCACCGTTGAGCGCCGCGCGAGCATCTTCAGCGCCGGGCCAAGACCGCCCTGCGACAAAATCGCCGGATGAATACCCCGTGAGATCTCGCGCAGATCGGCGGTAACGGCGTCCACGTCGCCGATGACACTGGAAATCTGGTGCTGCAGCGCGCCCAGCTCCGATGGCACAGAATCCTGTATTACGCGCAGTTTCAGTCCCACCGACACGAGCCTCTGTTGGGCACCGTCGTGCAGATCGCGCTCAAGACGGCGCCGCGCGTCGTCAGCGGCCGTCACGATGCGGGCGCGAGATGCGGCCAAATCCGCGCGGCCCTGGGCGTTGGCCAGGGCAGTGGCGACCAGGTCGGCGAAGTCCGAGACGCGCGCCTCGGTGTCGCGCGGCATAGGCTCGGGTTCTAGCGAGCCGACGGCGACCGCGCCCCACACATGGCCATCCACCACGATCGGAGCCCCCACCGCGGAACGGACACCCGTTGCACGCATGTGCGCAGCGACGGCGCCGGCTGCATCCTGGTAATCGTCCATCCGGGCGGGGCGGCCGGTGCTCAATATCGATTTGCAAACATTGTTGCCGTCAAGGATAAAGCGTTGAGAGTCGGGCGTTTTCGTGAGCCCCGGCTCCTCGGCCGCCAGCCGCAACGCGCTGCCGTCCGCCTCGTAGCGCCACAACGCCGCGTACGGAACAGCGAGGCATCGCGCTAATTCCGTCGCGACTGCCGAGAAGACCTCCGACGGAGCCGCCCCCCGCGCTACCAAGGTCGCGACGCGCCGCAACGCCGACTGCTGGCTCGCGAGCACACCGAGCGCGTCACGACTCAATTCGACCTGCTTGTGCGCCTCATGTAGCCGATCCTGCGCACGCCTGCGCTCAGTCACGTCCCGACCGGCCACGTACAGCAGGCCGCGATTCGGGACGACGTTCCACTCGACCCATACCACTGAGCCGTCACGGCTGATACAACGGTGCTCGAACTGCATTGGACCATTACGATGCTCGAGCTCGTCGAGTACGCCCCGCACCAGATCCACATCGTCTGGATGGACGAACTCGACAAACGGCCGCGAGAGCAACTCCTGGCTCGGATAACCGAACGTCCGCTCGAAAGCTCCGTTGATCCGTTGCCAATAGGCGCGGTGATCATTTCGGTTGGGAGAACTCGCATCTCGCTGGCATAGATAGCCGATACCCAGCAGGTCAGATGACAGTTCGTTGAACCGCTCCAGCTGGTCGCGACTCTCATCCAGCGCGCGGTTCGTCGCCGCGAGTACCCGTTCACCAGCGAGCAGTGTTTGCAGAGCGGGCACCACCCGTTCTTCCAGGCGCCGCTGCATGGGCTTGGGGAGCCGCGGGGGAACGAGCAGCGTCCCCAGCACGGCGGCGCCATCGGTTAGCAGGATCGCGCGACGATGATCGTCTGATGGGACCGCGTCGGGCACGATTGCCGCCCACGGGAGCTCGAGCGCCTCGACCAACCGTTGGGCGGCGCCATCCATTGCGGAACGCAAGTCGCCGGCGCGCAGCATTGTCCGGGCCAACTCGGCGGCCACGTCGGCTTCCCGACGGCGTTGATCCGCCTCGACGGCGCGTGATCGTGCGAAGTTGGCCACCGCGTTGACCAGTAACGCCGCAACGAGGAACACAACAATCACAGCCCAGTTCTGCCCGTCGGTGATGTCGAAACTCCCGGTGGGCCAGTGACGGAAATATCCGTATGTGGACGCGCTGACAATCGCGGTGATGGCCGCCAACGCGAACCCGCACACCGTGGCGACCAGTAGCACGCCCACCAGGTAGATCACGCCGTACTCGTCCATCGAGGTGACTTGTTTGAGCAGAACGACCACGACGGTCTCGGCGCCGATTATGGCCGTGGCGAGCACGCCGCCCAGCCAGAGCGGCGGAGCCGTCGAGCGGACCGACAGCGCCAGCAGCCGCCCGACAATACGCTGGGATCGACCGCCATCGGTGTGGATACGGCCGCGCCCCGACACACAACCGGCGTATCACCGCACGTGTGCACCTGCAATGTGAGACAGACCGGGCAAGACAAGCGTGGTGCGTTCAGCGCGCGACAACCGGCCGCCGACCACGGCCGATGGCTGCACTCGGTGCGCGTTTCCCGCTAGCTGGTAGTCAAAGACTCCGGCTAGCCGGAAATTCGGCGACCGAAGCCGGACGCTCCCAGCGGAGACGCTTTGCCACCACCGCGTGGTGGTCCAAACGCACCGTGCTGGCGCCTGCGGAGGTCAGCCGCCGGCCGACCACGCGCGGGGCTCAGACGCGTAGCCCGCTACACGCCTGAGCTCACGACCCCTGGCCGGCTAGACGCAGCCGACCGCCCAAGCCGGACCGACGGGACCGCCGATGCAGCCGAATGGCCCGGGCACGCCGCCCCAGCCCCAGCCGGGCCCGCCACCCCAGTCTCCGCCCCAACCTCCGCCGTCTCCGCCCCAGTCGTCTCCGTGCCAATGCCCGTGGCCGTGGCCGTCTTGTTGCCACGGTATCCCCGGCGTGTCCGGCAACGGTGGCGCGGCGTTGGCGACGCTCGGCCCGAGCCCGAGGGCGGCGAAGCCCAGGGTGCCGGCGATGGTAACTGCTGTCGCGATTGCCCTTACATTCCTCATGCGGCCCCCTTATGCAACTTCTCGTTTCAGCGACGTTTGCTCGGAACCGCGTCAGCGATCCGAAGCTGCTTGCGGGTATGGACTTGGTCAGCCCCCGGCTTGAAATCCGGCCGATGCCATGCCCTTTGCGACAGTGCAGGTGTTATCTCGTCTACCGACTGCCACGCGTCAACATCCTATCTCGCATAGTCAAGACCGCATCCCTGCGTCTGTCCCGGTTGCCGTTTTCCGCTAGGCGGATGTCCTTGGAACAGAGGGGTTACCAGTTGTGCATGGTGCGAATCGCCGGGCTGCACAGCGGCTTTAGATTTCGAAACCAGGCTAGGCAGTCCAACGCACGTGCAGACTCGGCGGTTTGCGGAACACGAGGCCTTGAGGCGCGTTCGGGTGGTCGGGGTCGAGCCGCAGCCCGGGCAGTCGGTCAAGGAGTCGACCGAGAGCTATCGTCGTCTCGGTCCTGGCGAGGTGGGCACCGATGCAGAAGTGCGGCCCAAGCGCGAAGGCGAGGTTAACCCTGGCGTTGGCGCGGTGGACGTTGAACCGATCGGGGTCGGTGAACACGGCCGGATCCCGGTTGGCGCCGGCGATCGACACGCTGACCAAGTCGCCGCACTGAATCCGCGCACCCCCAAGCTCGACATCGCGGGTGGCGTATCGGTCGACAACCGCCGCGGCCGGCTCCAACCGGATCGACTCCTCGATGGCGTTCGACAACAGGTCCGCGTCACAGCGGACAAGCGCGAGCGCCTCGGGGACGGCGTGCAGGTGCCGGACCGCATTGACGATCATGCCCTCGGTGGTGTCGATACCGCCGAACATCAGCACCGCGGCGTTGGATACAACCTCATCTTGGCTCAGCCCTTCCGGCGCCCGCGCCGCTTCCGACAGCGGCGATGGTTCGTCGGTACGGCCGATGGTGCGCAGCACAGCGGACCGCAGCTGGCCGAACGCGTCTGCGCCGGCGGTGGTGACCGGCCGCCCCGCGGTCACCTCGGACACCGCTGTCACGATCGCCGCATACCAGGACAACACTGTGTCGGTGTTGATGTCACGCAGCCCGAGCGCGTTGGTGACCACCGCGACCGCGAGCGGTCCGGCGAACTCGCGCCGTAGCTCGGCCCTGCCGGCCGGTTGGATCGCGGAGATCAACCGATCCGTCTCTGTCTCGATGAAGCCGGTGAACTGTTGCCGCACTCGGGTTGGGCGGAACGGGTGCGCGAACGGTTCGCGATGGTGGGCGTGGTCCGCGCCGTCGAGCGAGAGCATGCTCGGGCCCACCACCCGGGAGGTGGAGAACCGGGGATCGTCCACGGTGAAGGTGACGGCGTCGCGCATCACCCGCACCGCGAGGTCGTAGCGGGTGACCAGCCACCCGCCCAGCACGGGAAGCCATGACACCGGCTCGGTCGCCCGCAGCCGTGCCAGCACTGGGTGCGGGTTCGTGTCCAGTTCGCGCAGCCTCACCGCGCGCCCGCCCGGGAACTTCTCGATCTCCACGCCATTGTCATCATCGCTCCCCGAGCGCGGGTGCGCAGGCAATGGAGTCTGTGCCGGTGCGAGCACGTTTCGGCCCGCGGCGACTTCGGTTGGCCTTACCCCCATCGATCGGCGTGCCGATGCGGGGCCTCTGCGCTATCCCATGTACTCGGATTCGAGTACAAGGTCTGGCACCAGCGGCTGGTATTCGACGTGGGTCTTGTGCTCCGTTGTCTTCCAACGCTTACCCTGCTGTTCTCGCATGAACGCGCGGTACTTCGGCGAGCCGGGAAACCTGACGTTGTCGGCGACGACGATCGAGCCCGGATGCAGCCACCCCCGTTCCACGATGCTGCGGAGATCCGGCAGGTAGGCGTGCTTGTCGTGGTCGATAAACAAAAAGTCCAGAACACCGGCGGCAAAACCGTGCTCGGTGCCGAGCACGTCCAGTGTGCGGCCGCGGTCACCGACCGTCCCTACGACGCAGCTGACGCGGTCATCGACGCCCGCGTGGGACCAGATGCGCCGAGCGATGTCGGCGTTGGCAGCGGACAACTCCACCGAGACCACTTTCGCCAACGGGGCCGCTCGAGCAATCCGAAGCGCGCCGTAGCCACAGTAGGTGCCCAACTCCAGTGCCACCCGCGGATTGGCCCTTCGGACGGACGCGTCGAGCAACTCGCCCTTTTCGTCGCCAACGTTGACCAGAAACGACTTCTCGTAGGCGAATTTGTCCATCGTTGCCACCACGTCGTCGACGTCACGGCGCCGGGCATGGGTCACCACGTAGTCGGCGGCCGCGGCTTCCCGTCCGTCGCCCAGCTGGCCGGTCTTGGTGATATTGCGAACGCCGATCGCCATTCGCCAGACCGACCACCTCAGCAGCATCGGCAGGCGTTGCCTGAGCTCCATGTGTCAAAGCTACGTCGCCTGCCGTATTGAACGTCGAGCGCGCCGGTCTCGTTAGATTGTCGTCGAGACACGGCAGTGTGACACTTGTGGCGGTGCGCGCGTGACACCGCCACAAGTAGCGTGCGGCAAATTGTCGTGTGGGGTCGGTGCGGTTTGAGGCTAGACAACAGAGGCGTTCAGCAAAAAGTAGCGCGGCGCGGCCAGTCCCGTCCGACTCTCTCCCCTGTGCCGCGACCGGTGATTGCGCTCTGCTACGGCATCATCTGCCATGCGTGCTTTGCGCTCGGGGTGGGGGCAATGATGGTCGCAATGTTTTTCGGCATGAGCAGATCGCTGGGCACCCTGGCGGCCCCGTGGAGCTGGATCGCCAATGCCGTCTTGCTCGCCCAGTTTCCGATCGTGCATTCGCTCTTGCTCACCAAAAGAGGAAGAGCCCTGCTCGCTCGTCTCGCACCGGGTGGCACCGGGACCACGCTCTCGACGACGACCTACGTCATCGTCGCGTCGCTGCAAGTCCTCGCGCTCTTTGCATTGTGGTCTCCCAGCGGCGAGGTCTGGTGGCGGGCACATGGTGCAGCGTTTGCTGCTATGACCGCGCTGTACACAACGTCTTGGCTGTTGCTTGGGAAGGCGATGTTCGACGCAAGCCTTGCGTTGCAAACGGGAAGCCTGGGGTGGGTCGCGCTGTTGCGGAACAAAGTTCCGACCTATCCGAAGATGCCCGAGCGCGGCCTCTTTCGACTGTCACGCCAGCCGATCTATGTCGCGTTCGCATTGACGCTGTGGACGGTCCCAACGTGGACTCCGGATCAACTCATCGTCGCTACCGCCTTCACCTCATACTGTTTTATTGCGCCGCTGTTCAAGGAAGCGCGCTACCGAAGTATTTACGGGTCAGCGTTTGACGCCTACGCGCGGACCGTTCCCTATTGGCTCCCCTGGCCGCGCAAACACTCCTCGGGGGATGGCGGCAAGGAGCGCGCCACCCTGTGATTTGTCGTCGGAAGGTTCTTCGAATGTTGTACAAGCACTGAGCCGGAAGGACGCGACGTGCTGCGATGGATCGCCCGGCTGGCTCTCGCTGCACCGCGGCGGATCATCGCCGTCGCAGCGCTGGCAATGGTGGCTGTGGCCATCTTCGGCGTCCCGGTCGCCAAGAACCTGTCCGCGAGCGGATTGCAGGACCCTAATTCGGAATCAGCCAAGGCGACGCAATTGCTGGCCGACAAGTTCGGCCAAGGCAACGTCCAGCTGCTCATCGTCGTCTTCGCGCGGGACGGATTCGACAGCTCGGCCGCCCGTGCGACCGGCACCGACATCGTCGATCAATTGCGCCGGTCACCGCACGTCGGGAGCGTCACCTCGGCATGGACCGCACCGCCACCGGCCGCCGCCGAACTAGTCAGCCGGGATGGGAGGTCGGGGCTGATCGTCGCCGGCATAACCGGCGGCGAGAGCAAGGCACAGACGTACGCGAAAACATTGTCCGACCAGGTGGCTCACGACCGCGACGGAATTACCGTCCGTTCTGGCGGAGCCGCGATGGTGAATTTGGAGGTGACCGAGCAATCGCAGCATGACCTGTTGCTGATGGAGGCGATAGCCGTGCCCCTCAGCTTCATCGTATTGGTGTGGGTTTTCGGTGGGTTATTTGCGGCGGCGTTGCCGATAACCGTTGGCGTGATGGCGATTTTGGGCTCGCTGGCAATCCTGCGCGTGCTCACCTTCATCACCGACGTATCGATCTTCGCGCTCAACTTGAGCACCGCGCTGGGCATGGCGCTGGCGATCGACTACACGCTGCTCATTGTCAGCCGCTTCCGAGACGAGTTGGCCGACGGGGCGAGCCGAGACGACGCGCTTGTTCAAACCATGGTGACGGCCGGGCGGACCGTGTTGTTCTCCGCAACAACGGTCGCGTTGTCGATGGCGGTATTGGTCCTGTTCCCGATGTACTTCTTGCGGTCGTTCGCTTACGCGGGTGTCGCTACCGTTGCGTTCGCCGCCGTGGCCGCGGTCGTGGTGGCTCCGGCGGCGATCGTGCTGCTGGGCGACCGCTTGGATGCCCTGGACGTGCGCCGGCTTGCGCGCCGTGTGCTCGGCCGACCCGAGCCGGTGCGCGGTTCTGTCGAGCAGGAGTTTTGGTACCGGTCAACGAAGTTCGTCACGCGTCGCGCGATTCCCATCGGATTGGCGGGTGTTGCGCTGCTGCTCGTCCTTGGTGCGCCGTTCCTTGGTGTGCACTGGGGTATGCCCGACGATCGCGTGCTGCCGAAATCCGCGTCGGCGCACCAGGTGGGCGACCAGTTGCGCACCGACTTCGTCAATAACTCCGAGACCGCGGTGCGGATCGTCATCACCGACACCAACGGTTCAGCGATTGACGAGATAGAACGATACGCGGCCAACCTCTCTCGGGTGCCCGACGTTTCGGCGGTGTCCGCGCCTACGGGCACGTTCGTCGCCGGAACTCGCATAGGACCGCCGTCAGCAGCGACGGGACAGGCTCAGGGCAGCACCTTGCTCACCGCCGACAGCACGGCGCCACTGTTCTCGGAGCGTTCAAACACTCAGCTCGACCGTCTGCATGCCGTCCCCACCCCTGGCAACAGGCCGGTCCAAATGGCCGGTGCGGCCCAAATCAACCGTGACAGCGTTGACGCCATCACAACCCGGCTGCCCCTGGTGCTTGGGCTCATCGGTGTGATCATGCTCGGGCTGCTCTTCCTGCTGACCGGCAGCGTGGTACTTCCCTTGAAAGCTTTGGTGCTCAACGTTCTTTCGCTGTCTGCAGCGTTCGGCGCGATGGTGTGGATCTTTCAGGACGGTCATCTGGGAGCCCTCGGTACGACGCCCACTGGGACACTGGTTGCCAACGTACCGGTGCTGTTGTTCTGCATAGCCTTCGGCTTGTCCATGGACTACGAGGTCTTTCTGGTCTCCCGGATCCGAGAGTTCTGGCTCGCGTCGCTGCAGAGCGCCGCGGACAACGACGAGAGCGTCGCGCGGGGCGTGGGGCGCACCGGACGGGTGGTCACGGCGGCCGCGCTGATTATGTCGATCTCCTTCGCGGCGTTGACGGCCGCCCATGTGTCATTCATGCGGATGTTTGGTCTCGGGCTGACGTTGGCCGTGCTCGCCGACGCCACGCTGGTGCGCCTGGTCTTGGTCCCGGCATTCATGCATGTGATGGGGAAGTGGAACTGGTGGGCTCCGAAGCCGCTGCTTTGGCTGCACCGACGTCTGGGAATCGCCGACGGTCATGCGGAGCCACGTTCGGAGCGGACCGAATCGGTGGCGGACGGACCGACATCCCCGCCGCGGTGACGGACAGCGGATGGCCGTCGACGGCAAGGCGACCTGGGTAGTTGAAGTTTGAAGAATGTTGAACCGCCCGGCTTAGGTTCTCGTGTCCTCAACGTGGCCCCGGTCAGTGCTATCGCAGGGGTACGTGGCGAACTGCCAGTGCACCGCTACAGCCAGAGTGAGATCACCGACACCTTCGTCGGGTTTCCTGGTTTCGAGGGTTTCGAGGAGATACTCCGAAAGCTGCATGCGAGCGCCAAGGTCGACAATCGTCACCTGGTATTGCCACTCGAGAAGTACCGTGCGCTGACCGACTTCGGCGAGGCGAATGCGCTCTTCATCGAACGTGCCGTGGACCTCGGATGCGCGGCGTTGTCAGGCGCGCTCGACGAGGCCGGGCTAGAACCCCGCGACGTCGACCTCATCATCTCCACCACGGTCACAGGCATCGCGGTGCCATCGCTGGATGCACGCATCGCGGGACGCTTGGGCCTGCGGCACGACGTGCGCCGGCTGCCCATCTTCGGCCTCGGCTGTGTCGCGGGGGCCGCGGGGATCGCTCGTCTGCACGATTACCTGCGCGGTGCGGCCGACGGCGTCGCGGCGCTGGTAGCGGTGGAACTGTGCTCGCTCACCTACCCCGGGGCCGAGCCCAACATGGCCAGCCTCGTAGGCAGCGCATTGTTCGCCGACGGGGCAGCAGCGGTCGTGGCGGTCGGCGAGCGTCGTGCCGAACAAATCGGTGCCGCTGGGCCCGACATCCTCGATTCGCGCAGCCATCTCTATCCCGATTCCCTTCGCACGATGGGCTGGGACATCGGCGCATCCGGACTACAGCTCGTGCTGTCTGCGGACCTACCGGCGGTAATCGAGCGGTATCTGAAAGACGACGTCACCGATTTCCTCACAGCGCACGATCTCACCATCGCTGACGTCGGTGCCTGGGTCAGCCATCCGGGCGGTCCCAAGATCATCGAGGCGATCGTGGAAAGCCTCGACCTGCCCGACGACGCGCTTGAGTTGACCTGGCGCTCGCTCAGCGAGGTCGGCAACCTCTCGTCGGCATCCGTATTGCACGTATTGCGTGACACCATCGCCAAGAGGCCGCCGAGTGGAAGCCCAGGGGTGATGATGGCGATGGGGCCCGGGTTCTGTTCAGAGCTCGTGCTGATGCGCTGGCACTGATTACCACAGACGTCATGTTCTGGTATGCGCTCCTGATCGTGGCGGTCGCTCTGGAGCGAGTGGCCGAATTGGTTGTCGCGAAACGCAACCTCACATGGAGCCGAGTCCACGGTGCCGTCGAGTTCGGTGCGCGGCACTACCCGGCGATGGTCGTCCTCCACGGTGGCTTGCTGGCCGGATGTCTGGGTGAAACGATCGGGCTACACCGCCCGTTCCTTCCCGCGCTGGGCTGGTCGATGTTGGCGATAGTGGTGGCCGCGCAAGGCATGCGCTGGTGGTGCATCGCGACCCTGGGCCGACAATGGAACACCCGAGTGGTCGTCGTTCCGGGAGCAACACGCGTCGCCGACGGGCCGTACCGGTTCGTGTCGCATCCGAACTACGTCGCGGTAGTCGTTGAGGGCGTGGCGCTGCCGATGGTTCACACCGCTTGGGTTACCGCCCTGGTATTCACGGCGCTGAACGCGGTGGTGCTGCGGACACGGATCAAGGTCGAGAACGCTGCCCTGGCGAGTCTGTCGTGATCGACCTACTTGTTGCAGGCGGCGGCCCGGCGGGGCTCGTTACCGCACTGCACGGAGCAGGGGCAGGGCTTGAGGTGGTCGTTGTTGAGAAGCGCCGCGGACCGATCGACAAGGCGTGTGGTGAAGGATTGATGCCACGCACTGTCCGACAATTGCAGCGTCTCGGAATTGAGCCGCAGGGCAAGTCTTTCCGCGGCATCAGCTACCTGGACGCCGACCGACACGTCGATGCACCATTCCGATCGGGGGCCGGGTGCGGCATGCGCCGGACACGGCTGCATGCAGCACTTTTCGAAGCAGCCACAGCGACCGGCATACGGTTCATTCAGACGCCCATCGGCGAGATCACCCAGGATTCGAGGTCGGTTCGCCTCGGGGAATTACGGGCCAGGTATCTCGCCGCGGCCGACGGGCTGCACTCACCGATCCGTCGGTCTGTTGGCCTGGCGCGGCAATCCGCCGGCCCGCGCAGGTGGGGTATCCGTCGGCACGTGCAGATCTCGCCGTGGACTGACTACGTCGAGGTGCACTGGGCCCGAGGGGCCGAGGCGTACGTGACGCCGGTTGGGGACGACTGCGTGGGTATCGCGATCCTCACCTCGCGGCAGGGTGGGTTCGACAGCCACCTCGACGAGTTCCCCGCCCTCAAGAATCGTGTGCACGGTCATCCGCATGGCCCGGACAGAGCGGCTGGCCCATTGCGCCAAAAGGTTCGGAGCCGAACTGCCGGACGAGTGCTGTTGGTGGGTGACGCAGCTGGTTACGTCGACGCGCTGACGGGCGAAGGGCTGGGCATCGCGTTCGGTGCCGCCGAGCTGCTGGTGGACTGTATCGTCGCTGGCACGCCAGGCGATTACGATCACCAGTGGCGCCAGATGTCGCGCCGCTATCGTTTGCTGACCGCGGCGGTGCTGCAGGCGAGCGCGTTTGCGCCGGTGCGCTCACGTATCGTCCCGGCTGCCGCGGCGTTGCCGAAGGTCTTCAGCCAGCTGGTCAATCTGCTCGCTGATTGAAGCGCGCGCGGATGCGACCCCGGGCGTGAGGAGGGAAATGCCCGCAGTTACGGAGCTTTTGGGCCAGCACGGGAACGTCGGCATGTGGAAACTGGTGCCCGACCGTTCGGAATTCACGTTCCAGAACACCGCCCTCTATGGCCTGGCTAAGGTCAACGGTCGCTTCACCGAGTTCAGCGGCGAGGGCGAGATCACCGTCACCGGGTCGGTGTCGGGGCGCATCAACATCAAGGCCGCGTCACTGAACACAGGGCTTGGCATGCGAGACAGACACCTCCGGTCGGGCGACTTCTTCGACGCTCACAACTATCCGGACATCACCGTGGTGGTCACCGGGGTGTATCCCGGGCAACACGACGCGGTGAATGTGCGAGCCGATCTCACCGTCCGAGGCAAAACGGTGCCGCTGCCTATGCAGGCGACGGTCACGGCCCTCGCCGACGGTTCGATTCGGATCACCACTACCACCGTCGTCGAACGTGAACGGTTCGGGGTCAGCGGCAACATGGCTGGCATGGCTGGAAAATCGACGATCGTCTCTGCGGATGCGCTGTTCCGGAAGGCCGAGCCGCCGGACGCCTAAACCTGAGCGCTGCCGAAACCACCTGTGACAAGCGCGGACACCAGTTCCAAACCCGTCGCCTTGACCGGCGCCTCTCCCCCGCCGCCCCGACACCGGTCTGAGCGGATGGACCCTGGTCCTGACCGGGGATACCGACCAAACTGACGGGGTTGCACCGGTCGGCTTCGGCGGGCACGGTGACGAGGATCAATTCCGAGAAAAGGGGGCGCTGCCGGAACTCTGCGCGGCCGCGGTGGCGGTGAACATCGCGTGCACCCTGCGCGTGTACACCGGCTATCACACCTGGCAGTTCGGGGCCCGCGCGTTTTCCGACGCATTGCCATGGATCGCGCAGCGAGTCCACACGCCGTGACTTATCGGGCGCGGTCGACCACGCGAGCCGAGTGCGGCGACGTTGGCAACCGGCTACCAGATCGCTGTCAGCAACAACTTGTCTGCCAGCCAATCCCCAGGGGCGCCCACTATCATCACCGCGACTAACTGGACACCTGTGAGGCGGTGTTGTGGGCAGAATCGTTCGGACCATGGTCATCGTCGTTACTCCGCTCTTGTTCTGCTGCGGCGTGGCCGCGGCAGATCCCGTCCCTGTCGCAGATGTGACGCAGTCCGCGGACACCGACGATGGGTGGAAGTTGAGCGCCGCGCTGACGCACATGGCCATCAACTCCGTCCCCAACATGGCCGCCACGGGATTGACCAGGGAAGCGTTCGTGAGCGGGAAGGCGGTGGCCAAAATCGATGGCAACGGGAAAAACCCGGTCAACTCCGGCAATTTGTTGTTAGGCGTGCAGCTGGGCTGTCAGCTCGACTTGAGCCAAGGCGGCAATGTTGGGATCAGTGGCACCCTGGGCATCGGCTTCAACGTCGGTTCCGGTGCCGTCGGGCTCGGCGCGCTCGGCCCGTCGCCGTACGCAGACATCAGCCCGAACGCTTCGATAAATCTGCTGCCCGGCAACATCAACACGCTGGGGTTGGGCAAAATGTCGCTGAAGGGCCGCACCGGCGAAGTCACCGTTCATGACGCCCATGTGAAGGTCGACGGGTGCGGCGGTCCAGTGTCGGTGCGATTCTTCGCCTACGCGCAAATCACCACTGACAACGGCAATGACAGCGTCAACGCCTACGGAGATATTCTCAACATATGACCAGCCCCCGGCGCGTGGCGGTAGCCGCAGTGGTCGCGGCCGTGGTCGCGGGTGTCCCGGCCGGCACCGCGAGCGCCGACAACAGCAACAGCAACACAAACACCAACGACGTGACGAGTATCGGCGGTGATTACGGCAGCGGTGCGAGCGGCGGATCGTCCGGCAAGAAGACAAACTGGCCACCGACAGATGTGGACTGGCCGCCGAAAGACGCCATGAATGTTGGCGTCGGCGGAAGCGGTGGCAATAGCAGCGCCGGCGGCGACAACTCCGAGGCAACGCCGATCGTGATGCCGATCGGACAGGCCCCTCCGACGAAGGCGGCCACACCCAGCACCGCAGAGACGCCCAAGCCCATTGTGCCGGTTAACGGACCGTAGTTAGCCAAACAATTTCGGGCTATTGGTTGGCTCACGAACCTTAGGCCAGCACAACGTCTGCGACCTCGCCCTTCTCGGTGAGCTTTGCCAGGATCTCGCCACGGAGGTCTGTGAGCTGCCGTTCGAACCGCGGGCCGGTACATCTGGGTTCTGCGACGCGGAAGATCTGCGACACGGTCGCGGGACGGCGGCTGAGCAGAACTATCCGGTCGGCTATCCGCACGGCCTCGTCCACATCGTGCGTGACGAATAAGATCGTTGTTTGATGTCTGCGCCAAACGCTGACCAGCAGCGCCAACATTTCGGCGCGGGTCTGCGCGTCGAGAGCTCCGAAGGGCTCGTCCATGAGCATCACCTGCGGCTCACAGGCCAGCGTCCGAGCCAACTGCACCCGTTGCCTCATACCGCCGGAAAGCGCGGTCGGCAAATGGTCGCCGAACCCGGCCAGGCCAACCTGTTCGAGCCAGTCCTGCGCGATCTTGCGGCGCTGCGCCCGGGCGACACCGCGCAACCGCAGCGCATACTCGACGTTGCGCCACGCCGATCGCCACGGCAACAGGGCGTCCTCCTGAAACACCATCCCGCACTTGGCTTTTGACGTCGACAGCGGTTCACCGTCGATCAAGGCGGTGCCACCCGTCGGTGCGAGCAGGCCCGCCAGTGCTCGTAAAATCGTGGATTTGCCGCAGCCGGAGGGGCCCAGCAGCACGACGATCTCGCCCGGTTGCACCTCCAGGTCGATCCGCGCGGTCGGCACTCCGCGATAACCGAGCTGCAGGTCTGACAGTCTGACTCGAGCGCCGGTGGTCATCGTTCGCTCCTCGGCAGCCACCGATTGATCCGGCGACCGACCCGCTCGACCAGCCACGCGGTGCCGAGGCCGAGCACTCCGATGGAGAACATGCCCACTATCACGCCGGGGTAGTCCAGCAAACCGTATGACTGCCACGTGTAGTAGCCGATCCCGAATTGACCGGAGATCATCTCGGCGCTGATCACGCAGATCCAGGCCACGCCCATCGCCACGGAAAGCCCGGCGAAGATGCCCGGCATCGCTCCGGGCAGCACCACGTGAATCAGGATCGAACGTCGCCCGGCACCCATGGTGCGGGCCGCCTCCTCCCAGACTGTTGGCAGCGCGTGCATGGCGTGGATTGTGCTGACCGCCACCGGAAAAAAGGCCGCGAAGAAGGTGATGAACACGATGCCTTGCTCGCCGGTGGGGAAAAGCAGGATGGCGAGGGGCACCAGCGCGATCGCGGGGATGGGGCGGAACACCTCGATGACCGGGCGCACCAGCATTGAGACCCTGGTGGAGCGGCCCACTGCGATCCCGACCGCGGTGCCCAGCACCGCGGCGAGTCCGAACCCGAGCAGGATGCGGCGCATGCTGGCGCCCAGGTCGAAGTAGAAGGTCCGGCTGGTCAGCTGCCCGATCAAGGTGGCCCACACCTGGCCCGGCGTCGGCACCTTGTCGAAGCGCAGCCAGAGCACCACGTGGTTGACCGTCAGCAGGTACCAGGCCAACAGCCCCAGCCCCAGCAACGACAGCGAGGCCAGTGCGATTGTGCCGGCGCGCCATGCGGTCGCGCCCCACCAAGGCTGCCGCCATGCGGCCCGCGCCTCAGTTGTACGCACTGGTTCAACAGTATTGATGCTCGGCTGCATGATCGCGCGGCCGGGCAGGTCCGTAGTGAGCAACATCTTCTCCTTAGACTGACGACAGGGCGGTGGGATAGTCGATGAGGCGGCTGCCCGGGTGAGTCGAGATGTACTGCTGGGCGTCGGCGGCTACCGCGAACGGAAGCGACGAGGTGTCTGAGCCCAACGCGGGATCGATCACCCAGGTGGCCGTGGTCGCAAATATCCGCGTGCCGTGCCCGGCGTCTGGCACATAGGCCGCTCGCACGGTCTTTGCGTTGGTCTTGATTAGCCGCAGCAAGCAGGTGGGACTCTTAGCAACAACGGTGCCGGGGTCGCCCTCGAACCAGACCTCAGACGATTGCGCCGGGTCGACGGCTGCGCCGCCGCAGCCCGGGTCGGCGCCGCGGATCAGATCCGTGTTAGCGGTGCTGGCAACCAGCCGGTCGTAATCGCTGCCGAACGTCTGACGCACGTAGTGGTCGTCGACGAATTTGTTGAGATCGAGGTCGCCGACGGCATTGAGATCCTTCAGGAACGGAAGGTCGCTTTTGAGTGCGTCGACCAGTTGCGGCTTGATGGTCATGTCGAAGGTCACCAGCCCGTTGGGGCCGTTGTAGAGGTAAACGACCTCCGGCTTGATTGAAGTGATCGAGGCGACCCGCTGCGCTGCGTCGAACGGGTGCGCGTTGAGGTAGTCGGTGGTGTCGCGCATCGCGTCCAGGAACGTCGACATGATGTCGGGATGCTGTTCGGCGTAGCGTTGGCGGACTATCACACCGTGAAACGTCGGCACCCCGGTTTGGCCGCCGTCGAAGAGCAACCGCGCCTTGCCGTTGAAAGCCAGCACCTGCGGCCACGGAACGAACTGGGCCAACGCGTCGACCTGTCGGCCCTCGATCGCCGAGGCGCCCACCGACGGCTCTTGGTTCAGGATCCGCACGTCGCCGGGGTTCATGCCCACGCCGCGCAAGCCATCCACGAGCATGCCGTGTCCGGCCGACCCGACGCTGACAGACACCGTCTTGCCCGCCAGGTCTCGCAGCGTCTGGGCCGACGAATCCATCGGCACCACAACCTGATTCAGTGAACCGCGCAAGTTGTATCCGGTCACGGCCACCAGCCGCGACCGCACGTCATCAAACCCTGCGGACTTCGATCCATTGACCAGCAACGGGTAGTCGCCCATCGATCCGATGTCGATCTTGCCCGCGATCATCTGGGCCGTCAGCGGTGGTCCCGACGCAAAGTCGTTCCAATTCACCTGATATCGGACGCCGGTGCGTTTGCCGAGCTCGGCGAGCTTCGCCTCGAACGTCCCGCGATCCCGCAGCAGGGTGCCGGCCGTGACGGTATTGATCGTTTTCGACTGGTAGCCCATGTTCACGACGACCGTCGCACCACCCGACGAGCATGCTCCCAACACGGTCACGGCCAGGGCCGCAACGACGCCGGCTGCAGTCCAGCGCATCAGCCGACCCCTTTCGGTCATCGCGGATTCCGCTCGGCAGCCGCGCCGCCGCCCACGCGGAACCCCGAACCGGCCGCGCCCGGCGCTGTAACGTTTCGCCACGACACCGATGGTCGTCACGGCGCATTACAGCTGTGCTAATGGCGGTGACACCGTTGTTACGCCACCCACGACTTCCGGGGCAGCGGCCTCAACTGCACTGACAGCGCTTCAGGCAGCAGAAATGCCACAGCCGTTCGCGACGATTTCGGCGGTGGCGAGTCACCGGGAGCTCTTAACGGTGTGGCGTAACTAGCGCTGCAACGCCGGAATATATGCCGTGGCCTGCGAATTGGTGGCTGCCGTGGTGGCGTAACACGATGCTTACGGCCGTCCGTGCGCGGAGCTGGCACAGTGGGCGCATGCCCAGTCGGCCTCGGGTTCGCCCGCCCACCTTCCCGCGCCTGCACTTCCAGGAGTACGTGGGCAGTCGCGCCGATGCCGCGCGCCGGGTACGCGACATTTTGCGAAGCCAGATCATGGAGGGCGCGTTCGGCGGCCTGGCCGCCGCCAGGCCGCCGCTACCGCCAGAGACGACATTGGCTGCCGAGCTGGGCGTCAGTCGCAACGCGATTCGGGAGGCGCTGGATCTGCTGCGAGCCGAAGGCCTGATCACGCGGGTGCAAGGCGTCGGCACATTTGTAACCGGAGCCAAGCTGCGCCAGCATCTCGACCGGCTGGAGGGGTTGGCGGAGTCGATGGCGGGCTACCACCTGCCGGTCGACAACCGGGTGCTGTCGGTTAGCGAGTCCGTCGCAGCGCCGTTTGTGGCCCGCAAGCTGGCGGTGCCGGAAGACAGCCCGATCGCGTTCGTGGAGCGGTTGCGTTCGGTGGGCGGTCTTCCGCTGTCTCTGGATACCAGTTCGCTTCGCCCAGAGGCGATCCCCGTGCTGCTGGACGCGGATCTGCACAGCGCGGACGTCTTCTCGCTGATCGAACGCGAGCTGGGCGTCCGGCTGGGGTGGGCAGAGGTGACCACCGAGGCGGTAGCCGCCGATCCCCAAACCGCCAGGCTGCTTCAGATCCGCGTGGGAGCGCCGTTGCTGCTGCTGCACCGCCTGACCTACCTGGAGGACGGGACTCCATTCGACCTGGAATCGGTTCGCTACCGCGGTGATCGGTGCTGTTTGGTGACGACGATGCCGCGACCCCGGCAGGAGTGCGATGACGGCTGACCGAGGCCTGCTTTACCGACAAGGCATGCAGCCAACCATCCGAACAGATCAAACCGAAAGTGATTGCGAGGTACATCGTGGCTGACCGCCCAAATATCGTCTATTTTCATGTCGATAATCTCGGCCTGGGTGAGCTTGGTTGTTTCGGCGGCGGAATCTTGCGCGGCGCCGACACCAAGCGGATCGACCAGTTTGCCGACGAGGGCCTGAAACTGTCTCACTACGTCGTCGAGCCACAGTGCACGCCGACACGGTCGGCTCTGATGACCGGCCGCTACCCCATCCGCTCTGGTAATCACACCATTGCGCTCGGCGGAAATGATGGCGGTCTTGTCGCATGGGAGCGCACAATCGGCGATATCTTGTCTGAGGCCGGCTATGCCACAGCGTGTTTCGGCAAATGGCACATTGGGGCCGAAGACGGTCGCTGGCCCACCGACCACGGTTTCGACGAATGGTACGGCCCAGCGCGCACATATGACGAATGCCTTTGGCCCGACGACCCGTGGTATGACGGAGAACGCGACGGCTACTCCTACATGTATGAAGGCACCCGTGAGCACGGAGTGCGGGCCACAGACCAACAGCTCACCGTCGCGCTCAAGGGGCAGATGGACGCCGAGTACGACCGGCGGGCCCGCGCGTTCATGAAGCGCAGCGTAGAGGCCGGAAAGCCGTTCTATCTCTATCACAATCATTCACTGATGCATTTCCCCATGGTTCCGCGCGAGGAGTTCCGGGGGCAAAGCACCAACGGCGAGTGGGGCGACTGCCTGTTGATGCTCGACCACGATTTCGGCAGCATCCTCGACTGCCTCGACCAGCTAGGCGTGGCCGATAACACGATCGTCGTGTTCGCCGGCGACAACGGTCCCGAAGACCACCTGATCGGCCGCGGCACCGCCGGCTTTTTCGACGGTTCGTACTTCAGCTCTGCCGAGGGCGGGATCCGGACACCGTGTCTGATCCGGTGGCCGGGAAGGGTACCCGCTCGGGAGAGCAACGAAATGGTGCACGTGACCGACATGTTTCCGACGCTGCTGGGGTGGGCCGGCTGTGCCGCCCCAACCGACCGGATCATCGACGGAATCGATCAGCACGACTTCTTCACCGGCGGCGACACGTCGGCGCGCGAGGGCTGCATGGTCTGGCTCAACGAGGAGCTGCACGCCGTCAAGTGGTCACAATTCAAGGTGAGCTTCAAACGACAACAGCACTTCCACGATCCGGAGATGCCCCTCGGGTTCGCCCGCATCATCAACCTGTTGGAGGACCCGAAGGAGCGCGAACCCGTTAACCAGACCCATGTTCGGTGGTGGGTTATGCAGCATGCGCGGCGCCTGATCCGCCAATTCGAGGACAGCGTCGAAGAGGAAGCACTCATCCCCACCGGCGCTCCGGTGGACTTCGTGCCGGGCCAACACAATGCCCGGTTTGTGGTTACCCCAGCCGGTGCGCGCAGCTAGCGAGGATCGGCTTGATCGGCTGGGTCGGCGTAACGGGATGGCCGTGCCCCGGCGGATGCGGTCGACCGTAGCCAGCCGGGGCGAGCGTACGCCGGGTGTCTGGTCGGCCGCGCCGGTCCCTTCCCTATTCGTGCAAAGGGGCCGGGCTCAGGCTCAATGGCAACACCGATCGGCCGAATGATGCGCCGGCGCCGCGATGACAATCGGCGCGTCGGACAAGGGGTCAAACGCCGTGGTGAAACCGACACCGTTGTCGAGTGCGAGCCCGACTACCGGTTCACCCTCGCGAACGAGCGCACGTTTCTGGCGTGGCAGCGCACCGCGCTCGGGCTGCTTGCCGCAGCGGTTGCAGTCGTTCAGCTCGTCCCGGAGTTGTCAATCCCCGGCGCGCGGCATGCACTGGCCGTGCTGCTTGCGGTGCTGGCAAGCGTCACCGCCGGCATGGGCCTGCTGCGGTGGCGGCAGGTGGATCGGGCCATCCGCATCGGCAACCCCTTACCCCGTCACCCCACCCCCGCCTACCTCGCCGTCGGTCTCACGGCACTCGGCTTGCTCACTCTTGGGTTGCTGATCAGCAAGGCGGTCACCGGTTGACCCGCGAAGTGGCTTCGGGCGATCCGCGGGGTAACGGGCTGCAGGCGGAACGCACCGTGCTGGCCTGGAATCGGACGTCTTTCGCCTTCTTGGCGAACGGCGTTCTGTTGATGCTCAAGGACTTTCACGGCGACAAGGGCCTGTCCGGGCTGGTGCTGCCCGGCCTAGCCGGTGCCGTCGCGTTATGCATGTCTGTGATCGCTCTGCAACGCCAACGCACGCTCGGGCACCGGCCACTCCCAACCCGAATCACTGCGCGCCTTCCGGTGCATCTCGTCGGCGCCGCGGCGCTGGTGCTGATACTGGTCACGGCGATTGGTCTGCCGGCCTGAAGGCTGACCGGGCTCTAGGGTCCGGTTCGAAGACGCGTCCCTCGAGGGCGGCGAAGACGCGCAGTGGGTCGAGGTAGTCGCGCCACGCGCTCACTTTGCGGTCCGTGATGGCGACCACGGAGATGTATCGGTTTGCGTAGGGCTGCCCCGTGGCCACAACCTTTCCCTCCGAGGAGTATTCGAGCACCACCGACGACGTTGACGGCGAATGGTGGACACGCAGGTCGTAGCAGCGGTCGAGGAAGAACGTGGAGCCGTAGCCTCGGTAGAGTTCGATGAGGTTGGCGCGGCCGACGATGTGGCGCGGGTAGTTCGGAACCGTGATGATGAAGTCGAAGACCACGTCCTCGGCCAGCAGGTCGAAGAAGTGATCACCATCAACGAATCCCGCAAGGCCCTGCTCGATGATCCGAAAGAACGGGTCCAGGGCGCGGAAGTCGCTCATGTTCTCATTCACTGGCCACCTCCCCAGAACGATTGGCCGCAGACAATTTGGACTGTGCGGTCACTCGTGGATCCCAACCTACTGACCGGCTACGACTCGGGTGTCGTTGAAGGCCCGTCAGCGGTGGTGGCCGTGCCGGCCGAGGGTCTCCACCGGGGTTGCGCCGGGGCGGGTCCACTGTGGCACGGGGCGGCTGGTCGGGCCCCAGGTGGCGTTCCCGTCCGCGTCCGAGCGCCAGAACCAGCACGAGTTTCGCCCCTCGGGCCAGCCCTCGGGGTTGTCCTCCCATGCCTCGCCGCGGCCGTAGGGCGTCATGTCGAGCAGGCCAGGGGACCCGTTGATCGGCTCGTTGCCACGGCCGGTCGTGGAGTAGGTGAGGAACACGCGGTCGCCGTCGCGCAGGAAGCAGGTGAGGTAACCCATGCTGCCGCCGACCGGCGCGTCCACGTCGCGCACCGAATACCACGGCTGGGTGTAGCCCATGAACTCGACGTAGGAGGCCACCTCGTCCCAACGGCCCGTGGTCAGGATGGCGAACGAGACGCCGCGGGCGTTGAGGTAGACGGCGTCCTTCAGGTGCCAGGCCGTGGTGGTGCAGCCCTCGCACTGCCCCTGGTGCGGCGCGCCGTCGTACCACATGTGCTTGTACACCGCGAGCTCGTCGCGGCCCTGGAACAGGTCCAGGAACGGGACCGGGCCGTCGGGTCCGACGACCTCGACCGCCCCGTCGAACTCCACCATCGGTAGCCGGCGGCGGGCCGCGGCGAGCGCGTCGCCCTCGCGGGTGTGGGCCTTCTCGCGGACCAAAAGCCCGGCACGGGCGTTCTGCCAGGTGGCGAGGTCAACGACGGGCGGGCGGCCGGGCAGCGCAGTGGTCGGGTCGTCCGGCGTGGTGGTCATGGTGTCCTCCGTGGTGTCTCGTGCCGGGGCAGCGTCGTACGACGTCCTACGACGGTCACCAGAACAGACTCGCGACCCGGCGGGAACTCATCGCGGCACGGGGCGCCCC
>NZ_DASQVQ010000173.1:0-3589 GCF_035640695.1 Mycobacterium sp.
GCGGCGAGAAGATGAGCAAGTCGCTGGGTAACGTGCTCGCGGTACCCGCTGTGCTGCAACGGGTCCGGCCCGCCGAGCTGCGCTACTACCTGGGCAGCGCGCACTACCGGTCAATGCTGGAGTTCTCCGAGACCGCGCTGCAGGACGCGGCCAAGGCCTACACCGGCATCGAAGATTTCCTGCACCGCGTCCGCAATCGCGTCGGCGCGGTGGTGCCGAGCATCTGGACGCCGCGGTTCGCCGAGGCGATGGACGATGACCTGTCGGTGCCGATCGCGTTGGCAGAGATCCATGCGGCACGGGCCGAGGGCAATCGCGCACTCGAGTCCGGTGACCACAACACCGCGCTGGACAAGGCCCGCTCGATCCGCGCGATGATGGCAATCCTGGGCTGCGATCCGCTCGACGAACGCTGGGAGTCCGAGGACGAGACGTCGGCGGCGCTGGCGGCGGTCGATGTTTTGGTGCACGCCGAGCTCGAGCGCAGGGAGGAGGCGCGGCGGCGGCGGGACTGGGCGCTGGCCGATGAGATACGCGACCGCATGAAGAAGGCCGGCATCGAGGTCACCGACACCGCGGACGGCCCGCAATGGTCGCTGGGCGGTGACGACAAGTAGATGCCGGGACCGTCAAAGCGCCGCGGCGCGGTGCGCAAACCTGGCACCAAGAAAGGGCCGGCGGTCGGCTCCGGCGGCCAGCGCCGGCGCGGCCTGGAGGGACGTGGTGCGACGCCGCCGGCCCACCTGCGGCCCGGCCATCCGGCTGCCAAACGCGCTGCGGCCAAACAAAAGTCACAACGGACAGCGAAGCGTACCGATGACACGGAGGTCGTGCTTGGTCGCAACCCGGTGGTCGAATGCCTGCGCGCAGGCGTTCCCGCGACCGCCTTGTATGTCGCGCTCGGCGCCGAAACCGACGAGCGATTGACCGAATCGGTAAGGCGCGCAGCCGATTCCGGCATACCGATTCTCGAAGTGCCCCGTGCCGACCTGGACCGCATCACGACCAATGGGCTGCACCAGGGCATCGCGCTGCAGGTGCCGCCGTACCAGTATGCGCACCCAGACGACGTGCTGGCCGCGGCGAACGACGACGTCAAGCCGCCGTTGCTGATTGCGCTGGACAACATCTCCGACCCGCGTAACCTCGGCGCGATCATCCGGTCGGTGGCGGCGTTTGGCGGGCATGGCGTGCTGATCCCGCAGCGGCGCAGCGCATCGGTGACGGCGGTGGCCTGGCGCACCAGTGCCGGCGCGGCGGCGCGGATACCGGTCGCGCGCGCGACCAATCTCAATCGCACGCTCAAGGATTGGGCCAACGCCGGGTTGCAGGTGGTCGGGTTGGACGCCGACGGCGACACCGCCGTGGACGAATTGGACGGCATGGGCCCGGTGGTGGTGGTGGTCGGCTCGGAGGGCAAGGGCCTGTCCCGGCTGGTGCGCGAGAACTGCGACGCCGTGGTGTCGATACCGATGGCCGGGCCGACGGAGTCGCTGAACGCCGCGGTGGCCGCCGGGGTGGTGTTGGCCGAGATCGCCCGGCAACGCCGACGGTAACGGCCGTCAGACAGCAACCGTCCGTTGCCAGGTCTCGCGGGCGCTTGGGCGCTGCAGCCAGGTAGCCACGTCAGGTCCGAGCACGGTGGCTTCCGCGGGCGCCAGCAGCCCGCCCATCTGATGCGCGCAATACGCGAGTCAGGTGCCCAGCAGTCGAACCGCTGCCCACAGCGCGACCACCGCGACAACCAAGGTGACGGGCACCGTGCACAGCCCCAGCACGGTGAACCTGCCGACACCGTCGTCGGCGTCATTCTGATGTAACACCCTGCGCCACAGTAGGTTTGACAATGATCCGACGTAGGTCAGATTTGGGCCGATGTTGACGCCGACCAGCACGGCAAGTACGGCTGCGGCGCCGCTCGGTGCGACCAGCGGCAGCAACACCAGCACGGCGGGCAGGTTGTTGACCACATTCGCGAGCGCAGCAGCGACGGCCGCGAGTACTAGCAGCGTGAGCAGTCCCGAGCCGGGCGGCAGCAGATCGCGCACGGCGGCATCGAGCCCGTTGACCATCAGCGACCGGACAACGACGCCGAGTGCCAACACGAACGCCAGGAACGGCAGATTGACGGCCTTCACGATGCCACGAACGGTGCTGCGGCGCCGCGCCAACCCGTGCACAGCCAGCACCACCGAACCGCCGAACGCGGCCCACGCCGGCGCCACCCCAAGCAGGTCGGCGACTGCGAATCCCGCTAGGGTCAGCGCCAACACGACCAGCGTGAAGAGCGGGAACGCCTGGGACCGTGGCACATCCGCGCCGTCGACGTTCACCGACAGGTCACCGGCGAAGAACCACCGGAACATCCAATATTCGGCTGCGACGGCGACCAGCCACGGCGCGGCCATCAACAGCCCAAATCGGGTGAACGAAAGCTCGGCGGCGGCGAACGCGAGCAGATTAGTCAAATTGGACACCGGTAGCAGCAGCGAGGCGGTGTTGGCCAGATGTGCGCTGGCATACAAATGCGGCCGGGGCGGCAGGCGCAGCGTCCGGGCGGTCGCGAGCACCACCGGCGTCAACAACACCACCGTCGCGTCAAGACTCAAGATCGCCGTCGTGGCGGCCGCGGTGACGAATACCCGCAGAAGGAGTCGCCGCGGGTTGCCGCCGTTGCGGCGTGCCATCAACTCGCCCGCCGCCTGAAAAACGCCCTCATCGTCGCAGAGCTCGGCCAGCACCAGCACCGCCGCCAGGAACCCGACGACCGGTAGCAGCCGGTGGACTTCGTCGGTGGCCTCGCGCCACGAGATCGTTCCCGCCGCGACCAGCAGGACTGCGGCCGGAATCGCGGCGACGGCTTCGGCCCAGCCCTTCGGGCGCAGCACCGCGAAACCTAGAACAACGGCAAGTAGCGCCAGTGAAAGTGTCAGGCCCACGGATCTTCGCGGCGCCACACAGTCGGCAGGTGCAGCGCAACGCCGTCCTCTTTCGCCAGCCGGGCCAGCACCGCGATGCTGGCGTCAAGGTCGTCGGCGGCATACGGCAGCGCCTTCAACGGCTCAGTGAGCGGGTGAAAGAAGTCATCCCAGTGGATCAGCACCACGCGGCGGGCCCCGACCGCCCGGACGGTTTCGGTCCAGTACTCGACGATGTGATGATCGCCGTTGATGCCGAGCTGCGCGACGCCCAGGTACACGACGTCGGCGCGCTGATCCGCCAGCATGCCCGGCACGAAACCCGCACTGCCCGCAATCAGCAACCGCTTGTCCGTCGGCCGATGGTGCACCAGCGTGCACCAGGCTTCGCCGCAGCGATACGCCGAGACCCGGGCCGGCGGGACGATCGGCTGCGTGACGACGCCCGGATAGCGGTCGGGGTGGCTGTGCTTGGAAGCGATCAACGTGACGTCGTAAGCGCCGAACCTGACCGTCTCGCCGGAGGCGGCGACCACGATGCGGTCATCGGGAAGGCCGTGGCCGCGGCCGACAAACGCGGTCGACTCGCCGCCGACGAGCTGGGCGCCGGTGCGTTCGGCGACCGCCGCGGAGTCAAGCGCGTGGTCGTAGTGCGTGTGTACCGGCATGAC
>NZ_DASQVQ010000174.1:0-18947 GCF_035640695.1 Mycobacterium sp.
CTGCTCCAGGGTCATGTCCGCGCGCTCGAAATAGGCGCAGCTGTAGGTCCGCGTCTTGTCCAGGAACAGCGCGAAAAAGTCGTCGGACAGGTCGTAATGCGCCTGCACATCCTCGAAGTGCGGCTTCAGGACAGCCTTGCCTGGTTTCGACATGTTGGTGATCGGCCTTTCCAGATATCGCCGAAGGCATTCGCAAGTCCTGCGAATGCTAGCCGATCCGGTCGCCGGTACCGAATTGACAGCGCCGGCGGCTAGCCGGCCTCGGCGAAGTTCGTCTTCAGCTCCCCGACGATCTGGTCCCACAGTTGCTCGGGCAGCTCGTGGCCCATGCCGTCGATCAGCACCAGCCGCGCTCCGCGAATCGCCCGCGCGATGGCCCGCGCGCCCGAGGGTCGCATCAGCTTGTCGGCTTTCCCGTGGATCACCACGGTCGGCGCGGTGATCCGGCGGTCGTGGCGCAACAGGCTGCCGCTGCCCAGCACCGCCGCGAAGTGCCGGCCGACGCCGGCGGGGTAGTAGGCGCGGTCGTAGCCCTCGATGGCCTCGGCGCGGATGCGCTCCTCGGGGGCGGGATAGCCGGGGCTGCCGATGATTTTGCTGACCCGGACCGCGTTGTCGATGATCGCCGTACGCGACGAGTCCTTGGGCCGCTGCAGGATGGCGCGCAGCTGGTGCGGCCCGGGCGGCGGCAGGGCCGGCTGATTGTTGCTCGACATGATCACCGCCAGCGTCTTGGTGCGCTGCCGGTAGCGGGCCGCGAAGATCTGGGCGATCATGCCGCCCATCGACGCGCCGACGATGTGCGCGCTGTCGATGTGCAAGTGGTCCAGCACCGCCGCCGCGTCGTCGGCCAGGTCCTCCAGCGAATAGACGGCCTTGCTGCGCAGCCCGAAAAACGAGCGGACCATCCGCGTGGACAGCGCCTGACCGGTGTGCCGGCCCTCCACCTTGCTGGACAGGCCGACGTCGCGGTTGTCATAGCGGATCACCCGCAGGCCCAGGTCGACGAGCTTCTCGCAGAACCCGGGGCGCCACAACAGAAGTTGGGCGCCCAGCCCCATGATCAGCAGGACCGCGGGGTCGTTCGGGTCGCCCATGTCCTCGTAATAGATGTGCAGGTCGCCCGACTTCGCCGTCCCGGCACGGATGTCCACTACGCATCAACCTCTTCCGAATGCTCCCGGCTCACCTCGACCATGAAGTTCGCAAAATAACCCGTCAGCTGCGGGTCGGACATCATCTGCCACTTCGGCGCCAGCAGCTTCATGTAACGCTCCACGTAGAGGAACTGCTTGCCGATCAGCACCAGCTCCCGCGGCAGTTTCACGTCGTAGGCGTCGGCCAGCGCCGACAGCTGCCGGCCGATATCGGCATAGGACATGTCGCCCAGCGACTTCATGGTCAGCGGCGTCGCGAACGCCTCCAGGTCCTTGGCGGCCTGCTGTTCCGGCTTGGTTGTGCCGACCGCGCCCATCAGCACGACGATCTTGCCCGCGGCGGCGTGGTCCTTCTTGACCAGCAGCGCGTACACCAGCTCTCGCAGCAGCCAGCGCGTGCGCGGGTCGATGCGGCCCATGATGCCGAAGTCGAAGAAAACGATCTTGCCGTCGGAGTCCACGTACAGGTTGCCCGCGTGCAGGTCGCCGTGGAACAGACCGTGCCGCAGGCCGCCCTCGAACACGCTGAACAGCAGCGCCTTGACCAACTCGACACCGTCGAAACCGGCCTTGCGGATCGCGGCGGCGTCGTCGATGCGGATGCCGTGCACCCGCTCCATCGTCAGCACCCGGGCGGTGGTGTATTCCCAATACACCTTCGGCACCCGGATGTTCTTGCCCAGCGGCGAGGAGTTCATGTGCTCGACCCAGGTTTCCATCGACTGGCTCTCGATCATGAAGTCGAGTTCTTCGGCCAGGTTGTCGGCGAAGTCGGCGACGACGTCCTGGGCGGACAGCCGGCGGCCCAGCTTGGCCAGCTCGACGACCTGGGCGCCGCGCTTGAGGATCTGCAGGTCGGCGGCGACCCGGCGGCGGATGCCGGGCCGCTGGATCTTGACCACCACCTCCTCGCCGGTGTGCAGGGTCGCGTAGTGCACCTGCGCGATGGACGCCGACGCGAACGGCTGGTCGTCGAACTTCGCGAACAGCGTCGCCGGATCCTCGCCGAGGTCCTCGACGAACAGCTTGTGCACCCGGTCGGGATCGGCCGGCGGCACCGCGTCGAGCAGGCTGCGGAACTCCCGGCTGAGCGGCTCGCCGAACGCGCCGGGGCTGGACGCGATGATCTGGCCGAATTTGACGTAGGTGGGCCCGAGGTCCGCGAACGTGTGCGGCATCTCGGTGATGATTTTTTGTTGGATGCTGCCACGTCCGAGTGCCTTTTGGGCAACCCGGCCCGCGGCTCTGGTTACCTGCCAGCCGGTCGCGCCGATGCGCGCGGCCTCGGTAAGCAACGGCACCCGGTCCAGCTTGGCAACCTCGCGGTGCTCAGTTGTGCTCATGGCTGCAGTGTCTCAGAGTTTGTCGGATGCCACCTAATCGACAGCCCTGCGGCCCGTCGGGCATGCGGCGTCAACCTGCCCGCGGTGGCCGCCACTTCTTGATGAAGTCCGTCTCCGGCCAGTCCTCGGCGGCGGCCATCAGCTCGTACATCGTTGCGCCGTCGATGGATTCGCGAATGATGTCGGCGTGGCCGGCGTGCCGGGACAGCTCCTCGATGAGGTGGTGGCCGACCCAGCGCACCGACCAGTGGTCGACGTCGTGCGGGAACCACGGAACGTCGTGCGGTACCGGAACCGGGGCGTCCAGGTCGGCGGCGGCGAACACCCTCAGCGTCTCCGCGTTCTGCGCGCGCAGGGTATCCAGCAGCCGATCGAGGGTTTCGTCGTCGCGCATCACGTACTCGTCGGCGTAGGCGGCCATCACCTGCTCGATCGGCCGCGGATCCGGCGGCGGGAAATCCGGCGCCGACGCCGCACGCTGGGCCCAGCCGCGCTGAACCCCCGCGGCGTGCTTGATCAGACCGCCGATCGACAACGCGCTCGCCGAGGGCGTGCGGCGGGCCTGCTCGTCGGTCAGGCCGTGGGCGACCGCGAAGAACGCGTTCTGCTGAAACGCGATGAATGCCAGCAGGGTTTCGCGCTCGTCGGCGCCGGGCGGGGGCATTCCGGGCATCTAAGATCTTCCTTTCTAGTGAGAGTGAACGTAAAGGTCTCGCAGGCAAGCGATTTCGGCGCCGTGGTGGATCATTTCGCGGTTGATGTGCAGAATCAGCTCCGACATCGGGTATTGGGCGTACGGGCCTTCCTTGGCACCGACCGGCGTCGCCAGACCTGTGCTGTCCAGGCCGCGCACACCATCGATCCACCGCTGGTACGCGTCGTCGAGCTGGGCGAGCGCGGTGGCTGCGTCGGTGGCGTAGTCCCACGACTGGTAGTCCGCCGCCGGCCCGGCGAAGTGGAAATGGCTACGCATCGCCAGCACGCCGACGATGACGTGTGCCATCCGCCACGCGATCGTCGTGAACGGCGCCGGCTCCGGCGCCGGGTAGGCGAAGTCGATGCGGCCGTCGCGGTGCACGGTCCAGCAGCCTGTCACGGGCTCCCAGAAGTACTCGTCGTCGGTCAGGCCGGCCAGTCGCGGCCGCAGCTGCCGGCGCCAGTGAAAGTCGAGTTGATCGGCCAGTTGGGCGGTCATATCTCGGGTTTCGGTGGTCATGTGCTAAAGCGTCGCAGCCGTAGCGGACAGATCCTGTCCTAAGACTGTGCGACCATGAAATACGTGTCCGAGACGACCAGCCGGGTGCTGCAGCTGCTGGGTCTGCTGCAGTCTCGGCGGGTATGGAGCGGCGAGGAATTGGCCGCGCGGCTGCGCGTGACCACCCGCAGCGTGCGCCGCGACGTCGACCGGCTGCGCGACCTCGGTTATCCGGTGCACGCGAGCAGGGGCCACGGCGGCGGCTATCAGCTCGGCGCCGGCGCGGCGCTGCCGCCGCTGCTGCTTGATCCCGACGAGGCGGTGGCGGTGGCGGTGTGTCTGCGGCTGGCCGCGGGCGGCAGCGTCGCCGGGGTCGGGGAGGCGGCGCTGCGCGCGCTGAGCAAGCTCGACCAAGTGTTGCCGACGCGGCTGCGCCGCCAAGTCGCCGCCGTGCACGACGCGACGGTCACGCTGACGCCGTCGTCGGTGGATTCGCCGGTCGAGCCGGATGTGTTGATGGCGCTCGCCCGGGCCTGCCGCGACCGCGAGCACGTGACGGCCGGCTATGTCGACCGGGCCGGCAGCGCCACGCAGCGCCGGTTGGAGCCGTATCAGTTGGTGACGACGGGCCGGCGCTGGTATCTGCTGGCGTACGACCGCGACCGGCGGGACTGGCGCAGCCTGCGGTTGGATCGGATGGCCGACGTGCGCGCGCTCGGCAGCACGTTCACGCCGCGGCCGGCGCCCGATGCGGCCGACTACGTGCGCCGCTCGATCACCGCGTCGCCGTACCGCTATGTCGCCCGGGTACGCTACTTCGCGCCCTACAGCGTTGTGTCGCAATACTTTTCCGCGGCCTCGACGACGATCGAGCCGGACGGCGCCGGCGCCTGTGTGGTCACCGCCGGCGCCGACGACCCGACCCGGATGGCGCTGTACTTCGCGATGCCCGGCTGCGACTTCGAGGTGCTCGACCCGCCCGAGGTCGTCGACGCGGCGCGTGCGGTCGCCGACCGGCTTCGCCGCGCGGGGGGCGTCAGGACGTGATGCCGAGGCGGTCGGTGAGGAACAGAAAAGCCGCCGCAAAATCGTTGTCGGCGCTGGCAGTTCGCACCCGGTCCCAGTCGACCCGCTCGCGCACCGCCCGCACCGCGGGCAGCAGCGTCGCGAAGTCGCAATAGTGTTCGTCGAGGGAGCACAACTTCTCCGTCATCACCTCCGTCGGCGACAGCACGCGCATCGCGATCGCGAGGACGTCGCGGGTCTCGGCCGAACTGATTGTCGCCGGCTCCACCGGCACGCCGTTGAGCCGATGCAACACGTCGATGACGGAGTCGTTTCCGACGCACGCCTTGAACAGCCAGTCCTCCGGCGTGCGCTGGATGCGGAAGCCGGCTTCCTTCAACGTCGCCGCCGCGTCGTCCGCGTCGGCCTCGGCGACGACGAAGTCGACATCGTGCACGGGCTCCGGCGCGCCGTATACCCACAGCGCGTAGCTGCCGCCCAGCGCGAACTCCGGTCCGTGCTCCTTGAGCGCCGACGCGGCGCGTTTCAGCGCGTCGCGCAGTTCGTCGTTTCGTGCGGCCACTCGTCATCCCTGGTGGTTGCCGCGCATTGGCGGGTAATGGGACGGGTAAGTAGTACCCATGCGGATGGCCACCTTCAACATCCTGCACGGACGCAGCGTTCACGACGGCGTCGTCGACCTGAAAAGACTGGCCGAATCGGTACGGCGACTCGACGCCGACGTGCTCGCGCTGCAGGAGGTGGACCTCGATCAGCCCCGCTCGGCGCGCTCCGACCTGACCGCGGTCGCGGCCGAGGCGATGGGCGCGATCAGCCACCGGTTCGTCGCCGCGATCTCGGGCACCCCGGGCGCGACGTGGATGGCCGCGACCGGCAGCGAACAGCCCGGCACCGCCGCGTACGGAATCGCGCTGTTGTCGCGGTTTCCGGCCGACAGCTGGCAAGTGGTGCGGTTGCCCCGCATACCTGCCAGGTTGCCGATGTATCTGCCGGGCCCGCATCGAGTCCAGATCGTGCACGAGGAACCGCGCGCGGCGATGATGGCACGGCTCGACACCGCGCTGGGCCCGCTGACCGTCGCCAACACCCATCTGTCGTTCGTGCCCGGCTGGAACCGCGTGCAACTGCGGACGCTGATCCGCGATCTGCGGGGCTTCCCGGGACCGCGGCTGCTGATGGGTGACCTCAACATGTCGCCGCCGGCGCCCAGTCGCTGGACCCGGCTGCGCCCACTCGGTACGGCGCCCACCTTTCCCGCCGACGTTCCCGTTCGCCAGCTGGATCACGTGCTGACCGATGATGCAACGCTGTGCGTGGACCGTTGCGAGGCGCCGACGCTGTCGGTCTCGGATCACCGCGCGCTCGTTGTCGAGGTTTCGCGGCGTTGACGCCGTAGGCTCTTGGGGTGCACGTCATCTCCGCGGAGTCGACGGAGCTGTTCGTCGGTCCGCCGGACGCGCCGCGGCAACTGGTGCGGGTGACCGTCGCGGGCGCCACCGAGCCAACGCCGATCCGGGTTGGCGGCGACGGTGTAGCCGGTCAAGCGGTGGCTGCGCCCGGTAACGGTGTCGTCGAGGTGCCGGTACAGGTTGACCGGCCCACCCCTGGGGCGCGGCGGGTCGCCCGGGTGTTGACCGCCGGTGCCGTCACGCCGTTCGAGTTCACCGTCGCAGAACCCGGCTGGACGCTGTACATGATCAGCCACTTCCACTACGACCCGGTTTGGTGGAACACCCAGGGCGCGTATACCAGCGTGTGGACCGAGGACCCGCCGGGCGACTGCAGGCAGACGAACGGCTTCGATTTGGTGCGCGCGCATTTGGAAATGGCCCGTCGCGAGCCGGAATACAAGTTCGTGCTGGCCGAAGTCGACTACCTCAAGCCGTACTGGGACACCCACCCCGAGGACCGCGCCGACCTGCGCCGGCTGATCGACCAGGGCCGCGTCGAGATCATGGGCGGCGCCTACAACGAGCCGAACACCAATCTCACCAGCCCGGAAACGACGATCCGGAACCTGGTGCACGGCAGTGGTTTTCAACGCGATGTGCTCGGCGCCGACCCCCGCACCGCGTGGCAGCTCGACGTCTTCGGTCACGACCCGCAGTTCCCCGCCATGGCGGCCGACGCCGGGCTGACCTCCAGCTCGTGGGCGCGCGGCCCGCATCATCAGTGGGGACCGATGGGCAACGCCGGCGATCTCGCTCGCATGCAGTTCTGCAGCGAGTTCGAGTGGATCGCGCCGTCGGGGCGCGGCTTGCTGACCCATTACATGCCGGCGCACTACTCGGCCGGCTGGTGGATGGATTCGTCGACCACGGTGCGGCAGGCCGAGGACGCCACCTATCGCCTGTTCGCCGAATTGAAGAAGGTCGCGGCGACCCGCAACGTGTTGCTGCCGGTCGGCACCGACTACACGCCACCGAACAAGTGGGTCACCGAGATTCACCGCGACTGGAACTCGCGGTACACCTGGCCCAGGTTTGTGTGCGCGCTGCCGAAGGAGTTCTTCGCCGCGGTTCGGGCCGAACTGGACGGGCGCGGCGTGACCGCGTCGCCGCAGACCCGCGACATGAACCCGGTCTACACCGGCAAGGACGTGTCCTACATCGACACCAAGCAGGCCAACCGCGCGGCCGAGGATGCGGTGCTCGACGGCGAGAAGTTTGCGGTCTTCGCCGGCCTGGTTGCCGGCGCGCGCTATCCGCAGGCCGCGCTCGCCAAGGCCTGGGTGCAGCTGGCCTACGGCGCGCACCACGATGCCATCACCGGCTCGGAGTCCGACCAGGTGTACCTCGACCTGCTGACCGGGTGGCGCGACGCGTGGCAGCTCGGTCGAGCGGCGCGCGACAATTCGCTCGCGCTGCTGTCGAGCGCGGTCACCGGGTCGCTCGTGGTGTGGAACACGTTGAGCCACAACCGCACCGACGTCGTGACGATGCGACTGGCCGAGCCGTTGCGGTCGGGGGCGCGGGTGCGCGACGCCGACGGCGCCGAGGTGCCCGCGCTCGTCGAGCACGACGGGCACTCGGTGAGTTGGCTCGCGCGTGACGTGCCGTCGCTGGGCTGGCGGGCTTACCGCCTTGTCGAAACCGGCGATGTCAGCGACCACGCAGCGGCCTGGGAGGTGTTGCCCGGCAACGAGATCGCCAACGAGCACTACCGCATGCGCGTCGACCCGGCCCGTGGCGGCGGGGTGTCGTCGCTGGTCGAGCTGGCCGGCGGCCGGGAGCTGATCGCCGACGGACGAGTCGGCAACGAGCTCGCCGTCTATGACGAATACCCGGCGCACCCGCACGGCGGCGAGGGCCCGTGGCATTTGCTGCCGAACGGACCCGTGGTGTGTTCGTCGGAGTTTCCGGCCGAGTCGGTGCACGCGTACCGCAGCCCGCTGGGCGGGCGGCTCGTGGTGCGCGGCCGGATCGGTGACCTGCTGCGCTACACCCAGATCGTCACGCTGTGGCGGGGCGTGGCCCGGGTGGACTGCCGTACCACGATCGACGGGTTCACCGGCGCGGACCGTCTGGTGCGGCTGCGCTGGCCCTGCCCGGTGCCGGGCGCGATGCCGGTGAGCGAGGTAGGCGATGCGGTGATCGGCCGTGGCTTCGCGCTGCTTCACCAACCCGGCGCCAGCGGCCACGGACGCTCCGTCGACACCGCCGAGCATCCGTGGACGCTGGACAACCCCGCGTACGGCTGGTTCGGGTTGTCGTCGGCGGCGCGGGTCCGGGTCGGCGCCGAAATCCGCGCCGTGTCGGTCGCCGAGGTGGTGTCGCCGACGGAGGCCGAGTCCGGCCCGCTGGCACGCGATCTGATGGTCGCGCTGGTTCGGGCCGGCGTCACGGCCACCTGCAGCGGCGCCGACAAGCCGCGCTACGGCGACCTGGGCATCGACTCCAACCTGCCCGACACCCGGATCGCTCTCGGTGGGCCGGAACAGAATTCGTTCACCGCGGCGGTGCTCGCCGAGTCCGACGGCGTCTACACCGAGGAGCTCAAGCGTCAGTTGTACGCCACCGGTCAGGCCAGGGTGTGGGTGCCGGCCGCCGCACCGCTTGCCGCCGCCTGGGTGCCGGGCGCGGACCTGCGTGGCGTGCGGGCGCTGCCGGTGCTGGTGATCGCGGGCAACGGCGCCGGTCTCGACGACGCGGTGGCGTCGGTCGTCGACGACCTCGGCGACGCCGAAATCGTCGTCGGCCATCCGGTTCCGTCGCAGCTCGAGCCGTTCGAGTCGCGCACCGTCGCGGTGCTGAACCGGGGCATGCCCGGCTTCGCCGTCGACACCGCGGGCACGCTGCACACGTCGCTGATGCGCTCGTGCACCGGCTGGCCGTCGGGCATTTGGATCGACCCGCCGCGGCGCACCGCACCCGACGGGTCCAACTTCCAGCTGCAGCACTGGACCCACACCTTCGACCACGCGCTGACCGCCGGCGACGGCGACTGGCGGCAGGCCCAGATCCCCGCCCGCAGCGCGGAGTTCTCGCATCCGCTGCTGGCCGTGCAGTCCGGTGACGCCGCCGAAACCCTGCCCGCGGCCGGCTCGCTGTTGCGGCTGGAGCCGGCCGGCTCGGCGCGGCTCGGCGCGCTGAAGGCGGCCGGTAACCCGCTCGCGCGCGGCAGCAGCCGAGCCGTGGATCCCGCCGCCGTCGCGGTGCGACTGGTCGAAAACCGCGGCGAACAAACCGAAGTCGCCATCGGGTCCGCCATCGGCACGGTGTCGGAGCTCGGCGGCGCCGACCTTCTCGAGCGGCCGCGGCGCGACCGGGTCGGCACCGGCCCACCGGCGCTGGACGGCTACCAGATCGCGACCATGCTCGCCCGCCTCGATGTGCCGAGGATGTTCGACGCCGGCCACGCCGCGCTGGCGCCGGACGCCGAGGCCGCGCAGCCGCTGTACGCGCGGTACTGGCTGCACAACCGGGGGCCCGCCCCGCTGGGCGGGCTGCCCGCCGTCGCGCACCTGCACCCGCATCGGGTGACCGCCGAGCCGGATTGCCCACTGCCGCTGCGACTCACCGTGGCCAGCGACTGCACCGACTCGTCACTGAGCGGCGTGGTTCGACTGCGGTGTCCGGACGGCTGGTCGGCCCGCCCGAGCCGGCTGCCGTTCGAGCTGCCCCCCGGCGAGTTCGCGGAGACCGACATCGAACTGACCATGCCACCCGGCATCCCGCCCGGGTTGTACCCGGTGCGCGCCCAGCTCGGCGTCACCGGCGCAGACGCCGGAACGGTCCCGCCCGCCTGGCGGCAGCTCGTCGAGGACGTCTGCATCGTCACCGTCGGCGCGCCGCCGGGGCGCCACGATGTCCTGCGGCTGGTCGGCGGACCGCACGACGTCGACGTGACACCCGGCCGGACGGCTCGGATCGCCGTCACCGTCGGCACCGATGCGTGCGCCGATGTGGCGGTGGAGGCCCACCTGATCAGCCCGTGGGGCACCTGGGAGTGGATCGGGCCGGCCGTCCGCGGCGCGGTGCTGCCCGCCGGTGGCACAGCCGAACTCGGCTTCGACGTCGCCCCGCCGACCTGGCTGCAGCCCGGCCGGTGGTGGGCGCTCATCCGGGTCGGTTGCGCCGGCCGGTTGATCTACTCCCCGGCGGTGCAGGTGACGGTGCGATGAGCGGGCACCCCGACGTGGCAGCGACGGTGGCCGGTGCGCCGGTGTCGGTCGACGAGGTCGACGCGCGTGAGGATCGGTTGCGCCGCACCAGTGTCGCCGCCGCGCTGCCGCGGCCGGGCACCAGCGAGGGCAGGCAGCTGCGCCGCTGGCTGACCCAGCTGCTGGTGACCGAGCGGGTAGTGGCCGCCGAAGCCGCCGCGCTCGGGCTCAGCGCCCGGGGTGCGCCCGCCGAGGACGAGTTGTTGCCGGACGTGTCGGCCCGGCATGACATCGGCAGCGTGGCCGCGGCGGCACTGGCCGACCCGCTCGCCCGGGCGTTGTTCGCGCGGGTGACCGCCGCCGTCGACGTCACCGCCGCCCAGGTGTCGGATTACCACGCCCGCAACCCATTTCGGTTCGCCGCCCCCCGCGCCGGGCGCGACGGCTGGCGCGGCCGGGCCGCCACCGCGCCGCCGCTTCACGAGGTGCGGTCGGCGATCACCGAACACCTCCGCGCCGCCGCCCGGCGCCGCGCCTTCCGGATATGGCTGGACGCCCGGCGCGCCGCGCTCGTCGAGTTGGCGCCCGGCTACGAGCATCCGGGCGACCCTCGGCAGCCCGACAACACCCACAAGCATTGATGACCGGGTTGATCCTCGCGATCGACATCGGCGGCACGAAGATCGCCACCGGTCTCGTGGACCCGAACGGCAGCCTCGTCCACTCCGCCAGGCGCCCCACCCCGGACGGCGACGCCGAGGGCGTGTGGGCGGTGGTCGACGCGCTGATCACCGACACGATGACCGCGGCCACCGGCGGTGTGCGCGGCGTGGGCATCGCCTCCGCGGGCCCGATCGATCTGCCCAGTGGCACCGTCAGCCCGATCAACATCGTTGAGTGGCAACGGTTCCCGATCGTGGACCGGGTAGCGGCGGCACTGCCGGGTGTGCCGGTGCGGCTGGGCGGCGACGGCCTGTGCATGGCGCTGGGCGAGCGCTGGCGCGGAGCGGCCCGCGGCGCAAGCTTCCTCCTCGGCATGGTGGTGTCCACCGGCGTCGGCGGCGGGTTGGTGCTGGACGGCGCCCCGTACGACGGTCGCACCGGCAACGCCGGGCACGTCGGCCACGTGGTGGTGCAGCCGGACGGCGAGCGGTGCTCGTGCGGCGGGCACGGCTGCGTCGAGACCATCGCCGCCGGGCCGCGGATGGCGATCTGGGCTCGCGAGCACGGCTGGGTCGCGCCGGCCGGGGCGGAAGCAAAGGAGCTGGCCGACGCGGCCGATGCCGGAGACCCGGTGGCGCTGCAGGCCTTTCGCCGCGGCGCCACCGCGGTCGCCGCGATGATCGCGTCGGTGGGCGCGGTATGCGACCTCGACCTCGTCGTGATCGGCGGGGGAGTGGCAATGTCGGGTGCGCTGCTGTTCGACCCGCTGCGCGAGGCCTTGGCGTGGCATGCCCGCCTTGACTTCCTGCGCGGCCTGCGGGTCGTGCCCGCCGAACTCGGCGGCGACGCCGGTCTGGTCGGCGCGGCCGCGCTGGTGGACACCGAAATCAGGTGAGGGGCTCACAGTTTCGCGGCGTACATTCGCGCCCGGACAAGTCCGGTCAAGCCGGAGCAGGACCGCAACGGACCGGACGGGACCGGAAGGGACATGACATGGCGCGGACCGACAACGACACCTGGGACCTTGCCACCAGCGTCGGCGCGACGGCGACCGGCGTCGCGGTGGGGCGTGCCCTGGCCAGCCGGGCGAGCAACCCGCTGATCGACGATCCGTTCGCCGAGCCGCTGGTGCGCGCGGTCGGCGTCGACTTCTTCACCCGGCTGGCCAGCGGCGAGCTCGATCCCGCCGAGGTCGACGGCGACTCCCCGTGGGGCATGCAGCGGATGACCGACATGATGGCCGTGCGCACCCGGTTCTTCGACGAATTCTTCACCGACGCAACCAGAGCCGGGATTCGCCAGGCGGTGATCCTGGCCTCGGGGCTGGATGCCCGCGCCTACCGGTTGCCCTGGCCGGACGGCACCACGGTCTACGAGATCGATCAGCCGCAAGTGATCGAGTTCAAGTCCGCGACACTGGCCCGCCTGGACGCCGCTCCCACCGCCGACCGCCGGCCCGTGGCCATCGACCTGCGCCAGGACTGGCCCGCCGCGCTGCGCCAAGCCGGTTTCGACAGCAGCCGGCCGACGGCGTGGAGCGCCGAGGGCTTGCTCGCATTCCTGCCGCCCGACGCCCAGGACCGGCTGCTCGACAACCTCACCGCGCTGAGCGCGGCGTCGAGCCGGTTCGCCTCCGAGAACATGCCCAGCTCGAGCCAGTTCCATACCGAAATGCAGCAGCGGATGCGGGCCGCCACCCAGAACTGGCGACGGCACGGCTTTGACATCGACATGACCGAGTTGGGTTACCCGGGGGACCGCGCCGAGGTGGCCGGCTATCTGGGCAGCCACGGCTGGGAAACCGCCACCACCAAGGTGGCCGACCTGTACGCGGCCGCCGGGCTGGCCATGCCCACCGAGAACGACGAAATGGCGGCGCTGCGGGAATCGTTCACCTTCGTCACCGCGACCCGGACCTAGCCACCCGAGTCAACGGCCCGAGCCAACGGCGTTTTGGCTGATCGACGGCGGTTGCGCTACCCTGGTGTGGCTCCACCGAAGACCGTCGGTCACCGAGTAATCGGTTGAAGGTCCGGGAACGATCCCGGCGGCCCGCGCAGGAGGACGAGGCTCGGCGCGCAGCAACGCAACCTTGCGCGCGCCCATTTCCGCGCCCCGACCCTGCGTCGGGGCGTCCGTCGTTTTCCGGGCCTTCTTGGCGGGGCGCGCAGACACCCACACCGCGCAGACACCCACCCACCCACACCGCGCAGACACCCACCAAGGAGGCATGCATGGCAAAGGCTGACAAGGCCACCGCCGTCGCCGAGATTGCCGAGCGGTTCAAGGATTCGACCGCCACCGTCGTCACCGAGTACCGGGGCCTGACGGTGTCGAACCTCGCCGAGCTGCGCCGCTCTCTCGGCGCCTTCGCCACCTACTCGGTGGCCAAGAACACCCTCGTCAAGCGGGCCGCTTCCGAGGCGGGCATCGAGGGTCTCGACGAGCTGTTCGTCGGGCCAACGGCGATCGCGTTCGTCAAGGGTGAGCCGGTCGACGCCGCGAAGGCGCTGAAGAACTTCGCCAAGGACAACAAGGCGCTGGTCATCAAGGGCGGCTACATGGACGGCCGCCCGTTGACCGTCGCCGAGGTCGAGCGCATCGCCGATCTGGAGTCGCGCGAGGTGCTGCTGGCCATGCTGGCCGGTGCGATGAAGGGCAACCTGGCCAAGGCGGCCGGGCTGTTCAACGCCCCGGCGGCCCAGGTGGCCCGGCTGGCCGCCGCGCTGCAGGAGAAGAAGTCCGGCGACAACCCCGAAGCCGCGTAAACCCCCGTAAGACCCCAACGAAAGGACCCAACACCATGGCCAAGCTGTCCACCGACGAACTGCTCGACGCGTTCAAGGAGATGACGCTGCTCGAGCTGTCGGACTTCGTCAAGAAGTTCGAGGACACCTTCGAGGTCACCGCGGCCGCCCCGGTCGCTGTCGCCGCCGCGCCGGGCGCCGCCGCTGCCGGAGCGCCGGCCGAGGCCGTCGAGGAGCAGAGCGAGTTCGACGTGGTCCTCGAGGCCGCCGGCGACAAGAAGATCGGCGTCATCAAGGTGGTCCGCGAGATCGTTTCCGGTCTGGGCCTCAAGGAGGCCAAGGACCTCGTCGACAGCGCACCCAAGCCGCTGCTGGAAAAGGTTGCCAAGGACGCGGCCGACGAAGCCAAGGCCAAGCTCGAGGCCGCAGGCGCCACCGTCACCGTCAAGTAGTCCGGGCCGGAAAGGGGCCGTCCCGGCAAACCGGGGCGGCCCCTCGCACCCGCTCCAACCTGCGACTACGGGTGTCACAGGTGGCGGGGGTAGGCTAGAGTGACTCAAGCCACAGGCGGGAGGCTGGTGGCGGGCACCGAGCATAGGCGGAAGGATCGTGCGTGGGCATTGCAATCGAAGTTGAAGGATTGACCAAGTCCTTCGGCGCGCAGCGAATCTGGGAGGACGTCACGCTCACCGTCCCCGAGGGCGAGGTGAGCGTCCTGCTGGGCCCGTCCGGCACCGGCAAGTCGGTGTTCTTGAAGTCACTGATCGGGTTGCTGCGTCCCGAGCGCGGCAAGATCGTCGTCCACGGCACCAACATCATCGAGTGCTCGGCAAAGGAGCTCTACGACATCCGCACGCTGTTCGGGGTGATGTTCCAGGACGGCGCGCTGTTCGGCTCGATGAACATCTATGACAACACCGCCTTCCCGTTGCGTGAGCACACCAAGAAGAAGGAAAGCGAGATCCGTGACATCGTCATGGAGAAGCTCACCCTGGTGGGCCTCGACGGCGACGAGAACAAGTTCCCCGGCGAGATCTCCGGCGGCATGCGCAAGCGCGCCGGCCTGGCCCGCTCGCTGGTGATGGACCCGCAGATCATCCTCTGCGACGAGCCCGACTCCGGTCTCGATCCGGTGCGCACCGCCTACCTGAGCCAGCTGCTGATCGACATCAACGCGCAGATCGACGCGACCATCCTGATCGTGACCCACAACATCAACATCGCACGCACCGTGCCGGACAACATCGGCATGCTGTTCCGCAAGCACCTGGTCATGTTCGGGCCGCGCGAAGTGCTGCTGACCAGTGACGAGCCCGTCGTGCGGCAGTTCCTCAACGGTCGCCGGGTCGGTCCGATCGGCATGTCCGAGGAGAAGGACGAGGCCACGATGGCCGAGGAGCAGGCGATGATCGAGGCCGGCCATCACCACGGTGGCGTCGAAGAGATCCAGGGCGTGCCACCGCAGATCGTCGCCACCCCCGGCCTGCCCGAGCGCCAGGCCGTCCAACGCCGCCAGGCCCGGGTCCGCGAGATCATGCACACCCTGCCGAAGAGCGCCCAGGAAGCCATCCGCGACGACCTCGAGGGCACCCACAAGTACCGGGCCTCCGAGTTCGGCGACGAGGGATACGGCGAGGAGGAGACCACGCAGGCGATCCCGACCTCGCGGGAGCGCTGACCCGGCCCGATGAGCCGCGAGCACAGGGCGACGTTCTGTCGGATCTGTGAACCGCTGTGCGGCATGGTGGCCGCCGTCGAAGACGGTCGGCTGGTCGAGCTGCGACCCGATCGCGAGCATCCGCTGTCGTCCGGTTTCGCGTGCCAGAAGGGCATCGCGTTCGCCGAGGTGCAAAACGATCCCGACCGGCTGACCACGCCGCTGCGGCGCACACCCGACGGCCGGTTCGAGCCCGTCGGCTGGGACGACGCGATGACCGACATCGCCCGGCGGCTGACCCGCATCCACCGCACCCACGGATCCGGTGCGATCGGCTGGTACTACGGCAACCCCGGCGCGTTCAGCTATTCGCATGTGCTGTGGCTGCCGATGTTCATGTCCGCGCTGGGCCGCGGCGCGCACCTGTTCACCGCGGGCTCCCAAGACGTCAACAACCGATTCGTGGCCAGCCAGCTGCTGTACGGCAACCCATTGGCGCTGCCGGTGCCCGACGTGCTGCGCACCGACTTTCTGGTCGTGATCGGGGCGAATCCGCTGGTGTCGCACGGCAGCGTGCTGACGGTGCCGCGCATCCGCGACCGCATGCACGACATCGTCAAACGCGGTGGGCGGGTGCTGGTGGTGGACCCGCGCCGGACCGAGACCGCGGCCCAATTCGACTGGCTGCCCATCGTCCCAGACGCCGACGCGTATTTGCTGCTGTCGCTATTGCAGGTGATGTTCGCCGAGCACCTGGCCGACCGCAGGCACATCTCGCGGCTCGCCGACGGACTGCCGTGGCTACAGCTGGCCGCCGCGCCGTTCACCCCGGAGGCCACCGAACAGCGCACTGGAATCGCACCGGACGTCGTGCGGGCGCTGGCCCGCGATCTGGTCGCGACGCCGCGCGCCGCGGTGTATGGCCGCGTCGGCACCAGCACCGGCGAAAATGGAACGCTCACAACGTATTTGCTTGACGCGGTGAACATCGTCGCGGGCAACATCGACGTCGTGGGCGGCAGCATGTTCGGCACCTGGGGTCTGCCCGCGGAGCGCTGGCTGATGAAGATCGCCGCGGCGGGGCTGCGCGCCCGCTACCACCGCCGCCGCTCGCGCATTGGCGGCTTTCCGTCGGTGCTGATGTCGGAGCCGGCCGCGCTGATGGCCAAGGAGATCACCACCCCGGGACCAGGCCAGATCAAGGCTTTGCTGGTGAGTGCGGGCAATCCGGTGCTCTCGGTGCCGAACGGCGCGGAATTAGAGGGCGCGTTGGAGGCGCTCGAGCTGATGGTCGGCATCGACTTCTACCTCACCGAGACCACCGCGCACTGCGACTACGTGCTGCCGGCGGCGACCATGTACGAGCGCGACGACTTCCCGCTGGCGTTTCAGACGCTGCAGCCGACGCCGTTCCGGCAGGCCACCGAGCCCGTCGTCGCGCCCGCGGGCCAGGCACGCGCCGAGTGGCAGATCATCGACGAGCTGGCCGGCCGGCTGTGGCGGCGCACGCCGCGGTTCGCGGCGATGGCCGCCGTCCGCGCGGCGCTGCGGCTGTTCGGTGTCCGGCTGACGCCCCGCACCCTCGTCGACGCGGTGATCCGGTTCTCCGCGGGCGGTGACCGGTTCGGGCTGCGCCGCGGGGGGCTCAGCTTCACCAAGCTCACCCGGCAGCACCCGCACGGCGTGGTGCTGGCCGACAACCTCACCGCCGGCGTGCTGCGCGACGTCGTGGTCCATCGCGGTCGGCGGGTGCGGCTGCGGCACCCGGAAATCGAGGCCGAGATCGCGAAGCTGTCGAGGCGGTCGGCTCCCGACGGCTTTCCGATGCGGATGATCGGGATGCGGGAGTCGCGGTCGGAGAACTCGTGGCTGCACAACGCGCCACTGCTGATGCGCGGCGGTCGCGCCCACCGGGCGTTGATGCACGTCAGCGACGCGGCACCGCTGCATGTCGGCGACGGCGACACGGTGCGGGTCAGCTCGCCGCACGGGCACATCGAGCTGCCGGTGACGCTGACCAGCGACATCGTGGCGGGCGTGATCGCGATTCCGCACGGCTGGGGTCACCGGGGCACCGGCGGCTGGCGGGTGGCCAACCGGGCCGGCGGCGCGAACGTCAACCAGCTGATGTCCAGCGCGCCCGAAGACCTCGAGGCGCTGGCCGGCATGGCCCGCCTGACCGGCGTGCCGGTGCTGGTCGAACGTGCGGTGACGGCGCCGGCCGCGAGCTGACGGCGGGAAATCCGCCGCATGGCGGCCATCCACGCACACTCGAGGCCGAGGGTTCACACTCGCAGCGAATGGATCCGCGTCGATCCGCGTCGATAAGCGAATTAAGCGCATCAAACAGTGTGTGAACCCTTGACGGACCGGCCCTGCAGGCGTCAATCTGTTGGGCAGCATGCGCATAGGTAGACCAGGACGCCGGCCAGCGCCTTAGTTTTGCGCGCGCGGTTGAGGAATAACGGATCCTGCGCTACTGTTGTTCGTTGCGCTGGCTACTTCCTGCCCATCTCACCCGCACCTGACATTGTGGTCCACGCCTGATCCCTCGTCGGGCGCATATCCGTGTCTACGAACCGGACAGGTCGTCAGCCGGCCAACCGACGCAGAAACGCGGCAACAGCCCGGTAACCCGGACCCGTTCGTCGCATGAGGTGCTGGAAGGATGCATCTTGGCAGCTTCTCGCCAGAGCAAAACAGCCGTAGCTACTCCCTCTAACGGCTCCGTCCCCGGGGCCCCCAACCGAATTTCTTTCGCGAAGCTCCGTGAACCGCTCGAGGTTCCGGGGCTGCTTGACGTGCAGACCGAGTCGTTCGAGTGGTTGATCGGATCGGAGCGGTGGAAGGAAATCGCCGCCGCCCGCGGTGACGTGGAGCCGGTCGGCGGCCTCGAAGAGGTGCTGTCCGAGCTGTCGCCGATCGAGGACTTCTCCGGGTCGATGTCGCTGTCGTTTTCCGATCCGCGCTTCGACGAGGTCAAGGCCCCGGTCGACGAGTGCAAAGACAAGGACATGACGTACGCGGCCCCGCTGTTCGTCACGGCCGAGTTCATCAACAACAACACCGGCGAGATCAAGAGCCAGACGGTGTTCATGGGCGACTTCCCGATGATGACCGACAAGGGCACGTTCATCATCAACGGCACCGAGCGGGTCGTCGTTTCCCAGCTGGTCCGCTCGCCGGGCGTGTACTTCGACGAGAACATCGACAAGTCCACCGAGAAGACGCTGCACAGCGTCAAGGTGATCCCCGGCCGCGGTGCGTGGCTGGAGTTCGACGTCGACAAGCGCGACACCGTCGGCGTGCGCATCGACCGCAAGCGCCGCCAGCCGGTGACGGTGCTGCTCAAGGCGCTGGGCTGGACCAACGAGCAGATCACCGAGCGGTTCGGCTTCTCCGAGATCATGATGTCGACGCTGGAGAAGGACAACACCGCGGGCACCGACGAGGCGCTGCTGGACATCTACCGCAAGCTGCGCCCGGGCGAGCCGCCGACCAAGGAGTCCGCGCAGACCCTGCTGGAGAACCTGTTCTTCAAGGAGAAGCGCTACGAC
>NZ_DASQVQ010000175.1:0-24097 GCF_035640695.1 Mycobacterium sp.
GACGAGGTCGACATTGCCGATCGTGACGACGTCGCCGTCATGCAGCATCGCTTCCTTGACGCGGCTGCCGTTGACGAACGTGCCGTTGATGCTTCCGGCGTCCTCGATCTTGACGCCTTCGGGCGTCGGCACCAACGTCGCATGGTGGCGTGAGGCCAACACGTCGGGGATGACGATGTCGTTGTCGGTGGCACGGCCGATAGTCGTCGATCCCGGCGGCGGCGCCGCCCCGGCGCCGGGACGCAGGATGCGAATCATGCTGGTCGCCAGGTTCGACACTTCGCTCTTGCCGCCGGGTGCCGGTCTCACCTGTGTCGGCGGCGGGTAACTCTGCTGCGATTCCGACGGCTGCGAAATGGGTTGCGCCACCGAGCCGATTGGCGGGCGGGCGAGATTCGTGCCGCTGGGCGGATACTGCTGCTGGGTGCGCGACGGGGCCGGCTGCGACCATGCACCGCTGGTTCGCTGCTGCACCCGCACCGACGTGGTCTGCGGCGGGCGGCCCACGGACCCGGTGTGCCTGCCGACCTCGAATGTCAGCTGCGGTCCGTCCGGGTTGCCGATGTTGATGCTTTGTCCGTCCCGAATATCGAGCGACGGCACCCGGCGGTTGTTGACGAACATCCCGTTCAGGCTGCCGTTGTCGATCGCCACCCAGCGGCCATGGTCGTACCGCAGCACCACGTGCGCCCGGGAGACGAGCGGGTGCGCGACGCGCACGTCTGCCCTCAGGTCGCGGCCAATGACCACGTCATGGCCGGGCCCGAAAGTGCGTTGCGAACCGTCGGACCGAACGGTAAGGGCGGGCGGCTCAGGTCGGCTCATCGGCACTCACTCTATCCGTATCAACTCCGGCTCGTGGCCGGTCGGCGCGCCGGTCAGACCGCGGGCGGCCGCTCCCACGCCCGGGTGTCGGTTATTTGTTGCAGCGCGCTGATTCGGCCGTCCTTAATGGTGATCACGTGGGCGAAGGCGGCGTCGACGGACGAGCGCCGGTCGCGTGCGGTGCCGAGGTAGCGGCCGATCACCACGACGCGCTCGTCGTCGACGGCGAGGAATTCGAGCGGCTCGAGGCGGATGTCGTAGAGCGTCGCGATGCGTCCCCAGACGTGGGCGACCATGTCCCGTGGCCCGTGATGGGTGCCGCCGACGCCATGCGGCATGCCGTCGCTGACAATGCCCACGAAGTCGTTGCTGAGCAACTCGAGCAGAGCTGGCGCGTCGAAACGGGCGAATGCTTCGTATAGGCGTTGAGCGAGCATGACGGCGGAAATCATGTCTAATCCTTAATTAGAGGGCAGCCTCTACTAGGAACACTCGTAAGCTTGCCACATGCCGCGGCCCCAGCGCTACAACACCGACGTGTTGTTGGAGGCAGCGGCCGAGATCCTCGCATCCGACGGGCCCGCGGCCGTGACGATGTCGGCGGTTGCGCGCGCCGCGAGGGCGCCGAGCGGCTCGATGTATCACCGCTTTCCGACCCGCGCGGCGCTCTGCGCGCGGTTGTGGCTGCGCAGCCAGGAGCGCTTCCACGCCGGGTTGATGGCGGCACTGGCCGACGCGACGGATCGGCAGGATCGCTGCGTGGCCGGCGCCAGGTTCGTCGTGGGCTGGTGTCGCGACGAGCCCGTCCAGGCCCAGGTTCTGCTGGTCGGCGCCGATGCACTGGCCCGCGATGAGTGGCCGCCGGATGCGCTCCGCCGCTACGACGAGTTGCGCCGCGAACTGGATCAAACGCTGCGCGGGCTGCGCCGGCGCGCAGACCACGACCGCATCACGGCAGCCGTGATCGACATCCCGTATGCGATTGTGCGGCGCCACTTGCGTTCCGGCGCACCGCTTCCCGCCGCAGCCGAGGACATCGTCGAGGACTGTGCGCGCGCCTTGGTGCCGCGCGACTAACCCCGGCGCGCCGCCGCGCGAACTAACCCCGCGCGAACTAACCCGGCGCGCCGGTGACGACGCAGTGGGTGCGGATCGACGGGCGTGATCGGAACGCGGCCGGCATGCACTTGTTGCAGTGTGTGCACGCCGAACGCACCGTATGCGCGTCGCCGTCGGCGGCGATCCGGTTGATCAGATCCGGCTCGGCCAGCAATGCGCGGGCCATCGCGACGAATTCGAAGCCCTCCGCCATCGCGAGATCCATCGTTTCGCGGTTCGTGATGCCGCCGAGCAGGATTAGCGGCATCGACAGCTCCGCGCGGAACTTGCGGGCAAGGTCGAGCAGGTACGCGTCCCGGTAAGGGTATTGGCGCAGCACCTTTTTCCCGATCGCTCGCACGGCCCACCTCATCGGCGGGTTGAAGACGTTCGCGAACTCCTCGAGCGGGACGTCGCCGCGGAAAAGAAACATCGGGTTGACGAATGAGCTGCCGGCCGTCAGCTCGATTGCGTCGAGTCCGCCGTCCTCCTCCAGCCACTTAGCGGTGATCAGCGCCTCGTCGACGGTGATGCCGCCGCGAAGGCCGTCGGACATATTGAGTTTCGCGGTGACCGCTATCTGGTTCCCGACCGCACGGCGGACGGCCTGCACGACTCCGCGCGCGACCTTGGCTCGGTTCTGCAGCGATCCGCCGAACTCGTCGTCACGCCGGTTGATCAGTGGACTGAGAAAGGAGCTGCAGAAATAGCCGTGGCCCAGATGGATTTCGACGGCGTCGAACCCGGAATCGATCGCGAACCGTGCCGCGTCCGCATGCGCGGCCATGACGTCTTCGATGTCGTCTCGGCTCGCCTTCTTCGCGAAGCTCATCACGATCGGGTTGAAGAAACGAACCGGCGCCAAGGGTCTGCCGTTGACCGAGCGCCCAACCCGCACGGGTCCCGCGTGCCCGATCTGCGCGCTGGCCGCCGCACCTTCGGCATGCACGGCGTCGGTCAGCCGGCGCAGCCCGGGCACGGCCTCCGGACGCATCCAGATCTGGCCGGCCTCGGTGCGTCCACCCGGTGACACCGCACAGTAGGCCACCGTGGTCATCCCCACTCCGCCGGCGGCGGGCAGCCGGTGATACTTGATCAGCTCGTCGCTGACCAGCGCGTCGGGGGTGGCCGCCTCGAACGTCGCGGCCTTGATGATCCGGTTGCGCAGCGGCAGCGGGCCCAGTTTGGCCGGCGCGAACACGTCGGGGGCTACAGCCATACGCGGAGCCTGCCACAATGTCCGTCGTGGGTGCTATCACGCTCGACGGCAAGGCCACGCGCGACGAGATCTTCGTCGACCTGACCAAGCGGGTCGCCGCGCTGGCCGAGGCAGGCCGCACGCCGGGGCTGGGCACGGTCCTGGTCGGCGACGATCCGGGCTCGCAGGCCTATGTGCGGGGCAAGCACGGCGACTCGGCGAAGGTCGGCATCACGTCGATCCGGCGCGACCTGCCCGCCGACGTCAGCCAGTCGAAGCTCGACGAGACGATCGACGAGCTCAACGCGGACCCCGAATGCACCGGCTACATCGTGCAGCTGCCGCTGCCCAAGCATCTCGACGAGAATGCGGCGTTGGAGCGTGTCGACCCCGCCAAGGACGCCGATGGTCTGCACCCGACCAACCTCGGGCGTCTGGTGTTGGGCAAGGCCGCGCCGCTGCCATGCACGCCGCGCGGCATCGTGCACCTGTTGCGGCGCTACGACGTCCAGATCGCCGGGGCACACGTGGTGGTGATCGGCCGCGGCGTCACCGTGGGTCGTCCGCTCGGGCTGCTGCTCACCCGCCGGTCGGAGAACGCGACAGTGACGTTGTGCCACACCGGAACTCGGGATCTGCCCGCGTTGACGCGGCAGGCCGACATCGTCGTGGCGGCGGCGGGCAAGCCACACATGGTCACCGCGGACATGGTGAAACCCGGGGCGGCAGTAGTCGACGTCGGGGTGAGCCGAAGCCTCGAGGGCAAGTTGATGGGCGACGTCGATCCCGGCGTCTGGGACGTCGCCGGCCACGTGTCGCCCAATCCTGGTGGCGTCGGACCGATGACGCGGGCCTTTCTGCTCACCAACGTCGTCGAATTGGCGGAGAACGCATGACCATCCGCGAGCACAGCCGCGCCGTCGCCAGGTCTCAGTGGCCGATCCTGGTGGTCGGGCTGATCTTCGTGGTGGCCTTCGGACTTGTAGTCGCCGACTATTGGCGCCGCGGCTCGTTGTTGATCGGCGTCGGGGTCGCGGTCGCCGCCGCGCTGCGGCTGACCCTGCCCAACGGCAAGGCCGGCCTGCTCGTGGTCCGCGGCAAGACAACCGATTTCACGACGATGACGCTCGTCGCCGCCGCGATGCTCTACATCGCCTGGACGATCGACCCGCTCGGCACCCGCTGACCTCCGGCCCGACCCCGGCGTTTCCCGCACCACCGTGGGGAGAAAGCTGCCTAACGGGCAATTTTGCCTGATGTGCAAGTTTCGGATAGGCTGGCCGTCATGACCCTCGGACTGCGCGAGCGCAAGAAGCTCGACACCCGGCGCGCGCTCAGCGACGCCGCCGTGGAGCTGGCCTTCGAGCGCGGGCTGGAGAATGTCACCCGGGACGCGATCGCGGCGAGGGCGGGCGTATCGCTGCGCACCTTCAACAACTACTTCACCGGCAAGTACGAGGCGATCGCCTACCGGCAGCTCGAGCGGCTGCGGCGCAGCCTCGTGTCGTTGCGCAACAAGCCCGCCGACGAGCCGCTCTGGACAGCCATCACCGAGGCCATTCTCGAACCGCTGGAATCCGAGGGCGTCCCCAGCATGATCCCGAGCGCCCGGCAACTCGGGGAAGTTCGCAAAGTGCTCCTCACGCCCGAGATCCGCGCGGCGGTGTCGAAGGAGCTCGGCGACGAGTGGGTCGAGGCGATCGCGGCACGCACCGGCACCGACCCGACTCACGACATGTATCCGCGGCTGGTTACCGGAATCATCCGCGCGGTCTGTGACGCCGCGATGGACGCCTATCTGACGACCGACCCGCCGGTTCCCATCACTTCGCTGCTCCGGCAGGGTTTCGCCGATGTTGTCGTCGGTGTTCCCGCGCCGGAAGCTCACTGCCCAGCCAATCCGGAGGTTCATCACTAATGCCCGCAGACCGAGTCGACGTCGTCATCGCCGGTGGCGGTCCCAATGGTCTGATGGTGGCGTGCGAACTCGCGCTTGCCGGCATTCGACCTGTTGTGCTCGAGCGCTTGCCCGAATCGAGCACCGAGCCGAAGGCCAACGGGCTTATCGGACAGGTGATTCGGACGCTCGACCTGCGGGGGCTCTATCACGAGCTCGCCGGCTCCGCGGGACCGCCAAGGCCGATGTACGAGTGGATGTTCTCCGGGATGCGGGTGCGGTTCGCCGGCCTGGAGGACAACCCGATGTTCGGGTTGCCCATACCTCAGCCGCGGCTGCTGCGGCGACTCAACGAGCGGGCACACCGGCTGGGTGTGCAGGTCCGCTGGGGACATGAGCTGACGGGCGTGGTGGCCGGGACCGACGGCGTTGGGCTGACGGTGGCCGGCCCGGATGGCTCCTACCACCTTGACACGGTGTACCTCGTCGGCGCCGACGGCGGTCGCAGCCAGGTTCGCAAGAGCGTCGGCATCGAGTTCCCGGGCACGACGTCGGCGACAGTCACCCGGATGGCCCACGTGTACTTGCCGGACGACTTGCGGGCCGGCGACGGCACCCTGGACATTCCCGGCTTCGGCCGACTTCCGTTCGGGCACAACAGGCTCGAGAACGGCGGCGCCTTCTTCGCCGAAATGGAGCCGGGTCGCCCACTCATCGCGACGATGGAGTTCGGCACCGCGAACACCGACGAACCGATGACCCTGCACGAAATGCGCGAGAGTCTCAAACGCGTGCTCGGCGTCGACGTGCCGATCGGGCCACCGCGCGGACCCGGCCCGCATGCGCTGCGCCGCATCGACGGCCAGAACACCAGGCAGGCGGAGCGTTACCGCGCCGGGAACGTGTTCTTGGTGGGCGATTCCGCGCACGTGCATTCAGCGATGGGCGGGCCCGGACTCAACCTTGGTCTTCAGGACGCGATGAACCTTGGCTGGAAACTGGCGGCCCAAGTCAACGGCTGGGCCCCCGCCGGACTGCTCGACACGTATCAAAGCGAGCGCTATCCGGTTGGCGAACGAGTGATGATGCATTCGCTGTCGCAGACCGCCCTGATGGCACCTGGCCCCGAGACTTCAGCTCTGCGAAGGCTTTTCGCGGAGTTGTTACAGATACCCGCCGCCACCGCGCACATCGCGCAGCTACTGGCAGGTTCGGACGTCACCTACGATGTCGGCGACGATCATCCGCTGTCGGGCCGCTTCGTGCCCGACCTCACTCTCGATGACGGGCGTCGCGTCGCTGAGCTGCTTCATGATGCTCGCCCAGTGCTGCTCGACGTGTCCGGAGGACTGCTGGCGGACGCCGCGAGTGCCTGGCCGCGGGTTGACGTCGTGGTAGCGACCGTCCCGGACTACCCGGTCCTCGGGCTGTTGATCCGCCCCGACGGCTATGTCGCCTGGGCCGCCGACGAGTTCGGGCAGGACGACGAGCGGCGGCTACGCGCCGCACTGCGACGCTGGTTCGGCACGGAGGACGCCGCAGACGCCGCCGCACTCTCGGCCTGACTCAGCGTCACGCTCGCGACAGCGCGCGCCGGACCACGCCCGGGTGGCGGGCTAGCTTGGGGCCCAGCATCACTGCCACCAAGGTCAGCGCCAGCCACGGCCGCAGATGCGGCCGCATCCGCCGGATCCGGCCGTCGTCGTCGAGCTCGACGACCATCGCGTCGGTGATCGGAACGCCCGCGATTCGGGCTTCGCTCACCGCGACGCGCGTCGATCCGTCGCCCACGAAGTGCTGCCAGCGCAGTCCCCGCAGGCCGCCGAACGCGGCGCCCAGCAGTACCCGCAGGTCGTCACGTCCGCGGAACACCATCCGCCCCACCAGCGGCGACACCAGTTCGGCGTCGGGAGCCAGCGCTTCGACCATGCCGTCGACGTCGTTGGCGCACGCCGCAGCACAGAACGCAGCAACCATATCAACCGTTTCGGTCGGCCCCATGTCAGCCCACTCCGAGTCCATTCCGATTCGCAAGTAAGCTAGCAGATCATCATTGCGAAAAGCAATGGACTAGGATCACGGCTATGCCAAAGCAGTCCCTGGCAAACATCGCCTGCTCGATCGCGCGGTCGCTCGACGTCGTGGGGGAGCGCTGGACCCTGCTGATCGTTCGAGACCTGTTCGTCGGCATGTCCCGGTTCGAAGACATTCGTCGCGACCTCGGCGTCGCGCCCAATGTGCTTGCGGCTCGGCTGAATAATCTCGAACGCCACGGCATCGTGGAGCGGCGCCAGTACCAAACCGCCCCGGCGCGATACGGATATGGCCTCACCGCAAAGGGATTAGATCTCCATGCCGTGATCGTCACGCTTCTCGCATGGGGCGACAAGTGGCTCTCCGCCGATCCGCCGGTCGTCATGGTCCACAACGACTGCGGGCAAGCCACGACTGCCAGGACGGTCTGTGCCCGGTGTGGCGGAGAACTCACCGCCGCCAACACGTCTTCGCAGGTCGGCCCCGGCGCCGACCCCGGCCTCGGCACCGCCGTGATCGGCAACTTCCTGCTTAAGGGCTAGCCGCCAAGCGTTGCACGGATGCAGACGGTTACATACGGCAGCGCCAAACCCGTCGAATTGGAAAGCGCCGGATGCGTTCTCAACAATTCGCGCACCCGCTGCAGCGTCTTTGTGCGCGCCGCCGCGGGCGCGGTGATGCAGTAGCTGCGCGACGCCACCAAATCGATCAGCGCCTGCGGCGTCAGGTAGTTCGTCCACTCGACCTGATCCTGCTGCAGGCCGACAAACGGCTCCGGCAGCGTGACCCCGTGGTCGAACGCGTCGCGGGAATCCTCGCGTCCGATGATGCGACCCAAATCCTTGACCCAGCCGAGGCGTTCGTCGCGGGTGTTCCACACCAGGCCCAGCCGTCCGCCGGGCCGCAGCACCCGTGCCACCTCGGGGATCGCGCGCTCGGGGTCGAACCAGTGCCAGGCCTGCGCCACCAGCACCGCGTCCACGCTGTCGTCGGGCAGCGGGATCTCCTCGGCCGTGCCCAGCAGCGCCGGAGTGTCGGGCAGCGACCTGCTGAGCACCTCGAGCATCTCGGCGATCGGGTCCACGGCGACGACGCGCAGGCCGCGCTCCACCAGCCGGGTGGTCAGCTTGCCGGTACCCGCGCCGAGATCGAGCACATCACGCGCGCCCTGCGGCAGCAGCCAGTCGATAGCTTCCGGCGGATAGGACGGCCGGCCCCGCTCGTAGGCCGCGGCCTGTGCCCCGAAGGACAATGAGCGTTCTTGCCGGCCGGTCCTCGCCACCATCAGCCCTCCGTGGTCGCCAACTTCAAGGTCTGCCGTATCAGGCCGCCGACGGCTTCCGACTCGATCAAGAAACCGTCGTGGCCATAGATCGACTCGACCACCTGCAAGCCGGTACAACCCGGCAGCAGGTCGGCCAATTCCTCCTGCAGCCGCAGCGGGTAGAGCCGGTCTGAGGTGATGCCGGCAACCACCACCGGCACCGGACAGCAGCGCAGCGCCTCAGCCACCCCGCCGCGGCGACGGCCGACGTCATGGCTGGACAGCGCCTCGGTCAGCGCGACGTACGTGCCCGGGTCGAACCGCTCGACCAGCTTGCCGCCCTGGTGCTCGAGATAACTCTGTACCGCGTAGCGTCCGCCGCCGAGCGGATCCTCGTCGGCCTGCGCGAGGTTGCCGAACCGGCTGTCGAGTTCGACCTCACCGCGATATGTCAGGTGCGCGAATCGGCGGGCGATGTCCATGCCGTCGATCGGCGCGCGGCTGGTGCCGTAATAGTCGCCGCCCTGCCAGTTGGGGTCGGACTTGATCGCCGCGATCTGTGCGCACTGGGTGCCGATCTGATCGGCGGTGGCCCGCGCCCCAACCGCCAGCACCAAAGCCGACCGAACCTTGTCGGGGTGGCTGACGATCCACTCCAGCGCCCGCGCGCCGCCCATCGAACCGCCGACCACCGCGGCGACCTCGGTGATGCCCATCGCCGCAAGCGCCGCCACGTCGGCCTCTACCTGGTCGCGCACCGTGATGGTGGGAAACCTTGAGCCCAAGGGCTTCCCATCGGATGCCAGTGAACTGGGACCGGTGGAGCCGCGGCACCCGCCCAGCACGTTGGTCGCGACCGCACACCAGCGGTCGGTGTCGATCGGCGCGCCAGGACCGGCCACGCCGTCCCACCAGCCCGGCGTGGGGTGGATGCCGCCGGCCGGACCGGTGATGTAGGAGTCACCGGTCAGCGCGTGCAGCACCACAACCACGTTGTCGCGGGCCGGCGACAACTCGCCCCAGCGCTGCACGGCGATTGAGACGTCCGGTAACACCGTCCCGCTTTCCAGCGGCAGTGCGCCGATATCGACGATGCCCACTTCGCCTTCGTCGGGCAGCGTCACTGTCGAAACGTCGAAGATGGTCATGTCGAGGTCCTCAAAACGACGCCACCGTGCGTGGCGTCGTCGACGCGGGATGAGTGAACGCCTTGCCGGCATCGACACCGCCGGCCAGCTCGGACGACCAGTGGGCGGTCGGATCGTCGAGTGCGTTCTCGGTACTCACGAAGTTCTCCTGCCTGTGATCGGCCCGGCGCCGTGGTGCGCTGACGGCCGATACGACGGTCTTGGGGTCGATTGGGTTCAAACAGTCAGGGGCAACTGCACACGATGGACCTCCGCATCAGGTTTCCCTGTCTACTCCGGGGCCCGTCACGCGGACCCGCGCTTGCCGTGTAACCGGCTACCGGTTACTCAACCTGGTCATCACCCGGGGCACCCCACCGCGGTTGGAGGGTTGCCGGCCAGCAAGCCGGGGCTTGAAGCTGGCGCTCATGACCGAAAAGAAGCCTATCACCCGCCGGGCGGGGGCACGTCCCGCGTGCCGGCGGGATGGTTCGCAACGGGTCCGATCACTACCGACCGGTAGCTCAACTCGGCTCATCATCGCGAGGTCAGCGCCGGTACGCTGGCCGCGAGCGTTGCTTAACCATGCCCACAAGGCAAGCCCCTGGAAGCAGTTCTGGAAGCTAAGTCACGGCGTAGGAGGACCCCTACTTCATGTCCAGCAAAATCACGGTCGAAGGCACGGTAGTAGAGCTTGACGGCGACGAGATGACGCGCATCATCTGGAAGTTCATCAAGGACACGCTGATCCATCCCTACCTGGACATCAACCTGGAGTACTACGACCTGGGCATTGAGCACCGCGACGAAACCGACGACCGGGTCACCGTTGACGCCGCCAACGCGATCAAGAGACACGGCGTCGGTGTGAAGTGCGCAACAATCACTCCCGACGAGGCGCGGGTGAAGGAGTTCAACCTCAAGGAAATGTGGAAATCGCCCAACGGGACGATTCGAAACATTCTGGGCGGCACCATCTTCCGGGCGCCGATCGTGATCAACAACGTGCCGCGGCTGGTGCCGGGGTGGACGAAGCCGATCGTCATCGGCCGTCACGCATTCGGCGACCAGTACTCGGCGACGAACTTCAAGGTGGACCGGCCCGGCACCGTCACGTTGACCTTCACCCCGGACGACGGCAGCGACCCTATCGAGCACGAGGTGATCCAAATGCCCGATGCCGGCGGCGTCGTGATGGGCATGTACAACTTCAAGAATTCGATCCACGACTTCGCCCGCGCGGCGTTCAAGTACGGGCTGAAGGAGAAGTACCCCGTCTATCTGTCGACGAAGAACACCATCCTCAAGGCCTACGACGGGATGTTCAAGGATGAGTTCCAGCGCATCTACGACGAGGAATTCAAGGACGAGTACGAGGCGAACGGGCTGACCTACGAGCACCGGTTGATCGACGACATGGTGGCCGCCAGCCTGAAGTGGGAGGGTGGCTACGTCTGGGCCTGCAAGAACTACGACGGCGACGTACAGTCCGACACCGTAGCCCAGGGTTACGGGTCACTGGGCCTGATGACGTCGGTGCTGATGACTCCGGACGGCAAAATCGTCGAGGCCGAGGCCGCACACGGCACGGTCACCCGTCACTTCCGCCAGTACCAGGCGGGCAAGCCCACCTCCACCAACCCGATCGCGTCGATCTTCGCGTGGACCCGTGGACTCGATCACCGCGGCAAGCTCGACAACACACCGGACGTCGTCGACTTCGCGCACCGGCTTGAGCGCGTCGTCGTCGACACCGTCGAGGGCGGCCAGATGACCAAGGACCTCGCGTTGCTGATCGGCAAGGATCAGCCGTGGCTGACCACCGAGGAATTCATGAGTGCCCTCGACGACAACCTGAAGAAGGCGCTCGCGGGCTAAAGCTAAGACCCGGTGCGGCGCGCCTCCGGGCCCGCGTACTGGTCGACGAACTCGAGTATCAGCTCGCTGATCCGCTCCGGCGCCTCGAACATTGGGACGTGACCGACGCCGTCGAGTGTGGTCATCCGCGTGTTCTTGGGCAGGTACGTGGTGAAGTGCGTGCTGAACCGCGGCGGCGGGAACACCCGGTCCTTCTCGCAGACGACCAGATGGGTCGGCGCGCGCGTCTCGGCGAGTTCCAGCAGTCCGGGTAGCACCAGCGTCTTGGCCAGCAGCTGGTAGTAGCCCGGGCAGTGGGCGACGTCGTCGATGATGTCGATCAGGTCGGTTTCGCTGATGCCGTCGGGTGATGCGCTGATCAACGGGTAGGCGAGTTGGCGCGACATCGGCAGGCTCAGCGCCCGCGGGCCGAGCACGCGCGCCCCCAACCACACCGGGAATCCCACCACGAACTTGAAGATGGTTTCGAACTTGCCGGGCGCATAGCGGGTCCAGCCGCCGGCCGGCGCGATCGCGGTCAGCGTGCGCGCCCGTCCGCGTCGCTCCAGCTCGAACGCGACCCAACCGCCGAGTGAGTTGCCGACGATGTGCGCGGTGCGCCAACCGAGCTGGTCCATCTGGTGCTCGACGTGGTCGGCAAGCGATCCGGAGTCCAGGAAGAGCGGGCCGCGTGGTGCGCCGTTGTGGCCGAGCATCGTCGGTGCGAAGACCTCGTAGCGGCCGGTCTCGGCGAGCTGCGGTGCGACGCGCTTCCACACGCTCTGCGACAGCAAGAACGGGTGCAGCAGCAGCATCGGCTCTCCGGAGCCCAGGTGAATTGGTGCACGGTCGTGGTGCGGCATAGTTCCGACGGTAGCAACTGCTACCGCCGGTACCGCAAGTCGGCGTGGTGAACGTCGCACCCCGGCCATGAAAAGATTGACTCATCATGAGCACTTCGTCCGCGACCAAACGCGTCTTCTCCGGCGTGCAGCCGACATCCGACTCGCTGCATCTGGGTAATGCGCTGGGGGCGGTCAAGCAGTGGGTGGCGCTGCAGGACGAGTACGACGCGTTCTTCTGCGTGGTGGACCTGCACGCGATCACCGTCCCGCAAGCACCCGATGTGCTGCGCCGCCGCACCCTGGTGACCGCCGCGCAGTACCTCGCGCTGGGCATCGACCCCGCTCGCAGCACCATCTTCGTGCAGAGCCACGTGCCCGCACACGCCGAATTAGCTTGGGTGCTGGGCTGTTTCACCGGCTTCGGGCAGGCATCGCGGATGACGCAGTTCAAGGACAAGGCCGCGCGGCAGGGCACCGAGTCGACCACCGTCGGCCTGTTCACCTATCCGGTGCTGCAGGCCGCCGATGTGCTGCTCTACGACACCGACCTGGTGCCGGTGGGTGAGGATCAGCGTCAGCACCTCGAGCTGGCCCGCGACATCGCGCAGCGGTTCAACAGCCGTTTTCCCGGCACCTTCGTCGTGCCGGAAGTACTGATCCCAACGGCCACCGCCAAGATCTACGACCTGCAGGACCCGACGGCGAAGATGAGCAAGTCGGCCGGCTCCGAAGCCGGATTGATCAGCCTGCTCGACGATCCCGCGGTCTCGGCAAAGAGAATCCGGTCGGCGGTAACCGACAGCGAACGCGAGGTCCGCTACGACCCGGACGCCAAGCCCGGTGTCTCGAATCTGCTGACCATCCAATCCGCGGTCACCGGTTCCAACATCGACAAGCTCGTCGAGTCCTACGCCGGCCGCGGATACGGCGATCTGAAGGCCGACACCGCCGAAGCGGTGGCCGATTTCGTCCGCCCGATCAGGGAGCGGGTCGACGAGCTGATCGAGGACCCGGCCGAGCTGGCCGCCACCCTTAACGACGGCGCCGAGCGGGCGCGGGAGGTTTCGGCGAAGACGCTGGCAAGCGTCTACGACCGGATAGGGTTCCTACCGGGGCGGTAGCGTGCTGGGGGAGGATGGCCTTGCCGGACTCGGACAAGCCGGGCGTCCTCGATCGGCTGCGCGCGCGCTACCCCTGGTTCGACCACGCCATGCGGGCGCGGGAGCGCTACCAAGACGCCAGGGGCGACTTCTTCGCCGCCGGCATCACGTACTTCACCGTGTTCGCGCTGTTCCCGCTGGCGATGGTCGGGTTCGCCGGCGTCGGGTTCGCGCTGTCCCGGCGACCCGACGTGCTCGCCGACATTCAGAACCGCATCAAGAGCTCGGTATCCGGCGAGTTCGGTCAGCAGCTGGTCAAGCTGATGGACGCCGCCATCGATTCGCGCACCTCGCTGGGCATCATCGGTCTGGCCGTTGCGCTCTGGGCGGGGCTGGGCTGGATGGCCAACCTGCGCCAGGCGCTGACCGCGATGTGGGAGCAGCAGCACGAGACCGGGAACTTCTTCACGACGAAGCTGTCGGACCTGGTCGCATTGGTCTCGACGTTTGTGGCGCTGCTGGTCACCATCTCCCTGACCGCACTGGGTGACGAAGGCCTGATGAGACGGCTGCTGCGGTCGATCGGGATCACCGAGGTGCCCGGCATCGGCTGGGGCTTGCGCGCCGCATCGATCGTGGTGTCGCTGGGCATTTCCTGGCTGCTGCTCACCTGGATCATCGCCAGGCTGCCCCGGGAACCGGTCAGCTTCGCCAGCGCCGCCCGGGCGGGGCTACTGGCGGCGGTCGGCTTCGAGATCTTCAAACAGGTGGCGACGATCTATCTGCGGGCGGTGCTGCACGGCCCTGCCGGCGCGACGTTCGGCCCGGTGCTCGGCGTGATGGTGTTCGCATACATCACCGCGCGGCTGATCCTGTTCGCGACGGCGTGGGCGGCGACGTCGACGGAGAACCTGGCCGACGCCCCGGTGGCGCCGCCGGAGCCGGCGATCATCACCACGCCGGTGCGCGAGCGTCAGGGTATCACCGGCCGCGGGGCGCTCACCGCGATGGCGGTGGGAGCGCTTGCCGCGCTGGGCATTTCCCGCCTACTCCGGCGCTGAGTGTGCACTCACGGCGCCGACACGCCGGGCGGCCACGCCCTCGCCTCACACTCGACGCGCTAATGCATCGGTCGCCGGTTGACCGACCGGGCCAGCAGAATCAGGCAGAACACCACCACTGCGCCGACGATCGCCACGCCGACCCGGACCGGCAGTCCGCCCGACGCCGGTGCCACGCCGGCGGCGTTGGCGGCCGCGCCGTACGGCGAGTTCGCCGCGCTCGGCGGCCCCAGCGACGGGTCCGCATCGACCAGCGACCCGACCTTGGTTCCAGGCGGGGTGGCGAAGCCGTAGTCCAACAGGTGAGCGGCCTGCTGCCACGGCGGGATCGGCTGGCGGGTGCCGCGCAGCATCACCGTGACCAGCCGTCGGCCGTCCCGCTGGGCGGCGCCGACGAAGGTCTGCTGCGCGTCGTCGGTGTAGCCGGTCTTGCCGCCCAGCGCGCCGGGGTAGTTGTAGAGCAGCTGGTTGTCGTTCTCCAGCAGGTATCCCGGGTGCTCGGGGTCGCCCGGCACGTCGGATCGGGCCGGATGGCCGGGGAAGTCGAAGCTCCGGGTCGCGACGATGTTGGCGAACGTCGGGTTGTGCCACGCGTACCGATAGAACAGCGCCATGTCGTAGGCCGACGTGCTCATGCCAGGGCCGTCCAGCCCGGACGGGGTCGCGGCCCTGGTGTCGCGGCCGCCGAGCTTGCCCGCCAGCGTGTTGATCTTCTGCAGCGCCACGTCCATGCCGCCGAGCTGCATGGCCAACGCGTGTGCGGCGTCATTGCCGGAGTGCATCAGCAGGCCGTGCAGCAGCTGGTTGACGGTGTAGGTGCCGCCGACGTCCACCCCGACGCGGGTGCCGTCGGCCGCCGCGTCCTCGGCAGTCCCCGCGACGCTCTTGTTCAGGTTGAGTTCGTTGATCGCCTGCATCGCGATCAGCACCTTGACGATGCTCGCCGGGCGGTGCCGGCCGTGCGGGTCCTTGGCGGCGATCACGTCGCCGGTGTCCAGGTCGGCGACGATCCACGCCTCGGCGGAGACGTCGTTGGGCAGCGGTGGAGTGTTCGCCGCGGCCACGATGCCGCAGCCGCCCATCGCGTCGCCCCCCACCGGCCTGACCGGCACCGGCATCGGCTGCGGCGGGTCACCGGCGGTGGGCACCTCGGAGGCGTCGACGGCCGGCGGGGTCGACACGCGATACGGGCAGCTGCGGGTGTCGGGCGACGCGTTGGGCTCGGCGCCCGCGACCGGTGTGGCCACGCCCGCCATCAACAAGGCCGCGACGGCAGCCGACAACAGCCGACGAGACACGGTACTTATCCCACCCATTGACAGAGCAGACTAAGCGATGAAGGTCACGGGTGCCGACAGCGGCACGGCAACGCGGCGGCCGCAACCACGTCACAGCGGGGTGTATGCCACCGCCGGCGCCCCGATGCACGCCATCCATAGCCGGTTTCCCGACTCAACCAGCCCGGTCACCATGCCGAAGTTCGGGTGCTTGGTGTGCAGGCCCCCGACGACCTTGCCGGTGTCGGGATCGAACGCGACGGCCAACACCTCCTTCGCAATCGCCGGCTGCAGCCGCTCGGGCAATCGCCACAACAGCTTGCGGATGACCGGCGGGCGCGGTGCCAGCAAATCAGCCGCAGCATTGCGCGGCGAGACCATCGCGGTCCAGATCCGGCCGTCGGCACCGGTCGAGATGTTGTCCGGGTGGCACGGCAAGTTCTCGACCAACGGTGTCACGGTGCCGGCCCGCGGCCCGGTGAGCCAGTACTTGGTGAGTCGGCGTCCCATCGTCTCGGCGAACACGAGTGCCGACTCGTCTGTGGTCGTCGTGACGCCGTTGGCGAAGTGCAAGCCGTCGACCAGAGTTGTCACCGTGCCGTTGGGGTCGCGGCGGAACAGACTGCCGTTGCCGCGGGCCTCCATCACCGCCGCCCTGAAGTGCTGGTAGGTGAACGCGCTTGTCGACTCGGTGAAATAGATTGTGCCATCGGCTGTCTCGGTGACGTTGGAGCAGAACTGCAGGTGCCGGCCCTCGATGTACTCGACCAGCGTATCCAGCTCGCCGGTGTGCGGGTCCAGCGCGAGCAGCCCACGCGGACTGTCGCAGACCAGCACCCGGCCGTCACGCGCGACGTGCATGCCCAGCGGTCGCCCGCCGGTGTCGGCGACGACCTTCACCTCACCGCCGTCCGGTGAGATCCGCAGGATGCGGCCATCGTCCACGCCGGTCCAGATCTGCCCGTCGGCGTCGACGACCACGTCTTCGGGAGCGTTGCCCGGAACCGGGATGACGGTGATCTCTGCCGGCGGCAGTTCCGGCAGCGGGTCGACGGGCGGGGGCCGCCAGCGGACCGGGTCGATGGACGGCTTGTTGCCTCGTTTGAACGGCACCACGTCAATCTAGGTCCTCGGTGTCCTCCAACGAAGTCGGATCCGAAAACCCGCCCCGCCCCCGGGTCCGGTGACAGGATGACGCCGTGACCATTTCATCCGAGCCCGGCCTGCGGCAGTTGACCACACCGCGGGCCGCCGCCCTCGCCGGTGTCGTGTTCGCCATTCTCTTCGGTGCGGTGCTGATTCTGATCCGCACGAAAATGCCAGAGGGCATTAGCAGTTCGGCGGAGTGGCTGAACAGCCGCGGCGGCGGGATCAAGACGGCCACCGTACTGATGCCGTTCGCCGGCATCAGCTTCCTGTGGTTCATCGGCGTGGTTCGCGACGGCTTCGGACGTTACGAAGATCGGTTCTTCGCGACTGTCTTCCTTGGCAGCGGTCTGTTGTTCCTCGCGATGATGTTCGTGTCGACCGCGGTGGCGGCGGGTCTGGTCGCGTCCAATGCCGCTGTGGCGGATCCCGGGGCCCACGCCGAGATGATCGATTTCGGCAAGATGGTGGTGCTGTCGTCCAGCAAAACCTACGCGGTCCGGATGGCGGCGGTCTTCATGATCTCGTTGGCGACGATCTGGTTGCGGACAAGCCTGATGCCGCGCTGGCTCAGTGTGCTCAGCTATGTGGCCGCGGTCGCGCTTCTGGTTGCCGGCGACCTGAGCATGTGGGTGATGATGGCATTCCCGGTGTGGGTCTTGGTCGTTAGCGGCCTACTGCTGTCGCGCGCCGGCGTATTCGAGGCGCTCAGGTCTGGCCACGATTGATGTCCCGCGCGCCGGGCCCACAACAATGCCGAAGCCGGCTATGAGAGGCGTCCGGCCTCCGAGAGCACACTTCGCAAAATCCCTTCGATCGCGTCGAATTCGGCCTGGCCGCTGATCAGCGGCGGCGCGAGCTGTACGACCGGATCGCCGCGGTCGTCGGCTCGGCAGTACAGGCCCGCCCCCAGCAGCGCCGACGACAAGAATCCGCGCAACAGTCGCTCGCTCTCCTCGTCGTTGAAGGTTTCCTTGGTCGCCTTGTCCTTGACCAACTCGATGCCGTAGAAGTATCCCTCGCCCCGCACGTCGCCGACGATCGGCAGGTCGAGCAGCTTCTCCAGCGTCGCCCGCAACGCCGGTGCGTTGTGTGCGACGTGGTCGTTGATGCCCTCGCGCTCGAAGATGTCCAGGTTGGCCATCGCCACCGCGGCCGAAACCGTATGACCGCCAAAGGTATAGCCGTGCGGGAACGTGGTCTTGCCGTCGGCGAACGGCTCGAACAGCCGATCCGAGGCGATCATCGCCCCGATCGGTGAGTATCCGGACGTCATCCCCTTGGCGCAGGTGATGATGTCGGGCACATAGCCGAAGTCGTTGCACGCGAACATCGATCCGATCCGGCCGAACGCGCAGATCACCTCATCGGACACCAGCAGCACATCGTATTCGTCGCAGATTTGGCGAACCCGGTCGAAATAGCCCGGCGGGGGCGGGAAGCAGCCGCCGGCGTTCTGCACCGGTTCCAGAAACACCGCGGCGACGGTGTCGGGCCCCTCGAACTCGATCGCCTCGGCGATGCGGTCGGCCGCCCACTGGCCGAACGCCTTCAGATCCGTCTCGTAGGGGGCCGGCGCGCGGTAGAAGTTCGTGTTCGGCACCCGGAAGCCGCCCGGCGGCAGGGGCTCGAACGGCGCCTTGTAATCCGGAAGCCCGGTGATGGCCAACGCGCCGTGCGGCGTGCCGTGGTATGCGATCGACCGCGAGATCACCTTGTGCTTACCGGGTTTCCCGGTCAGCTTGAAGTAGTGCTTGGCCAGCTTCCACGCGCTCTCGACTGCCTCGCCGCCGCCGGTCGTGAAAAACACCCGGTTCAAGTCGCCGGGCGCGTAATTCGCCAGCCGTTCGGCGAGTTCGATCGCGGGCGGTGTGGCGTACGACCACAGCGGGAAGAACGCCAGCTTCTCGGCCTGCTTGGCCGCGGCCTCGGCGAGTTCGGCGCGGCCGTGGCCGACCTGCACCGCGAACAGGCCGGAGAGCCCGTCGATATAGCTCTTGCCCTTGTCATCCCAGATCGTCACGCCGTGACCGCGTGTGATGATCGGCGGGGTGATCCCGGCGCCGTGCCGCGCGAAATGGCCCCACAGGTGCCGATCGGCCTTAGCCGAAAGGTCTTCTCGTACTCCGGTTGTCGTCATCGGGTTCCCCAATTGTATTGCTGCTTGACAAGCCTCAGATACACCAGCGTCTCGGTAGAGACGACACCGGGCAGCGCGCGAATCTGCGTGTTGAGCAGATCCAGCAGCGCGTCGTCGTCTTCGCAGACAACCTCGAGGATCATGTCGAACGAGCCCGCGGTCAGCACCACGTAGTCGACCGAGTCGAGTTGGGCGATCTTGCCGGCGAGTTTGGTGGTGTCGCCGGTACAGCGGATGCCGATCATCGCCTGGCGCGCGAAGCCGAGCTGCATCGGATCGGTCACCGCGACGATCTGCATCACCCCGCTGTCGACCATGCGCTGCACCCGCTGACGGACTGCCGCCTCGGACAGCCCAACGGCTTTGCCGATCCCGGCGTAGGACCGCCTGCCGTCCTCCTGCAGCTTTTCGATGATCGCCTTGGACAGGGCGTCGAGCTGGAACGCGCCGGGCGGCGGGTTCAGTGGATTGCTGGCGCGAATTGGTACCGCGCGGATGCCGTCGGCCATGGTCTCGATTGTGCACGGAATCCGTCGCTAGCGGCAACTATTGCAATGTATTTGATCGTCCGAACGTGCAGCAACGCGGGAATGCGTAGCGCCGCCCGGCGGCCCGGTTTACCGTTTCACCATGACCACGGTCGCCGCAAGCTCGATCGATAGGCTCACCACCATGACCGCGGTACAGCGGGTTGACGAGTTCGAGGAGCTGCGGCCTCATCTGCTCGCGGTCGCGTATCGACTCACCGGCACCTTCGCCGACGCCGAAGACGTCGTGCAGGATGCCTGGTTGCGCTGGGACGCGTCCGCGGGCGCGCCGGGCGACCTGCGGGCATGGCTGACCACCGTGGTGAGCCGGCTGGCAACGGACCGGCTGCGGTCGGCGGCCCGCCGCCGGGAGTCCTACGTCGGCGAGTGGCTGCCGGAGCCGGTGGTGACGACGGGCGCCGACGACCCGTTGTCGGTGGTGGTGTCCCGCGACGACGCCCGGTTCGCGGCGATGGTCGTGCTGGAGCGGTTGACGCCGGATCAGCGGGTCGCGTTCGTGTTGCACGACGGCTTCGGCGTGCCATTCAAAGAAATTGCGCCCGTGCTCGGGGTGACCGGCGCGGCGGCGCGGCAGCTGGCGTCGCGGGCCCGCCGCATCGTGTCGACCGACCCCGCGCCGCCGGCCGACGGCTCGCACGACGAGGTGGTCGGGCGGCTGTTGGCGGCGATGGCGACCGGTGACCTGGACGCCGTCGTCGCGCTGCTGCATCCGGACGTCACGTTCACCGGCGACTCGAACCGCAAGGCACCCACCGCGATTCGCGTCGTCCGCGGTGCCGACAAGGTGGTGCGGTTCATGTTCGGGCTGGCGCGGCGCTACGGGCCCGGCTGGCTGGAGTCCACCCGGACCGCGCTGGTCAACGGCGAGCTCGGCCTTTACCTGACCGGTTCGCCGGGCGGCGACGGCCATCCGCGGGTGACGCCGCGGGTGATCGCGATGACGGTGGCCGACGGCAAGATCGCCGCGGTGTGGGACGTCGCGAACCCGGACAAGTTCACCGCTTCGCCGCTGCGCCCCGCTCCTGCCCAGCCCACGGGATCCGGCACGCATCACCGGAGTTGAAGCCCTGCTCGGTGATGCCAAGCGCGGTGTTCATCCGGGCCCGCATGTTCTCCACGCCGATCTGATACGTCAGCTCGAAGACACCCGCCTCGCCGAACCGCCGCTTCAGGTCGTCGACCTGCTCGTCGGTGACGGTGTGCGGATCGTTGGTCATCGCGTCGGCGTAGCCGATCGCGGCGCGCTCGTCGTCGGTGTAGCGCGGCGAGGTCTTGTAGTTGTCGATGTCCTTTAGCCGGTCGACGTCGAGGCCCTCCAGCCGTTGCAGCATCGAGCCGAAGTCGACGCACCACGAGCAACCGATGGTGCGCGCCGTCCAGAACACGGCGAGTTCACGCACATTGGCGGGCAACCTCTTCGACGCCCGCTCCAGCGCCGACTCATGGACCGCGCCGGCCACCAGCAGCCCCGGGTGGTGCGCCGAGACCGCGAACGGCTCGGGGACCTCGCCGAAGCGTCGCTTGGCATAGCGGTACGCCGCGCGGATCCACAGCGGCGCGCGCTGCGGGGGGACAGGGTCGATGCGAGATTTCGGTGCCATATCCGATAGACGAGACGGCCCGCCGAGGTGTGACAGACCACGCCATCCGGGAGGTCACCGGGTGTACATCAGCGCGCGCTTGACCTCTTGGATGGCCTTGGTGACCTCGATGCCCCGCGGGCAGGCCTCGGTGCAGTTGAACGTGGTGCGGCACCGCCACACGCCCTCGGCGCCGTTGAGGATCTCGAGCCGCTCCGCGGCGGCCTCGTCGCGGCTGTCGAAGATGAACCGGTGTGCGTTGACGATCGCCGCCGGGCCGAAGTAGCTGCCCTCATGCCAGTACACCGGGCAGCTGGTCGTGCAGGCCGCGCACAGGATGCACTTGGTGGTGTCGTCGTAGCGGGCGCGGTCGGTGGGGCTTTGAATCCGTTCGCGGGTAGGCGGATTGCCGGTGGTGATCAGGTACGGCTTGATCGCCCGGTACGCCTCGAAGAACGGCTCCATGTCGACAACAAGATCCTTCAGCACCGGTAGCCCGCGGATCGGCTCGACGGTGATGGTCAGCTGCTTGCCCGGCTTCTTCGGTAGCAGGTCGCGCATGAGCACCTTGCACGCCAGCCGGTTGACGCCGTTGACGCGCATCGCGTCCGACCCGCACACCCCGTGCGCGCACGAGCGCCGGAACGTCAACGTCCCGTCCAGATAGCCCTTGACGTAGTGCAGCAGGTTCAACAGCCGGTCGGTCGGCAGGCACGGCACCCGGAAGCTCTGCCAGCCGGCCGCGTCGGGATCCTCCGGGTTGAACCGCGCGATCCTCAGCGTCACCATCACCGCGCCCTCGGGGATCGGCGGCAGCGGCGGGTCCTGGCTGCGAACTTGCGGCGTCGCGGTCATCAGTACTTGCGCTCCATCGGCTCGTAACGGGTCTGGACGACGGGTTTGAAGTCCAGGTGGATGTCGGACAGCAGATCGGTGGCCCGCTTCGATTCCCCGGTGGCTTTGCTCCCGCCCTCCAGGACCTTGTAAGCCATCGTGTGGCGCATGTAGTTGGTGTCGTCGCGGTTGGGGTAGTCCTCGCGCGCGTGGCCGCCGCGGGATTCCTTGCGGTTCAACGCTCCGACCACGGTGACCTCGGCGAGCTCGAGCAGGAAGCCCAGTTCGATCGCCTCCAGCAGGTCGCTGTTGTAGCGCTTTCCCTTGTCGTGCACCGAGATTCGGGCGTACCGCTCCTTGAGCGCGTGGATGTCGGTGAGCGCCTGCTTCAGCGTTTCCTCGGTGCGGAACACCGCCGCGTTGTTGTCCATCGACTGCTGCAGTGCGCCGCGGATGTCGGCGACCCGCTCGTTGCCGTGCTCGGAGAGGATGTCGCCGACCCAGTTGACCACCATCGACGCCGGCTCGGGCGGCATCGCGACGAAGTCGTGGTGCTCGGCGTACTCGGCGGCGGCGATGCCGGCGCGGCGGCCGAACACATTGATGTCCAGCAGCGAGTTGGTGCCCAGCCGGTTTGCGCCGTGCACCGACACGCACGCGCACTCGCCGGCGGCGTACAAGCCCGGCACCGTGGTGGTGTTGTCGCGCAGCACCTGTCCGTGCACGGTCGTCGGGATGCCGCCCATCACGTAATGGCAGGTCGGGTACACCGGGACCAGCTCCTTCACCGGGTCGACGCCGAGGTAGGTGCGGGCGAACTCGGTGATGTCGGGCAGCTTGGCCTCCAGCACCTCCTCGCCGAGGTGGCGCACGTCGATGTAGACGTAGTCCTTGTGCGGGCCGGCGCCGCGGCCTTCGAGCACTTCCCGCACCATCGACCGGGCGACGATGTCGCGCGGCGCCAGGTCGACGATCGTCGGCGCATACCGCTCCATGAAGCGCTCGCCCTCGCCGTTGAGCAGGCGGCCGCCCTCGCCGCGCACCGCCTCGGAGATCAGGATGCCCAGGCCGGCCAGGCCCGTCGGATGGAACTGGTGAAACTCCATGTCCTCCAACGGAAGTCCCTTGCGAAACACGATACCCAGGCCGTCGCCCGTCAACGTGTGCGCGTTGGAGGTGGTCTTGTACATCCGGCCAGATCCGCCGGTGGCAACGACGATCGCCTTGGCGTGGAAGACGTGGATGTCGCCACTGGCCAGCTCGTAGGCGATCACGCCGGTGGCCACCGGCCCGGACGACGTCTCGGTGATCGCGATGTCGAGCGCGTAGAACTCGTTGAAGAACTCGACGTCGTGCTTGACGCAGTTCTGATAGAGCGTCTGCAGGATCATGTGGCCGGTGCGGTCGGCGGCGTAACAGGCCCGGCGCACCGGTGCCTTTCCGTGGTCGCGGGTGTGGCCGCCGAACCGGCGCTGGTCGATGCGGCCCTCGGGGGTGCGGTTGAACGGCATCCCCATCTTCTCGAGGTCGAGCACCGCGTCGATGGCTTCCTTGCACATGATCTCGACGGCGTCCTGATCGGCGAGGTAGTCGCCGCCCTTGACGGTGTCGAAGGTGTGCCACTCCCAGTTGTCCTCTTCGACGTTAGCCAGCGCCGCGCACATGCCGCCCTGCGCCGCGCCGGTGTGGCTGCGCGTCGGGTACAGCTTGGTCAGCACCGCGGTACGCACCCGCGGACCCGCCTCGACCGCCGCGCGCATGCCCGCGCCGCCTGCACCGACGATGACGACGTCGTAGCGATGTTCTGCGATCATTTCAAAACCATCCCGCTCACCCCTAAGAGATATTGGCGTCGAAGGTGACCAGTACGTATGTGCCCAATACCAACGCGAATCCCGTCGCCAGCAACAACAGCGAATTCAGGTAGAACTTGGTGATGTTCTTGCGGGCGTAGTCGCCGATAATGGTCCGCATGCCGTTGGCGCCGTGCACCAATGCCAGCCACAGCAACGCCATGTCCCAGATCTGCCAGAACGGCGACGCCCAGCGCTGGGCGACGTAGTTGAAGTCGATGCGGTAGACGCCGCCGTCCCAGATCAGCCCGATGAACAGGTGGCCGATCGCCAGGAGCACCAGCGCGACGCCGGAGAACCGCATGAACAGCCAGGCGTACTTCTCGAAGTAGGGGATGCCTCTGGGGCGGCGGGGTGCGCGCGGATGGTCGAGGCTGGCGGGGCGGTCGTGCTCCTTCTCCAGCACAGGCGCC
>NZ_DASQVQ010000176.1:0-44305 GCF_035640695.1 Mycobacterium sp.
GTATCGGCCGCCGCGCTGCTCGAGCGCATTGACCAGCGTGGTCATGATGCGTGCCCCGCTGGCGCCGAGCGGATGCCCGATCGCGATCGCGCCGCCGTTGACGTTCGTCTTCGCCAGGTCCGCGCCGGTGTCCTTGGCCCAGGCCAGCACAACTGGCGCGAACGCCTCGTTGACCTCGAACAAGTCGATGTCGGCCAGAGTCAGCCCGGCGCGCCGCAACACCTTCGCCGTTGCCGGGATGATGCCGGTCAGCATGTAGATCGGGTCGTCGCCGACCACGGTCGTCGCGTGGATGCGGGCCAACGGGCGCAGTCCGAGCCGCTTGGCGATCTCGCTTGTGGTGACCAGCACCGCGGCGCTGCCGTCCGACAGCGGCGACGAGTTGCCCGGGGTGATCTCCCAATTGATTTGCGGGAACCGGGCTTTCATCGTCTCGTCGTAGAACGCCGGCTTCAGCGCGGCGAGCGTGTCGATTGTGGTGCCGGGCCGGATGATCTCGTCGGTGAACAGCCCTCCGATCGGGGCGAGCTCGTTGTCGAACAGCCCGTCCTTGGTGGCCCGCGCCGCCTTCTCGTGGCTACCCGCCGAGAAGTCGTCGAGCTGCAGCCGGGAGAAGCCCCACTTGGCGGCGATCAGCTCGGCGCTGATGCCCTGCGGCACCAGGCCGTCGGGGTAGCGCTGCGCGACGGCCTCGCCGAACGGATTCGTGCCGGGCAGGATGCTCGAGCCCATCGGGGCGCGCGACATCGACTCGACGCCGGCGGCGACGACGATGTCCTGGGCGCCGGAGATGACCGCCTGCGCGGCGAAGCTGATGGCCTGCTGGCTGCTGCCGCACTGCCGGTCGATCGTGGTGGCCGGAAGGGTTTCCGGCAAACCGGCGCCGAGCACGGCGTTGCGGGCGATGTTGAGAGCCTGATCGCCGGCCTGGGTGACGGCGCCGGCGATGACGTCGTCGATGAGATTCGGATCGATGCCGGTGCGCTCGACCAGGGTGCGCAGGGAGTGCGCTAGCAGGTCGGTCGGATGGACGCCGAAGAGGGCGCCGCTGGGCTTGCCCTTGCCGATCGGGGTGCGAACCGCGCCGACGATCACTGCGTCGCGGCCTACGAATGCGGTCATGTAAGGAACCTCCTGCTCACCGCTGAGCGTTGTATTATGCAACCAACTCAACAACCAACCGGTGGGTCAAATTCCGTGGCCACGCCGCGGCGATCCAAGTCACATCATTTGGTGAAGCAGTACGAGTCGCTGGACGCGTCGCCGCCCTGCAGCCGCACCTGGTGCACCCGCAGGCCGCGGAAGTCGTCGCCGCGCGGGAAGAACCGATCGTCGGGCACCAGGCCGCCCGCCGAGACGTCCGCGTCGAGCTTCGCCATCCATGCCCCGACCCCGTCGGGGTAGAACACCTCGTCCCATGCGGCATACAGCGAGTTCGTGACGTAGACCCGCCGGCCGTCACGGCTGATCTCGACCATCTGCGGGCCGCCGCCCAGTGGCAGGTCCGGCACCGCCGGGTGCGGCGCTCGTCGGACGATCCCGCCGAGCCGAACCGAACCGGTTTCTCGCGGGTGCACTGGGTCGCTGACGTCGTATTGCTTGAGTTCGCCTGTGCCCCAGCAGGACACGTACAAGAAACGGTCGTCGACGGACAGGTCGATGTCGGAGACCAGCGGCGGCACCGCACCGAACGGCTTGAGTGCCGGCGGCAGGTCATCGGCGTCGGCGGGCTCCGCCGGGATCGTGATCACCTTGTCGACCGACCAGCCATCGCCGTCCTTGTGCCACAACCAGACCGATGCGGACAAGTCCTCGACGCTGATCACCACGCCGGCGAACCCGAACGCCATGGTCGGGTCGTGCGCCGGACGAAGCTCGAGCACCATCTGGTGTTGGTCTCCGAGGTCGACGCGCTGGGTCAACCTGCGCTCCGACAGGCTCCAGAAGTTCAGGTGGTGGCCGAACTTGCGGCCGAGCAGGTCTTCCGGGTTGAGGCCGTTTTCGATCATCGACGGCGTCGCCCACTCCGACGTAATCACGGTGTCGTAGTTCAGGTGCCACCACATGTCGTAGGCGAAGAACTGCGAACCGCGATCGCGCTCCCACCGCCCGATCACCTCGAACGTGTCGTGATCGATCAGCGCGACGCCGCCGGGGCCGTCGTCGTCGTTGGCGCCGCCCAGCGCCGACATGAAGATGCCGCCCGGGCCGCAGTGCACGGTATGCGGGCGCGAATATCCGGCCTTCGCCGCGAGCTCGGCGGCCTCGATGGTGTGGGTGAGAGCCGGCCGTCGGGGATCGGGTTTGACGTCGAGGACATAGGTGTTCGACGACCGAATGCCGGGCACCAACAAGTAACGCCGCTCCAGCTCGTGGTGACCCTCGTGGCACAGCGCGCTCGAGCACGCGTTCCACCCGAAGTGGTGCAGCTCGTTGCCGGCCGTCGGCAGCTCGGCCCAGCCGACCACGCCGCCGTACGTCGAGGACGCCGGCTCGCAGTCGACCACCGCGATTGCATCATTTTCGCGGCCCGCCGGGTCAAAAGCGGCCACATAGGCGAGCTGCTCGGGCGCGGCGGCGACGGCGGCGTCGGGGCTGCGGTAAAACGTCGGATCGGTCGTAGGCATGCCGATGATCATCCTCCGCCCACGCCACTTGCGGGCCGCGTCGAGAAAGGCCGGGACTATGCCGATGTGCCGCCGCTGCGGATCATCTACACCGACTCGGACAGTAGCGCCGAGGTCGGCGGATCGCAGTAGCGACTACTTGGCGAGCCGCAGGAATGCCCGACCCCGCGGGGAAAGCCGATACCCGACGTCGAGGCTGAGGGTTAGTCCGAGGCCCTTGAGCCGGCGCACACGCCGCTTGAACCGCGGCACGTCCAAGCCGACCCGGGCTGCCAGGTCCGGCGCGCGGACCGCCTCATTGGCGGCGATGAGCCGCAAGTACTCCCGCGTCCATCGCGGGCCGCTCGCGTCGTCCCAGCGATCCAGCCGGGCCGCGATGCCCGCCACATCGTCGTCGCTGAGCCGATCATCGGCCGCGAGCCCCGGCCGCTCGTCGGGGGCCAGGTAGGACACTTTGATCGCGTAGGTGTGGCGGGCTGGCCGGCGATCCAGCTCCTGCTGTGCGGTCAGCGTGTCCGGATAACCGGCCGCGCGGGCCTGCGCGGCGGTGACGCGGTAGTCGGCCGGATACTCGGTGACGTCGTCGATGCGGATCGTGCCGGCCGGTGTCCGCTGGGTGCCGCCGGGTTTGGCGCGCGCGGCGTCCCATCGTCGCAACACCAGCGTGATGCTGCCCTCGGCAATGCCCGCGGCGGTGGCCCGGTTCAGCAGCACAGCCGCGATCGTATGTCCGGCCGACGTGGTATGCCTGAAACGTGTCCGATGTCCGGCCCTGCGGCTCCGATGTCCGACGGCCTCTTTGACCTTCCCGGCACCGGGGCCACGGCCGCCGACAACCGCAGCGCCGGCGCGGGGGTGACGACGCCGTTGGCGGTGCGTATGCGCCCGGCCTCGCTCGACGAAGTGGTCGGACAGTCGCACCTGCTCAAGCCCGGCTCGCCGCTGCGCCGGCTGGTCGAGGGATCCGGCGCCGCGTCGGTCATCCTGTACGGGCCGCCCGGCACCGGCAAGACCACGCTCGCGTCGCTGATCTCGCAGGCCACCGGCCGTCGCTTCGAGGCGCTCTCGGCGGTGTCGGCAGGTGTCAAGGAGGTGCGCGCGGTCATCGAGACGGCCCGCCGCGCCGCCGCGCACGGCCAGCAGACCGTCCTGTTCATCGACGAGGTGCACCGCTTCTCCAAGACCCAGCAGGACGCACTGCTCGCCGCCGTCGAGAACCGGGTGGTGCTGCTGGTCGCGGCCACCACTGAAAACCCGTCGTTCTCGGTCGTCGCGCCGCTGCTGTCGCGGTCGCTGATCCTGCAGCTGCATCCGCTGACCGCCGAGGACGTCGAAACCGTCGTGCGGCGCGCCATCGACGACGAGCGCGGGCTCGGCGGCAAGATGCCCGTCGAGCCCGACGCCGTCGACCTGCTGGTCCAGCTATCCGCCGGCGACGCCCGGCGGGCGCTGACCGCGTTGGAGGTCGCCGCCGAGACCGTCGCCGACAACGGACCGGTGACGGTCGCCAGCATCGAGCAGTCGCTGGACAAGGCGGCGGTCCGCTACGACCGCGATGGCGACCAGCACTACGACGTGATCAGCGCGTTCATCAAATCGGTGCGCGGTTCAGATGTCGACGCCGCGCTGCACTACCTGGCGCGAATGCTCGTCGCCGGTGAGGACCCGCGGTTCGTCGCGCGGCGCCTGATGATCCTGGCCAGCGAGGACATCGGCATGGCCGACCCGACGGCGCTGCAGACCGCGGTCGCCGCCGCGCAGACGGTCCAGCTGATCGGCATGCCCGAGGCGCAGCTGACCCTGGCGCACGCGACCATCCACCTGGCCACCGCGCCGAAGTCCAACGCGGTGGTCGCGGCCATCGGCGCCGCGATGAACGACATCAAAGCGGGCAAGGCCGGCCTGGTTCCGGCCCACCTGCGCGACGGCCACTATTCCGGCGCCACCAGGCTCGGCAACGCGGTCGGGTACAAGTACTCCCACGACGACCCGGATGGCGTTGTGCCACAGCAGTATCCACCCGACGAGCTGGTCGGCGTGGATTATTACCGGCCCACCGACCACGGTGCCGAGCGCGAGATCGCCGGGCGCCTGGACCGGCTGCGCGCGATCATCCGCAGGAAGCGAGGCTGACGCACCCTTGACAGTCGCCACATGCCCCTCTAGATTGCTAATCAACTAATAGGTTGATCAAAGAAAAGGTTGATTAATGGGCGAAGCGGCCGACATGGGCGACGCCCGGCTGGACCGCGCATTCCTGGCGCTGGCCGACTCGGTGCGCCGGGCGATCGTCGCGCGGCTCTCCCGCGGACCCGCGACCGTCAACGAGCTTGCAGCGCCGTTCGACATCACCAAGCAGGCCGTCTCCAAGCACATCCAGGTGCTCGAGCACGCCGGTTTGGTCACCCGCAGCCGCGACGCCCAGCGCCGGCCGGTGCACCTCGACGCGGCCGCGCTGGAGGCCCTGACCGCCTGGATCGACGGCTACCGGCTCACCGCCGAGCGCAACTACCGCCGACTCGACGCGCTGCTCGCGACGATCACCACCCCGGACGACTTCGGCGCACCGGACACACCGCAGAAACGCGACACACCCGAGAAAAAGGAGGACAACCAATGACACACCCGCTCAACCTGCGCGCGCCCGTCGACACCCTGGCGATGGAGTTCACCCGCGAGTTCGACGCTCCGGTGGCCGCGGTTTTTCGCGCGCACGCCGAGCCCGACTTGGTCAAGCAGTGGCTGGGACCGCACGGCATCGACATGCAGATCGAGCGCTGGGATTTCCGCGCCGGCGGTGGCTACCGCTACCTGCATCAGAACGAGAGCGGTCAGTACCGGTTCAACGGCGTCTTCCACACGGTTCGGGAGAACGAGCTCGTCATCCAGACGTTCGAGTTCGAAGGGGCGCCCGACATGGTGAACCTGGACTTCATGTGGTTCGAAGACCTGGGCGGGCGCACCAGGCTCCGCGGCCGGTCGATCTGCCCAAACGTCGAGGCCCGCGACGCGTTGCTGTCCTCGGGCATGGAAGGCGGCATGCGCGAGGGCTACGAGCGGCTCGACAAGGTGCTGCAAGGCCTGTAACGCACTGCAGGCGATCGGTTGTCGTGATGACACGGCCCGCGCAGGGTCACCCCATTCCGCGCGCCGGACGGCCCGTCATTGCGTGAGAGGCCGCCGCAGACCGGCGACCCTCAGCCGCCAAACCCGGCTAGCGCCGCAAAATGCCGGAGCGCCTGCGGTCGTAGAAGCCGGCCACCAGCGCAACACCCAACGCCGCTATCACGACCTGTACCAGCAATTCCATCCAATCGATGCCCCTGGTATCGGTTGGAATTCCCATGGCGCGCGCCAGCGCGGTGCCAAGAAACGCGGCGCCGATACCCACCAGGATCGTCAGCCAGACCGGGATGTGCTGTCGGCCAGGAACGACCAGACGGCCGAGCGCACCAACCAAAAGGCCGATGAGGATTGCGCTGAAGATGCCAGTGATAGTCATAATTCCTCCCAATTGGGATGTGGCTGGCGATCACATACCCTGCGGGCACGCTGAATAAACGCGCGCGTCAGTTCTGGTGTGGCCACCCGACGGGAATGCGAGGATCGTCCGCATGAGCACCGCGGGTCCGTCCATCGCGGGTTCGTCGCCGTGTGCTGCACCGGCCGAAACGGTTTGGGCCGTTTGGACTAACCCCAGCGGATGGCGGGGTGACGTCATCAAGGCCGCGACGATCGACCGGCCGTTCGGTATCGGCGCGAAGATAACGACAACGGTGAAGGGCTACCCGCCGTTGACGACGGCCGTCACCCGAGTCGAACCGCCCAGGCTGTGGATCGGCGTGGCGAAGGCGCCCGGGCTGACCACGACCATTGAGCACGTCATCGAGGCCGCCGAGGTAGGCACATGTTTGACCGAGCGTGCGACGTTCAGCGGTCCGCTGGCCGGTGTGGCCGCACGTCTGATGGGCAAGCGCCTGGAGACGACGTTCGGCGCCACGACCGCGCACTGCGCGCGTCTGGCGGAGGCGGCCGCTTCGGCGGGCTGACCGGCCCCGGGGCGTGCCCTGAGCGCGCCGAAGCGGCACGGAGGTCAGGTCAGCTCGGGCACCCGCAGATGTGCCAGCGCCAACTCAAACTCGCGCTCGTCGAGCTCCTCGACGCCCGCTTCGCGAATCTTCTCGCGCTTGAGAGTCGCTGACTGCTCGCGGTTTCGCTCCATCGCTTCGCGGCTGTCGAACAACACCGAGGACACCGAACGCCCGGAGGCGCGGTCGACCAGAAGGCTGGCACTGCAGAAACCTTCCAGGTTTTCGATCTCGGGCAGGACGGAAGTCTTGTAGTACTCGATGTTGCCGTCCATCTGGGCCGGATCGCCCCTTACCCACGTGACCCGCGCGCAGGCACCATCAGCCGAGCCGTGGTCGCGATGCAGCACCGCGATCTCCCACTCTTCGACCTTCTCCACACTGCCCTGCAATTGCTGCGCGGCACGGTCGCGCAGCTGGCTGGCCTTTTCCGCGCTCGCGCGCATCGCCTCCTCGGTCTCCCAGGCGGTGGTGATGATGCAGCGGCCGGATGCGCGATCGACCAGTGCCGATAGGCCGATGCATCCGTCCATGGCCTGCAGCGCCGGCATGGTCTCGTCGCGGATATGCGCAATCCCGGCGTCGATTGACGAGGATTGTCCCTGCACAGTGGTAGAACGTGCGTGCACGGTCCACCCCCTCTTCTTCGGGGCGGCGCCCCGGTGGCGCCACCGGTCCACCGACCACCTTGCGCCGTTGATCTTGTACCCGATGCCGATCCGGCAAAGTTACCGACGGTAACGATCCGTACCATCGAGACATGGACTCCGACGTGCTCGACATCGACACCTCGCGCCGGCGGATTGTCGACCTGACCGACGCGGTGCGCAAGTTCTGCACAACCCACGGCGACGGCCTGCTCAACGTGTTCGTGCCGCACGCGACGGCCGGTTTGGCGATCATCGAGACCGGCTCCGGCTCCGACGACGACCTCGTCGACACGCTGGAACGGCTGCTGCCTCGCGATGACCGCTACCGCCACCAGCACGGTTCGCCGGGTCACGGGGCGGATCACGTGCTGCCCGCGATCGTCTCGCCCTCGGTGACCGTGCCGGTAGCCGACGGTGAGCCGCTACTGGGCACCTGGCAAAGCGTGGTCTTGGTCGACCTGAACCGCGACAATCCACAACGGAAGGTGCGGTTGAGTTTCGTCGACGGCTAGCGATCGGCACCACAGCGTCGACTGGATCGTTGATCCAGTACGGACCGGTAATGTATTGGCGGTCGAAAGCCGCGCTTAACCAAGAACAGCGACAGCACTGTGCAGACACATGAGATCAGGAAACGCTTCCTGGATCACTTCGTAAAGGCAGGCCACACCGAAGTGCCCAGCGCCTCGGTGATCCTTGACGACCCGAACTTGCTGTTCGTCAACGCCGGCATGGTGCAGTTCGTGCCGTATTTCCTCGGCCAGCGCACGCCGCCCTACTCGACGGCCACCAGCATCCAGAAATGCATCCGCACGCCGGATATCGACGAGGTCGGCATCACCACCCGGCACAACACGTTTTTCCAAATGGCCGGCAACTTCTCGTTCGGCGACTACTTCAAGCGCCGCGCCATTGAGCTGGCTTGGACTCTGCTGACAAATCCGATCGAAGACGGCGGCTACGGTTTGGATCCCGAAAGGCTGTGGGCCACCGTCTACCTGGACGACGACGAAGCCGCACAGCTGTGGCAGGAGGTGGCCGGCCTGCCCGAGGAACGCATCCAGCGTCGCGGAATGGCCGACAACTACTGGTCGATGGGCATTCCGGGCCCGTGCGGCCCGTCGTCGGAGATCTATTACGACCGCGGCCCCGAATTCGGCGCCGCCGGCGGGCCGATCGCCAATGAGGACCGCTACATCGAGCTGTGGAACCTGGTGTTCATGCAGAACATCCGCGGCGAGGGTCCCGCCAAAGAGGGTTACGAGATCCTGGGCCCGCTGCCGCGCAAGAACATTGACACCGGGATGGGCGTCGAGCGGGTGGCGTTCGTGCTGCAGGGCGTGCACAACGTCTACGAGACCGATCTGCTGCGCCCGGTCATCGATATGGTGGCCGCGCGTGCGCCGCGCGGCTACGACGTCGGCAATCACGACGACGATGTCCGGTACCGCATCATTGCCGACCACAGCCGCACCGCGGCCATCCTGATCGCCGACGGCGTGAGCCCCGGCAACGACGGTCGCGGCTACGTGCTGCGGCGGCTGCTGCGTCGCATCGTCCGCGCGGCGAAACTGCTCGGCATCGATGGGCCGATCGTCGGCGACTTGATGGCTACCGTGCGTGACGCGATGGGCCCGTCATATCCCGAACTGGTTACCGACTTCGAGCGGATCAACCGGATCGCGGTGGCCGAAGAGACCGCGTTCAACCGCACGCTGGCGTCGGGCTCGCGGCTGTTCGAGGAGGCTGCCAGCGCCACCAAGGCGTCCGGCAACACGGTGCTCAGCGGCTCGGACGCGTTCGCTTTGCACGACACGTACGGTTTCCCGATCGATCTGACGCTGGAAATGGCCTCGGAGGCCGGACTTTCCGTCGACGAGGAGGGTTTCCGGGCGCTGATGGCCGAGCAGCGCCAGCGCGCCAAGGCCGACGCGGCCGCCCGCAAGCAGGCTCACGCCGACCTGTCGGCATACCGCGAGCTGATCGACACGGGGCCGACAGAGTTCACCGGCTTCAACGAGTTGACCTCCGAGGCAAAGATTCTCGGCATCTTCGTCGACGGCAGGCGGGTGCCGGTCGTCGCGCACAGCCCGAACGGATCCGGGGCGGCGCCCGAGCGCGTGGAGCTGATCCTGGACCGCACCCCGTTGTACGCCGAATCCGGCGGCCAGCTCGCCGACGCCGGCACGATCACCGGTACCGGCGCCGGGGGCGCGGCGAAGGCCGCAATCACCGACGTGCAGAAGATCGCCAAGACGCTTTTCAGTCATCGCGTCAACGTCGAGTCCGGCGAGTTCGTCGAGGGCGACACCGTGGTAGCCGCCGTTGATCCGCGGTGGCGCCACGGTGCCACGCAGGGCCACACCGGCACCCACCTTGTGCACGCCGCGCTGCGACAAGTACTGGGCCCCAACGCAGTTCAGGCGGGGTCGCTGAACCGGCCCGGATATCTGCGGTTCGACTTCCGATGGCAAGGCGCGCTCGATGAAGGCCAGCGCACCCAGATTGAAGAGGTCACCAACGAGGCCGTGGAGGCCGACTACCAGGTGCACGACTTCATCACCGAGCTCGACAAGGCGAAGGCGATGGGCGCAATGGCATTGTTCGGCGAGCAATACCCCGATGAGGTCCGGGTCGTTGAGATCGGTGGGCCGTTCTCGCTCGAGCTGTGCGGCGGCACCCATGTGCACAACTCGGCACAGGTCGGCCCGGTGACGATCCTCGGCGAGCAGTCGGTCGGATCGGGTGTGCGCCGGGTCGAGGCCTATGTCGGGCTGGACTCGTTCAAGTACCTGGCTAAGGAGCGGGCGCTGCTGGCGGGCCTCGCGGCGTCGCTGAAGGTGCCGTCCGAGGAGGTGCCCGCTCGGGTCGCCACCCTGGTCGAGCGGCTGAAGGCCGCCGAGAAGGAGCTCGAGCGGTCACGGCAGGCCGCGGCCAGGGCCGCGGCGGCTAACGCTGTCGCCGGGGCCGAACAGATCGGTAGGGTCCGATTCGTGGCTCAGCGAATGTCGGGGGAGACGACGGGCGCGCAGCTACGAAGCCTGGCGGGTGACATCCGCGGTCGGCTGGGCTCAGAGCCGGCAGTGGTCGCGCTGATCGCCGAGGGCGAGAACGACACGGTGCCGTTTGTGGTCGCGGCCAACGCCGCGGCACAGGACTTGGGCTTGCGCGCCAACGAGCTGATCAAGCAGCTCGGCGCGGCAGTCGACGGACGCGGCGGCGGCAAGGCCGATCTGGCGCAGGGCTCCGGCACGAACCCCGATGGCATCGACACGGCACTGTCGGCGCTGCGAGCAGAAGTCGCGCGGAGCTAGCTGCGTGGCTTACCGAAAGGACCGCTTGCCGGACCGGCCCGGCGGCGACGATCCAGGACGTGGCCGCCGACTGGGCATCGACGTCGGCAGCGTGCGGATCGGGGTGGCATCAAGCGATCCGGACGGCGTCCTGGCCACGCCGGTCGCGACCGTGCGCCGCGACCGCTCCGGTAAGCATCTGCGCCGCCTTGCCGAGCTGGTCGACGAGCTGCAGGCCGTCGAAGTCGTTGTCGGACTGCCACGTACGCTCGCCGACCGAACCGGGCCGGCCGCCGAGGATGCGATCGAGTTGGCCGATCGGTTGGCCGACCGAATCGCACCGATACCGGTGCGTCTGGCCGACGAGCGGTTGACCACCGTCAGCGCGCAACGGTCGCTGCGCGACGCCGGGATACCCGCGAAGGGTCAGCGCGCGGTGATCGACCAGGCCGCGGCGGTCGCGATTCTGCAGGGCTGGCTCGACCAGCGTCGCGGGGTGACCCGTGGCTAGCCACCGCGATCGCGACCGCGCCCAGCCGGTGGCGGTTGGACCGCCCCGGCGCGGGATGTCCCGCGCTCAGCGAGTGCGCGCGCAGCGCAACCGCAGGCGTCGTCAACTGGTCGGCATGACCTCGCTTGCCGTGCTGATCGTCGTGCTGGTCGGCGCGGTGTTCCTCGGGTCCAGGCTGTGGCACGGCGTGTTCGGCGGCGGCGATTACAGCGGCCCAGGCAAACGCGACCTGGTGATCCAGATCCACACTGGCGACTCGACCACCGCGATTGGCCAGACGCTGCACGAGCATCAGGTGGTCGCCACGGTCCGCGCGTTTGTCGATGCGGCACATGGCAACTCGTCGATGTCATCGATCCAGCCCGGGTACTACAAGATTCGCACCGAGATACCGGCGTCCGACGCGGTCAAGCGGCTCGTCGACCCGCAGAACCGAGTGGGCAAGCTGGTGATCCCGGAGGGGCGACAGCTCGACGACGTCCAGGACATCAAGTCCAATGCGGTCACCGAGGGAATCTTCAGCCTGATCTCCCGGGCGACCTGCGTGCTGCTCGACGGGGAGCGGCGCTGCGTGCCGGTTTCGGAGCTGCGCCAGGTGGCCGCAACCGACGACCCCGCCAACCTCGCCGTGCCGGATTGGGCGCTCAGGCAGGTCACCACGATGAACGGCGACCATCGCCGGATCGAGGGACTGATCGCGCCGCGCACCTGGGACATCGATCCGTCGGCCACGCCGCGGGAAATCCTCTCGCAGCTGATCGGCGGCAGCGCCAACCAATACGGCCAGGACGGTCTGCTGAACACCTCCCAGGCGTTGGGCATGACGCCGTATCAGATCCTGACCGTGGCCTCGCTGGTGCAGCGTGAATCCAAGCCCGCCGACTTCGACAAGGTCGCACGGGTCATCTACAACCGGCTGCATGTGCACCAGAAACTGGAATTCGATTCGACGGTGAACTATCCGCTGGACCGCATCGAGGTGGCGACCAGCGACGCCGATCGGGCCAGCAACACGCCGTGGAATACCTATGTGCTGGACGGACTTCCGGCCACGCCGATCGGCTCGCCGGGGGCGCCGGCGCTTTCGGCCGCCGAGCACCCGCAGCCCGGCGACTGGCTGTACTTCGTCACCGTCGACATGCAGGGCACCACGCTGTTCACCAAGGACTACCAGGAACACCTGGCGAACATCGAGCTGGCCAAGCACAACGGTGTCCTCGACAGCGCACGGTAAGTTGGGCGGCCAGCAGCGCACCGACGGGGGGATGGACTCCGGGCCGCGTCGCGCGGCGGTGCTGGGTTCGCCGATTGCCCATTCGCGGTCACCGCAGCTGCACCTGGCCGCCTACCGGGCTTTGGGCCTGAACCGGTGGACTTACCACCGGATCGAATGCACCGCCGAGCAATTGCCCACCGTGGTAGCCGGTTTCGGTCCCGAGTGGGTTGGCGTGTCGGTCACGATGCCGGGCAAGTTCGCGGCCCTACGCATCGCCGACGAACGCACGCCGCGCGCACGGCTCGTCGGGTCGGCAAACACCTTGGTGCATACCGCCGATGGTTGGCGGGCGGACAACACCGACGTCGACGGTGTGGCGGGTGCGTTGGGTTCGGTGGCCGACGCTGCGATCGTGATCGGCTCGGGCGGCACGGCCCGGGCCGCGGTCGTCGCCCTCGCCCGGCTTGGTGTTTCGTCGGTGACCGTGGTCGCACGCGATCGCGGTAAGGCCGCGCCGTTGGTGGAGCTGGGCTCGGAAGTGGGCATCGAAGCGCAGTGGCTCGACTTCGGCAGCCCCTCCCTGCCCGACGAGGTGGCCGGCGCCGGCGCGGTGGTCAGCACGATCCCGGCGGATGCGGCCGCGGCGTACGTGGCCACGTTCGCGCGTGCGCGTCTGCTGCTCGACGCGATCTACGATCCCTGGCCGACACCGCTTGCCGCCGCCGTGACCGCCGCGGGCGGGACGGTGATCGGCGGGCTGGAGCTGTTGCTGCATCAGGCGTTCGCGCAGGTGGAGCTGTTCACCGGGCAACCGGCGCCGAAAGCGGCGATGCGTGCGGCGTTGGGGTCACCCTAGCTCGCCGGCAAAACGGTGTGGTCCTCGTCGGGGCTATTTGTGGTTGGGCTGGTTGTGCGGCCAGAAGACCCACGCGGCACCGGCAAGTGAGCGCGCATCGGTGCGTACCCCGATGGTGGTGTCAGCCGTGCCCGTCGCCGTTCAGTTTCGGCGGGGCCGTCAGCAGGTGGTGGTCGGCGATCACGTTCTCCAGCGCGGCGACCCAGTGGTCGTAGTACTGCCACTGGCCCCGCGCCGATTCCGGCGCGCCTTCCCATGACGCAATCGCGGCAATGAGGCTCGCCTGGAAGTCGTCCCAGGTGTAGTGGCCGAACTCCGACAGCGCGACGGCCAGGCCGAACGCGCGGCGCTGCCACTCGGCGTCGAACTGGGGCGCCGCCTGATCGGTTGTGCACGCTTCGTGCAGTTTCATGACACGGGTCCGGCCAGCGCGACGCCCATCATCGATTCCGTCGTCACCAGGTTCATCAGCGCGTCTTCGGTGAAACCCGCTGTGCCGGAGGGACGTTCGGGAATCACGAACCACCGAGAATGACCGCTGCTGTCCCACACTTTGATCTCGGTGTCCTCGGGTAGGTCCACGCCCACTTCGCGCAGCACCTTGCGCGGCTCGCGCGCCGCGCGGGCCCGGAATACCGGATCCTTGTACCAGTACGGCGGCAGACCCAGCACCGGCCACGGAAAACATGAGCAGAGCGTGCAGATGATGAGGTTGTGCACGCCGGGCTCATTCGCGACGGCCTGGAGGTGCTCACCCTCGGCCCCGGCCATGCCCTCCGGAAGGTCGAGTTCGGCAATCGCGGCCGGGGTGTCGACGACGACGCGTTGCGCGAAAGCCGGGTCCGTCCAGGCCTTTACGACGATCTTCTTGCCGTTCAGCGGTGTCATCTCGGACTCGAAGTAGGCCAGCACCTTGTCCACGGTCTGGCCGCTGATCACGCCCTTTTCGATCAACAGCGATTCGAGTGCGGCGACCTTCGCGGCGCTCGACTGTTCGCGGTCTGGGGGATAGGCGAACTGGCCGCTCATGCGACTGCCTCCAAATATGCCTCGAACAGTTCGGCGTAAATCGTCTCCGGGCCCGGCTCGGCGCGCTCGCCCCACAGTTCGGCAGGCGGGAACTCGACGATGTAGATCGGCATCGGATCGCCGATGCCGTCGCCGGTGTGGCGGAAGTAGGCGTAATCACCCTCGAAAACCCGTTGCACCGTGCCGATCCGGGCGCGCAGGTATCCGGGCAGTCGAGTATGCGCGCCGGCCGGGACGTTGGTGATCCGGACCTTGTCGCCGACCGCGAACTTGGCGTGCGCGACGTCGCGGCGCGGGCTGTCACCCTTGTGCAGATATTCGAGGACCTGCTCGTCGATGGCGGGAATCGGGTCAGCGGCCGGTGTCTGCTCGCCGTCGAGTTGTTTTGTGCGTTTGGTCAACTCGTCTTGGCTGATGTAGCCCTTGTCGATGAAGAACTGCGTGATGCCGCCTAGCCATTTCTCGTAGTAGCGGAACTTGAAGTAGTCGAACGGGTTCATCGCTTCGGCGCCCGTGCGCAAATCCGCCCACGTCCACTCATCCTTGAACGCGGTCGGCACCTCGGAAATCGGGTACCGCGGCAAGGCCGAATCCAAGTGGTTCGAAAGCCCCATCATCGCGACGTGGATGCCGAAGATCCGCTTCTCCCACTCCTGGACAAACACTCGCTTTTCGAGGTTCAGCGGTTCCGGCAGTCCGTCGAGGCCACCGAGATAGTGCTGCAATTTCATTACGCCGGACTGCCTTCCGCCGATGTTTCCGGTTCACCCGCTGGCTGACGGGTCAGCACCTTCGCCAGGTATTCCGACAATAGGCCGAACGACGCGCCCAGCAGGCACGCCACGGCCGCGACGAGCCCGGGGTGCGAGATCGTGGTCACCGTGATGGCGTTGCCGGTGCCGGCGACGGTCGACACGGTGCTGGCGAACCCGACGACCACCGCGGGCGTCGTCGACAACAACGGCACCACCGAAACCAGCACCATCACCGCGCTGCCGACGCCCACCGCCAAGGCCGTCACCCACAGGCTGGCTCCCATCAGATGCGCGGCGTACAGGCTCGCCGTGGCGATGATCACGCCGACGAGGTTGCTGGACAGTGAGCGCACCCAGCCGACGATGCCGCCGCCGACGAAGAACAGCGAGGCCCACGACAGGAAGACCACCCAGATCGGGACGGTGATCACCTCGGCGGTCAACACCACCGCCACGCCGCCGAGTACGCCGATGCTCAGCGTCAGAGCGGATCTTGAATCCATGGCCACCACGCTGATCCGGCCGTGTTTCCGACGCGTGACGCCGTGCTTTCAATCCGTTTAATGCCGGGTCGGCGCGAGATTGGGCGCTGAACTCCCGGAACCGCGCCCGAACCGCGGGCCGAACCGAGTGACCGAACCGCGCCTGGACCGCCCCAGAACCGCCCCGAAACGGCGCAAAGCTGCGGTGTGCCGAGGCCACCAGCCCGACGTGGGAAGATGGGACGCGTGTTGCGATGGACCACGGCGGGCGAGTCACACGGTCGCGCGCTGGTGGCCGTGCTGGAAGGCATGGTCGCCGGTGTCCGCGTCACGTCCGCCGACATCGGCGCGCAGCTGGCCCGCCGCCGCCTCGGCTACGGCCGCGGCGCCCGGATGAAGTTCGAAGCCGACCAGGTGACGATGCTGGCCGGCGTGCGGCACGGCAGCACGCTCGGCGGACCGATCGCGATCGAGATCGGCAACTCCGAATGGCCGAAGTGGGAAACCGTGATGGCCGCCGACCCGGTCGACCCCGCTGAGCTGGAGAGTGTCGCCCGCAACGCGCCGCTGACCCGGCCGCGGCCCGGCCACGCCGACTATGCCGGCATGCTGAAGTACGGCTTCGACGACGCCCGCCCGGTGCTGGAGCGAGCCAGCGCCCGCGAAACCGCGGCGCGGGTGGCCGTCGGCACGGTCGCTCGGGAGTTCCTGCGTCAGGCGCTCGGCGTCGAGGTGGTGTCGCATGTCATCTCGATCGGCGCGGCCCAGCCGTACGACGGCCCGCCGCCGCACGCGTCGGACCTGGCCGCGATCGACGCCAGCCCGGTTCGCGCCTACGACAAGGCCGCCGAAGAAGCGATGATCGCCGAGATTGAGGCCGCCAAGAAGGACGGCGACACCCTCGGCGGCGTCATCGAGGTGGTCGCGCTCGGCCTTCCGATCGGGCTCGGCTCGTTCACCAGCGGCGACAACCGGCTCGACAGTCAGCTGGCGGGCGCGGTGATGGGTATTCAGGCGATCAAGGGTGTCGAGATCGGCGACGGGTTCGAGACCGCCCGCCGCCGCGGCAGCGTCGCCCACGACGAGATGTATCCGGGGCCCGGCGGCGTGCTGCGGTCGACGAACCGCGCCGGCGGCCTCGAGGGCGGCATGACCAACGGCCAGCCGCTGCGCGTGCGCGCGGCGATGAAGCCGATCTCGACGGTGCCGCGGGCGCTGGCCACCGTCGACATGGCCACTGGCGACGAGGCCGTCGCGATCAATCAGCGGTCCGACGTGTGCGCGGTTCCCGCCGCCGGTGTGGTGGCCGAGACCATGGTGGCGCTGGTGCTCGCGCGTGCGGTGCGGGAGAAGTTCGGCGGCGACTCGCTGGCCGAGACCCACGCCAACATCGCCTCCTACCTGCGTGCGGTGGCGGCGCGCGAGTCGCACGATATCGCCAGGGCGTCCGGATAGATGGCGCCGAAGGCTGTGCTGGTCGGCCTGCCGGGATCCGGCAAGTCGACGATCGGCCGTCGGCTGGCCAAGGCGTTGGACACCACGCTGCTGGACACCGACGTCGCGATCGAGCAGCAGACCGGCCGCACCATCGCCGACATCTTCGCCACCGACGGCGAGCAGGAGTTTCGCCGCATCGAAGAGGACGTCGTGCGGGCCGCGCTCGCCGAACACAACGGCGTGCTGTCGCTCGGGGGCGGCGCGGTGACGTCCAAGGGGGTGTGCGACGCGCTGGACGGCCACACCGTCATCTACCTGGAGATCACCGCCGCCGAGGGGGTGCGCCGCACCAGCGGCAGCACCGTGCGCCCGCTGCTGGCCGACGGCGACCGTGCCGAGAAGTTCAAAGCGCTGATGTCGGCGCGGGCTCCGCTGTACCGCCGGGTCGCGACGATCAGGGTCAACACCAACCGCCGCAATCCCGGCGCGGTGGTCCGCTACATCGTGGCCAAGCTGGAAAACCAGCCCCCGCCCAAATCCAGGCGCCGGCGGCGGTCGGCGTGGCGCAGGCCGCCGATCTCGTTGGCGCCCAGCGCATCCGATGACGGGCCGCCGCCAAGCCCGGCGGCATTGGCCTGCCGCACGACGGAGCACACCGATGAGTGACCCGGTGACCATCGACGTCCTGGTCAATCCGCCGTATCCGGTAATCATCGGCCGCGGGCTGCTCGGCGAGCTCTGCCGCATGCTCGACGGCACACACAAGGTTGCGATACTGCATCAGCCCGTGCTGTCGGCCACCGCGGAGGAAATCCGAAACCGCCTGTCCGAAAAGGGAATTGACGCGCATCGCATCGAAATTCCCGACGCCGAGGCCGGCAAGGAGCTGCCGGTGGTGGGCTTCATCTGGGAAGTGCTTGGCCGCATCGGCGTTGGCCGCCGCGATGTACTGGTCAGCCTCGGCGGCGGCGCGGCCGCCGACGTCGCAGGCTTCGCCGCGGCGACATGGCTGCGCGGCGTTGCGATCATCCACGTGCCGACCACGCTGCTCGGCATGGTCGACGCGGCGATCGGCGGCAAGACCGGCATCAACACCGAGGCAGGCAAGAACCTCGTCGGCGCATTCCATCAACCCAAGGCCGTGCTCGTCGACCTCGCCACGCTGGAAACCTTGCCGCGCAACGAGATCGTCGCCGGCATGGCCGAAATCGTGAAGGCCGGCTTCATTGCCGACCCGGTGATCCTCGACCTGATCGAAAAAGATCCGCAGACCGCGACCGACCCCGCCGGCACCGTGCTGCCCGAGCTGATCCGGCGCGCGGTCGCGGTCAAGGCCGAGGTGGTCGCCGCCGACGAAAGGGAGTCGCAACTGCGCGAAATCCTCAACTATGGCCACACGTTGGCCCACGCGATCGAACGTCGCGAGCGTTACCGGTGGCGGCACGGCGCGGCGGTGTCGGTGGGACTGGTGTTCGCCGCCGAGCTGGGCCGGCTGACCGGCCGGCTCGACGATGTCACCGCCGACCGGCATCGGGCGATTCTGACGTCGCTGGGGCTCCCCGTCACCTACGACCCAGACGCGTTGCCGCAACTGATCGAATACATGTCGGGCGACAAGAAGACGCGTGCCGGGGTGCTGCGGTTCGTGGTGCTCGACGGGCTGGCCAAGCCGGCGCGGCTGGAAGGCCCGGATCCGTCGTTGCTGGCGGCGGCCTACAGCGAGGTCGCCGCGGGCGCGCGAGAAGCGCCGGCGGACCGCGGATGATCACCGTGCAGGTGATCAACGGGCCCAATCTGGGTCGGCTCGGCCTGCGCGAACCGGCCGTGTACGGCAGCACCACTCATGACGACCTGGCCGGGCTGATCGAGCAAACCGCCACCGAGCTGGGTTTGAAAGCCGTTGTGCGGCAAAGTGATAGCGAGTCCGAGCTGCTGGACTGGATTCACCAGGCCGCCGACGCGGGTGAACCGGTGGTGCTCAACGCGGGCGGGCTCACCCACACATCGGTGGCGCTTCGCGACGCGTGTGCGGAGTTGAAGGCACCTCTCATCGAGGTGCACATCTCGAATGTCTACCGCCGCGAGGAGTTTCGGCACCGCTCGTATGTCAGCGCGGTGGCCACCGGCGTGATCGTCGGCCTGGGGGTGCAGGGCTATCTGCTGGCGCTTCGCTACCTGGCCGACTCGCCGCCGGAGCGCGACTCGCCGCCGGAACCCGACTCGCCGCCGGAGCGCGACTCGCCGCCGGAGCCCGACTCGCCGCCGGAGCCCTCCCGGCGTTCGGACTGAATCCGCTGCGGCGCGGTCCTCGGTTCCGACTCGGGTGCGGGCTGGCTACCGGCCGGTCGAGTCGCCTCCTCCTCGGCCGCTTCGTGGCCCGCCCGCCCGCCGCCGACCGCGGCGAACACGTCGGTGTCGGGGTTTTCGTCGTCGCTGCGGTGCCGGCCGACCGTCTCGCCGCGGCGTTCGGCCTGGCGGTCGGTGATCCACCGGCCGACGGAAACCCCGATGACCGCCATGACGAAGGTCAGCAGCGCGGTGAACGCCGCGACGGTGGTCACCTCGTTGAGCAGCCCCTGGACATAGAGGCCCTTGAAGAACAGCGCGATGAACCAGGTGATGGCGCCGCTGAGCACGCCGGCGACCACGCCGGCCACCAGCCACGTCATCGCCAGGTCGGCGCGGCGGTCGGGATCGGGCTCGCTGGCGGCGTCCGCGCGGCCGTCGAAGAAACCCCAAATCAGTGCGGCGAGCGCATAGAGCACCAGCAAGAACACGCTGATCAGAAGCGCCTGCGTTTCCCAGGTGTTGATCATCGCGCCCTGCAGCAGCCGCACGGCCACCATCGCGACCGTAAACGCCAATCCCCGCAGCAACCATGACCTCATGGGCCATGACTGTAGCGAGTAGCGTCAACCGTCGTGACACATTCCCAGCGTCGCGACCGGCTGCGGGCCCGGCTGCGGGCCGACCAGCTCGACGCGATGCTGGTCACCGACCTGTTCAACGTGCGTTATCTGGCGGGCTTTTCCGGCTCCAACGGCGCGCTGCTGGTCTACGCGGACGACGACGCCCGCAGCCGGCTGGCCACCGACGGTCGGTACCGTACCCAGGCCGCGCGGCAGGCCCCCGATCTGCAGGTCAGCATCGAGCGGGCGGTCGGCCCGCACTTGGTTGGGCTGGCCGCCGCCGACGGCGTCGCGCGACTGGGCTTCGAGAGCCACGTGGTCACCGTCGACGGTTACGACGCGCTCGCGAAGGCGGCCGGCGACACCGAGCTGGTGCGCGCGTCCGGCAGCGTCGAGGCGCTGCGCGAGGTCAAGGACGACGGCGAGACAGCGCTGCTGCGGCTGGCGTGCGAGATCGCCGACGCGGCGCTGACGGATCTGATCCGGCGCGGCGGCCTGCGGCCCGGCCGAACCGAACGGCAGGTGGGCCGCGAGCTGGAGGCGCTGATGTATGACCACGGCGCCGACGGCGTGTCGTTCGAGACGATCGTGGCGGCCGGGCCGAACTCCGCGATCCCGCACCATCGGCCGACCGACAGCGAACTGAAGGCCGGTGACTTCGTCAAGCTGGACTTCGGCGCCGAGGTCGGCGGCTACCACTCCGACATGACGCGCACCTTCGTGCTCGGAGCCGCCGCGCAGTGGCAGCTCGACCTCTACCAGCTCGTCGCGACCGCGCAGCGCGCCGGCCGCGAGGCGCTGGCACCCGGGGTGTCGCTCAGCGACATCGACGCCGCGTCACGGCGGATCATCGCCGACGCCGGGCACGGCGATCACTTCGGGCACGGGCTGGGCCACGGCGTCGGCCTGCAGATCCACGAAGCGCCCGGGATCAATGCCAAGGCCGTCGGTACACTTCTTTCTGGCTCCGCGGTCACCGTCGAGCCCGGTGTCTACTTGCCCGATCGCGGCGGTGTCCGCATCGAGGACACCCTGGTCGTGGGCCCCAAGAGCCCGGAATTGCTAACCCGGTTCCCGAAGGAACTGGCGATCCTCTAGGAGTTGTACCGACCGTGGCAACCACCGCCGACTTCAAGAACGGTCTCGTCCTGCAGATTGACGGCCAGCTGTGGCAGATCGTCGAGTTCCAGCATGTCAAGCCCGGCAAGGGGCCGGCGTTCGTGCGCACCAAGCTCAAGAACGTGCTGTCGGGCAAGGTCGTGGACAGGACGTTCAACGCGGGGGTGAAGGTCGACACCGCGACCGTCGACCGCCGCGACACCACCTTTCTGTATCGGGACGGCTCGGACTTCGTGTTCATGGACAGCGAGGACTACGAGCAGCACCCGCTGCCGGAGTCGCTGGTCGGCGACGCCGCTCGTTTCCTGCTCGAGGGCATGCCGGTGCAGGTGGCGTTTCACGACGGCGCGCCGCTCTACATTGAGCTGCCGGTGACCGTCGAGCTGGCGGTCACCCACACCGAGCCCGGCCTGCAGGGCGACCGGTCCAGCGCCGGCACCAAGCCGGCCACCGTGGAGACGGGCGCCCAGATCAATGTGCCCCTGTTCATCAACACCGGCGACAAGCTGAAGGTCGACACCCGCGACGGCAGCTACCTCGGCCGGGTCAATGCCTGAGCGTAAACCGGAGCGCGGCCGACACCAGGCCCGCAGGCGCGCCGTCGATCTGCTGTTCGAGGCCGAAGCCCGCGGGTTGACCGCTGCCGAGGTGGCCCACGCGCGAAATGCGTTGGCGCAGAAGCAGTCCGACGTGATACCGCTGAACCCGTACACGGTGACCGTCGCGTGTGGCGTGACCGAGCACGCCGCGCACATCGACGACCTGATCTCCGCGCACCTGCAAGGCTGGACACTGGAGCGGTTGCCCGCCGTCGACCGGGCCATCCTGCGGGTGGCGGTCTGGGAGCTGTTGCACGCCGACGACGTGCCCGAGCCGGTGGCGGTCGACGAAGCCGTGGAGCTGGCCAAGAAGCTGTCCACCGACGAGTCGCCGGGATTCGTCAACGGCGTGCTCGGTCAGGTCATGCTGGTGACACCGCAGATCCGGGCGGCGGCCGCGGCGGTGCGTGGACGTGGGCCGGAGTCATAGTGGACGCGCCGCAGGATTGGGCGCCGTACTCCAACCCGGAGGAGGCCGCCAAGGTTTATCTGCGCGACCCCGACGTGGCGCTGGTGCACCTGCGCGGCTTGGTGGAGTTGTCGGCGATCCGGTCGTTCATCATGTCGCGGCGAAGCACCAACGAGACATGGGGTGAGGCGCTCTGGCAGGAAGTGGTGCTGACCGACGGCCTGCGGCTCATCGTGTGGCGGGCGACCGACCAACGCACCGACGATCCGGATCCGCGCCGGGTGCTCGAGTCGTCGGTGCGGACGATCCTGCTGTCGACGATCACCGATCAGGTCCTGACCACCGAATACGATGTGCTCGCCGACGGCACCCGGCGGCTGTCGGAGGTCACGCTGCGCCTGTACACGCAGCTGATTACCCGCAGTCATCAAAAGTCGGCGACCGACACCGACCTGTACTGCGAGTCGTTTCGCTTCTACAAGTCGGTGGACGACGGCGGGCTCGCCCAGATGGAGCGCCTCATGCAGTTCGGCCGGGCGCTTTCTCGCTCGATGAACCCGCCGGTCTCGCCGAGTCCCCGGCACACTGTCGCGACGGGAGAGGGGTCATGAGCCCGCTGAAGCTTCGGGTGGTTGCCGCCAGTGTGCTGGCGGCGTCGGTCGTGCTGGGCGCGGTCGCGTGTGCCGCGTTCGGATGGGCGGCCGTCGCGGCGGCGCTGGCGATCTACGCGCTTGGCGCGGGCGCCTGGCTGTACCACGCGATCGAGCGTTACCTGGTGGCCAAGCGCGTCGACACCGTCATCGAGGCCAACCGGCTCAACCCATTTCGCTCGGCGGCCAAGCCGCTGCTGCCGGTGATGGCCGCGGTCATGGGCCTCACCCAGGCAGTCGTTCGCGCGCTCAGCGATTCCACCGATCTGCACCAGCGCAGCGACATTTCGCTGCGGCGGCCCCGCCATCCCGCGATCACCCGTCGCGTCAAGCGCGACGAGGAGCTCTGACCGCGACCGCCACCGAATTCGAGTAGTCGGCTACTCATGCCACCGCCGCAACGGCAGGGCATCATCGAATCGCCTGCGGCCAACCCAAGACGGCCGGCCGGCGAACGTGGGTCAAGCGATTGTCCGAGCGGGGGATCATAGGACAACCGCAAGACCCGCTAGATGGGCCCCCTCGGCTGGAGGGGGCCCATCGCCCACCCGGTCCCGGGCCGCCCGGTAGGGCATACGCATCGGTCAGCCTGCGGAATCCAACGCCCGGTAGGTGCGGCTCACGAACTTCGGCAAGGCGGTCATCAGCGCGGCCTGCGACGTGTTGCCGGCAATCGCGGCCGCGTCCGGCGCGACCGTGGGGTGGTTCTGGATCAGATAGATCAGGATCAGCTCGCTGCTCGGGTCGGCCTGCCACCAGGTGCCGTATGCGCCGGGCCAACCGAACGTGCCCAACCCGCCGCGGCCGAACAACGGCCTGGACTTGGCCGGGTCGGTCACCACCGATAGCCCCAGCCCGAACCCGCGGCCCACCCAGTACGGCGCCCCGAGGAACGGCATGCGCTTCTGATCGGCGGTCAGGCGATCGGTTCGCATCAGCCGCACCGACTCGCGCGAGAGCACCCGGGTGCCGTCGATTTCGCCGTCGGCCAGCAGCATTCGCGCGAACCGCAGGTAGTCGTCGGCCGTCGACCACAGTCCGCCGCCGCCCTGGCAGAACGCGGGCGGCGCGATCGGCGGCGGCCCCATCACATCGTGGGAAAGCCGGTTGTCCTCGTCGAGCGTGTACATCGTCGCCGCGCGCTGCCGCGCCTCCGGCGTGATGAAGAAGCCGGTGTCGGTCGTGCCGAGCGGCTCCAGGATCCGCTCGGCCAGCACCTCGTGCAGCTCCTTGCACTCGATTCGCGACAGGATGATGCCAAGCACGTCGGTGGCGTGACTGTAGGTCAGCCGCTCACCGGGTTGGTGTACCAGCGGCAGCGCGGTCAGCTCCTTCAGCCAGACGTCGAACCCCTGCCGCATCGGCAGCCGCATGTACGCCGCGGACAGCGGGCCGGTGATCGAGAACGCGTACGCCAGGCCGCTGCGGTGTGTCATCAGATCGTCGACGGTGATCAGCCGCTGCGCCGGGCGGGTCTTGTCCAGCGGGCCGTTCGGGTCGGCCAGCACGCGCATGTGCTCGAACTCCGGCAACCAGCGCACGATCGGATCGCCCAGCGCGAGCTTGCCCTCGTCGACCAGCGTCATCGCCGCGGCCGTCGTCACCGGTTTGGTCATCGACGCGATCCGGAACACCGTGTCGCGCCGCATCGGCGTCCCGGCGTCCACGTCGCGCATGCCGATCTCGTTGACCTGCAGGATCCGGTCGCCCCGCCACACCAGCGTGACCGCGCCCGACAACAGCCCCGCGTCGACCGCTTCGCGGATCGGTGCCCGGTTACCGTCGAGGTTCACCCGCCCAAGGTTAGCCAGCGCAGTCAGCGGCGCTCGGCTTGCACCAGCCAGAACGCCATTTCGGGCAGGTCCACGGGGCGCACGGTCGCCGGCTCCAGCGACGTGATGTCCCAGCCGGCGCCGGCGAGCGTCTCGCGCAGCGTCTGCTCGGAGACCACCGGGCGCGGGAATTCGTCGTCGACGGGGTTGGCGTCGGAGAAACAGCCGAGCAGCAGCCGCGCACCCGGCCGGGTTGCCCGCTGCAGCGCGGCCAGGTAGGCGCGCTTGCCGTCGTCGTCGAGGCAGTGGTACATGCCGCTGTCGATGACGGTGTCGAACGCGTCGCGGTAACCCTCGAGCCTGGTGGCGTCGGCGACGGCGAACTTGACGTCCACACCCGCGTCGTTGGCCCGCCGTTCCGCGGTGATCAACGCGGTCGGGGAGATGTCCAGCCCGGTGACGGCGTGGCCCTGCTTGGCGAGGTAGATCGCGTTGTCGCCGAGGCCGCAGCCGATGTCGAGCACATCGCCGCGCACCAGACCGGCTTCCTGCCAGGCCACGACATTTTCCTTGGGCGCCTTGGTGTCCCACGGCGGCGACGGCATCGGCGGCACGCCTTCGGCCGGACTTTCGCCGCGGTAGAGGGCGTCGAAATCGAATTGCGGAAGGGGGGAAGGGGTTGTCATTTCCGCCAGCGTAGCGCGGTGCTCGGCGCGGCCTCAGTCGGCGGCCGGGCGGAGGCGGAAGACGCGGATCTCGCGGGGCGCACACCTGGCCTGGTAGCGCTCATAGCCGGCATAGAAGTCGACGGCCTTCGCCCACGCCGTGGCGCGGGCGTCGCCGGTGAGCAGCTCGGCCTTGTACCGCGCGGGCGGACCCCGGAACTCGACCGTGCAGTCCGGGTTGGCCAACAGGTTCGCGCTCCACGCCGGGTGGTTTGCCCGACCGTAGTTGGAGCCGATGGCCAGCAGCCCGTCGCCGTCCTTGATCAGCGTCAGCGGGTGGGTGCGCGGCCGCCCCGACTTGGCACCGGCGGTGGTGACGAGTCCCACCGTGTTGAGGCCGGCGGAGCTCAGCCGGCCGTTGCTTCGAGGGATGACCACCTTGTCGATCCGCGGGGCCAGGTGCAGCAGGAACCAGTAGCCGGCCGGACTCATCGCGAAGCGCTCGACAAGTGCTTCGTCGAGTCGCAGCCGCCGTCCTCTGATCGCGCTGTGCCGCCGAAGGCTCACGGCTGGGACGTTATCAGCGTGTGCGCGCCGTCGGTGGCAATCGCTCGATGATAAGCTCGCCGCAGTTCGACATCCTTTAAAGGTCCGTCCAGCGAGGCGGAGAAGGAGGTCTGGGTCGACCGTGGGCGCCACCACCGATCGGGAATTGATGTCCGCGGCGGACGTCGGCCGCACCATTTCCCGCATCGCCCACCAGATCATCGAAAAGACCGCTCTCGACGGCGCCGATGCGCCTCGCGTGGTGTTGCTGGGCATCCCGACGCGTGGCGTCATCCTGGCCGCGAGGCTGGCCGACAAGATCAAAGAGTTCGCCGGCGGGGCCGTCCCGCACGGCGCGCTCGACATCACGCTCTACCGCGACGACCTGAACATCAAGCCGCCCCGGCCATTGGAGAACACGTCGATCCCCGAGGGTGGCGTCGACGACGCGCTGGTGATCCTCGTCGACGACGTCCTGTATTCCGGGCGCTCGGTGCGCTCGGCGCTGGATGCACTGCGCGACATCGGCAGGCCGCGGATCGTGCAATTGGCGGTGCTCGTCGACCGCGGCCACCGCGAGCTGCCGCTGCGCGCCGACTATGTGGGCAAGAACGTCCCGACCTCGCGCAGCGAGAGCGTGCACGTGCTGCTGTCCGAACACGACGGCCGCGATGGCGTGGTGATTTCCCGATGAGCGCTTGCGCAAAGAGCCGAGGGCACCGATGAGCGCTTGCGCGAAGAGCCGAGGGACCCGATGAGCCGACACCTGCTGGCCGCCTCCGACCTGAGCCGCGACGACGCGACCGCGATCCTCGACAACGCCGACCGGTTCAGCCAGGCGCTGTTGGGCCGCGAGGTGCGCAAGCTGCCGACGCTGCGCGGGCGCACCGTGATCACGATGTTCTACGAAAACTCCACCCGCACCCGGGTGTCGTTCGAGGTGGCGGGCAAGTGGATGAGCGCCGACGTGATCAACGTCAGCGCGACGGGCTCCTCGGTCGGCAAGGGGGAGTCGCTGCGCGACACCGCGCTGACACTTCGCGCGGCGGGCGCCGACGCGCTGATCATCCGCCACTCGGCGTCGGGAGCGGCCCAGCAGCTGGCGGAGTGGACCGCGACCGCAGACGGCGGGCCCGCGGTGATCAATGCCGGCGACGGCACTCATGAGCACCCGACGCAGGCGCTGCTGGACGCGCTGACGATCCGTCAGCGCCTCGGTGCCATCGAAGGCCAGCGGGTGGTAATCGTCGGCGACATCCTGCACAGCCGGGTGGCACGCTCGAATGTCGTGTTGCTCAACACCCTTGGCGCCGAGGTGGTATTGGTCGCACCGCCCACGCTGCTGCCGGTCGGCGTGGGCGACTGGCCGGTGACGGTGTCCTACGACCTGGACGCCGAACTGCCGGTGGCCGACGCGGTGCTGATGCTGCGGGTCCAGGCCGAGCGCATGACCGGCGGCTTCTTCCCGTCCGCCCGCGAATACTCGGTGCGCTACGGGCTGTCGGAACGGCGGCAGGCGGTGCTGCCCGGCCACGCCGTCGTGATGCACCCGGGGCCGATGCTGCGCGGCATGGAGATCTCCTCGCCGGTCGCCGACTCGACGCAGTCGGCGGTGCTGCAACAGGTTTCCAACGGTGTACACGTCCGCATGGCGGTGCTGTTCCATCTGCTGGTGGGCGCGCAGGAGGCCGTGGCATGAGCGTGCTGATCCGCGGGGTGCGGCCGTACGGCGAGGGCGACCGTGTCGACGTGCTCGTCGACGACGGACAGATCGCCCGCATCGCGCCGCTCATCGACCCGGCCGGCCACGACACGGCCGACGTCATCGACGCCACCGGCCATGTGCTGCTGCCGGGACTGGTCGACCTGCACACCCACCTGCGCGAGCCCGGCCGCGAATACGCCGAAACGATCGAAACCGGCTCGGCCGCAGCGGCTTTGGGCGGATACACCGCGGTGTTCGCGATGGCCAACACGAACCCGGTGGCCGACAGCCCCGTCGTCACCGACCACGTCTGGCAGCGCGGCCAGCAGGTCGGGCTGGTCGACGTGCACCCGGTCGGAGCGGTCACCGTCGGCCTGGCCGGCGCTCAGCTCACCGAGATGGGATTGATGGCCGCGGGCACGGCACAGGTGCGGATGTTCTCCGACGACGGCAAGTGTGTGTGGGATCCGCTGGTGATGCGCCGCGCGCTGGAGTACGCCACCGGTCTCGGCGTGTTGGTCGCCCAGCACGCCGAGGAGCCGCGGCTGACGATCGGCGCGGTCGCGCACGAGGGACCCAACGCCGCCCGGCTCGGGTTGTCGGGCTGGCCCCGCGCCGCCGAGGAGTCGATCGTCGCCCGCGACGCGCTGCTGGCCCGCGACGCCGGCGCCCGGGTGCACATTTGCCACGCCTCCACGGCCGGCACTGTCGAAATCGTGAAATGGGCTAAGGCTCAAGGTATTTCGATTACCGCCGAGGTGACACCGCATCATCTGGCCCTCGACGACGGCCGGTTGGCCGGCTATGACGGGGTGAATCGGGTCAACCCGCCGCTGCGCGAAGCCGCCGACGTGGAGGCGCTGCGCCAAGGGCTGGCCGACGGGGTGATCGACTGCGTGGCCACCGACCACGCCCCGCACGCCGAGCATGAGAAGGTGTGCGAGTTCGCGAACGCGTTGCCCGGCATGCTCGGGTTGCAGACCGCGCTGTCGGTGGTTGTCCGGACCATGGTCAAGCCGGGCCTGCTGAGCTGGCGCGACGTGGCGCGGGTGATGAGCGAGAACCCGGCCCGCATCGTGGGGCTGCCCGATCACGGCCGCCCGCTGGACGTCGGCGAGCCGGCCAACATCACCGTTGTCGACCCCGATGCCACCTGGACGGTGCGCGGCGCCGACCTGGCCAGCTCGTCGGCGAACACGCCGTACGAGTCGATGACGCTGCCCGCGACGGTCACCGCGACGCTGCTGCGGGGCAAGGTCACCGCCCGGGACGGAAAGAGCCCGGCGTGAACACACCCACCCTGGTCGCCTCGCTGGTCATGGCCGCCGTGCTCGCGGTGGTGGCGCTGCTGGTGATCCGGGCGATGATGCGGGGTTGGCTGCGTCGGGCCCGGCGGCAGGCCGAGCTGATCGGCCGTTTGCCGCCGGTGCCAACCGAACTCGGCCCCGTCACGATCGAGCCGACGCCCGGCCTTTACGTGGGCAGCACGCTGGCGCCGAGCTGGCAGGACCGCATCGCGGTCGGCGACCTCGGATACCGGGCCAGGGCGGTGCTGACCCGCCACACCGACGGCATCCTGATGCAACGCAGCGGTGCGACCCCGTTGTGGATACCCGAGCCGTCGATCACCGCGATCCGCACCGAACGCGCGATCGCGGGCAAGGTGCTGACCCACGCCGGCATCCTGGCGATCCGCTGGCGATTGCCGTCGGGCACCGAGATCGATACCGGGTTTCGCGGCAATGACCGGCGGAAATACGCTCAGTGGGTGGAACAGCCATGAGCACAGCACATCTGTACCTCGAAGACGGCCGGGTGTTCACCGGCACGCCGTTCGGGGCCCGCGGCGAGACACTCGGTGAGGCGGTGTTCTGCACCGGAATGTCGGGTTACCAGGAGACGCTGACCGACCCGAGCTATCACCGTCAGATCGTCGTCGCGACCGCGCCGCAGATCGGCAACACCGGCTGGAATCACGAGGACGGTGAAAGCCGGCGCGACCGGATATGGGTGGCCGGCTACGCCGTTCGCGACCCGTCGCCGCGGGCGTCGAACTGGCGGGCCACCGGCACCCTCGAAGACGAACTTGTCCGGCAGCGCATCGTCGGCATCGCCGGCATCGACACCCGGGCCGTCGTGCGTCATCTGCGCAGCCGCGGGTCGATGAAGGCCGGCATCTTCTCCGGCGGCGCGGTGACCGATGCCGGCACGATGCTGCGGCGAGTCCGCAGTCAACCGTCCATGCTGGGCGCCGATCTCGCCGGTGAGGTCAGCACCGAGGCCGGCTATGTCGTGCAAGCCCAAGGGCAGCAACGGTTTACCGTCGCGGTGCTTGACTTGGGCATCAAGACCAACACGCCGCGTAACTTCGCCCGCCGCGGAATTAGCAGCCACGTGCTGCCGTCGACGACCACCTTCGACCAGATCGCCGACCTGCGGCCCGACGGCGTGTTCTTGTCCAACGGACCCGGCGACCCCGCCACCGCCGACCACGTCGTCGCGGTCACCCGCGAGGTGATCGGTGCCGGAATACCGTTGTTCGGCATCTGTTTCGGCAACCAGATCCTCGGCCGCGCGCTGGGCAGGCCCACCTACAAGATGACGTTCGGACACCGCGGCATCAATGTGCCGGTGATCGACCACGCCACCGGACGGGTCGCGGTGACCGCGCAGAATCACGGGTTCGCGCTGGAGGGCGAGGCGGGGGAGCGCTTCGACACCGAGTTCGGACCCGCGATCGTCAGCCACACCTGTGCCAACGACGGCGTCGTCGAGGGCATCAAACTCGCTGATGGGCGCGCATTTTCGGTGCAGTACCACCCGGAGGCCGCCGCCGGCCCGCACGATGCGGAATACCTGTTCGACCAGTTCGTCGACCTGATGGACGCGTCGAGTGTGCGGTTTCGTACGCGACACGCCGACGTGGCGTACAAATCCGCACACTCGCGACCAGCCGGCCCGCACGGTCGCGACGAGGGGGCCCGCTAGATGCCGCGCCGCACCGACCTGAACCATGTGCTGGTGATCGGCTCCGGGCCGATCGTCATCGGGCAGGCCTGCGAGTTCGACTACTCCGGCACCCAGGCGTGCCGGGTGCTCAAGGCCGAGGGTCTGCAGGTCAGCCTGGTCAACTCGAACCCGGCGACGATCATGACCGACCCCGAGTTCGCCGACCACACCTACGTGGAGCCGATCACTCCGGCGTTCGTCGAGCGGGTGATCGCCCAACAGGCCCAGCGCGGCAACAAGATCGACGCCATGCTGGCGACGCTCGGCGGCCAGACCGCACTGAACACCGCCGTCGCGCTGTACGAGAACGGGGTGCTGGACGCCTACGGTGTCGAGCTGATCGGCGCCGACTTCGACGCGATCCAGCGCGGCGAGGACCGGCAGCGGTTCAAGGACATCGTCGCGAAGGTCGGTGGCGAATCCGCACGCTCCCGTGTCTGCTTCACGATGGACGAGGTCACCGAGACCGTCGAGGAACTCGGTCTGCCGGTGGTGGTGCGGCCGTCGTTCACGATGGGCGGACTGGGCTCCGGGATGGCGCGCACCGTGCAGGACGTGCGGCGCATGGCCGGCGACGGCCTGGCCGCCTCGCCGTCCGCCAACGTGCTGATCGAGGAATCCGTTTACGGCTGGAAGGAATTCGAGCTCGAACTCATGCGCGACGGCCACGACAACGTCGTCGTGGTGTGCTCGATCGAGAACGTCGACCCGATGGGAGTGCACACCGGCGACTCGGTGACCGTCGCGCCGGCGATGACGCTGACCGACCGCGAATACCAGCGCATGCGCGACCTGGGCATCGCGATCCTGCGCGAGGTCGGCGTCGACACCGGCGGCTGCAACATCCAATTCGGTGTCAATCCGGCCGACGGGCGGCTGATCGTGATCGAGATGAACCCGCGAGTGTCGCGGTCGTCGGCGCTGGCGTCCAAGGCCACCGGGTTCCCGATCGCCAAGATCGCCGCCAAGCTCGCGATCGGCTACACGCTCGACGAGATCCTCAACGACATCACCAAGCAGACCCCGGCCTGCTTCGAGCCGACGCTGGACTACGTCGTGGTCAAGGCGCCGCGGTTCGCGTTCGAGAAGTTTCCCGGCGCCGACCCGACGCTGACCACCACGATGAAGTCCGTCGGTGAAGCAATGTCGCTCGGCCGCAACTTCATTGAAGCCCTCGGCAAGGTGATGCGGTCCCTGGAGACCAGCCGCGCCGGGTTCTGGACGACGCCCGACCCGGACGTCACGGTCGACGAACTGCTCCAGCGGCTGCACACCCCGTCCGAGGGCCGGCTCTACGACGCCGAACTGGCGCTGCGGCTCGGCGCGTCGGTCGAGCAGGTATCCGAGGCGTCCGGTGTCGACCCGTGGTTCATCGAGCAGGTCGCCGGGCTGGTGACGCTGCGTCGCGAGCTGGAAACCGTGCCGGTGCTCACCGAGGCGCTGCTGCGACGCGCCAAGCACTGCGGGCTCTCGGATCGCCAGATCGCCGCGCTCAGGCCGGAATTGGCCGGCGAGGCCGGCGTGCGCACGCTGCGCCAGCGGCTCGGCATTCATCCGGTGTTCAAGACCGTCGACACTTGCGCGGCGGAGTTCGAGGCCAGGACGCCCTACCACTACAGCAGCTACGAGCTCGACCCGGCCGCCGAGACCGAGGTCGCGCCGCAAGCCCAAAAGCCCAAGGTGCTGATCCTCGGCTCGGGGCCGAACCGGATCGGTCAGGGCATCGAATTCGACTACAGCTGCGTGCATGCGGCGACCACGCTGTCCGAAGCCGGCTTCGAGACGGTGATGGTCAACTGCAACCCCGAGACCGTCTCCACCGACTACGACACCGCCGACCGACTGTACTTCGAGCCGCTGACCTTCGAGGACGTCCTCGAGGTGTGCCATGCCGAATCACAATCCGGCGCAGGCGGTCCCGGCGTGGCCGGCGTCATCGTGCAACTCGGCGGCCAGACGCCGCTGGGGCTGGCGCAGCGGCTCGCCGACGCCGGAGTGCCGATCGTGGGCACCCGCCCGGACGCCATCGACCGGGCCGAGGACCGTGGCGCGTTCGGCGAAGTGCTCGGCGCGGCTGGGCTGCCGGCGCCGCGCTACGGCACCGCGACGAGTTTCGACGCGGCCCGCAAGATCGCCGCCGAGATCGGCTATCCGGTGCTGGTCCGGCCGTCGTACGTGCTGGGCGGGCGCGGCATGGAGATCGTCTACGACGAACAAACCCTGCACGGCTACATCACTCGCGCCACCGAGCTGTCACCCGAGCACCCGGTGCTGGTGGATCGGTTCCTGGAGGACGCGATCGAGATCGATGTCGACGCGCTGTGCGACGGCACCGAGGTGTACATCGGCGGCATCATGGAACACATCGAGGAGGCCGGCATTCACTCCGGCGACTCGGCGTGCGCGCTGCCGCCGGTCACGTTGGGCCGCAGCGACATCGACAAGGTGCGGCACGCGACCGAGGCGATCGCGCACGGGATCGGCGTCGTCGGGCTGCTCAACGTGCAGTACGCGCTGAAGGACGACGTGCTCTACGTCCTGGAGGCCAACCCGCGTGCCAGCCGCACCGTGCCGTTCGTCTCGAAGGCCACCGCGGTGCCGCTCGCCAAGGCGTGCTCGCGAATCATGCTCGGCGAAACCATTTCCCAGCTGCGCGACGAGGGAATGCTGGTGCACACCGGCGACGGCGCCACCACGGCGCCGCACGCTCCGATCGCGGTCAAGGAGGCCGTGCTGCCGTTCCACCGGTTCCGCCGGGCCGACGGCTCCGGCGTCGACTCGCTGCTCGGCCCGGAGATGAAATCGACCGGCGAGGTGATGGGCATCGACCAGGATTTCGGCAGCGCGTTCGCCAAGAGTCAGACCGCCGCCTACGGCTCGCTGCCCGCCCAGGGCACCGTGTTCGTCTCCGTCGCCAACCGCGACAAGCGCTCGCTGGTGTTCCCGGTCAAGCGGCTCGCCGACCTCGGATTCCGGGTGCTGGCCACCGAGGGAACCGCGGAAATGCTGCGGCGCAACGGGATTCCGTGCGACGAGGTGCGCAAGCACTTTGAGAAGCCCAGCGGAGCCGATCCCCGTGTTTCCGCGGTCGACGCGATCAAGGCCGGCGAGGTGGACATGGTGATCAACACCCCGTACGGCAACTCCGGGCCGCGCATCGACGGCTATGAGATCCGTTCGGCCGCCGTGGCGATGAGCATCCCGTGCGTGACCACGGTGCAGGGTGCCTCGGCGGCGGTCCAGGGCATCGAGTCGGGCATCCGCGGCGACATCGGGGTGATGTCGCTGCAGGAACTGCATGCGGCGCTGGGCGGGCGGTAGCGGTGCCCGGGTTCGGCGCCAGGCTGGCCGCCGCGATCGCCGACCGCGGCCCGCTGTGCCTTGGCATCGACCCGCACCCCGAGCTGCTGCGGGCCTGGGGACTGCCCGAGGACGCCGACGGGCTCGCCGCGTTCAGCGATGTGTGCGTGCAGGCGTTCGGCGGGTTCGCGGTGGTCAAACCGCAGGTGGCGTTCTTTGAGGCCTACGGGTCGGCGGGTTATGCGGTGCTGGAGCGCACGATCGCCGCGTTGCGCCGTGCCGGCGTGCTGGTGCTGGCCGACGCCAAACGCGGCGACATCGGCACCACGATGGCCGGCTACGCCGCGGCCTGGGCCGGCGACTCGCCGCTTGCTGCCGACGCCGTCACCGCGAACCCCTACCTGGGCTTCGGCTCGCTGTGCCCGCTGCTGGAGACCGCCGCCACGCACCACCGCGGTGTTTTCGTGCTCGCCGCGACGTCGAACCCCGAAGGTGCCAGCGTCCAGACCGCCGACGCGGGCGGACGCTCGGTCGCACAGTTGATCGTCGACGCCGTCGCTGCGGTCAACCAGAACACGCAGCCGGAGCCGGGCTCGGTCGGCGTGGTGGTCGGCGCCACCGTGGCCCACGTCCCCGATCTGAGTCGGATGGGGGGGCCGGTGCTGGTGCCCGGCGTCGGCGCGCAGGGCGGACGCCCGCAGGAGCTTGGCGGCATGGGCGGCGTGCGCCCCGGGCAGCTGCTGCCGGCGGTGTCGCGCGAGGTGCTGCGCAGCGGGCCGGGTGTCGCCGCACTGCGGGGGGCGGCGGAGCGCATCCGCGACGCGGTGGCCTACCTGGCCTGAACCACGCCGAAGAACACCAGACACCCCAGCACCACCGCTCGCATCAGTCACCCGCGTTGCCCGCCAGGCCGTCTACTACGCGGAGTAGTTAACGTAATCGTCAGCGCAATGATTTGCCAGTCGTGCTGTTCAGCGCGGGGTTGACGCCGGTCCGACACGCGCAACCTCGGAAAAACTGTCAAAAATCTCCCGCTTCGGCGTTCAGCGAAATGTTTGCTTCGCTGTGGCGAACCGCCGCGCCCCTGCCCCGAACCCGAAAACTGTTGGGAGTCATAACGATCCGGTCACAAGACGATGACCCAGCCAACCCCGGGCAAGCGTGACGCAGCTCGGCCGCCACGTCGCCGACAAGCGCGACACGCTGGCGATTTAGGGTCGCAACCAGGGGGTGGGGTTCGCAATCGTCAGCCGGCGTGGGTACGGTCGTCGTCGCTGGTCGGATACAACCGGCCGAGGCAAAAACAATGATCGTGACGAGACGGAGGAATCGTGGCCCTTCCCCAGTTGACAGACGAGCAGCGCGCCGCTGCCTTGGAGAAGGCTGCTGCCGCCCGTCGTGCGCGGGCCGAGCTGAAGGATCGGCTCAAGCGAGGCGGCACCAACCTCAAGCAAGTGCTCAAGGACGCCGAGACCGATGAGGTCCTGGGCAAGATGAAGGTTTCCGCACTGCTGGAAGCGTTGCCCAAGGTCGGCAAGGTCAAGGCGCAGGAGATCATGACTGAACTGGAGATCGCCCCGACTCGCCGGCTGCGCGGCCTCGGTGATCGTCAGCGCAAGGCACTGCTGGAAAAGTTCAACTCGGCGTGACCGCCGGCGGCGGACCGGGCAGCCAGCCAGACCCCAAGGGTCGCATCGTGGTGCTGTCCGGTCCCTCGGCCGTCGGAAAAACCTCCCTGGTCCGCTGCCTGCGCGACCGCGTCGCCGACCTGTACTTCAGCGTCTCGGCCACCACGCGACGACCTCGCCCGGGCGAAGTGGACGGGGTCGACTATCACTTCGTCACCCCCGAGCAATTTCAGCGACTGATCGACGACGGCGCGCTGTTGGAGTGGGCCGAGATACACGGCGGGCTGCACCGGTCCGGCACCCCGGCCGAACCGATTCACGAGGCGGCGGCCGCCGGGCGCCCCGTGCTCATCGAGGTCGACCTGGCCGGCGCCCGGGCGATCAAGAAGGCGCTGCCCGAGGCCACCGCGGTGTTCGTCGCGCCGCCCAGCTGGGCGGCGCTGGAGAGCAGGCTGGTCGGCCGCGGCACCGAATCACCCGAGGTGATGGCCCGCCGGCTGGCCACCGCTCGCGAGGAATTGGCCGCCCGACACGACTTCGACACTGTGGTGGTGAACACGCAATTGGAGACCGCGTGCGCGGAATTGATAGCCTTGCTTATGGGAACCGCGCCGGACCCGGCGTGATCGACCCGCAGAACTTCGAATCTTCTTCCTAGGAGAATGCCTTCGTGAGCACGCCCCACGCCGACGGGCCCTTGGCGGCCGTGCCCGCCGTCGACTTGGAAGACCACAAGTCCGACCCGGCGACCGCCTACGACACGCCGCTGGGCATCACCAACCCGCCCATCGACGAGTTGCTCGATCGCGCGTCGAGCAAGTACGCGCTGGTGATCTACGCGGCCAAGCGCGCCCGCCAGATCAACGACTACTACAACCAGCTCGGCGAGGGAATCCTCGAGTACGTCGGGCCGCTGGTCGAGCCCGGCCTGCAGGAGAAGCCGCTGTCGATCGCACTGCGCGAGATCCACGCCGACCTGCTCGAGCACACCGAGGGCGAGTAGCGGGCCGGCCCAAATGGACGGCAAGCGGATCATCGTCGGAGTCTCCGGCGGAATCGCCGCTTACAAGGCGTGCTCGGTGGTCCGCCAGCTCGTCGAGGCCGGCCACCGCGTCCGGGTCATCCCGACCGAGTCCGCATTGCGCTTCGTCGGCGCCGCCACCTTCGAGGCGCTCTCGGGTGAGCCGGTGCACACCGACGTCTGGGCGGAAGTCCCCGAGGTCCCGCACGTGCACCTCGGCAAGCAGGCCGAGCTGGTCGTCGTCGCCCCGGCCACCGCCGATGTGCTGGCCCGCGCCGCGCACGGACGCGCCGACGACCTGCTGACCGCGACACTGTTGACCGCGCGATGTCCGGTGCTGTTCGCGCCGGCGATGCACACCGAGATGTGGCTGCACCCGGCCACCGCCGACAATGTCGCGGCCCTGCGCCGACGCGGCGCGGTGGTGTTGGAGCCCGCCGCTGGCCGGCTCACCGGCAGCGACACCGGCGCAGGCCGGCTGCCCGAACCCGAAGAGATCACCACGTTCGCCGAACTGCTGCTGGCCCGCGGCGACGCGCTGCCCTACGACCTGGCCGGCTGCAAGGTGCTGGTCACCGCGGGCGGCACCAGGGAGCCGATCGACCCGGTGCGGTTCATCGGCAACCGCAGCTCGGGAAAGCAGGGCTACGCCGTGGCCCGCGTCGCCGCGCAGCGCGGCGCCGAGGTGACGTTGATCACCGGTCACACCGCCGGGCTGATCGACCCGGCCGGCGTGCACGTGGTGCGCGTCAGCTCGGCCGAGCAATTGGGCGACGCGGTGTCCAAGCACGCCCCGGAAGCGCACGTGCTCGTGATGGCCGCCGCGGTGGCCGACTTCCGGCCCGTGCACGCGGCGGCCAGCAAGATCAAGAAGGGCCCGGAGGCGCCGCCGGTCATCGAGTTGACCCGCACCGACGACGTGCTGGCGGGCGCGGTGCGGGCCCGGGCCGACGGGCAGCTGCCCAACATGCGCGCGATCGTCGGCTTCGCCGCCGAGACCGGTGACGCGAACGGCGACGTGCTCTTTCACGCCAGGGCCAAGCTCCGCCGCAAGGGCTGCGACCTGCTCGTGGTCAACGCCGTCGGGGAGAACCGCGCGTTCGAGGTGGACAGCAACGACGGCTGGTTGCTGGCCGCCGACGGCACCGAGGTCGCGCTGGAACACGGTTCCAAGACGCTGATGGCCAGCCGTATCGTGGACGCGATCGTGACTTTCCTGCGCGGCAGCGGCTAGCCGCAGCCGGCGGGCGGGCAGGCGGAGCGACCCGGGGAATCGAACCGCACCGCGCGAAAGCCTTGCACACCGTCGGGCACGATATTATTCGATTAACTAAGTTTTGGACGAGTCGGAGGGACGAGGACGTGAGCACAACAGGTCGGCTGTTCACCAGCGAGTCGGTGACCGAGGGCCATCCCGACAAGATCTGCGATGCGATCAGCGACTCGGTGCTCGACGCGATGCTTGAGCAGGATCCGCGCTCGCGGGTTGCGGTGGAGACCCTCGTCACCACGGGGCAGGTGCACGTCGCGGGTGAGGTGACCACGTCGGCCTACGTCGAGATCCCCAGGATCGTGCGCGACCGCATCCTCGAGATCGGCTACGACTCGTCGGCGAAGGGCTTCGACGGCGCGTCGTGCGGCGTGAACATCGCGATCGGCCAGCAGTCCCCCGACATCGCCCAGGGCGTCGACACCGCCTACGAGGCGCGGGTGGAAGGCGAGCACGACCCGCTGGACTTGCAGGGTGCCGGCGACCAGGGCCTGATGTTCGGCTACGCGATCTCCGACACTCCCGAGCTGATGCCGCTGCCGATCGCGCTAGCCCACCGGCTGGCGCGCCGGCTGGCCGAGGTCCGCAAGGGCGGTGTGCTGCCGTATCTGCGGCCCGACGGCAAGACCCAGGTCACGATCGAGTACGACGGCACCACCCCGGTGCGGCTGGACACCGTCGTGGTCTCGACCCAGCACGCCGCCGACATCGACCTGGACAACATGCTGGCGCCCGACATCCGCGAAAAGGTGCTCAATACCGTGCTCGATGATCTGGGCCACTCGACCCTCGACGCGTCGTCGGTGCGGCTGCTGGTGAATCCGACCGGCAAATTCGTGCTGGGCGGCCCGATGGGCGACGCCGGGCTGACCGGCCGCAAGATCATCGTCGACACCTACGGCGGATGGGCCCGCCACGGCGGCGGGGCGTTTTCCGGCAAGGATCCGTCCAAGGTGGACCGTTCGGCGGCGTACGCGATGCGCTGGGTGGCAAAGAACGTGGTCGCAGCGGGGCTCGCGGAACGCGTCGAGGTGCAGGTGGCCTACGCGATCGGCAAGGCCGCGCCGGTTGGCCTGTTCGTCGAGACGTTCGGCACCGAGACCGTCGACCCCGCCAAGATCGAGAAGGCCATCACCGAGGTGTTCGACCTGCGGCCCGGCGCGATCATCCGCGACCTGGACCTGCTGCGCCCGCTCTACGCGCAGACCGCGGCCTACGGTCACTTCGGCCGCACCGACATCGAGCTGCCGTGGGAGCAGCTGAACAAGGTCGACGCGCTCAAGTCAGCCGTCTGACCACCGGCCGTCGCTCTTGGCGGCGTCGATCTCGCGCGTGCCGGCCGCGCATCCGCCCCTTATCGACGAGGCCGTTGCGCGCGTTCGACATTGGGACCTCGACCACGGCCCGGCTCGGGCTTCTCGGCCATCAGAGGTCCTTACCCGGCGCCCTCGGCGGAACCGGTCAACCGCCCGAAGAGTTCCCACGCGCTGCGTTCGACCCAGTTGCACAACAGCTTTCCGTCCTCGCGTACCGCCCAGATCGCGGTGCCGGTGAATTCGATGTCCTGCTGGTCGGGCGGGGTGCCGAGGATTCCGTTGTTCTTGCCGGTGATTCGCCAGCGCGACGCGACGCGGCTGCCGTCGGGGTTCTGAAATGATTCCGCGACTTCCAGATGCAGGTCATTGACTTGTTCAAGGAAACGCCGCACCCATTCCTTGAAGTTCTGTCTGCCCTTGATTTCCTGGCCGGCATTGACGATGACGAAGTCGTCGACCACGAACCGGTCGACGGCCTCCGGGTCGTGCGCGTTCCAGACCGCCTCCCAGAACGCCTCCACTGTCGCAACGGGATTCATGCCGGGTGCAGCGCCGCGTTGAGGGCGTCTAATCCGCGGGCCGTCGCGTCGGTGGCGGCCGGCACGACGCCGGCGTAGCCGAGGTAGCCGTGCACCAGCGTCTCGGCGTTGTGCAGCTCGACCGGGACACCGGCCGCGGCGAGGAGTTCGGCGTAGCGGATGCCGTCATCGCGCAGCGGATCGTGGCCGGCGACGGCGATGTAAGCCGGTGGCAGCCCGGTCAGATCCTTGGCGCGCGCGGGCATCAACGTCGCCGGGGCATCGGTCAGGTCCATGTCACCGACGTACCAGCGGGAGAATCCCTTGACCCCGTCGATGTCGAGGATCGGCGCGTCCGCGTTCTCGGTGAACGACGGCAGCGACGTGTCCCAGGTTGTCGACGGATACCACAGCAGCTGAAACGCGATGGGCGGCCCACCTTTGTCGCGGGCCAGTTGTGCCACGACGGCGGCAAGGTTGCCGCCGGCCGAGTCGCCGGCGACCGCCAGCCTGTTCGGGTCGGCGCCGAGTTCGCCGCCGTGGGCGGCCACCCACTGGGTGGCCGCCCACGCGTCCTCGACGGCCGCCGGGTATGGGTGCTCCGGCGCCAGCCGGTAGTCCACCGAGACCACCAGCGCACCGGCGCCCGCGGTGTGCAGGCGCGCCTCGCGGTCGTAGGTGTCGAGGTCACCGACCGACCATCCGCCACCGTGGAAAAACACCACCACCGGCGGGGTGGTCTCGGCGCCCGGCCAGTACACCCGAATCGGAATCTTTGCGGCCGGCCCGTCGATGGTGCGGTCCTCGACGCGGAGCTCCGGGTGCACCTCACGGCGCGGCAGGTCGCGAAACCGCTGCCGGGCGAGCGCGGCACCGCCGTCGGTCGTCAACTTGAACGGGACGGCCTGCAGTACCTTCTGCAGGATGGCGTCGACGCCCGGCTTCTCGTCTGCAACGGACATGGGGACACCGTACGTATCCCGTCTGGTTGTCGGCGCTTGGGCCGCCGCGGGCTGGGCCGCTATCGCATACGGGCTGTTTCTGACCGTGAACGCGATGCGCCGGCCGCCCGGCGCGGAGCTCACCGGACTGTGGGTCGGCCAGCCGGCGTTCAAGGCCTCGATGGCGCTGCTGCTCACGATCGCGGCGACCGCACACCCGATCGTGCGGGAGCGCCGCTGGCTGATGCCGGCGCTGCTGTTCTCGGCCGCCGGCGACTGGCTGCTCGCAATCCCTTGGTGGGCAATGTCTTTCGTCGGCGGTCTTGGGGCGTTTCTGATTGCCCACCTGTGCTACCTGTCGGCACTGATACCCCTTGCCCGGCGATCCACGCCCCGGCTGGTCGCGGTCGCGGTCACCGTCGCGGCGTGCGCGGCGCTGCTGGCCTGGTTGTGGCCGCGGCTGGGCCGCGACGGGCTGACGCTGCCGGTCACCGGCTACATCGCGGTGCTGTGTGCAATGGTGTGCGCCGCGCTGCTGGCCCGGTTGCCGACACCGTGGACCGCGGCGGGTGCGGTGTGCTTCGCGGTGTCCGACGCCATGATCGGGATCGGGCGCTTCGTGTTGGACAACGAGGCGCTTGCGGTGCCGATCTGGTGGGCCTACGCGGCCGCGCAGGTGTTGATCACGGCCGGATTCTTCTTCGGTCGCGTGTCCGGCGCCTCCGCCGAACCAACCACGTGACCGCCACCCGGCACGCCGCCGAGCTGGAGCCGATCGCGCGGGTGCTGCCGATGCTGTCCGTGCCGCACCTGGACCGCGCGTTCGACTACCAGGTCGCCGCCGAGCAGTCCGACGACGCACAACCGGGTGTGCGGGTGCGGGTGCGATTCCACGGCCGGCTCGTCGACGCGTTCGTGCTCGAACGGCGCTCCGACACCGACCACGCCGGCCGGCTCGGCTGGCTGGACCGCGTGGTGTCGGCCGAGCGGGTGCTGACGCCCGAGGTGCGCCGGCTGGTCGACGCGGTCGCCGCGCGCTACGCAGGCACCCGGGCGGACGTGCTGCGGCTGGCCGTGCCGCCGCGGCATGCGGCGGTCGAACGAGAAGCCGTCGAACCGGTGGCCGCGCCGCTGGCGGCACCGGTCGACCAGGCGGCGTGGGCCGCCTACGGCCGCGGCGACCAGTTTCTGACCGCGCTGGCACAGGCCCGCGCGGCCCGCGCGGTCTGGCAGGCCCTGCCGGGTGAACTGTGGCCGGCCCGGCTCGCCGAGGCCGCGGCGGTGGCCGTGGGTTCGGGCCGCGGCGTGTTGGCCGTGGTGCCCGATCAGCGCGACGTCGACGCGCTGCTCTCGCAGGCCGTGCGGCACGTCGACCCGCACTGCGTGGTGGCGCTGTCGGCTGGCCTGGGCCCCGCCGAACGCTACCGGCGCTGGCTGGCGGTGCTGCGCGGCCGCGCGCGGCTGGTGGTCGGCACCCGCAGCGCGGTGTTCGCCCCGGTCGCCGACCTCGGATTGGTGCTGGTGTGGGACGACGGCGACGACACGTTGGCCGAGCCGCGGGCCCCCTATCCGCACGCCAGGGAGGTGGCGATGCTGCGCGCCCACCAGCTGCGGTGCGCGGCGCTGATCGGCGGCTACGCCCGCACCGCCGAGGCCCAGTCGCTGGTACGCAGCCGGTGGGCACACGACCTGGTCGCGGCCCGACCGGTGGTGCGGTCGCACGCCCCCCGCGTCGTCGCACTCGACGACAGCGGATACGCCGAGTCCCGTGACCCCGCGGCGCGCACCGCCCGGTTGCCGTCGATGGCGCTGCGGGCGGCCCGGGCCGCGCTGGAGGCCGCGCTGCCGGTGCTGGTGCAGGTGCCGCGTCGCGGGTACGTGCCGGCGTTGGCGTGCTCACGGTGCCGGGCGATAGCGCGGTGCCGGCACTGCACCGGCCCGCTGTCGCTGCCCGATCGCGACGCGCAGGGCGTGGTGTGTCGGTGGTGCGGCCGCATCGACCCCGCCGTCCGCTGCGCCCGCTGCGGCGCCGATACCGTCCGGGCGGTCGTGGTCGGCGCCCGGCGTACCGCCGAGGAGCTGGGGCGGGCGTTCCCCGGCACCACGGTGATCACATCCGGCGGCGACACGGTGGTGAGCAGCGTCGCGGCGGGTCCGGCCGTCATCGTTGCGACACCGGGCGCCGAGCCGCGGGTCGCGGGCGGGTACGGCGCCGCGATGCTGCTCGACGCGTGGGCGCTGCTGGGCCGCCAGGACCTCAGGGCCGCCGAGGACACGCTGCGGCGATGGATGGCTGCCGCGGCGCTGGTGCGCTCGCGCACCGACGGCGGTGTGGTTGCGGTGGTGGCCGATTCGGCGATTCCGACCGTGCAGGCGCTGGTCCGGTGGGATCCCGTCGGGCACGCCGACGCCGAGCTGGATGCCCGCACCGAGGTGGGGTTGCCGCCGAGCGTGCACATCGCCGCGGTGGACGGGCGGCCCGAATCGGTGGCCGCACTTCTTGACACCGCGCAGCTACCCGACGGCGCCGAGCCGCTCGGCCCCGTCGAGCTCCCGAGCGGTGCCCGCCGACCGGCGGGCACCGCGGCCGAAGCAGTGGTGACCCGCATGCTGATCCGCGTCGACCGCGACAAGGGATTGACGTTGGCGGCCGCGCTGCGCCGCGCGACCGTGGTGCTGTCCGCCCGTCACGACCACGAACCCGTGCGCGTCCAAATCGATCCGCTGCACGTCGGTTGACCGCGGCTTGCACACGACCGGATAGCGTGGTGGCCGAGCGATTTTCGGCTCCGATTGGGCCAGAAGTCCACCAAGCGAGTAGGGTTTGGTTTGCAAGGTCAACTAAGCCTGTGCCGTCGCGGTCAGCGCCAAACTTCATGATGTCACGCGACCTGGACGGGATACGGCGCCCGCGGTGATCAAAATCGCCGTGGCAAACGGTTGGAGGCGCGATGGACATCGTTCTTGGTGTCTCGATGACGCCAACAACGGTCCGCATGGTGCTGGTCGAAGGGGCCGAGGCCGACGGCGCGACCGTTGATCACGACGTTTTTGACATCGTCGGCGGTGACGGCGCGGCCACTTCAAGCGCGCCCGATCAAGTCATCGCCGCGATTCTCGGCACCCGGGAGTCGGCCGACGCGGGCGGCCACCGATTGATCTCGACGGGTGTGGTGTGGAGTGACCACGTCGAGGCCGCGACGCTGCGCGACGCGTTGGCCGCGCGCGGCATCGAGGACGTCATGCTGGTCTCGGAGTTACACGCGGCGGGAGCGCTCGCCCAGGCCGCGGGTCGGGCCGTCGGCCACCACAAGACCGCGCTGTTGTTCATTGAGCGCGACACCGCGACGCTCTCGGCCGTCGAGACCGGCGACGGCTCGATTGTCAAGGCCGACACCCGGAGCCTGCACAGCGCCGACGCGATGGACGTGCTGACCGACATGGTGGCCGCGCTGGAAGAGGATTCGTCGCCGGCCGAGGGCATCTTTGTGCTCGGCTCCGGGGTGGACGTCGATGCGGTGAAGGACCACCTGCAACACCACGTGTCGATCCCCGTCAGCGCGCCGGACGACCCGGAAATGGCGCTGGCCCGAGGTGCGGCGCTGGCTTCGGCGAGCGCACCGGAGCTCGACGCGTCGACCGTCGGGCTGGCCTACTCGCAGGATCCCGACGGCACGACCGCGGGCAAGGCGTATCCGGCCGAGGACCCGTCGACCGAAGGCACCGAGCTGGTGACCGTCGCCCCAGCCGAAGGCCAACCCGACCGCAAGCCGTTCATGCTGGTCGGCAGCTCGCTGACGGCGATCTTCGTGGTCGGCGTGGTGGCCCTCGTCATTTCGCTCGCGGTCAGCATCCGCCCGACCGTGGACACTCGACCCAGCCCGGGCCAGAGCCCGGCCGCGCCGAACATGGCGGCCGCGCCTCCGGCGGTAGCGCAAGCGCCACCCGCTCAGCCTCCACCGGCCGCGCCGCCGCCGCCCGCGG
>NZ_DASQVQ010000177.1:0-7402 GCF_035640695.1 Mycobacterium sp.
CGGCGTCAGTGGTGGTAGCGCGGCGCCGCGTGTGAGTGATGATTTTTTTCTCGTGGTGAACTTCGGTCGGCTGATCCGCGTGTGCGGCAACATCATTTGTCCTTGGGGTTGAGCACCAGGAACGCGCCGCCGGCAGCCGCACCGGCGATGACCTGTGCCAGCAGGTAGACCCACAGCGTCGGCCAGGCGAACATGCCCATCACCGCGGCGCCCAGACTGACGGCCGGGTTGAACGCACCGCCGGAGATGCCGCCGACGGCGACGGCGCCGGCGACAAGCGTGAAACCGATTGCGAGGCCGTAGAAGGAGTTGTTCGGGTGGTCCTTGCTGGTGGCGACGTTGAGCACGACGTAGCACAAGGCGAAGGTGAACAGCAACTCAACTACGAACGCGGCCAACATGGTTCGCCCCGCCAGTGTTGTTGTCGTGATCGCGGCTTGCACGGGGTGAACGACCGCGTGCACCACCAGTGCGGCGACTATTCCGGCAACAAATTGGGCGATCCAGTATCCGACTGCGTCAGCCAACCCGATCCGGCGTCGAACAAGGGCAGCCAGCGTCACTGCGGGGTTGTAGTGTCCACCGGAGATGTGGCCACCGGCGTAGACCATCACCATCAGGGCCGCACCGATGGCCAACGGGGCCAGCGAGCTACGGCTGCCCACGGCGGCGCCCACGGTGAATACCAGAAAGAATGTACCGATCGCCTCGACGGCGTATTTGACCGCGGCGCGGGGGGCGGTGGTGGTGCTGTTGGCATCTGGGACAGTGACCGCCCGAAGTGATGATCGTGATGTGTCGATTGCCATACGACCCAGAGTTGCGGGCCCGGAATAAAATTGCGGCGCGGCTGACGCCCATTGGCCACCCCCGCCAGCGGTAATCTATGCCTGCCCGTCACCTGCAATTGACGCGTTGTCACGTTCCGTGGGCGTCTTGATGGGACGATGCCGTCGTGAGATCGCCTGGGGGCAAGCTGAATAACAGCGCTACGAGCCAAGGTGGCGCCGGGCGAATTCCGCCCGGCGCCACTTTGGTGCCAGTTCACGCTGTTTAGCGGCGCCAGCCCCAGGGGAACCAACCGTAGCCGCCGCCGTGCCAGCCACCGCCGTGCCAGCCACCACCGTGCCAGCCGGTGTCCACGGCCACCGGCGCATTGGCGCTCGTTACGGACTGAGCCGTCGCGGGTTCGGCCATGGCGGTCGGTGCGGCGGCAATAGCAACCGCGGCAGCGCCTGCCGCCAACCCCGATGCGATGAATTTGCGTCCAATTCGCATAGTGAGTTTCCTTTCTTGTTTTCTTTCTCTTGGTTTCCGGGTGCCGCTAAGGCGTCACGTCCTTGTGCCCCGATGCCGCGCCCGGCGTACTTGTCGTCCCGGCCGGGCGCCAGCGACGGTCGAAGCCGCACGGGCTTCATCGCATAAGCGCTCGCAGTTGGCCATGCCTGCTCCATGTGGTCGAAACTGAACGTTTAGTTTTCCTGTCGAATGAGTCAAGTCTTCGGCCGCCCGTTTTGATTCCGGGGGGCCGTGTGAGGTCCGTCTCAGCAGGCCATGCCGCGCAGTACCTTGTGGGCGACGGCCCATGGCCGCGGTGGTCATCTTAGGATTGCGCGTCCGCGACGCGGTCGCCCCACTAACCAATCACCCTGGGCGGCAGGAAATTCCGCGCACTCGCCAGCGGCGGCGACGCGCATATGTCACCCCGTGACTGGGATGGTCAGGTGCACCGATGTGCCGCTTCCCGGCGGGCTGGTGATCTTCAGGTGGCCGCCGAGCACTTCAACACGGTCTTTGAGCCCGATGAGTCCGGAGCCCTTGCGGGAATCGGCTCCCCCGATGCCGTTGTCTTGGATCAATAGACGGAGATTGGCTCCGTTCGTTACTGCGCAGACGGTCACCTCGGAGGCTTGGGCATATTTCGCAGCGTTGGTCAGCGCCTCGGCCACCACGTAGTAGGCGGCGACCTCGACAGGTTCAGGCAATCGGCGCCCAACCGAAACGTCGACGTTGACTGGAACCGTACAGCGGCGGGCCAGCGTCTTCAGTGCTGGGCCCAATCCGCCCTTCGACAGGATCGCCGGATGAATCCCCCGCGAAATCTCTTGCAGTTCGGAGGAAACCGCGGTCAAACCCGACACCACGCCGGAAAGCTGCTCCTTGAGATCGTCCTGTTCGGAGCGCAGTGAGGCCTCGGTCACGCGCAGTTGCAGTCCAAGTGAAACCAGCCGCTGTTGAGCCCCATCGTGCAGGTCGCGCTCGAGTCGGCGCCGGGCGTCGTCGGCGGCCGTCACGATACGGGCCCGCGAGGCGATCAGTTCGTCGCGCGTCGCGGCGTTGGCCAAGGCGGTGGCAACCAGATCGGCGAAGTCGCCAATGCGCTCTTCGGTACCCCGTGGTGGGGGCTCGGATCGGTAGGAAGCGACGACAGCGACGCCCCAGAGCCGTCCGTCAACGATGACCGGTGCTCCGACTGCGTTACGAACCCCGTCCTCGCGGGCCTTCGCGCCGAATGTGCCAACGGCATTCTGAAGCCACTCGATGCGCGCCGCACCGCCGGTGCGGAACACCCTCGCGGCGGCGCTGTCACCCTCAAGTGTCATCCGTTCCCCCACCGCCCGGAATCGCGCCCCCGGTGGGTGACTGACCGCCATCAGGATCGCCGAACCATCAGGCTCGTAACGCCACACCGCACCGATGTCCATGTCCAGGCATCGGACGATTTCCTCGGCCACGGCGTTGAACAGCTCGGACGGCTCGACCCCGCGGGCCACCAGGGTGGCCACCCGCCGCAATGCCGACTGTCGCCCGGCGAGTTCACCGAGCTGCTCGCGGGCGGCGGCGTTGGCGAGTGCGGTGGCCAGCAGATCGGCGAAGTCGCCGAGGCGCGCCTCGGTGTCGGCCGGCATGGGGCCGGGTGTTACCGAGGCGACGGCAGCCTGGCCCCACAGGCGCCCATCGACGATCACCGGCGCTCCGACCGCCGCGCGCACGCCCAACTGACGGACGCGTGCGGCGATCGGACCGGCGGCATTCTCATAGTCGTCGATTCGTGCGGGCTGGCCGGTGCGTAGCAGGACCGATGCGAGGTTGTCGCCCTCGATCGGTGTTCGCGTGCCGACGGGGGGCAACTTCGCCAGCAGCGCTGGCTCGGCGGCCGCGGCGAGCAACGTAATCTCACCGCTTGCCTCGAAGCGCCACAACCCGGCGGTCTTGGTATCCAAACATCGGCGCATCTCTTCGGCCACCGCTTGGAACAGCTCAGCGGGGTCCACCCCATGGGCCACCAGGGTGGCCACCCGCCGCAACGCAGCCTGCTGCTCGGCAAGCACGCTAAGCCGTGCGCCGCTCTCCTGCAGCTTCACGGCGGCGCCCTCAGCTTCGCGGCGGCGTTGCCCCGCCTCGATTTCGCGCGCTCGCGCCCGCCCGGCGACAAAGTTCGTGCACAACGCCACCACCAGGAAGACCATGACAATTACGCCGTTATGCAGGTCGAACGGTGCGAAATATCCGCCCGGCCACAGGCGGATGCACGCGAAGACGACGGCGCTAAGCAGCGACGTGGCGACCGACAACCCCAACCCCCACACCGCGGAGACCACCACGACGCCCAGCAAATAGATCGTTTCGAACGCCTCACCTGGCGACTGGCGCTGCAGGAACACGACCACAAGCGTCTCGAGCGCAAGGATCGCGGCGGCGACCACGATCCCCACTGCAATAGGCGGAACGCAGGGCCGCAGCAAGCCCGACAGGAGACCTGCCCGCGCCGATTGCCGGCCTACTTCGTTACTAGAACCGCGAGGCGTGGGCATCCGGCCAGCCGGCTCGGCTGGAGTCGGAACGGTTTGTCGCGCCACTGAATCCTATCGCCGTCCTATCGCCGTCCTATCGCCGCATGCGTCTGGCACGGTCGCTTTCGCTCATAGCTTGCCGTGGCCGAACATTTCTTGTCAGGATTGCGCCTCGGCGACGTCGTGTCGCCACCGCTGACACCCATCCGTGTCCCCCAGCCAGCCGGAATCGATGCTTACCCGCTAGCGTCCACGGAAGGCAGCTCCGGAGAGTACCCCGCCGGGGTCCCGCAACAGAGGGCGTTCCCGTCAAAGCTCGTCGAGCCGCGGATAGAGCACTTCCTGCACGAGCAACTGGACCGCAGCGGCGATCGGAATGGCAACCAGCGCGCCGACGATCCCCAGCAGTGCACCTCCGACGAGGACGGCGAGCAAAGTGGCGACGGCGGGAACGCGGACCGCGCGGCCGATGATCTTCGGTACCAGCAGGTAGTCCTCGGCGAGCCGGAACACCACATAGAAACCCACGGTTGCGAGCGCCACTGGCAATGACACCGTCAGCGCCACTGCCGCGACGATGAGGCCGGCGACGGTGGATCCAAACGGAATCAAGTCGAGCAGCGCGACGAAGATCCCCAGCAGCAGGGGATAGGGGATGCCGAATACGACCAGCCACAGGAATGTGGCGACCCCGGCAATGACCGATATCACCACATTGCCGAGCACATAGGCGCCGACCTTCGCGTAGACCTGGTCACCGATCAGGATCGCCCTGGGCCTGCGCGAGTGCGGCACCAGCCGGTACAGCGTCGCGCGAATGCGGGGCATGTCGGCGAGGAAGTAGACCGTCAATACCGCGACGATCAGCAGGTCGGCCAGCGCCCCGAAAATCACTGTTCCGGCCTTGACGACCTCTGCCACCGCCGATCCGCCGGCGCCGTTCACCGTCTCGGTGATCCGCTGCTGTAAGTGAAAGCGGTCGTTGAGCTTGCCAATCCACGACGAATGGTCTTGCACCTGTTGGATGTAATGCGGTGCCTGGTCGACGAATTGGCGGGCCTGCTGTGCAAGCGGGGGAATGGCCGCGGCGAGGGATCCCGCGAGCACCGCGAACACGACGACCAGCACCACGGTGACGGCCGCCCACCGGCGCAGCTTGTGGTTGACGAGCCATGAGACCGCGGGCTCGAGTCCCAGTGCGACGAAGAACGCCACGCCGATCAACACCAACATCGACGAGACCAGCACGAGTCCGCGCACCGCGCCGTAGGTGACGGCAACACCTGCAGCCCCCGCCAGCCCGACGAAGAATGGGGAGCGCCAGTCCAGGCGGTGCCCGGGCGGGCCCAGTGGCTGCTCGTCATCGCGGAGATCTGCGGCCCGACGCTCGGCCTCGGCGATTGGCCCCTCGTCGTCGGAGTGCGGTTGGCCCACCATGCGGTGGTGAGCAACTTCCGGTTGCGCCAAGTGCACCTGCTAGATGTCCGTTAACCCGGGCAAAGGCGACCAATTCGCCGCTACCTACATACCCGAAGGCGTGGCGTTTAAATCAGTTGGACACCACCACGCATTTGGCACGTAAAGACTGCTGCGCCCACTGAAATACTTGCCACTATCTCGTCGTCTTCGTCGATGCACGCAGTGGCGTGAGCGCAAACACTGGGTGGTCGGCGTCATCGGGCAACTGCCGAAACAATCTGGCGGTCGCCTTGCTGGCCGTGGCCTTGTAGGCCGCCAGGATCGGTTTCCTGGCTGCTACCGGCATCTCGGTGGCCACGTAATCGGCCACATCCGACTTGGTGAGCTTGACGTGCGGGTTGGCACGTACGTTTTTCACCCATTCGGTTTCGCCGCGGACGGACACGAGATACTTCACGCCGTCGACGTCGACCGGGGTCATCGGTATCGTCTGCGGCAACTTGCTGCGACGTTTGATTACGGTCATCGGCTCGCTCTTGACCACACCGGTCGCCAGCGCGATCCGGTTGAAGATCCTGGCGAAGAACCACGACGGCTTGATGTATCGCCTCACACCCAGAACTGCTCTGTCTGCGATTGTCCCCATGATGGCGGCGTCTCCTTTTTTGTAGAAGTGGTAGGCACAGACCGGCCACGCCGGTTCGGCTCGCCTCATCGAGGTTCGACCGTGCCGCCCATTGGGCGTGCGACGCGGGGTCCGCATCAGTTCAGATACGGTCAACGACCACAATCCATCGGTCGGCTGATCAGGCCGTCCACGGCGCGGTTACCGGAGTGGTTGCGCACCTGGAATAGCCACCGCTGAACTCGCGTGATCGGCGGCGAATCGTTGACCAGCAACTACCTGCGGCGCCGGCGCAGATCCGCGGCCGCCGATCGGACTGCCTCCGTTACCGCCTTCACCATCGGGTTGTCCAGCTTCCAGCACTGCCAGAACAGGGGCACGTCGAGATGCGCATCGGAGATCCGCACGAACGAGCCGTCGGCCAGCGCCGCGGCGGCCAAATGCTCGGGGTACATACCCCAACCCAGTCCGGCCCGAACCGCGGCCCCGAAACCCTCGGCGGTAGGTACGTAGTGAACCGGCCTGCTGATAGATCGACGGAAAGCCTTGCGCACCAACATGTCTTGCAGCGCATCGTCCCGGTTCCACGCCAGCGACGGCGCATTCGCGGCGGCCTGCTTGGTGAAACCGTCCGGTAGCCAGCGTTTAACGTACGACTGGCTGGCCACCGGCAGATAGCGCATCACCCCCAGCGACTCCACGCGACACCCCGGTACCGGAGTTCGCTCGGTGGTGACCGCACCCATGACGGCGCCCTCGCGCAGCAGCCGCGCCGAATGGTCCTGGTCCTCGATCCGGATGTCGAACAGCACATTGGGCAACTGCCCGAGCACACCGGTAAACCATGTCGACATCGAATCGGCATTTACCGCGATTGCGATCCGCGCCCGGTCTGTTTGTTCACCACCGGCCGTCTCTGCTAGCGCTTCGGATTCCAGCATCGCTGTCTGTGCGGCCAGTCGCAACAGTGGAACCCCGGCAGCCGTTGCTCGACAGGGCTTTTCACGAACAATCAGGACCTGTCCGACCCGCTGCTCCAATGCCTTGATGCGCTGACTCACCGCTGAGGGCGTCACGTGCAACCACTCGGCCGCCGCATCGAAGCTGCCGAACTCGATCACCGCCGCCAACGCAGCCAGCTGATCGGCGCCGAGGCGCGTCTCATACATATGGCGGATCCGCCATTGTCTGCCAGTTCAAACGAGAATCCGCCATCCCGTTGGAAAATCTACAACCAGTTAGACGGACCACCCGCGGCATGGGCGCCGGCCAGACGAGGAATGAGCGTGTGGGCGTTGCCGTGCAGGACTTGTGCGTGCAGCTGTGGCCTGGACTCGAAATGGGTGTCGACATTGGTGGTGTACCAGCCGGCCATGTCTGGGCTCACCGCGGCGAAGTCGGTTCCGAACAGGATCTGCTCAGGGGAGGCGAAGTTCTCCAACGCTGTGAGGTTGGTTTCAAAACCCGACAGCGCCGTCTCAAAGTAAAAGGTGCGGAAATCGGCGATGATCTCTTCGGGACTGAGTTCGCAGCCAAGGTAGTTGGAGAGCACCGCCACTCGTGC
>NZ_DASQVQ010000178.1:0-29144 GCF_035640695.1 Mycobacterium sp.
CGAAAATGACGTCGCCGCCAAGCCAACCGACGTCGACGACAATAACCACAATGACCCCGACAGCACCCAGCTCGACGCTCGGGCTCTGGCGCGCGGCGTCGGCAGCCATCGACCCGGCGGGCTACTTCCGCCGCCGCGCCACCCAACCCCACCCCTTCCAGCTTAAGTTCCCCGGCCTCGGCGACGTCATCTTCTTCGCCACCGCACACGGCGCCCGCGACGTCCTAACCCTGCCCGCACCCCTATGCCAAGCACCCACCCCCAACCCCATCGAACCCATCGTCGGCAAAGGATCTTTGATTTTGCTTTCCGGCGAGCAGCACAGGCGTGAACGTCGCCTGTTAACGCCGGCGTTCCACGGCGAGCGGATCAAGAGCTACGCCGACATCATCGCCTCAGCAACCACGGAGGAAATCGGGTCGCGACGACCGGGGCAAACTGTAGCGGTGCGGGAGCTTGCGGTGGCCATCGCTCTCCACGTCGCGATCCGCGTAGTCTTCGGCGTCGCCGATCCAAACCGCCGCCGGGACTACACCCACGCAGTCAAGGCCTTGATGCGGGCCAACACGGCCCCTCTCATGCTGATGCCTGCACTGCGCCGGGACATCGGTGGCCGAGGACCGTGGGCCAGGCTACTGCGGCTTCGTGATCAGCTTGACCAACTCTTGTCCGAAGATATGGAGAACCGACAGCGGAAGGGCCTGCAGGCTCAAGACATGCTTGACTTGCTCCTGTCCGCGACCGATGAAGACGGTCAGCGGCACAGCGAGCAGGACATGCACGACCAGCTACGGACACTGCTCGCTGCGGGTCACGAGACCACCGCGACATCGCTCACGTGGTCGCTCTACCACATATACCGGGACGATTCGGTAAGGGAGCGCTTGGCCGCTGAGTTGTCCCGGCGCCCAACGCCGCTGGAGATGACCACGTTGCCATACCTCAACGCAGTCGTCCACGAGACGCTACGGATGCATCCGCCGGTGCCGATCGTGTTGCGGCGACTGGGCGGCCCGTTGACCGTCGGCGGTGTCGCCTGCACCGAAGGACAGATCGTGGGTATCGCTTTGCATGCCCTGCATTTCAATCCCTCGATCTGGCCAGAGCCCGACCGGTTTGAGCCAGAACGGTTTCTGGCACGCAAACCCACGCCATTCGAGTATGCGCCGTTCGGCGGCGGCCACCGTCGATGCATCGGAGCCGCGTTCGCTGAGGCCGAGCTGGCCATTGCGATCGGAACCATCATGGGGTCCGTCGAGCTTCGGATGCCCACGCGGGAACGTGACAGGCACCCACCACGTTGCGTCGCGCGCGGCATCGCCGTGGCGCCGGCGCGTGAGATCACGCTTGAAGTGATCGATCCATGTTGAGCGGGTTCAGTTTTGGCGGCCTGCCCGCAGTCGCCGCACACATCGTCCGAGAGTTCACGCTCGCGTTCTCCGAATGGCGGAGAGTGGAGCAACCTAGACAATAGGGGGATCAGATATGGTGTCACTTCCGATTGGACGGCATTTCTTCCGCGGCGCGGATGGCTACGAACCGGCCCGCCGCGAAACCGTATGGAACGGTCTACTGCCGGATCGGTTTCCCGACGTCATCGTGCAAGCGGAGAACACCGGGGATGTCGTCACCGCGATGCGGTACGCCGGAATTCACCGCCATCGAGTCGGTGTCCGGTCGGGTGGGCACAGCTGGGCGGCCAGCCACCTCCGCGACGGAGGTTTGCTCCTCGACGTCAGCCGCCTTGATCACTGCCTAGTTGACACGGAACGCAGGGTCGCAATTGTCGGGCCGGGCAAGGTTGGCAGCGTCCTATCGGCTGAACTCGACAAGCAGGGGCTGTTCTTCCCCACCGGCCATTGCGAAGGCATCGGTCTCGGTGGGTATCTCCTGCAAGGTGGATACGGCTGGCATAGTCGAGTGGTCGGACCGGCATGTGAAAGTGTGGTTGGGATCGAGGTCGTCACCGCCGACGGCGAGCAGCTCTATTGCGATGCCGACAACAACACCGACTTGTATTGGGCCGCCCGCGGTTCAGGGCCAGGTTTCTTCGCCGTGGTCACATCCTTCCACCTTCGGCTCCACCCGCGGCCGGCCGTCTGCGGCAGCTGCCTGTACATCTATCCCGTTGAAGTAGCGGACGAGGTTTTCACCTGGGCACGCACAATCAGCCCACACATCGACGATCGAGTCGAACTGCAGGCCATTACCTCGCGGAACCTTCCTGCGCTTGGGTTAGACCAACCCAGCATCGTCGTCGCGTCACCTGTCTTCGCGGAGTCCGAAGCGGACGCCGCACAAGCCCTGGCGATCCTGGGCACCTGCCCGGTTGTGGATCGGGCCCTGATCAAGGTTCCGTACGCGACGACGGACTTGGCCGGGTGGTACGGGGCCGTGATGAGCAACTATCCGACCGGTCACCGCTACGTCGCCGATAACATGTGGACGTCGGCGTCCGCGGAGGAACTGCTGCCAGGCATCCACCGAATAATCGACACAATGCCACCGCCCCCGTCGCACTTTCTCATGTTCAATTGGAGCCCGTCCTCGGCCCGGGAAGAGTTGTTCTACGGCCTAGAGGATGAGATCAATCTGGCGCTGTATGCCGTGTGGGACGACCCAGCCGACGACGAGAGGTACGGCGATTGGCCGCGGTCCAACATGGCGGCTATGGCGCACCTCTCGAGTGGAATCGGCTTGGCCGACGAAAATCTCGGTCGGCGTCCGGCGAAGTTCGCCAGCGACGAAAATATGGCCCGCCTGGACTGGGTGCGCGCGAAGTATGACCCGGACGGGCGCTTCCACAGCTGGATGGGGCGTCTTGAACCGGCTCAGCGAAATGGTAATTAGAGACGTCCATGAATTTGCGGGAACGCGCGCCATTCCTTCGATGGCGGCTGTCGTCGAGCCGCAGCGAATGGACCACCAGCGCGTTAATCCCACCTGAATCAATCTGGCTGTGCGGCTTTGCTTTTGCGTGAAGCCTTGGCGATTTCCAACCAGAACCGGGCGGCCGCGCGAATCGAATCCTCGACGGGTTCGGGATGCCAGCCCAATTCGCGGATTGCCTTGCCGTGGTCGACCTCACTTTCCATCCGCATCATCCGCACCGACTTGAGGCTGAGCTGCTCGCCGCCCGAACTGCTGAACCGGGCCTTGACGGTGCCCAGTGCACCCAGCCCGTAGAGCAGCGGCAGCGGGATGGACCGCCGCGGCGGCGGCATGCCGGCCTCGTCGGCGGCGATGCGGACAACCTCGGTCAACGGCATCATCTTTTCCGAGATGATGTACCGCTGGCCGGTGCGGCCGCGCTCGGCGGCCAGGATGAGCGCGCGGGCGGCGTCGTCGACGCCCACCACTTCAAGCTCGATGCCGGCCATGTTGAACGGCAGCTTTCCAAAGACCGCGCCGGCAATGAAGGAGCCGTGCGGTGTGCCGCCCCAGTCGCCGGCGCCGTAGGTCGTCGAGACGCACATCGCAACGGCGGGCAGACCGCATTCGGCGGCGTAGCGCAGGACCAGCTCCTCGGCCTGCAGCCGCGACAGCGGGTACGGCCCATGGGAGCGCCGCCACGTGTACTTGTCGTCTTCGGTGGCGCGGCGACCACGCCGGCGGCCGATGGTGACGTAGCTGCTGGTGAATACGAACCGGCAGAGATCCCGCGACCTGGCCACATCGAGCACATTGCGCAGGCCCTCGACGTTGGCGCGAAACAGCGGAGCCGGGTCGCGCAACCACGCCCGGGTGTCTACCGCGCAGTGGTAGACGACATCGCAGCCGTCCATCGCCCGGCGCAGCGTCTCGGTTTCGAACAAGTCGCCGTGGAACCGTTCGACACTCAGATCATCGATGCCGCGGGTGTTGGCCGTGGGCCGCACCAGCACTCGGACGTCGGCGCCGCCCGCAACCAACTGCCGAGTCACGTGCGAACCCAGAAAGCCGTTCGCGCCGATCACCAGTTTCGGTTTCATTTCACTGCTCCTGCGTCCGGCCGTAGCGCCGCATCCACTCCGCCGCGTCGTCGGGCAGCGTGCCCAGCCGGCGGGCCTTGCGGCACCAGGTGAGTCCCGCATGAACGAATCGCATCGGGTTGTAGATATCTTCCTGCCGACGCCACTGGCCGTCGCCGGCATAGGTGAGGATCGAGATGTTCGTCGCCGAGATGATCGTGCCGTCGCCGGGATCGGCCATCGGGTTGTCCAGCTCGCAGATGATCCGGCCGGTCGGTTCGTCGATGACCGACCACAGCGACGGAAACGACGTCATCAGCCGGCCGGGGAAGGTCGTCATCGTCTTCCAGATCCAGGCCCGCACTTCCTCGCGGCCCGTCATCGTGCCCACCGCGTGCTCGATGTACTCCACATCCGGGGTGTACTGCCGCACCCAGGGGTCCCAGTCCCTGGTTTCGGCCGCGCGGGCGACCGTCCGCTCGAACACGTCGAACGCGACGGACAGCTCCTCGCGGGTAAACGGCACCGGAAGACTAGAACATGTTCTAGCCATCGTTGTCGAGGCCCGACGTGCTGGTACGGCCAATCCTCGGGCAAGTTTCAATGGTTCGGGCGCGGGCACGCATGATCTGGAACACTGCGATCAGAGAGATTGCCGTCACACCCAAGAGTGGAGTTGCCCGATGAGCCTTACCAATCCCTCCACGCCTGCCTCCACGCCGGAACTGCACGCCGCCAACATGGCCGAGTTGTTCCTCGACCGGGTCAAGGCGTCGCCCGACAAAGAGGCCTTCCGCTTCCTGCGCGGAGGCGAATGGGTCTCGGCGACGTGGGCAGAGATGCACAGCAGCGTCGAGGCGCTGACCGCGGGCCTGCTGGCGCTGGGCATCCAGCAGGAGCAACGGATCGGCATCGCGTCGGGCACCCGCTACGAGTGGATCCTGGCCGACCTCGCCGTCATGTGCGCCGGCGCCGCCACCACCACGGTGTACCCCAGCACCAACGCCGACGACACCGCCTACATCCTTGCCGACTCGGAAACACGCATCGTGTTCGCCGAGGACGACGCTCAACTCGAGAAGCTCAGCGCCAAACGCGGCGACCTGCCGGACGTGCAGAAGGTGGTGGTGTTCGACGGCGCATCCGACGGCGATTGGGTCATCACGCTGGACGATCTCGCCGATCTCGGAACAAAATATCTGCTCGACCATCCCGGATGTGCTTGGGAACTGGCCGAAACGATATCCGCCGATCGGCTGGCAACGTTGATTTACACCTCCGGCACCACCGGTAAACCCAAGGGCGTGCGGCTGCCCCACCGGGCATGGGTCTACGAGGGCTCAGCGGTCGCCGCGATGGATCTGCTGGGCGAGGACGACCTGCAGCTGCTGTGGCTGCCGCTGGCGCACTCGTTCGGAAAGGTGCTGCTCGCCGCCCAATTGGCGTGCGGGTTCGCGACCGCGGTGGACGGCCGGGTGGACAAGATCGTCGACAACATGGCGGTCGTCAAACCGACGTTCATGGGCGCCGCCCCGCGGATCTTCGAAAAGGCGCACGCACGGATCGTCACCACCCAGCAGTCGGAGGGCGGCATGAAGGCCAAGCTGTTCGACGCCGCGTTCAAGCTGGGTGTAGAGGTGGACCGGCGGCGCTTCGCCGGCGAAGGTGTGCCGCCGTGGATGAGTCTGCAGCACAGCCTGTTTGACCGCTTGGTGTTCAGCAAGGTCCGCCAGGCTTTCGGCGGCCGGATCAGGTTCTTCGTCTCCGGCTCGGCGCCGCTGAACCGCGAGATCGCCCACTGGTTCCACGCCGCGGGGCTGCTGATCCTCGAGGGCTACGGGCTGACCGAATCGGCGGGCGGCGGCTTCATCAACCGGCCGGACAACTACAAGCTCGGCACCGTCGGGCTTCCGTTCGAGGGCACGTCGGTGCGGATAGCCGACGACGGCGAAGTCCAGATCCAAAGCCCGTGCGTGATGGAGGGCTACCATCACCTGCCCGACAAGACCGCCGAAACGTTCACCGACGACGGCTGGCTGCGCAGCGGCGACAAGGGCAGCTTGGACGAGGACGGGTTCTTGACGATCACCGGCCGGATCAAGGAGCTGTTCAAGACCTCTGGAGGCAAGTACGTCGCGCCGCCCGCGATCGAAGCAAAGTTCATGGCGTTGTGCCCCTACGCGAGTCAGTTCCTGGTCTTCGGCGAGGGACGCAATTTCGTCGTCGCCTTGATCACGCTGGATCCGGACTCGATCACTACGTGGGCCAAGGAGCACGGCATGGGTGACGCGTCCTACGCGGAACTGGCGAAATCGCCTGGGGTAAAACAGATGATCGGCGAGCACGTCGACAAGCTCAACGCCCAACTCAACCGGTGGGAAACGATCAAGAAATTCGCCGTTCTTGACCACGACCTGTCCCTGGAGACAGGTGAGCTGACGCCGTCGCTGAAGGTCAAGCGCACCGTCGTCGCGGACAAGAACAAGGAAGTCCTGGACTCCTTCTACTCCTGAGACGGCATCTCACGTTCCGGCCCGCCGGCACGTCTACCTGATACAGGGGGCGTGATGAACAACATCTGGCAGAAGCGTGTCGTGCGTGCCGACTGGCATCGGATCGCCAGTGACCTCGACGAGACGGGTGGGGCGTTACTGCCGCGGCTGGTGACGCCGCGGGAGTCCGCCAAGATCCGAGCGCTGTACGACGACGACGACATGTTCCGCACGACGATCGACATGGGGCGCTACCGGTTCGGTGCGGGGCAGTACCGTTACTTCGACGCACCGTATCCCGAGCCGATCGAGGCGCTCAAGCAGGCGCTGTATCCCCATCTGGTGCCGATCGCCCGGGACTGGTGGACGAAGCTGGGCCGTGCCGCGCCGTGGCCGGACACTCTCGACGAATGGCTCGCGCAGTGCCACGCCGCGGGCCAGTCGCGACCGACGGCCATCTTGTTCCGCTACGGGCAAGGAGATTGGAACGCACTGCACCGAGACCTGTACGGTGACCTTGTCTTTCCGCTACAGGTGGTGATCAACCTGAACGAGCCGGGAGTCGACCACACCGGCGGCGAATTCTTGCTCGTTGAGCAGCGGCCGCGGGCTCAGTCGCGCGGCACCGCAACGTTGGTGCCGCACGGGCACGGTTACGTCTTCACCACGAGCGAACGGCCGGTTCGCTCGGCACGCGGCTGGTCGGCCGCGCCGGTCCGGCACGGCGTGTCGCTGCTGCGGTCCGGTGAGCGCTACACTCTCGCCTTGATTTTTCACGACGCCGCATGAACTTTCGCGAACTGCACCACTGTGATACACCGTTGGTGCTGCCCAATGCGTGGGACGTGCCGTCGGCGCTGGCCTTCGTCGCGGCCGGCTTCCGCGCGGTCGGCACGACCAGCTTCGGGGTGGCCTCCGGCTTGGGCCGGCCGGACGGCGACCGGTCGACCAAGGAGGCCAACGTGCGGCTGGCCTGGGAGCTGGCGCGAATCGATTGCTACCTCAGCATCGACATCGAAGACGGCTACGCCGACGAACCGCATGCGGTCGCCGACTACGTCGCACACCTGCCCGCCGCCGGGATCAACATCGAAGACAGCACCGCCGAGACGCTGATCGCCCCGGAACGCCACGCCGCCAAGGTCGGCGCGATCAAACAGCGCCGACCCGACGTATTCGTCAACGCGCGCGTGGACACCTATTGGCTGGACCAGGATGCGACCGTCGAAGCGACGCTGGAACGCGCGCAACGCTACGTCGACGCGGGCGCCGACGGCATCTTCGTGCCGGGGGTGATCGATGCCCAGGTGATTCGGGAGTTGAGCGCCAGCATCCCCCGTCCGCTGAATGTGTTGGCCATCCCAGAGGTTTCGTTGGAGCAGCTGGCGGCCCTCGGTGTGCGTCGGGTGTCGACGGGTTCGCTGCCGTACCGCGCGGCGATCCACGCGGCCACCGAGACGGCGCTGGCGGTGCGCGCCGGACGGCCGGTCCCGGCGTCGAGCCCGTACGGTGAATTGCAGACCCGGCTTGTCCACTACGCGGGCAGTCGCCGAGGATGAACCAGGGGTATCCGGTGGTTGCATCCAATGCGAAAACCAAGGAGGCCAGTCATGGCGCGTGAGTACAACAAGAACCCCGCTGCCGTCGGCGCGCTGAGCCCAGAGCAGTACCGGGTCACCCAGGAGAACGGGACCGAACGCCCGTTCACCGGCGAGTACTGGGACAACCACGAACCCGGCATCTACGTCGACGTGGTGTCGGGCGAGCCGCTGTTCGCGTCGGTCGACAAGTTCGAAAGCGGCAGCGGATGGCCGAGCTTCACCAAGCCGATCGATGCCGACAACGTCGTCGAGAAGCGCGACCTGAGCCATTTCATGATCCGCACCGAGGTGCGCTCGTCGCACGGCGACAGCCACCTCGGACACGTCTTCCCCGACGGCCCGCGCGAGGCCGGGGGCCTGAGGTACTGCATCAACTCGGCGTCGTTGCGGTTCATCCACCGCGACAAGCTGGAGGAGGAAGGCTACGGGGAGTACCTGAGTCTGTTTGAGGACGACGGGCGCAAGCGAGGCGAGCCGGAAATCGAAGAGGAGCGGCATTCATCATGACCAATCACAAGAAGGCGATCCTGGCGGGCGGCTGCTTTTGGGGCGTGCAGGACCTCATTCGCAAACAGCCCGGCGTGGTGTCGACGCGGGTCGGCTACACCGGCGGGGAGAACGCCAACGCGACATACCGCAATCACCCCGGCCATGCCGAGGCCGTCGAGATCGTCTACGACCCGGACCGCACCGATTACCGGACGCTGCTGGAATTCTTCTTCCAGATCCACGATCCGACGACGAAAAATCGCCAGGGCAACGACGTCGGGACGAGTTACCGGTCGGCGATCTTCTACCTCGACGACGAACAGAAGCGCATCGCGCTGGACACCATCGCCGACGTCGAGGCGTCGGGGCTGTGGCCCGGCAAGGTGGTGACCGAGGTCAGCCCCGCCAGCGATTTCTGGGAGGCCGAGCCCGAGCACCAGGATTACCTGGAGCGCTACCCCGACGGGTACACGTGCCACTACATCCGGCCCGGCTGGAAACTGCCGAGACGCGCGCCTATTTAGGCTGTTTGGCGGCCTCGTCGCAGTGCGGAAGTCCGCGTAATTTGGCGGATTGTGGCGACACCTGTATCGCGTGATCGCCGACGAAGAGCTCGAGTTCGCCCGAGTCGACGTAAAGTGCGGCGTCGTCGGTGGTCATCTTCCACGGCTTGCCGTCGGTCGGCCACTTGCCACCGATGAGTCGGACGGCGCCGTCGTCATCGGTCCTGACGCAATCGACGACCAGGTGCGGAAGCAGCGGGCGGAAGTAGACGGCCAGCCGCTTACGGTCGAGGTTCACGTCGATCGGTATGCCGACGCTCGGCAGCAGCGTTCCTCCCGGACGGTCCGCCAAGGACTTCCTGACCTGCCGGAAGCCGATCCCGGTGCCGAACCAGTCGATCGTGATCACCGTCGCGATGTATTGAGCGATCGCCAGGGTCAGCAGGCCGCCGGCACTCGCCGCGGTGACGCCCGCCGCGCCCGCGACCCAGGTGACCGGGAACGCGAGCATGCCGACGATCGCCGTGACGCCCACCGCAGCGGCCGCGTGGCCCGCCGCGGTCAGGCTGAAGTCGGGGTTCACGACGGGTTCCGGCGGGTTGAGCCGCGGCCGCACACCTATGGTCCGCGGCAGTTCGTCCATCGCGTCCTTGACGCGCTTGACCTCCGCTTCATAGCTTTCGTCGCTGTCGTCGCTGTCCTCGTCGCCGTCCTCGCCGCGCCGCTTGCGTTCCGAAGCCGCGCGCAGCGCATCCTCCAATTCATCTGCGCCCTGGGGAATCTCGTCGAGCACCATCTCCAGCGTCACGGTGAAGGTCGCGTCGAAGTCATACAGCGCGGTGTGGGCGCTGACCTTTCCGTCCACCATCAGCCGCCCGTCGCCGGTGCGCGGGATGATGTCGGCGGTCAACGAGTCGAGGCACCGTTCGGCGCCGCCGATGGTGATCGTTTTCGGCCCGTTCAGCAGGCACGGCTCCTCGGCGTCGAAGTCGCCTTCCGCGAGGCCGAAGCTGTTCATCACGGTGCCGCGGACCTGACGCAGAATGCTCCACCCGGTGACCGCAACCGCGATCCTCTCGTGCGGGCGGTCGGCGAGCACCGAGGCCGGCACCTGCTCGCCGGCAGGCAATTCGCGCAGCGTCTGTAACTGCACGACCATCGATTCGTGCGTTTCGCCGCCAACGTCGTAGCGTTGCACGACGGCATCGAGCGCCTTGACCGTGCTGTCGTCGCGGGCGTCGGGATCGATCTCGAGCGTCATCGGTAGCACGTTGACGACACCGTCGTCGCCCATTTCGGCCAACTGCCGACGGACGGCTTCGGCGATCTGCGCGGCGACGAAATCCAGCACCGCGGTCCTGGCGCCGTCGTCGGAGATGCCCAGATGGCGTACCTTCTCCAGGTTCACCAGCAGCTCGCCGGCGATGCAGTGGGTGATCCAGTAGGCCTCGGCGTAATCCAGGTCCCAAGTGATCCGGGGATCCTGCCCGGTGAATGCGATGTCGCCGCTGGAGCGCGGCTCGCTACCCGGCCCGAACAGCCGCGCCCCGTACCGGTCCGGCGGCGGGGCGGCCACCAGCACCGGGGCGTCCTGCGGAGCGAAATTCAGGCAGATGGTCGCCTTGCCCGGCTCGATCTGCCGGCGTTCCAGCTGGTCGTGAATCGTGACGCGGCCGAGCAGCGGGATCTCGTTGTACGGGATCCGCCGCGCCTCCCCGGCGCGCGGCCCGTCCGGGATCGTCACGGTCCTCGGCGGCAACGGCACCAGCGGTATGCAGGTGATTGAGTCGATGTGGATCTTCGAGTCGAAAAGAACAAGATCGATCGCGAAGTGCCGCAGGGGGTCGTGCGGGTCGCCGCCGGTCTGCTCTTGCCAGGCGCGCGCATGCGAGTCCGATACGAACCAGACCCGGTCGAGCGTCAGGTCGAGGGTGGCGGTGGCCGCGTAGCCGGGTCCGCTGACGGACTGCGATTGCTGCTCCCGGCTGAACATCTGCAGCGTCTGGTCCTGAACGTGCTCGCGATGGACCTCGACGATGGTGTCCGGATGATCCATGGCTGCAAGTTAGCCAGGAACGTCGGCGGCCAAACTTCGACCGGCAAACGACACGCTGTCGAGATCGATCAGCGGCGGTGCACGACGATGCGGCCGCCGGCCTTCGGGGTGTAGGCGACACCGCGCGAATGCACCTTCTCGTCCGGGGCGTCGTCGGTGTCAAGCCTGAAGTGCCGCAAGACCGTTCGCAGCACCACATCCATCTCGGTGTTCGCGAACGCGGCGCCCACGCAGCGGCGGGTGCCACCGCCGAACGGCACCCACGCGAACGTCGGTGGCCTGTTGCCGACGAAGCGATACGGGTCGAAGCGTTCGGGGTCGGGGAACACGTCGGGATCGTCGTGCAGCTGCGAGATGCTCACGACGATCGAGTAGTGCTGCGGAATGCGCCACTCGCCGAGCTCGAATACCGGCGCAGCGACATGGCGGCCGGCGAAGTCGATGACGGTCCTGGCCCGCTGCACTTCCAGAATCGTGGCCTGGCGCAGCTCGTTGTCGTCGGTGTCGGCTTCGGCGGCCAGCTTCGCGACGATGTCGGGATGGCGGCGCAGCCGCTCGAACGCCCAACCCAGGCTCGACGCGGTGGTTTCGTGCCCGGCACCCACGAGGGTCAGCAACTCGTCGGAGATGTCCTGGCGTGACATCGACGTGCCGTCCTCGTAGGTGCTGCGCAGCAGCAGCGCCAGGATGTCGGTGCGGTCGTCGAAATGCGGGTCGGCTTCGGCTTTGTCGATCAGGGTGCAGACGGTGTCGTCGAACCTGCGGTGCGCCTCGGCTAACCGGCCCCACGGGCTGTGGCGGCCGAATGTCCACGGCGGCTTCGGCAGGGTGGCCACCCGCGAGCCCACCTTCACCCACGGCGGAATCATTTGCCGCAAGTAGTCGAGTTCGACACCGTCGGCTCCGAACACCGTTCGCAGGATCACGTTCAGCGTGATCCTGTTCATCGGTTCCAGGGAACGGAACTCGGTGCCCAGGGGCCAGCCGGCGCTCTCGCGCAGGGTCTCCTCCTCGATGACCTTTTCGTAGTTCTTGATGCTCTGGCCGTGGAACGGCGGCGCCAGCAGCTTGCGCCGGTTGCGATGCTCGGCGCGATCGAGCGCGAACACCGAGCCGCGCCCGAGCACCCGGCTGAGGTTGGGCTGGATGTTAATCAGGTCGTCGGTGCTCGCGGTGAACACATTCCGGACCAATTGCGGGTCGGCGACGACCACCAAGCGGCCAAAAACCGGGACGTTCATGGTGAACACCCGGCCGTAGCGGCGCGCCGCCTGGCGCATCGTCCAGCGGCGGGAGATGGCGAAACCGACGCCCTGCACGGGCATCGGGACGGGCACCACCGGCGGCAGTTTCGCCGGAGCGGCCGTCGTGGGAGATTGCGCGTCGGCAATCGTGGTGTCAGTCACTGTTGATCACTCCCCACCGTATTTCGGTACATTCGCGTACCGTAGTGATTGGGACGGTACTCTGCGGTACCGTGCCTGGCAAGGGCGCATCTGAAAGATACCGCCGTGCGGCAGCCACGCACGTTTCGCTAAGGCTGGCTGGTTAAGGCTGGCTTGTTAGGGCTTGAGCACGACCTTGACCATGCCGTCCTGCTTTTTCTGGAACGTCTCGTAGGCGACCGGGGCATCGTCCAGTGGCAGCCGATGGGTGGCGAAGTTCTCGACGCCGAGCGGGTCCCCGTCGCTGAGCAGCGGCATGATGTCTGGCACCCACCGCTTCACATTGGCCTGCCCCATCCGCAGCTGAATCTGCTTGTCGAACAACGCCATCATGTTGACCGGGTCGGTAGCGCCGCCGTACACACCGGCCACTGAGATCGTGCCGCCACGGCGCACCAGTGTGATCGCCGAGTTGAATGCGGCCAGCCGGTCGACGCCGGCGTTGCGCATCACCGCGCGGCCCACCGGCGACGGCAGAAAGCCGGCGGCGGTCTGAGCGGCCTCGGCGATCGGTGATCCGTGCGCTTCCATGCCGACCGCGTCGATCACCGAATCCGCGCCGCGGCCCTTCGTCGCATCCATCACGACGGGCTCGGCGTCGCCCTGGTTGCGGTCGATGACCTCGACTCCGTACGCGCGGGCCCGGGCCAGCCGCTCGGGCACCAAGTCGACACCGATGACGCGGCAGTTGCCCTGATGCATCGCGATCCGGCACGCCATGTCGCCGATCGGCCCGAGCCCGAGCACGACGAGTGTGCCGCCGTCGGGAATCTCGGCATATTCGACCGCCTGCCACGCCGTCGGCAACACGTCGGAAAGGTAGACGTAGCGCTCATCGGCTCCATCGATCGGCACCTTGATGTGCGTGTATTGCGCCTGCGGCACGCGAAGGTATTCGGCCTGCCCGCCCGCGACCTCGCCGTACAGCTTCGAATAGCCGAACAGCGCCGCTCCGGTGCCCTGCTCGCGATTCTGTGTGGTCTCGCACTGCGACTGCAGACCGCGCTCGCACATGAAGCAGTGCCCGCAGCAGATGTTGAACGGGATCACGACCCGGTCGCCGACCTTCAGGTCGCCGGTTTGGCCGCCGACTTCTTCGACGACTCCCATCGCTTCGTGGCCAAGGATGTCACCCGGCGTCATGAACGCCCCGAGCACTTCGTACAGGTGCAGATCGGACCCACAGATGTTGGTGCTCGAGACGCGGATAATCGCGTCGGTCGGTTCCTTGATCGCCGGGTCCGCCACGGTGTCGACCGACACCTTGCGCCGCCCTTGCCAAGTCACTGCGCGCATCGCACAACTCCTCTCACCTTTAGGTCTGCATGCCCGCTGGCGGATGGGCCAAACCTGCGCGGCGCGCCGAAGTCGGCCGTGCCGAGGTAGCCGGCTGCCAGGATCAGGCCGCACCCTGCGAGCTGCAGCACGCTGGGCCGCTCCGACAGCACCACGGCCCCCAGCGCGACCGCGCCGACCGGGGTCAACAGCAGCAGCGCGGAGCCGACGTCGGTCGGCAGTCGCGGGGACAGGCAGGCCACCAGCAACCAGCCGAGCAACTGTCCGGTGAGCGTGACGAGTAGCAACCAGCCGACGGCCGGCCATCCGGGTGCCAGGTCGAGGCCGTGCCACCACGGACCGACGGCCGCCGACACCGCCGCCGACGTGGCGAGCACGACGGCATAGGTCTGCAGCGGCTGGCCGCCGAGCCCGCCGCGGCGCAACAGAAACAGAAATCCCGAGTAGCACAGCGCCGCACCCACCGCGTGCACCGTGCCGATCACCGGATCGGTTCCGGTCAGCCCGCGTTCGAAAACCCCACCGGCCAACACCACGCCGGCCGCGACCGCCGGCAACGCCAACACGAACCGGAGTCGCACCCGCTCCCGGTCGATCAGCCACGCAAGCAACGGCACGAGCGCGATCTGCGCGTTCACCAGAACCGTCGAGAGGCCCGCTCCGACCTCCGGAATCGCCTGCGTCCACAGCAAGGTGTCGCCCGCGAACAACGCACCGCAGGCGACGGCGGCCACCGCTGCGCGCCGAGTCAATGGCGCCCGCCGCCGCTCACGGCGGGCGAGCACGGCCACCACAGGGGCGGCGAACAGGCAGCGCATGACCGAGGCGGTCGCGGGTGTTGTCGCGGCCAAGCCGAGTAGCACCGCCGAGGCCGATACACACAGCGCTCCGGCACCCAATCCGGCCCGAGCCACCCATTGCGGTGTCGTCGTCACCGGTTCCGGATACCTCCACGATGTAATGGGTAAACATGCTTTTAAGCGTTATGATGAGTCATGGTCGGTGCCCTGGATATGCGCGGCGGTCACCCCGCGGTGGACTTCGTGAACACCGTCGGATGGCGTGGCGACGCCCGCCGGCGCCACGAGTACCTCACCGACTTCACCGATCTGCTGGCGTGGTGTCGCGCCGCCGGATTGTTGTCGGGCACCGAGGAGCGGCGGCTGAGATCGCTGATGGCGTCGGATCTCGGGGAAGCGGCACGCATGCTTGCCGGCGCCCGCCGACTCCGCGAGGCGCTGCACGCGATCTGGACAGCAGAACCGGCGGCCGGGCTCGGCGAGGTCGAGCGCGAATACCGGTCGGCGATGCGGGTGAGGCGATTGTCGTTGGCGGACAACGAGATTTACTGGTCCGAACCGGCCGTCACGCTGCGGACGCCGATCGATCGGATCACGATCGAGGCGGTGGGACTGCTCACGAGCGTGTCGCTGACCAGCATCAAGCAGTGCGGAGACCCGGATTGTGGCTGGCTATTCGTCGACCACAGTCGGCGGCAGAACCGTCGCTGGTGCAGTTCGGCCGAGTGCGGAAACCGGTTGCGCGCCCGACGACACTATCGGCGCATCCGGACGGCGAGCTAGCGGGCGTTTCGCGCCCGCGCGCATGGGTAGCCAGCGGGCAAACCTACGGGAGGTGGAACTCAGGTGAGCGCGGTGTCGAAGGCAATTTACCTGCCTCTGCAAATTGCGACGAGTGTCGCCGGCGGCCTGCTGGCCGGCGCGGTATTCACCCAAGTCTGGAAGCGGGTCGGCGCCAGCGAAGAGGAACCGCCCGACCCGAAGGACCTGGAACGCTCGACGACGCAGACGTTGACGGCCGCCGCGCTGCAGGGCCTGGTCTTCGGTCTGGTCAAGGCCGCGGTCGACCGCGCCGGTGCCCGCGGCTACCGGGCGGTGATGCACGAAAACCCGCCGAGCTAACCGAACAGCGGCAGCGCTCGCTTGCGCGCCAACGCGTCCATGCCCGCCTGGATGCTCTGTTCGACCTCGCGGTACTTGCGGTCGACGTAGGCGTCGTCCTCGGCTCGTTTCGGGTCGTGGTCGAGTTCGACCGGCGGCATCAGCCGGGTGCGGATCTTCGCCGGCAGCGGGAACTGGGGCAGTGCCGCGGGTGCGATCCCCCATGGCAGCGACACCGCGAGCGGGAATACCTTGAGCCGCAGCAGTTTGTCGAGCTTCAACGTCCGCGAAAGCTGGTCTCCGCGGATCAGCACGGGCATCGCATCGGCACCACCAACGGTGGCTATCGGCACGATCGGCACCCCGGCACGGATCGCCATCTTCACAAAGCCCTTGCGGCCGGCGAGATTGGCGCGGTCGCGCTCACTCCACGGTCGCAGGGAATCCACTTCACCACCGGGCCACAGTGCGACGTCGCGCCCCTCCGCCAGCGCTGTCGCGATGGCATCCGGCGCGGCCGGCAGCACGCCCATCGCGCGGAAGTACCGACCGAGGAACGGGATCGCCATCAACACGTCGTGTGCCGTGCCGTGCAACGGGCGGTCGACCCCGAACTGTCGCCACCATTGCGCTCCCACCGTCCACGCATCCCAGACGAATGGGGCGCCGGAGTGAATTCCGATGAGGAGCACCGGTGGTGCGGGCAGGTTTTCCCACCCGTCCATCTCCATGCGGAACCAATAATCCATTAGCACGTTCCAGAAAAACTTCTGTCGCTGCATGACCGGTTCGTCGGTGCCACTCAGGTCCCATTGGCCGGCACGCTTGGTCACCCACCCGCTTACTCCGCCGTCCTGCTCTGAGCGGCGGCGACTCATCTGCGAACGCGCATCGGCGGCGTGGTCACGAGCTTGCTGTTTGAGGGGCTGCGGTCTGCTGTCGGTTTCATTCATGCCTAGCCGGGTACCCACCGAGACCCGCCGTATTTCATCGACTTTCATGACATCAACGCGTCGCCGGGCCACTATTAAAGAAAATCGCCACAGGGGCGACAAAGACGCAAAATCGCCAGGAGGCCGCGATGGGTGGATTGAACCCGCGCCGAAGTTCCATTTGGCTCGCCGTGCTGGCCGCAATCGCGCTTGTCGCCGCGGCACCGTTGTACGAGCCGGTCCGGGCGCCGCATATCGGCCTGGCCGGCCACCAGCTGGATCTGGTCAAGCAGGCGCCGGGCGATCCGGCTGATCCGCTCGGCACCCAAACCCAGGCCGGGGTGGTGCAGATCAACACCACGATCGACTACCAGAACGCAACCGGCACCGGCACCGGCATCGTGCTGAGCCCGGGCGGGGAGGTGCTGACCAACAACCACGTCGTCTCCGGAGCGAACAGCATCAACGCCACCAATGTCGGAACCGGCCGGGCGTTTCCGGTGGATGTGCTCGGCTATGACCGCAAGCACGACGTCGCGTTGGTGCAGTTGGTCGGCGCGAACGGGCTGCCCACCGCGGCGATCGGCGACTCGAACCAGCTGGCCGTCGGTCAGCCAGTGGTCGCAATCGGCAATGCCGGCGGCACCGGCAGCCCGCTCAGCCACGAGTCGGGCAAGGTCACGGCTCTCAACCAGACGGTCGTCGCCAGCGATGACTTGACCGGCAACCAGGAAAGACTGACCGGCCTCATCGAGGCCGCCCTCGACATGCGGCCCGGAGACTCGGGCGGTCCGTTGGTCAACAGCGCGGGCCAGGTCGTCGGGCTGAACACCGCGGCCGCCCTGAACTATGAGCTCGGCACGCCGGCCGGCCACGGTTATGCGATCCCGATCAACGAGGCGCTCGGCATCGCGGCACAGATCCGAGCGGGCGCGGCGTCGAGCAGCGTGCACATCGGCGACAGCGCGCTGCTGGGTGTCGCCATCCGCAGCAATCGGCGGCCGTCGGGTTCCGGCGTTGCGGTCCAGGGCGTGATGCGCGGAGGGCCGGCCGAGGCGGCCGGAGTCCGGCCCGGCGACGTTCTCACCGCCGTCGACGGCACCGCCCTGGATTCGGCCAACACCCTGACCGCCATCCTCGACCAGCATCACCCGGGTGACACCGTGACGGTGACGTGGACCGACGGCAGCGGGGCCCCGCACAGCGCGCCCATTCCGCTGGGCAAGGGTCCGGCCGGCTGAGCCCGCCGATGGATTAGCCGACTACGAGTTTCATGTGCCCGCGACGCTCGCCTGGTCGCGGGCGTGGCGGTTGAGCCGGCGATGCGGCAGCAGCGCACCGGCGACCACCAGCCACAGCAGCGCGGCGAATCGGGCGATCGGCAGCAGCGGAGACGTCTCCGGCCAGATCAGCACGATCGTGGTCAACTCCGACACAGCGGCGATCACAAGACCGGCCTGGGCCAGTGGCTTCGGCAGCAGCCCGAGGATCAGGCTCGGCACCGCCATGCCCGCCACCAGCAGACCCAGCATCACCACGTGGCCGACACCGCCGGTGAGATAGACCAGGTAATACAGCGCCCGCACCACGTCGGCGGTGGCGCCGACATCGGGCCGCGACAGCGTCCACAGCAGCAGGCTTGACAGGCCGAGCGCACCGGCGGCCAGCACGCCCCCGGCGAATGCGATGGTGGCGCCCGGCGCGGTGACACCGAGCTGGCGCAGCCTCGCGCTCGCCGTTGCCGCATAGATGACCAACGGCACAGACGACCCGAACACGAACACCGCGGCCGTCTGCGCGGCCGCAGACTGTGCGCGAAAGTAATCGGTCACCGCCGCGGCCGACCGGTACGGCAACGGCGGTATGCCACCGATCGCGGCGCCGATCGCGAGGCCGACGACGAGCAACCCGAGCGATATCCCGGCCAGCAGCACCAGCGGTGGGCCGCCCTGCTGCGGCCGCCGTGCATCCATTCGATCACTATCTGAATCATTCATAGTGTGAACGATACGCCTGGCGTTGTCCGGCCGGCAAGCTGATTCAAGGATGAAATCGTTCACGAGCGGTATTGTTTAAATGTGCCATCAGCTTCCGAGAACCGCACAGACGGCGTCGCATTCCTACTCGCTCAGCTCGGCCAGCACGCCGCGCAGCAGTTCGCCGAACGGATTTCCGCCCTCGGCCTGACTCCCCCGCATGCCGGCATACTCCGCGCCATCGCCCGCCATCCGGGCGCAAGCCAACAAGCGCTCAGCGGTCGGCTTGGGCTGCTACCCAGCAGGGTGGTGGCATACGTCGACGAGCTCGAGGACCGGGGCTACGTCGAGCGCCGGCGGAACCCCGACGACCGGCGGCTGCACGCCCTGCATCTGACCCCGTCCGGCGAGCAGCTGATGAAGCAGCTGTCCGAGCTGGTGCGCCAACACGAGCGTGGCCTCACCGCCGGCCTGTCCGCCGCGCAGCGCAGGACGCTCAACGACCTGCTTGGCACGCTCGCCCGGCAACAAGGGCTGACGCCGGGCGTGCACCCCGGCTATCGGACACTCGGCCGCGCGCCGCGCGAACGTGTTCGGGGGTAGCGAGTGTATTCGGGCGAGCAGCCGGGGGTGGCGAGCAGTTGCGCGCGCTCGTAGCGTGAACAGCGTGCTGAGGCAGAGAATTCGTTGGCTGGCGGTCGACGGCATGGTCCGCGCGACCGCGAAGTACGGTGCGCGTCGCGGTGATCCGCAGGGACGGCTGATCATCGACCCCGCGGTGCGCCAGAATCCCGTCGCGTTCTACGAGCAATTGCGGCCGAGCGGTCCACTGGTGCGGTGCCGCTTCGTGCACATCACCGTGGATCATCAGGTGGCGCACGAGCTGCTGCGCTCCGAGGACTTCCGGGTGACCGCGCTCGGCTCGACGCTGCCCGCGCCGCTGCGCTGGGTCGAGCGCCACACCCGCGGCGGGCTGCTGCACCCGCTGCTGCGACCGTCGCTGCTGGCTGTCGAACCGCCGGACCACACCCGCTACCGCAAGACGGTGTCATCGGTGTTCACCACGAGAGCCGTTGCGGCGCTGCGCGAACGGGTCGAGGAGCGGGCCGCGGAACTGCTCGACGACCTTGCCGGTCGCGGTGACGTCGACATCGTCGAGCACTATTGTTCGCAGCTACCGGTCGCGGTGATCGGCGACATTCTCGGCGTGCCCGACTCCGATCGCCCGAAAGTTCTCGAGTTCGGTGAGCTGGCCGCACCGAGCCTTGACTTCGGCTTGACGTGGCCGCAGTTCGTGCGGGTGCAGCGGGGCCTCGCGGGCTTCAACGCCTGGCTGACCGACCATCTGCAGAAATTGCGGCGCTCGCCGGGCGATGACCTGATGAGCCAGTTGATCCAGGTCTCCGACGAGGACGGCCGGCTCAACGACGAAGAGCTACGGGCCACCGCGGGCCTGGTCCTTGCCGCGGGTTTCGAAACCACGGTGAACCTGTTGGGCAACGGCATCCGGCTACTGCTCGATACGCCGGATCAGTTGGCCAGGCTTCGGGAGAATCCCGACCTGTGGCCGAACGCCATCGAAGAGATCCTGCGTCTGGAGTCGCCGGTCCAGTTGGACGCGCGGATAGCCCGGCGAGACGTCGAGGTGGCCGGGACAACGTTGCAGCGCGGAAAGATCGTCGTGATCTATCTGGCCGCGGCGAACCGCGACCCCAAGGTATTCGACGATCCGCACCGCATGGATGTCGAACGGCCCAACGCCGGTAAGCACCTGTCGTTCTCGAGCGGTCGGCACTTCTGCCTGGGCGCCGCGCTCGCACGCGCCGAAGGCGAGGTCGGGCTGCGCAGCTTCTTCGACAAGTTCCCCGACGTCCGCCTGGCCGGCGACGGCAGCATGCGCGACACCCGCGTGCTGCGTGGCTGGTCGACGCTGCCGGTGAACCTGGGACCCGTCCGGACGCTGGCGGGCCACGCTTAAGTTGCTGACATGAGCATCCGAGTGCTCGATCTGCTCGCCGGCACGCTGGAGTCGCTGCGATATGAGCCCACGCCCAAGCGAATTCGGGTGTCGCTCGACGGGCTGCCGGTGGCCGACACGCGCAACGCACGGCTGGTGTGGGAGCCGCGGCGCGTGGTGCCGACGTACGCGGTGCCGGTGCACGACTTCGCGGCGCGGCTGGAACCGTCGGATGATGGCGAAACCCGTTCCACCTCACCGATTCTCGACCCGAGGACACCGTTCACCGCGCACACGTCCTCGGGCACGGTGTTCGACGTCGTCGTGGACGGCGGTCGGGCCCGAGCGGCGGCATTCCGGCCCGACGACTCGGACCTCACCGACTACGCGTTGCTGGATTTCGCCGCGTTCGACTGGCTGGAAGAAGACGAGCCGATCGTCGCCCACCCGCACGACCCGTTCCACCGCATCGACATCCTGCGCAGTGGCCGCGGCGTGACGGTGGAATTGGGCGGCCGGCGGCTGGCCGAATCGTCGCGGCCGTTGCTGCTGTTCGAGACGATGCTGCCGGTGCGGTTCTATCTGCCCCGTGAAGACGTCGTGGCCGAACTCGAGCCGAGCGATACCGTGACGTTCTGCGCGTACAAGGGTCGCGCGTCGTACTTTTCGCTGCCCGGTGGGCCGCACGACATCGCGTGGACGTATCACGAGCCGCTTCGCGAAGCCGAACCGGTGCGCGATCTGATCTGCTTCTTCGACGAGCGGCTCGACGTTGTTGTGGACGGTGAGCTGCGAGACCGGCCCGTCACGCAATGGTCGGATTGAGCCGCTCAGTCGCCGTCGGTCTTGGGCAGCGGAATGCCTTCGGCCGCCGAGAACCCGGCCTCGCTTTCGGAGGGCAGCCCGAATGAGACGACCGATCGCGGAAAGACCGTGTCGGTGAGGTAGGCCAGCGACACCGCCCAACGGTTGACGAATCGCGGTATCGCGTAGAGATGGTAGGCGCGGGTCACCACCTTGGCGGGAAACCCGGAAAGCTGCACGTTCAGCGGGTTTGCGACGGCGTAGCGCGGGCCAAGGTCGACCACTAGGCCCATGTTGCGATGCCGGTACTCCTTGCGGGTGCCGTAGCCGAGACTCGCGGCCACGTTGTGGGCAAGCAGCTTGCCCTGGCGAGTGGCGTGCTGCGCGGTCGGCGGTGTGATATTGCCCGGCTGGGTCACGTCGGGCACCGCGGCGGCGTCGCCCGCGGCGAATACGTCCGGGTGGCCGGGGACCTGCAGGTCGGTGCGCACCTTCAGCCTGCCCTTCTCGGTCTCCAACCCAAGCTTCTCGATCAGCGGAGCGGCGGTCACCCCGGTCACCCATGCCACCGTGTGCGTGCCCACCCGCGACCCGTCGCTGAGCACCACGTGATCGTCATGCACCTCGGACAGCGTGGTGCCCAGCCGGATGTCGATGCCACGGTCGCGCAGCACCCGCATCGCGGCATCACCAAGCTTCTTGCCGACTTCGGGCATAACCTGCTCGGCGAGGTCGAGGAGCACGAACTTCACCTGTGCCGGGTCGAAGGACATCTGCTTTGCCGCCGAGTCGGCCATCGCGCGAAGCTGCGCTACGAGCTCGGTGCCCGAGTACGACGCGCCGACGACGACGACCGTCCGCCGCGCCCGCGCCCGCTGCTCGTCATCGTCGATGCAGGCCAACTCGAACTGTTCGAGCACGTGGTCACGCAGATACAGTGCCTCGGCGGTCGATTTCAGACCGCGTGCGTGCTGGGCCAACCCGGGCACATCGAACAGCCGGGTGACCGATCCGGGGGTCAGCACCAGGCGGTCCCAGTCCAGTCTTCTGGGCCGACCCTCGGGGTCGGTGAAGGTCACCGCCCGCTGGTCGAAATCGACGTCGTCGACCCGGGCCCGGATCGCGCGAACGCCTCTGAGCGTTCCGGCCAGCGGTATCGACACGAACCGGGCATCGACGACGCCGCCGGCCACGTCGGGCAGCAACGGAGTGTAGAGCATGTAGTCGGTCGGCGAGACGATCGTCACCCGCACGTCGGACGCATCGTGTTTGCGCAGCAGACGGGCGAGACGGCGAGCGCATTCGAATCCGGTGAAACCACTGCCGACAATCACCACCGATGTCATCGCCACACAGTATCGGTGCCCAGTGGGGACCGCGACCAATCGCGAGGTCCAGCTGTCTCGCCGCTAACTCACAGCTAATCGCAGGGTCGCGATGAGTAAATGACCGTGTGACGACGACGTTGGCATTGCGTGCCGATCCCACCGGAGCGATAACGACACCCGAGCCCGCCACGCCGGCAACCCGATGGCAGCGCATCGCACTAGCGGTTGTGCTGCTGGCGACCGCGGCGATGTACCTGTGGGACATCACCATCAACGGCATGGGCAACCAGTTCTACGCCGGGGCGGCGTGGGCGGGTTCCAGGAACTGGGAGGCCCTGCTATTCGGTTCGCTGGACCCACGGAACTTCATCACCGTCGACAAACCGCCGCTATCGCAATGGGTGATGGGAATTTCCGGGCAGATCTTCGGTTTCAGCAGCGCCAGCATGCTGATTCCCGAGGCGCTGATGGCGGTCGGCGCGGTCGGGCTGCTCTACGGCGCGGTGAGCAGGATCAGCGGCCGGTGGGCGGGCCTGCTGGCCGGCGCGGTGTTGGCGCTGACACCGGTGGCCGTGTTGATGTTCCGGTTCAACAACCCCGACGCGGCGATGGTGCTGCTGATGACGCTCAGTGCCTACTGCACGGTGCGAGCCTTACAGCACAACGGCGCCAGGTGGATGGCGTGGGCCGGGGTCGCACTGGGTTTCGCCTTTCTGGCCAAGATGCTCGAGGGCCTGATGGTGATGCCGGCGGTCGGGATCGCCTACGCCATCGCCGCGCCGAGCCCGCTGCGCAGACGGCTGCTGCACTTGTTGGGCGCGCTGGTGTCGTTCGTCGTCTCGTCGGGCTGGTTCGTGGTCCTGACGCTGCTGTGGCCGGCTTCGTCGCGCCCGTACCTCGCGGGTTCGACCGACAACAGCTTCATGAATCTGGTGTTGGGCTACAACGGGTTTGCCCGGGTGCTCGGCCACCACACCGGACAGCACCCCGGAGGCAACCAGGGCGTCATCGGCAGCGCCGCGGGTGCCCGCGTGTATGCGGGTGCGTCGGCGCACGGCGGATGGGGCGGATTCGGCGCGCAATCACACGGTGTGGCCCGGCTGTTTTCCGGCGAATTCGCGTTCGAGATCGGATGGTTGGTGCCCGCGGCGCTGCTGGCGATCGTCATCGTGATCGTCGCCAGGCGGCACGCACCGCGAACCGACCTGGTCCGGGCGGGCGCGATGCTGTTCGGCGGGTGGCTCGTGATCGACGGGCTGGTGCTGAGCTTTATGAACACCAACATCCATCCGTACTACTGCCTGTCGATTGCGCCGGCCGTCGCGGCCATGATCGCCATCGGAGTACACGAGCTGTGGCGCAACCGCGAATCTCGGCTGTATCGGCTCGGGCTGGCGGTGATGATTCTCGGTACCGGCACCTGGAGTTGGTGGATACTCGGTCGAAACGCTGGATGGCTACCGCCGCTGCGGTGGACGATCCTCGCGCTGACCGTGATCGCGTCGATACCCATTCTGATGTCGTTGATTTCGCGCCCGCGCGGCCGAGCCGTCGCCGCTTCGCTCGTCGTTGGACTGTTCGCCGCCGTCGCGGGGCCGGCCGCGTACGCGGTCGCGACACTCGGTCAAGCGCACAAGGGCGGCGGCCCGACGGTGGGGCCGGCGTTGGCGACCCGGGGTTCCGGTCAACCGCAGTTCATGTTGGGCCAATTGCCGAAGAATCCGCAATTGGATGCGATGTTGGCGGCCACCCATACCGACTGGTCCGCGGCGGTCGACCGGTCATCGAACGCGGCAAGCCTCGAGCTGTCATCCAATACCGCGGTGATGGCCATCGGCGGCTTCTCCGGCAACGACCCGGTGCCGTCGTTGAGCCAATTCATCGACGACGTCCACAACCACAAGGTGGCCTATTACATCGTCACGAACGACCACAACGCGGGCCGTAATCGTGGTCACGCCGACATCGCAAAATGGGTGGCCGCGCACTACAAGCCGATGACAGTGGGGCGGGCGACTCTGTACAATCTGTCAGTTGCCACGTAATACGCTGTCTCGCAACGGTTTAGTATGTCGAATGTGAACCTGCCGCAAGGTATCCCCGGCGACTTCAAGGGATCTTCGCAACGAGTTCGCACTCGTTAGCGCGGTAGCTCGGTGTCTGCCAGGATGGCGAAATGAGCGAGATCCGATATCTCGAACTGCACGGCGACCGCATCGCATACCGCGACACCGGGAGCGGCGAGGTGGTGCTGCTGATCCACGGCATGGCCGGCAGCTCCGAGACCTGGCGAGCGATCATTCCGCAGCTGGCGAAGAAGCACCGCGTGGTGGCGCCGGATCTGCTCGGCCACGGTCGCTCGGACAAGCCGCGGAGCGACTATTCGCTTGGCGCGTTCGCGGTGTGGCTGCGCGACCTGCTCGACGAGCTGGGCATCACCCGGGCGACCATCGTCGGTCACTCACTCGGCGGCGGCGTGGCCATGCAGTTCGTCTACCAGCATCCCGACTACTGCCAGCGTCTTGTTTTGATCAGCAGTGGCGGCCTCGGTCCCGATGTCGGCTGGGCGCTGCGGCTGTTGTCCGCGCCGGGGGCGGAGCTGGTGTTGCCGCTCATTGCGCCACGGCCGGTGTTGGCGGTTGGCAACAAGTTGCGGTCGTGGTTCACCTCGGCCGGCATCCGCTCGCCGCGAGCCGGCGAAATCTGGAACGCGTACTCGTCGTTCTCGGATCCTCAGACCCGGCAGGCTTTCCTGCGCACACTGCGCTCGGTGGTCGACTACCGCGGTCAGTCGGTCAGCGCGCTGAATCGGCTGCACCTGAGCTCCGGAACACCGGCATTGGCGATCTGGGGCGAGCAGGACTCGATCATCCCCGTCGAGCATGCGCACGCCGCTCATGCGGCCCGGGAGGGAAGCCGGCTCGAGGTGCTTCCCGGCGTCGGGCACTTCCCTCAAGTCGAGTCTCCGATCGAGGTGACCGACATCATCGAGGATTTCATCGAAGGCACTACGGTGGCCCAGCCGCGCCCCGCGAACCCGTTGACGTCCCAGTGATTTTCGGTACGGACGCGATAAGTGTTTAAAGGCAGGTGAACAGGGGTAGTATTCCGCGTTACCGGCAAGTTGCGATTAGTCAAGTTGCGATTAGTGACGCGGAAGCGCATCGGGAGTCATGATGGATATCGTGCGAGGCGCGGTTCGGGTCGTTACCCAGACCGCAGAGGCCACCACCGCCGCGGCGGGAGCCGTCGGAGGCGCAGCCGTCAACGGGGTTATCGGCGGTGTGCAGGGCACCCTCGGAGGAATCCGGGCCGGCTTGAACACTGGCAGTCATTCGACACCCGCTGCCCTGCTGACTATCGGCGTCGTCGGGGCGACCGGTCTCGTCGAGTGGCCCGTGCTGCTGACGATCGGCGGCACCGCGCTGCTGGTGCACAAGCTGAACGAACGCTCAAACGGTCATGCCGGCAAGGCCGCGGCTCCGTCGTCGCAACAACCCGCGGCCGCATCAGCAGGAAGCGGCACGCCGAGAAAGTCGGCGGCCAAGGCGTCGAGGAAGGCGCCGGCGCGCAAGTCGACACGATCGCGGAGCACCCGGGCAACCGGTAGACGTGGCTGAGCGACCGGTTGACGGTTCTCTGCGCATGGATGTAACTCAACTGCTGCGGCAATCCGCGGCGTTACCGCTGCGCGCGGCGGCCGCCGGCGTCAGCGTCACATCGTCGGTCGTCGGCACCGCGGTCTCGGGTGGCGTTGCGCTGGCGACGACGCCCGCCCGGGAAGCGGCCGGCCTGGTGTCAAGCCTCGCCAACGGTGACTCGCCCGCCCGGATTGCCGCGGAGTTCCTCGGCGGAACACCGAGCAGGCGGTGCTGGCGCGGTCGGGGCCGAGCCTGGATCGAGGTCCGCGGTCTGGGCGACCGCGAAGGTGGGCGCGTTCTCGGGGCCAGGGTGGTGAAGGCGGTTCGCGCGCACCCCGGCGTGGAGTCGGCGGTACTGAATTACCCGACGTCGCGGCTCGTGGTGTCGCTGAACGCCGACGCACCCAGCTTGCGCGCGCTGTGCGAACTCGTCGCGTCCGCGGAAACGGATGCGTCGAAGTCGGAACCCGCTCGGCATCCTGCGCGTGATCTCCCGGGCGACCCGATTGTGCTGGCGGCGAGGATGGTGGCGCTGACCGCCAACGTCGCCGGCCTTGGTGTCGCGCTCGCCGGCCGCGCGGTGCCGTGGGTCAGGCTGCCCGTAGGTCTCGCCGCCACCGTCACCGTCGTCGACTATCAGCCGCGGTTGCGCGCCGTCCTGGAAAACCGGCTGGGCCAAAGCGTTACCGACACCGTGCTGGCCGTGGCCGGGGCGGCCGTCTACACCATCACCCAATCACCGACTTCGCTCGCCGCCGATTCGCTGCTGCACCTCGCCAGGCTGGCCGAAGCGCGGTCGGCGGCGCGCGCCTGGGCCGCACACGAGCCGGCGCTGGCCCGGCAGGCCGACTGCGCGGACGCGTTGCCGGCCGCCCCGGCACGTGAGCCGCGGCCAGGGCCGGTGGAAAAGCATGCCGACCGCAGCGCGCTGGCGCAGCTGATCGGTGCGACCGCGCTGGGCGCGGCCAGCCGCAGCCTCAGCGCTGCCGCCACGGCCACGCTGGTGACGGCGCCGAAGGCCGCGCGTGGCGCCAGGGAATCCTTCGCCGCCACCCTGGGACGCGGCTTGGCCGACAAGCATCACGTGCTGGCGCTGCGGCCGCAGGCATGGCGGCGCCTGGACCGGATCGACGCGGTGCTGATCGATCCGCGGGCCTTGTCGACCGACGAACTGCGGGTGAGTCGCATGCGGGGCGCGGCCGAGCAGGACCGTGCGGCGGTGTGGGAATGGGCCCGGATGCAAGTGGAGTCTGGCCTGCTCGCGCCCGGGTGGCATCCGGTCGGGGGCCGTTGGTCGACGAACGGTGACCGAAATGCCGCGGTCGGAATATTCATCCGCAATGCGCATCATCCGCTGGCGTCGGCGGTGGTCGGTGAGGCGCGCCGGTCGGGCGCGGAGGTGGTGTCGCTGGATGTCGACGCGCTCGACGACCTGCGCTCAGCGTTCGACGATCTGCGCCCGATGAACGGCGACTCCGTCGACACCGCGCTGGCCGATGCGGTCGGTCAGCTCCAGCGGGACGGCCGCAACGTGGCCGTGCTCGCGACGGATGCGCCGCAAGCGCTTTCGTTGGCCGACGTCGCGATTGGCATCATGCGCAACGGTGACCGGCCGCCGTGGTATGCACACCTGCTGGTCGATGATCTGGCCGGCGCTTGGCGGGTGCTGCATTGCCTACCGGCGGCGCGAACGGCCAGCCGGCGCGGTGTGGACATCTCGGCGGCCGCGTCGCTGCTTGGCGCGTTGCTGATGGTTCCGGGTGTTCGGGGACGCGGCCCCGGCCCGGTGACAGCGGGTGCCACCGCCGGGCTGTGGACCGGTTTTTCGCTGGCGCGGCGGGCGATTGGCGCCAGCGTGCCCGCCGGGGCCGCCACCGACGACTGGCACGCGATGTCGCCCGAACAGGTGCGGCGTGCGCTGCCGCAGCCGGCGGATGAGGTTGACGCGCGACCGCCGGTGAGTCCGACGTCGGCCACCGGCGTCACTGACCGACTGATCGGATCGCCGCGACGGGTGATGGGCGAGGTCCTCGGTGCGATGCGGGGCGAGCTGTCCGACCCACTCACGCCGATCCTGGCCACCGGGTCGGCGGCCAGCGCCCTGCTCGGTTCACCAGTTGACGCGGTGCTGGTGGGCTCCGTGCTGACGTTCAACTCCGCCCTTGCGGCCAGCCAGCAGGTCCGCGCGGAACGGCTATTGCGGCGGTTGTTGGCGGTGCAGGTGCCGTCCGCGCGAAGGGTACTGGAGGACCCGACCGGAACCCGCCGGTACGCCGACACCGAGGCCGCGCGACTGCGCCCGGGCGACCTAATCGAAGTAAGACCGAGCGAGGTGGTGCCGGCCGACGCGCGCCTGCTGGAAGCGGTCGACCTCGAGGTGGACGAATCGTCGCTGACGGGCGAAAGCCTGCCGGTGATAAAGCAAGTCGACGCGACACCCGGGGCCACACTGGCCGAACGCAGCTGCATGGTGTTTGCGGCCACCACCGTGGTGGCCGGCACCGGCGTGGCGGTCGTTACCGCCGTCGGGCCGCAGACCCAGGCCCGGCGCGCTGCCGAGGTACCACGGTCCGACGGCTCGGCGGTCGGCTTGCAGACCCAATTGCGGGACCTCACCAACCGCGCCTGGCCGATCAGCCTCGCCGGCGGCGTGCTGGTCAGCGGGCTTGCGCTGGTGCGCCGCGCCAGTCTGCGCCAAGCCGTCGCCAGCGGCGTGGCCGTCACCGTGGCCGCGGTGCCGGAGGGCCTGGCTCTCGTCGCGACGCTTGCGCAA
>NZ_DASQVQ010000179.1:0-4017 GCF_035640695.1 Mycobacterium sp.
CAGTCGACGGTTTCCGGATTAGGAAACTAAACGTCTAGTTTTCTACGGCGCCGGCCCAAGTGCAGTTGCGCGGCAAGCACGGCCTGACAGTCAAGGAGACTAACGATGCGAATTAGCCTGAAATACCTCACAACAGCGGTGGCAGCCGGGGCCGCGACGGTGGCTATTGCCGCCGCACCGACCGCTATGGCTCAACCCGCTACCACGGATCCGGCGCCGACCACGAGCGCGCCGGTTGTCGAGACCGTCGGCTGGCACGGCGGTGGCGGGCACGGCGGTGGCGGGCACGGCGGTGGCTGGCACGGCGGTGGCTGGCACGGCGGTGGCTGGCGCGGCGGTGACCGCTGGGGCTGGTGGCCCTGGGGTTGGCGCCGCTAACAATCACCATCCACACCCCGGGGTGCACCCGGCCTGACAGAGTCGTCACGCCGGATGCCCGTTGGCTCGCGAGGATGGACGGGCGGAGGGCGACATTGTTGCCTAACCTGGACACGAGGATCCGAAGGAGCGGACGTGACTATGACTCCGCACCTCCGCCCGCGCAATCCAGAGACAGTCGATCAAAACTTCAATACGCGCCATGGCGCTGGGAGCCTGCCGAACGCATTCATGTGGGCTGTATGGGCGGCCGACGGCTCGGACTACCTGGCCTCCCCTGCTGTCCCTGATCCTGCCCCTGTCTTGTGGACCAGTTGACGGGATCCGGCCACCCGAATTTTGCATAGGCAAGACCGATTCGTAGGGACCGCAACCATGGGATCTGCACCAACTGTGACCAATGGCGGTATCAACCGCCGAGCCGAGACTGACGTTGCCACCTCTTCGACGGACCGTTGTGGGCAGATGTGGGTGGAATCGTTACGCCGCTACCCGGTGAAGTCGATGCTCGGCGAAGACGTGCACAGCATGTTCGTCGACGAGCGCGGCGCCGCAGGCGACCGGCGACTGGCGCTGATCGACACGGTGACCGGGCGGGTGGCCAGCGCTAAGCAGGCCCGGCTATGGCGTGGGCTGCTTCAGTTCACCGCAAGCGGGGACACCGGGCGGGTGCGCATCCGGCTGCCAGACGGAACAAGCGTGGCGGCCGACGAGCCTGGCATTGATGACCTGCTCTCGTGGCTGTTGGGACGCGCGGTCCGATTGGTTAGCCAGCGGCCGCAGGGCGCCGCGGTGGAACGCCCGGACCCTGAGAAGGTGCTCGATCGCGGCGTGGACGCCGAGGTCGAGGCCCGCATTCTGGAAATCGGCCAGGCGACCCCGGGCGACTCGTTCACCGACGTTGCCCCGCTACACGCGATAACGACGGCCACCCTGGAGGGCATCGGCGTGGAGGCGCTGCGCTACCGGCCGAACCTGGTGATCGCGACGCCGCCCGGGTACCCGCCGTATGCCGAAAACGAGTGGGTCGGCAGGGAATTGACCGTCGGCGAGGCGCGGCTGCGTGTTCTGACGCCCACACCTCGGTGCGTGCTGCCGACACTCGAGCACGGCCCACTACCACGCGCCCCGCACGCGATTCGCACACCGGCGGCCGAGAATCGGGTGGAGGCACGCGGTTTCGGAGTGCTGCCGTGCGCCGGGGCCTACCTGGACGTGTTGGCGAAGGGCACCGTCCGTAGCGGGGACCCCGTCACCCTGCATTAACTGCCAACGGTCGCTGGCCCGTTCGGACACGGCTCCGGACCAGCACCACAGGTGAAGTCGACCGTCACACGTCCGACGCGGGGCCGCGGTCCATGCTCCGGACTGTTGCGCTCGGCAAGATCGACTGACATGCAACGGCACATCTGATCTTGGCCGGCGACAACTATGGCGCGGCCACGATATCTGTTTCGGCGAACATGATGACCTGCCGGATGGCGGTGCCGTCGGCCAGCTCATCCATGCCCTCGTTGATTTGCGCCAAGGCAATGCGTGAGGAGATGAGCTTGTCCACCGGCAGCGTGCCATCGCGCCACATCTGCGCATAAGCCGGGATATCGCGCTGGGGCACTGAGGATCCCAGGTAGCTGCCGGTGATCGTACGTGCTCCCGCGACGAGATCCAGGGGCGCGATCGCCGAACGCGCGTCGGGCGCTGGTAACCCGACGGTCACGGTGATGCCACCCGGAGCGGTTGCGGCGACAGCGGTTTCGAATGCGCGAGGATGTCCTGCTGCTTCGATCACGACGGGTGCCATGATCGCGTGTTCGGCCAGCTCTTGCGGTGTGTAGGTGGCCGCGGCCCCGGCAGCGCGCGCGGCGTCGAGTTTGGCGGGCAGGCTATCGACGCCGATGACCTCACCATGCCCCAATGCAACCGCGGTGATCAGCGCGGCCATGCCCACTCCACCGAGGCCCACGACCATAACCGACTGTCCGGGCAGTGGTTTGGCGGCGTTAATGACCGCGCCGCCGCCGGTGAGCACCGCGCAACCCAAGACCGCGGCAATCTCCGGCGGTATGTCATCGCCGACGGGAACGACCGATGCCCGGTTGACCACCGCGTGGGTGGCGAATGCGGACACGCCAAGGTGGTGGTTGACTGGCCGGCCTTCCCGATGTAGGCGGATATGTCCGTCAAGCAGCGTTCCGGCGTTGTTGGCTGCGCTACCCGGTATGCACGGCAATCGGCCGTCAGTGCGGCACCCATCGCACTCGCCGCAGCGGGGCAGGAACGCCATCACCACGCGCTGACCCACGGCAAGGTCAGTGACGGCATCGCCGAGCGCTTCGACGCGGCCGGCCGCTTCATGGCCCAACAACATCGGAACGGGTCGGCGGCGGCTGCCGTCAACCACTGACAGGTCGGAGTGGCAGATGCCTGCGGCCTCGATGCGCACGAGCAGTTCGCCACGGCCGGGCGGATCGAGGTCCAGTTCGTCGATGACAAGCGGGGCGGACGTGCGATAGGGCCTGGGGCGGTCCATCTCCTCGAGTATCGCGCCGGAAATCTTCACTGCGCCGCCTCTGATGTGCTGTTGATCAGCAGCCGCCGGATCGGCGGCGGAATGGGGACGGGCCGACGGGTCTTGCGGTCGACATACACGTGCACCCAGTGACCCCTCGCCGCGATCGGGCTCGCCTCCGGTCCAGTGGTGGCCTCGAACAGACCCAGGTCGTAGGTGACGCTGGAGCGGCCCACCCGCAACACGCGCAGCCCCACCACCAGTGGCCGCGGAAACTCGAGGGGGCGCAGGTAGGCGCAGCCCGACTCGGCCACGACGCCCACCACTGGTATGCGGGTGGGCTCGATTCCGCTTTCCGCAATGATCCACCCGTTGATCGCGCTGTCGAACAGTTGGTAGTACACCGCATTGTTCACATGCCCGTACATGTCGTTGTCGGCCCACCTGGTGGTAACGGGGTAGGTCACGTCGAAGTCTTCAAGTGTGAGGCCGTTGTCTTGCTGCGCAGGCGTCGTTCCCATCTCGTCCTCACGTCCACGTGCGATGCGTGGTTTGGGATGCCACCACGCGATTTTGACACCCGAGTCGGCCCCCTCGGTGGCCGGCCCGACCGTAGGGACGTGGAACACCGACCCGATCGCCCGGGCCTGAGCGACACTGACGGGCCGCCTGGTGGGCGGCGAAATCATGCCTCACGTGAGCGGAGTGAGCAGCACGGTGCACAGGTGCGGCAGATTCCCGAGAGGAATCCAGGCCACCATCGCGCGGCACGTCCCACCCGCCATGCCCACTGGGCCACCACAGACGGGCCAAGCTCCGAGTCCTTGGGTGTGCAGCACGTTTCGTGCGACCCGTATCTGCTCATCGCGACTCGCGGCGGCGGGTGATCCGACTCCCCCGTTCGCGGCCCACGTGGCCGGGGTGAACTGAAGTCCACCGTAGTAGCCGTTGCCGGTGTTGGCTGTCCAGTTCCCTCCCGATTCGCATTGAGCCATGGCGTCCCAGTTGGGTTCAGCGTCAGCAGGCGGGACTTCGAGGGCTATTTGAGCCACGGCGATCGCACCGGTGATCGCGAGCACGGTGACGGCCTTGCGCCCACGCATGTCGATCCCTTCGTGAACTCGTCCGCG
>NZ_DASQVQ010000180.1:0-5676 GCF_035640695.1 Mycobacterium sp.
ACGAACATCGACGTGAACGAATTGATCCGGATGCCGTAAATATGTGTGGCCGCGTCGTTGCGCAGTAGCTCCACCCAGAATCTGCCGACGCAATATGCCGCGACATAGAGCGCGAACAGTCGGCCGTGACCGATCTTGAACCGGCGATCGACCCATATCAGCAGAACGAAAACGAAGAGATTCCACAGTAGTTCGTACAGGAACGTGGGATGCACGATGCCCACTACCTGACCCGTCGACACCCCGTTCAACGAGTTGGGCGCACCGGTGGCGTCGTGGCGTTCATAGATCTTGAGCCCCCATGGCAGGGTGGTTTCGCGGCCGTATAGTTCTTGGTTGAAGTAATTGCCGAGACGTCCGATCGCCTGGGCGAGGATGATGCCCGGCGCGATCGCATCACCGAAGGCCGGCAACGGAATGTGATGGCGTCGACACCCGATCCAGGCGCCGACTGCGCCGAGCGCCACCGCACCCCAAATACCCAGGCCGCCGTCCCAAATCTTAAGCGCCGCAACGGCGCCCGCACCCCCCTCACCGAAATACATTTTGAAGTCGGTGATCACGTGGTACAGCCGGCCACCGATCAGTCCGAACGGCACCGCCCACAACGCGATGTCATAGATGACCCCGCGTTCGCCGCCCCTGGCCGCCCAACGGCGGTCGCCGATGAGCAGCGCCGCGACGATCCCGATGATGATGAAGAACGCATACGCCCTGATCGGCAGCCACCCGAGGTGCCACACTCCCTGCGGCGGGCTCGGGAACGACGCCAAGTACTTCACGCCGAAATCCTCTGCCGCACTCCATCGGCCAATTCCTCCGTCAGCGCATGCACTGCCCCGAGACCATCTGCCAACGCCGTCACCAGCGCGGAGCCGACGATCACCGCGTCGGCGAAGCCCGCGATATGTGCGGCCTGATCACGGGATCGCACGCCCAATCCGACACCGACCGGGATGTCTGAGATCTCCTTCACCCGGCGCACCAATTCCGGCGCGGCCCGAGACACCGCATCACGTGCACCGGTGACGCCCATCGTCGATGCCGCGTAAACGAATCCCCGCGAAGCCGCGACCGTATCGGCCAGCCGCTGCGGAGTCGACGACGGCGCCACCAGGAAGATCCGGTCCAGCCGATGCCGATCGGACGCCGCAATCCATTCCGAAGCCTCATCCGGGATGAGGTCAGGCGTAATCATGCCGAAACCGCCGGCCGCGACGAGATCGCGGGAAAAAGCGTCGACACCGTAATGCAACACCGGATTCCAGTAGGTCATGACGACCGCGCGGCCGCCGGCATTGCTGATCGCCTCAACAGCGGCCAACGTATCGCGTACCCGGACGCCGCCGCGCAGCGCCGCCTCCGTCGCCCGGGCAATCGTGGGGCCATCCATCCCCGGATCCGAATAGGGCACGCCGACCTCGATGATGTCGCAACCCGATTCGACCAGCGCGGTCATCGCCGAGATCGACGTCGGCACGTCCGGATAGCCGGTGGGCAGATAGCCGATCAATGCCGACCGGTCATGTTGGCGGCACGACGCGAAAAGCTCGGCCAACCGGCTAGATTGAGCCACCAGCCCTGCCTTCGTCGTCGAGCAACCCGAACCACTTTGCCGCCGTCGCGACGTCTTTGTCGCCGCGCCCGGAAAGGTTCACGACGATGATCGAACCCCGACCCAGTTCGGCACCCAGTCCCAGGGTGCCGGCAACGGCGTGCGCCGATTCGATCGCCGGGATGATGCCCTCGGTCTGGCACAGCAGCCGGAAGCCGTCCATTGCCTCAGTGTCGGTGACCGGCCGGTACTCCGCCCGGCCGGTGTCCTTGAGCAATGCGTGCTCCGGCCCAACGCCCGGATAATCCAATCCTGCAGAGATCGAATGCGATTCGATCGTCTGCCCGTCGTCGTCCTGCAACAGATACGAATACGATCCCTGGAATGCACCGGGCGACCCACCGGTGAATGTCGCGGCGTGGCGGCCGGATTCGACGCCATCGCCCGCGGCCTCGAACCCGACCAGCCGAACGCCGGGGTCGTCGATGAACGCGTGGAAAATTCCAATGGCGTTGGAGCCACCGCCCACGCACGCGGTCACCGCGTCGGGGAGCCGTCCGGCCTGGGCGCGGATCTGTGCGCGCGTTTCGAGCCCGATCACCCGCTGAAAGTCACGGACCATCATCGGAAACGGGTGCGGGCCCGCCGCGGTGCCGAAGCAGTAATACGTCCGATCGGCATTGGTCACCCAATCCCGGAACGCCTCGTTGATCGCGTCTTTCAGGGTCTGAGACCCCGACTCGACCGATACCACCTCGGCGCCAAGCAACCGCATCCGCGCGACGTTCAGCGCCTGACGCGCGGTATCCACCGAGCCCATGTAGATGACACATTCCAAGGCGAGCAGCGCGCAGGCGGTCGCCGTCGCGACACCATGCTGGCCGGCACCGGTCTCGGCGATGACCCGGGTCTTGCCCATCTGCTTGGCGAGCAGCGCCTGGCCGAGCACGTTGTTGATCTTGTGAGACCCGGTGTGGTTCAGGTCCTCTCGCTTCAAATAGATCCGCGCACCACCGGCGCGCTCGCTCAACCGGACCGCTTCATACAGCGGGGACGGCCGCCCGGCGTAGTGCCTCTGCAGCCGGTCGAGGCGGTCCAGGAAGTCCTGGTCGGTGCGAGCCTTCTCGTAAGCGGCCGTGACCTCCTCGATGACGGCCATCAACGCCTCGGGCACATACCGGCCGCCGTACACGCCGAAATGACCACGGGCGTCGGGATCGTGAGTCGTGGGTTCGGCGACGGCCGCGCTGGAACGCGGTAGTTCGACGCCGGCGATATCGGCCACTTTGCTAACGTGCGGGTTTCGGGCAGGACGGATGCGTACCAGCGGTCACCAGATCCGCGACGGCGCTTCGTGGGTCACCGCTGGTCACCAAGCCCTCGCCGACCAGCACCGCGTCGGCGCCGGCACCGGCGTAGGCCAACAGGTCGGCCGGTCCACGGATTCCGGATTCGGCGATGCGGATCACGTTGGTGGGGAGCCCGGGGGCGATGCGCGCGAAGCAATCCCTATCCACTTCAAGCGTTTTCAGGTCGCGGGCATTCACCCCGATCACGGTCGCGCCGGCTTGCAGGGCCCGGTCGGCTTCCTCTTCGGTGTGCACTTCGACCAGGGCAGTCATGCCGAGCGACTCCGTTCGGTCCAGCATCGACACCAGCGCCGACTGGTCGAGCGCCGCGACGATCAGCAGCAGCATGTCGGCGCCGTGGGCACGGGCTTCGTGAATTTGATACGGCCGGACGATAAAGTCCTTGCGCAACACCGCCACCGACACCGCCGCACGCACCGCATCCAAATCATCGAGCGAGCCGTTGAACCGGCGCCGCTCGGTGAGGACGCTGATGATTCGAGCGCCACCGTCCTCGTACGCCCGGGCAAGTTTGGCCGGATCCGTGATGGAAGCCATTTGTCCGCGCGACGGGCTGGCGCGCTTGACTTCGGCGATGACACCGACACCCGGTGCGCGCAACGCCGCCATCACGTCTATCGGCGGCGGCGCATCCTTGGCGGCGGCCTTGATCTCGGCCAGCGGAACGACGGCCTCGCGGGCGGCAACGTCGGCGCGCACTCCCTCGATGATGGAGTCGAGCACGGTGGCCGAACTCATTGCCTGTCGGCTCCTTCCTGAAGCGCCCCCGCCGACGCGCGATCCCATATCACCGAAAGGGTAACCGCCGCTTTCACGCCACCCCTCACCGACCCTCGGTGTTCGACTCCCGGGTAGGGTCGCTCCCGACGTCGATGGCATCCCACATCATCCGTTCGCTCATGGTCCCTCGTGAATCAGCACGTATCGCCGCGGCGCGCCGTTCACCCGGTGAGGCGTACCTCACGGCCCGCCCCTTGACCGCCGCGCGCATCAACAACACGGCGGCCAGCAGCACGCAGACCGCGGCCGCCAGGGTCAGGACCGCGCCGGCGTAATGGCGCTCGCTGCCGACCAACGACGCCACCGGAACGTCCGTCAGCCAGGCGGCTCGCACCGCGACGTCGTGAAGTACCCATAACGTGATCGCGAGGTAGGCCATGCCCCCGCTGGCCAACCCGACCAGCACCGCCAGCAATCGAAGTAGCCAGCCGCGCACGGCGAGCGCGGCGACCGCGGCGGCAAGCAACAACACCGCCAAGGGCACCAGAGCCGTGGACCACGACGCCCCGGACAGCGTCACCGTTTGTGGCTGACCCAGGCCGGCAAACGTGCGGATAACCACCCACGGCAGGCGCGAGGCCACCCACAGCGCAGCCCCGGCAACCACCAGCAGTAACTGTGCAAGCCGAATTGTCATGGTTCGGTGCGCGGCGGGCTGAGCGTCTGCGCCGCGGCGATCGCGTTCAACACCGCCTTGGCCTTGTTGGCGGCCTCGGTGTACTCGTACGGTCCGTTGGAGTCGGCGACGACGCCGCCGCCGGCCTGCACGTATGCCGTGCCATCGCGCATGAGCGCGGTGCGGATCGCGATCGCGAAGTCGGCGTTGCCGGCAAAGTCCAGATACCCGACCACCCCGCCGTAAAGCCCTCGCCTGGTCTGCTCGACTTCCTCGATGAGCTCCATCGCCCGGACCTTCGGCGCGCCCGACAGCGTGCCGGCGGGGAAGCAGGCGGTGACGGCGTCCAGCGCGGTGCGGCCTTCCGCGAGCCGGCCGGTGACCACCGACACCAGGTGCATCACGTGGCTGTAGCGCTCGATGTGGCTGTAGTCGTCGACCCGCACGGTCCCCGGCTTGCACACCCGGCCCAGGTCGTTGCGGCCGAGGTCAACCAGCATCAGGTGCTCGGCGCGTTCCTTGTCGTCGGCCAGCAGCTCCTTTTCGAGCAGCAGGTCCTCTTCCTCGTTCTGGCCCCGCCAGCGGGTACCGGCGATCGGATGCGTGGTCGCCCAGCCGTCCTTCACCGTGACCAACGCCTCCGGACTGGACCCGACAATCGAAAAGTCAACGCCGCCTTCACGATTGGGTATCTGCAGCAAGTACATGTACGGGCTCGGGTTGGACACCCGCAAGATGCGGTACACGTCGATCGGGTCGGCGTCGGTGTCCATCTCGAACCGCTGCGACGGCACCACCTGAAACGCCTCACCGGCCTCGATCTCACGCACGAGCCGGTCGACGATCGCGCCGTACTCCTCGAGCGTGCGCTGGGAGCGATGCAGCGGCTCCGGCCGGTTGAAGGTGGCCACCGTCGACGGCAGCGGCTGGCCCAGCGCCTCGGTCATCACGTCCAGCCGTTTGACGGCGTCGTCGTAGGCCCAGTCGACGCGTTCGTCGGTGCCGTTCCAGTTCACCGCGTTGGCGATCAATGTGATCGTGCCCTCGTGGTGGTCGACGGCCGCGACGTCGGTCGCGAGCAGCAGCACCATGTCGGGCAGCCGCAGGTCGTCGAGCGCAAGCGACGGCAACCGCTCGAGCCGCCGCACCATGTCATAGGCGAAAAAGCCGACCAGTCCCCCGGAGAGCGGCGGCAATCCGGGCACCTCGGCGGTGGCGAGCAGGTCCATGGTCGCCCGTAGGGCCTGCAGGGGGTCCCCACCGCTGGGCGCGTCCTGCGGCGTCACCCCGAGCCACACCGCCTCGCCGTTGTCGACGGTCAGGGCCGACGGGGCACCGGCTCCGATGAATGACCA
>NZ_DASQVQ010000181.1:0-12331 GCF_035640695.1 Mycobacterium sp.
GCGGTAGGCAGGCGGCAGCGGCAAGCCCAGTTCGGCCATCACGGCGCGCAGTCGGGTCGGATAATCGGTGATGATTCCGTCGGCGCCGGCCGCGATCTGCGCCCGCATCGTGTCGGGATCGTTAATCGTCCACGGAATCACCCTGAGCCCCAACGCGTGTGCCCGGTCGTTGAACGCCCGGTCGGCCACCAATCGAAAGCCCGGATCCTTGACGGTCAGATCCAGGGGCGCCGAGTAGCCCGGCGACAGAATGTCGGCGCCGACCAGCTTGGCGCCGGTGATCGGATCGCCGACGACCGCTGGGTTCACGCCGTCTGTCCAGGGCGAGTCGGGCACCCAGGTCATGTCATTCCACAGGGCCACCAGCGGTATCGATGGCTCTGCCTGACGCACCATCGGCAAGGTGCGCCAGTCGAAACTTTGGATCTCGACTCTGTCGACTTTGCCGGCCGAGCGCACCGCCGCCAGGATGACGTCGACGAATTGCGCTGGCTCCGCGGATGTTTCGGGTTTGTCCGCTTCGACTTTCGTTTCAATGTTGTAGCGGACATCGGCGCCGTAGGAGTCGGCAAGCGCAAAGACTTCCGGTAAGGTGGCAATCTTGTTGTGCGGCACGACTTCGGCGTTGGGGAAGTCGCGGAGCAGCTTGCCGCAGTCGAGGGTGCGAACCTGTTGCAAAGTCAGGTCGCGCACCAGCTTGCCGACATACGGGTACATCGGATCGCCGGCAAAGGCAGGAGCGGTGTCAGCGCACTTGGTCGAATCAATTATCGGGTCGTGCCACACCAGCGGTTGACCGTCTTTGGTGAGGACGATGTCGAGCTCGAGCGTGCTGACGCCCAGTTCCAACGCCTTCCCGAAGGCCCGCAGCGACTCCTCGGTCGTCTCGCCGCGGCCGCCGCGGTGCGCCTGCAGGTCGAACTGAGGTAACTCACCGGCAGCAGGTGACGCCGCCCCGAACATCGTGCCGATCGCAATCAGCACGATGAAGGTGGCCCCGCGCATGGTTGAGACGTTATCCAGCGTCTCGGGAGCCGACACGTGCTGGGCGGATCAGCGACGGATTGGTCATCGGATGTTCGCCTGATGGGCACCACATACACACACTTCCGGGCTACCGCCGCTCAATCACAGCGGGTCCGGATGGTGTCTCCCCGGCATGGCTGGCGTCGAGGTTCCGGCTATAGAGTGATTTGCGACCATGACGTATCCGGTGCGAACACCAGAACCGGTGACCGGGCAGCCGCTTGCCCGAGTCGACGGCACGCTGAAAGTCACCGGAGCCGCCCAGTACGCCGCGGACAATGCAGTGCCGAACCTGCTGCATGCGGTGTTGGTCACCAGCACCGTGGCACGAGGCACCGTGGAGAGCGTGGATTCGTCCGCGGCCGTTGACCACAAGGGCGTACTGCGGGTGATCACCGGTTTCCGGGGGCTAAATCTGCCGTTCGACCCGCTGCGGGTCGCGTTTTTCGGTCAACCCGTGGCCGTCGTGGTGGGTTCGACGCTGGAAGCCGCCGCGCACGGGGCATCGCTGGTACAGGTGCGCTATTCGGCCGCTCCGCAACTCACCGACATCGATGCACCACAGGCCACCTGGCAGACGGGTACGCGCCAGCCGGACTATGCGCGCGGCGATCCCGATGGGGCACTGGGGGCTGCCGTGGTCGTGACCGACCTGCAGTTCGCGATTCCCCGTTACCACCACAACGCGATGGAGCTGCCGTCCACGATTGCGAGCTGGGACGGTGACCGGCTGACGGTGTGGGACAAGACTCAAAACATCAACGGCGCCCAGGAGGCGTTCGCGAAGGCGTTCGGCATCCCGGTTGACCAGGTTCGGGTGGTCTCGCCTTTCGTCGGCGGAGGGTTCGGCAGCGCAGGCAGCACGTGGCCGCATCAGTTGATCGCGGCGTTCACCGCCCGACAGATGCGACAGCCGGTCAAGCTCGTGCTCAGCCGCAAGCAGATGTACAGCAGCATCGGGTATCGCCCGACGAGCAGGCAACGGTTGGCCATCGGGGCCGATCGATCCGGCGCGATCACCGCGATGATCCACGAGGGCCACACCGAGACCGCCCGCTATCAGCTGTTCGAGGACGCCATCACCGGACCGGCGAAGTCTCTCTACAGCTGCCCCAATATGCGCTCGACCTACCGTGTCGTACCGCTGGACGTCAACCTGCCATGCCCGATGCGCGGGCCGGGCGCGACGCCGGGAACGTTCGTGCTGGAATCGGCGATGGACGACCTCGCCCATCGGTTAGGCATGGACCCGGTCGAGCTGCGGCTACGCAACGAACCCGAACGCGACCAAGCCACCGGTATGCCGTTCTCGAGCCGAAGGCTCACCGACTGCCTTAAGCAAGGCGCGGCCAGTTTCGGCTGGGCACAACGCAATCCGACTCCCCGTTCGGTTCGCGACGGCAACGAGCTGGTCGGCTTCGGCATGGCGGCAGCGGGTTATCACACGAATCGCAGCAGTGCCGACGCGCTGGTGCGGGTGAACGCCGACGGCACCGCCGACGTGAGCAGCGCGACCAGCGACATGGGCCCCGGCACGTATACGTCCATGACACAGGTCGCCGCCGACGCGCTCGGACTACCGACGCGCCGAGTCCGATTCGCGCTCGGCGACAGCCGGTATCCGAAAGCTCCCTCCCACTCGGGATCCAAGACGATGGCAAGCGTGGGCTCGGCGGTGTTTACCGCCGCCAATGGGTTGCGCGACAAGTTGATCCGCACCGCGGTGGTGGATCCGGCATCGCCACTGAGCGGCGCGGCACCCCAACAGGTGGCCGTCATCGACGGCCGGATGTTCCGCACCGACGATCCGACGCGCGGCGAGACGTATCAGGAGCTGCTGGCCCGCCGTGGTTGGCCCAGCCTGGAGATACGGCAGACATGGACTCCCGACGACGCCGACAAGCGATTCTCGATGTACGCCTACGGCGCAGTATTCGCCGAAGTTGGCGTCGATGAAATGCTCGGAGCCGTCAGAGTCCGGCGCATCTTCGGTTGTTACGACGCCGGTCGCATCATCAATCCGAAGCTGGCGCACAGCCAGGCGATCGGCGCCATGGTCATGGGGACCGGGATGGCGCTGCTCGAGGGCACCCGGGTGGACTATCGCGACGGCCGGATCGTCAACGCGAACATGTCCGATTATCTGGTGCCGGTGAGCGCCGACGTGCCTGCGCTCGACGCCATGTTCCTTGCCGGCGAGGACACGATCGCCGACCCGATCGGTGTAAAGGGCCTCGGCGAGCTGGTCATCGTCGCCGTGCCGCCCGCGATTGCGAACGCTGTCTTCAACGCGACGGGCAAGCGCATCACCGACCTGCCGATCACGATCGAGAAACTGCTCTGAGCAATGCCGGCGTTGCGGTTAAAGACAGAGCTCACCAACGCATCTCACGGCTGAGGTGTGTGCCAATCACCGGCGGGCGCTGACCCAAGGCAGGCTCTCCTGAGCCGTCGTCCACGCAGCCGTGTCTAGGCGTCGCGCACCGGCTGGTAAGTGAGGAACGCGAGGCCGTCACCCACGGCGCGGGTGTCGACGAGGCGCATGGAGTTCTGGCCGGTGGTCTCGCCGAAGAGGCGCGCGCCGCCTCCCAGCACGAACGGGTAGATCATCAGCCGCAGCTCATCGACGAGGTCGTGCTGTATCAGCGTATGCACGCGCTGCAAGCTCGCATAGATGACGATGTCCCCGTTGAACTCTCGCCTCAGCTTCGATACCTCATCTACTGCGTCGCCTTTCAGTACCGTCGAGTTGTTCCAGTCGGGATCTTCGAGGATCGAGGACACGACGTACTTGGGCAGGCTGTTTAACCTGTCCGCCCATTCGCCACTCCGGGATGGCCACCGCTCGGCGAACCACTCGTAGCTCCGTCGACCCAGCAGCAGGGCCTCGGCGCCCAGCGCCTCGTCGAGCGCGACCTTGGCCCACTCTTCGCGGTCCCTGTTCCCAACCCGACCGAACCAGCCGCCCAGCCTGAAGCCCTCGTCACCGGTCGGATCCTGGACGACCCCGTCGAGCGTGACGTTCTCGCTGATGACGATTTTTCCCATTCGGTTCTCCCGCCTTGGCGTTGGGGCTACCACTGATGTAGAACCCGTGACGTCGGGAAGGTGGGCGCCCATCAGCCGCCCAGTTCGCCCCTCGGCCGGTGTCTACACCGAATGGAACTGCCACAGGTGCGGGAAGAAGTGACGCGACGGTGCGGGTGGTGCCAGCCGACCTGATCTCGAAGGCACGGGCCGGGGACGGCGACGCGTTCCGGGAGCTGATCGAGCCGCACCGCCGAGAGCTACACGTGCACTGCTATCGGATGCTCGGATCCGTCCAGGACGCCGAGGACGCCCTCCAGGACACGCTGCTGGCCGCCTGGCAGGGCTTCGGAGGGTTCGAGGGGCGCGCCTCGCTGCGCACCTGGCTCTACCGGATCGCGACCAACCGGTGCCTCAACGTCCGTCGCTCGGCGAGCCGACGACCCGCCAGCGAGTGGGACGTGCCCAATGTTGAACCGCCCGAGCCGACCCGGCTCGGCGAGGTCGTATGGCTGCAGCCATTTCCCGACGCCCTCTTCGAGGGTGCCGTCGACGTGCCGCTTGGCCCGGAGGCCCGCTACGAGCAGACCGAATCCATCTCGCTGGCCTTTGTGACTGCCCTTCAGGCCCTGCCACCACGCGGGCTCGCCGTCATCATGTTGCGCGACGTCCTCGGATTCCACGCCAACGAGGTGGCCGACATGCTCGAGTCGACCGTCGAATCGGTCAACAGCGCCCTGAAACGGGCGCGGGCCAGCCTGCAGCGTCGACGACTGCCGAGCGCCGCCGGCGAGCCGCCTCCCGCCCGCAACTCATCCGCCGAGCATGCAATTGTGGCGAAGTTCGTCAGCGCGTGGGAGTCGGCCGATCTCGACGCGCTGGTGGCTCTGCTGACCGACGACGTCTTCATCTCGATGCCGCCGATGCCCTTCGAATACGAGGGTCGAGAGGTCGTGACCCGTTTCTGCGCAAGCTTGTTCCGCGCGGACCGGAGGTTCGTCCTGGTGCGAACGCGAGCCAACGGTCAGCCGGCTTTCGGCGCCTACCTGCGTGCCCCCGGCGGCATCAGTCACGGCGTCGGCCTCTATGTCCTCGGCCTCAGCGGCGACCGAATCTGCGCCATGACCCGCTTCGACAACAGCGTGCTCCCATGGTTCGGGCTAGCGCGATCGCTCCCGAGCTGATCGCGAGCACAACAACAAGACACGCCACTCGCCGCGGCAGACGCAGCGGCGGGTTTTCGGCACCTAGCCGATGGAAACGAGGGTTCCGTTGCGATCGCCGATGATCAAGTTGGCATCGGCTGTCAGCGCCGGGTAGCAGTCCAGCGGCGCGCCAAGGTCGATGTCGAACAGTGTCGCGCCGCTGGCGTCGAGTCCGATGACGTGGCCGGCCTGGGTGCCGTAGTACAGGTGGTAGCCCGCGTCGACGACGGTTGATGTCCAGATCTGTGCCGGCGAGTGTCGATAGGTGGCGGCTTCGGATCCATCGCTGACGCGGAAGACGTGGACGGTTCCGCTGTGGTCGGCGACATAGGCCAAGCCGGTCTCGGTCGCCGATGGTGACGAATACGTTATGACACGCGGAGAGTGCCAGAGTGGTGTCCCATCGGGCCGGTATGCCCATTCTTGGCTTCCGTTGGTGCCCAAGAGGACTGTGCCGTCGGCTGCGAGGCCCGGGGAGACCTCCGTGATGTTGTCGCCGGGATCGGCGCGCCATGCGATATTGGCTTTGTCACCTGTGTCATCGACCGCGACGAGCGAGGAGTCGGCCGTCGTGTAGAGCCGTCCTCCGCCGCCGAGCACGACCGAGCCGTACGACACGGAGCCGACCTTGACTGTCCACACCCGGTTGGGCGCACCGTTATTGGTGATGTCAAGCGCTGTCACGGAGCCGGATGTGTCACCGACATAGACCCGGCGGCCGTCGGCGCTCGCCGGGGACGTCGGCTGCCCGGGCAGCGTCTGGGACCACAGTTTAACTCCGGTGTGGGAAAGCCCGAACAACTTATTGCCCGGGGTCGGCCAAACCACTGTCCCGTCCTCCAACACCAGGGCAGAGGCCGATAGGTCGTCGCCGCTGTGGGACTGGCCCGAGTCGTGAGTCCACAGGTCGGTGCCCGTCAGCGGGTTAAGTGCATGCAAGACACCGCCATTGGAAGCGGCGTAGATGGTCCCATCGGGACCGACGACAGGACCCGGAGTCGCCGCAGCCTCAAGTTGCCGTCGCCAGCGTAGGGTCCCAGCTGTCGGGCCCCGCGAGACCGACGCGCCGCTGTGGCGAGCGTCATGCAACGCCGCGGGCCACGGCGCCCAGCTCGGACGGCCCGGCGGCCCGGCAGGAACCTTCAGACCGGCCGGGGACGGACCGGACGAGGGTTTATTCGGCGCCGCAGCGCAAGCGCATGCCGGGGTGAGGCAAGCGGCGAGAGCCACGGCGATCAGGCGGGTGTGCCACGCGGCAGCGCTACCGGCCATACAGTCACACCAGCTTCCCTCAGCAGCCATCACACTACGACCCACATCGGGGCCACATGCTACCGGCACATGCAGGTGTGCCAAAGATGTTGCACGGCAACATGATAATGAATACAGCGGATCTCGACGGCGACTCGCCCTATCCGGATGGTTCGCCACTTCGCCAGCTCAAGGTGTTGAGATGATCCCGACCAGTCCGAGCATCAGCAAGATGCCCGGCAACAGGTTAGTCACCTGCGGAATGTGTGACGCTCAACGACTCGGGCGCGGCGCTGGCATGACTCTGCTCCGCTTGCATGGCCCGACGGTACTGCAGTTTCGGTAGTACTAATTCCGGCCTTTTGTCTCGGTGGCGTCCTGCCGGCAGGCGGCGACATCCAGTCAGTGGTCCCCGTCCGCCTCACGGGCAGCGCCGCTCGGTGAGGTGTCGGCGATGACGGTGTGGCGGGGTGTGGGCATCACCGAAGTCTGCCCCTTGACCGATGCCCAGATGGCCCGGTTGAACGTGTCTTCGTCGATCGCGTCCGCGACCGCGAGGTTTTGCCCGTTCGATTGGGCGGCCAACGGCGCGTCGGGCGCGTTGGTGGCGGTGGCGATGGGTCCGGTGGCCGGCGGGGCGGCGGTGGCCGATGTGTTGCTTGCGGTCGGGCGGGGGCCGGCCGGGGACGGCGCGGGCCCGGTCGTGGGCGTGCCCGCGGCTGAGATCGGGGTCCGCACCTGGTAGGGCGTGGTGTTGGGGTCGACGCCGAACGCCTGGGCCATGGGGGTGGCGAACGCGTCGAACTGGGTCAGCGGCGTAAGCCCCGCCAGTAGCTCGATGGTGCGCAGCATCGAAGCGGTGCTGTAGAGGGTGGAAACGACGGCGCCGGTCTGCGTGTAGGGGCTGATCAGCTGCGAAACGGTGCGGTGCGCGTCGACGTGATCGGGCCCGTCTTGGGCGTCGTCTTCAGTGACGAAGATCGCGGTGTCGGGCCAGTATTTCGAGTGCGACACGCTGTCCACCAGAGTGCCCAAAGCCATGTCGTTGTCCAGTGCGTAGCTCTGCGGGGTGGGATAGCCGGGCTTGGTGGCCGCGGTGTGGTCGTTGGGCAGCCGGACGAACTCGACGGTGGGCAGGGTGCCCGCGGCAACGTAGCCGGCAAACTCACGTTGCCACTCGCTGATCCGCGGCGGCCCGCAATTGTCCAGCGGGACAAAAGTGTTGGGACTATCGGGGCATTTCAGATTGAAGCCGCGGTAGGCGTGGTCGGTGTTGGCGTCCAGCACCGGGTCGGCAGCGTGCGCGTCGGCCGTGCTGTTGAGTGCGACGTAGAAACCGTAGTTGCGAAAGGACACCCCGGCCTTGGCGAGCCGGTCCCAGATGTAGGCGTCGGCGGGGTCGGTGTTGGGCGCGATTGCCGGGTCGCCGCTCTCGGCAGGGTACGAATGGTTGCGGTCGGAATAGTTTGCTGGCCAACCGCTTTCGGTGTAGGGGTTGGAGTTGGCCGCCACCACCCACATCCAACCCTGGGCGCTGACCTCGGCGTCGGCGTAAAAGTTGTCCAGGGTGACAAAGCGGCGCTGCAGTTCGCGCGCGTTGGGAACTGATTCGTCGCCGAACAGGTTCAACGACGGATCACCGTTGCCCTTGCCCAGTGAGCCGAACTCCTGGTCGAAGGTCCGGTTCTCCTTGACCACGTAAATGATGTGCTTGATCGGGCTGGACTGCCCCGGATGCTGGGGCACCACCGGGGATTGTCCGGCGTTGCGAACCTCGCCGCGGTCGTCGAAGCCATCGTTGGTGTGCACCTGGCCGGTCCACTTGTCCAGCTGGGCCTGGTCGAAGCCGTTGATCACCGACAGCGTGCCGGTGATCATCGAACCGACGTACTGATCGGGTGCGCCCGGATCGTCTGGCCGCGTGGGATCGGGATGACCAGGCCCCCCGTTGGGCCCGGCGCCCATGCCTTTGGCATTGGTAACAAACAACTTCGGGCCGATCACGGTGACCGTGCTCGGGTACCAGCCGGTCGGGATCAGGCCCCGCACCGCAAGGCGGTCGGTGTCGATGACGGCGATGTCATTGTCACCGCAGTTCGCCACATACAGCGTCTTGTCGTTGTCGGCCAGTGCGAGCGCTATGGGATTGGCGCCAACCTGCGCCCCCGGATACGGCGCCAGTGCGATGGTCTCCTTTACGAGCGAGGCCCCGGTGTCGATCACGTCGACCCGATCGCCGTCGGCGGCCGCGACATACAATCGCGTGCCTCTCTTGTCCAACAACACTGCGGCGGGATGGGTGTCGACCCGTATGTCGCCGACCGACATTAGATGGCCCGATGACACGTCGAGTACCCGCACCGAGTCGGCGCCTTGCTCGGCCACCCACGCACGGTTGCCGTCACTCGACACCGCCACGGCACCGGGCGCGTGGCCGACAGCGATGGTTTGTGATGCCCCGGTCCGGGGATCGATGGCGGTGACCGCGTCCGCGAGACGGTCGGCGACCAGCAGGCGCCCGTCGCCGATGACCGCGAGCCCGACCGGAAACGGGTTGATCGACTTGCCATCGGCGGAGGTTCCCGGCAGCGCTAACGGGGCGGTTTCGGTCAGCGCGCCATTGGCGAGGTCGAACGTGCGGATCTTGTTGTTCCCGCCGCCGGACGCGTACAGGCGGTGCCCGTCGGCGCTAAACGCCAGCCCGGTGAACAGCGCCTCGGGCTTGCGGTAGGGCAGCGTCTGGGTCACCGCCCCGGTCGCGGCATCGATCACCTGCAGCGACTGCGTGCCCTGCCCGTCATTGCTCACTACCAGCCAGCGTCCGTCCGGCGAAGCGGCTGCCCCCAGCGGCAAATCGCCCAATCGGGTCTGCTGACCCGCCGGAGTCGCCGCGTAGCCGCTCGGCAGCATTGCGGTGCCATCCGGCCGCGGCCCGACCGTCACCCGAACCGTCGGTGGTGGCGCCGCCGTGCCACACGCGGCCACCGTCAGCACAGCGAATAGCCACGCCATCACTGCCCACTGGGCTTTCCTGCCGATTGACACACACATTGGGGATGCTCCTGACCACCGTGGAACGGCGCCATGCGTCGGATAGAGCGCGACGCACAGGCACTAAAGTCGTCGCCCAACCGTTGCTCGACTCGGTGAACGCTGCCCAAACGACGCCCACGGATCGACAAACGGCAACTGTACAGCGAGGTGCGCCCCGCGCCGGGAGTGCCGGTAGGACGTTCATCGGCGCGGCGTGACCAGAGGATTCCGTCATGGAAGTATTCCGGATGTGGCCGCAACTAAACCTCAAACGATCTCCTACCCCGCGCCGGAGTCCCGCCCGCACCGCCGCGACGACGCCCCGCTGGCCCCCCATGTCATTGTCCTGTTTGGGGCAACGGGAGATCTGGCCAAACGCAAGCTGATTCCGGGTCTGGCTTACCTCGATCAATCTGAATTGGCCCCGGACGTCCAAATCGTCGGCACCTCTTTGGAGGACCTCACCGACGACGAATTTCGTTCATTGGCCAAATCAGCCATCGACTCATTCGGCACCCACAAGTTAACCGACGAACAGTGGGCCAACTTCGCGAACACGATCTCCTACGTGCCCCAGAGCGCGGGACCGGCCGCGCTGGCCGCCGCGGTGGCCGCGGCGGAGGCCAAGCTGGGGCCGAATGTTCTTCGTCTGCATTATCTTTCGGTCCCACCGAAGGCCGCCCGCGCAGTTATCACGATGTTGCGTGACGGGAACTTGGTCGACCGGTCACGTGTGGTGATGGAAAAACCGTTCGGGACCGACCTCGCCACCGCGGTGGAACTCAACGACTTTGTGCACAAGACATTCCGGGAGTCGCAGATCTTCCGCATCGATCATTTCCTTGGCAAGGAGGCCGCGCAGAACATTCTCGCGTTCCGGTTCGCTAACGGTCTGTTCGAGCCGATCTGGAACCGCAACTTCATTGACCACATTCAAATCGACATTCCCGAAACACTTGGCCTGGATCAGCGGGCGAACTTCTACGAAAGCACCGGTGCCTACAAGGACATGGTCGTCACCCATCTCTTCCAGGTGATGGCGTTCGTCGTGATGGAGCCGCCGACGGCCTTGGAGCCCCGCGCCATCAGCGAGGAGAAGAACAAGGTGTTCCGGTCGATGCTACCCGTGAATCCGGCCGAGGTAGTTCGCGGCCAGTACGTCGGATACCGCGAAGAGGACGGTGTGGCAAGAGATTCCGACACCGAGACGTTCATTGCGCTCAAAGCCGGCATCGACAACTGGCGCTGGGCCGGGGTGCCGATCTACCTGCGGACCGGAAAGCGGATGGCTGAGGGGATGCGCATCATCTCCATCGCGTTCAAGGAGGCACCCCGCACCATGTTCCCGCCCGGCTCCGGTGTCGGCGCCCAAGGTCCGGATCACCTGACGTTCGACCTGGCCGACGCGTCAAAGGTCTCGCTGTCCTTCTACGGCAAGCGGCCGGGACCCGGCATGAAGCTGGTTAAGCTGTCGATGCAGTTCTCGACCCAGGAGATCGATGCGGGCATTGATGTGATGGAGGCCTACGAGCGCTTGATTCTGGATGCCATGCGCGGCGACCACACGTTGTTCACGACCGCGGAGGGCATCGAGTCTTTGTGGCAGCGATCGGCGCAGCTCTTAGCAGATCCGCCGCCGGCCAAGGTGTACCAGCCAGGCACCTGGGGCCCCAACGCCATTCATCAACTCATCGCGCCCAACGCCTGGCGCTTGCCGTTCGAGCGGGCGTGGCGAGAGGCCAAACAGTGATGGCCAATTGAGTAGTGGGGTGTCGGCTGCTCATCGGCAGTGAGCGGCGAATTCGGCTTGTTCGTTTCTTTGTCTGCGCCAATGTGAGCTTGCAGTGCCCGAACCAGCCCATGACACGTCCCCGGCGGCGGCCCGGATCTGCCGAGTCAGCAGGGTCACCCCGGCGAGACCCGGCGCATTCCAGGGAAGTTGCTGGCTTGTCCGCGCAGCGGGAGCACTGAGATGAGCCGCGCCGGGCATCCACATGAGGCGGTGGGATCCAAATGGCATGGCGGGCCAAGCCGCGGACTTCGCCGCCCGTCACCTCGCGTCAGGCGGCATGACCGCATAGGTCGCCAGGGCGCTACGACGCGGACGCGGGAACGCTCACCACTCGAGTTGATCCGGCCGGCCGTCTGGCATCAACATCATCTCGGCCAGGCGTTGCGGCAGCGCGTCGATGTGCTCGGCCAGGGCATCGCGCAGCTCGGCCCGGTCAGACACTTGCTTGCCGTCGCGCTCGAGCCCGATCGGCTTGTCACGGTCGACGGCCAGCAGGGCCTCCACCAGGGCATCGCGATCACGAGTACCGTCCAGCAGCGGCAGCAGATGACGGTCCACCGGCGACAGCATCAGCGTCTCATGCCAGAGGTTGAAGGTCGACGCATCACTTTCCCCGCGCGTCAGCTCGGCCATGCGCCTGGCCGTTTCGTCGAGCCGCAGCGGCGCTCCGGCCGGTTCGAGCAACACCGGATCAAGCCGAAACTGCGCCTGTCCCTGCAGGATTAGGACCTCCATCAAGCCGTCGACGTGATCGGCGAGCTTGTCGCTGGGATTGATACCCGCGCAAGCAAGTCGCGCCTGCACCGCATCCACCAGCTCCTGCCGCGACAGCGTCCACGGCCAGCGGGCAGTGAGTGCATCCAGTGCGGCCTTGATGCCCGGATCGTTCGTGAACAGCGTCGCACCGTCGGGTAACACGTATTCCTGGCGCGAGTGGTCGAGAAGAGTCTGCCCGTCGGCGGGAGGCACCCGCGCGGCGATGTGCAAACGGCGATAG
>NZ_DASQVQ010000182.1:0-7096 GCF_035640695.1 Mycobacterium sp.
ACCGCAGCATCGGGCACACCTTGGCCGAGATCGACCGGGTCACCGTCGACGAGGTGAACGCCGTCGCGCGTCAGCTGCTGACCAAGCCGCACGGCGCGGCGGTGCTCGGGCCGTATCGATCCAAACGCCAACTGCCCCAACAGCTGCGATCGCTCTAACGGCACCCGCGGCCCAGGGACTCGTCATTATCGCGTTGCTTCGGCGATGTGCTAGAACCGGGACACGTGGCCGCATTGACCCGCAGACAACTGCTGACCGGCGCGGCGGTGCTGGCCGGCGCGGCGGCGGTTTATCGCGCGCCGACGGCATTCGCCGACTCGGCCGCCGACGCATTCGCCGCGCTGGAGCACAAGCACAACGCCCGGTTGGGCGTGTTCGCCGCCGACCTCGGTTCGCCGCGCGTGGTGGCTTACCGCGACGGTGAGCGCTTCGCGATGTGCTCGACGTTCAAGGCCTACGCCAGCGCCCGGGTACTGCAGATGGTGGACCGTGGCGAGGCGCGGCTGGACACCGCGGTACCGGTCGCGTCGGCCGACATCGTCGCGAATTCCCCGGTGACCGAGCAGGCGCTCGGTGCGACGCTGACCCTGGCCGAGTTGTGCCGCGCGGCGCTGCAGCAGAGCGACAACACGGCGGGCAATCTCCTGCTGCGCACCATCGGCGGCCCGCCGGCGATCACCGCGTTCGCGCGGGAGATCGGCGACGACCAGACTCGGCTGGACCGTTGGGAGACCGAGTTGAACTCCGCGCTGCCGGCTGACCTTCGCGACACCACGACGGCCGCGGCGTTCGCGACCGGGCTTCGGGCCCTGTTGGCCGGTGCGGTGCTGTCGCAGCCGAGCCGTGACCAACTCCAGGACTGGATGCGCGGCAGCCTCACGTCGGCGGCGCGCTTCCGCGCCGGCCTGCCGCCGGGATGGTCAAGCGCCGACAAGACGGGCTCCGGCGACTACGGCACCACCAACGACGTCGGCATGGTCTTCGGCCCGGACGGTGAACGCTTCATCGTGGCGGTGCTGTCGCAATCGCGGTCCGGCGACCCGCACGCGGCGGCGCTGAACGCCGTTGTGGCCGAGGCGACTTCGAAGGTGGTATCGAGCCTGACGGCCTAGGCCGCGACCGCGACGTCGACCGACAGAAAGTCCGCGATGACGTACGCCGCCGGCCAGTCGCCATGGCGCAGCGCCCAGCCCAGGGATTCGACCAACGGGCTGCGGACACCGAGCTCGGCGAGCCACGCCGCCACCGTCGCGACGATCTCGTCTTCGCCGACGCGAACGGTGCGGCCGCCGCGCAGCCGATCCCTCAACGTGTAGATCGTCATCTTTGCCCGCCTCAAGCTGCCCGTGTGAAGTCCACCGAGAGGTACTCGGCGATTTTGTACGCGGCCGGCCAATCGCGGTTCCGCACCGCGCGGCCGAGATCGTCGACCAGTGGGCTGGACGCCCCGAGCTCGGCCAGCCACGCCGACACGGTCGCGACGATCTGGTCCTCGCGGACGTGGACCGTGCGGCCGGTGTGTAGGCGATCGGTCAGCCTGTAGATGGTCATTTCTGCATCCCCTCTACAGACATCACGCGATAGCCGCCGCGCCGGTTCGATGCGCACGCCGCTTGTTTGCGCTGGGCCGTTACGACAACTGCGGAATCATGGGCTGGAAAGTTCGCATCTCGACGCCGTCGCCGATGACGAGGGCGGTGCCTGCCGGCACCTCCCGCCAGAGCCCGGGCAGATCGGCGAGCGGTTCCGAGACGACGACCCGGGTGTCGTCGCTGAAGTGCTGCAACCTTTCGCTTTCCGGGTAGAGCATGCGCACCGACGCGACGTCCTCGCTGACGAACAGGGTGTTCGCCTCGGAGCCGCTGGCGTAGCGGACGGCGTAGAGCCGAACGCCGTCGGTTAGCCCTATGGTCATCTGGAGTGCGGGTTCCGGCAGGCCCGCCGCTTCGGCGGTCGCTTCCACGAAGCCGGCCATCCGCGCCAGCCCGTCGATGGGCTCCTCGATCAGGCCGAATGTCAATGCCAGGTGAAACAGCAGCTCCGAATCGGTGGATCCGCGGATGTGGGGGAACAGGCCGGGGCGCACGGCCAGCAGCAGCTCGCGGCGCAGCACGTCGTAGTTTGCAACGTATCCGTTGTGGACAAATAGCCAGTTGCGGTAACGGAACGGGTGACAGTTGGTCTGCTGCACCGGCGTTCCGGTGCTGGCGCGGACATGGGCGAGAAACAATGGACTGCGAATTTCGGCGGCGAGTTCGAAGAGGTTTTCGTCACCCCACGCCGGCGTGATACTGCGAAACAGCGCCGGCTCAGCGCGGTGGTCAAACCAGCCCAACCCGGTTCCGTCGCCGTTCGGCAGCGCCATGTTGGGGGCGTGTCGACGGCTTTGCTCGATCAGCGACCGTTGCGGATCGTGCAGCAGTTCCGTTGGCGTGATTGGGCTACCCATGTAGGCGACCCAACGACACACGCGATTCTCCTCGCACCCGCGTTCATCGTGTCACGAGTGCGGGCTGGCTCATGGCGGATTGCCTGCCGCGTCAGCCAAGCACGGCGGCGGGGTCGGTGAAGGGGCGCCCGAGGTCGGCGGCGACCTGCTGATTGAGCAGCGCGCCTTCGTGCGTCGACAGGCCCTTGGCCAGCGCGGTGTCCGCCCGGCACGCGTCGCGCCAACCCCGGTCGGCCAGCTTCAGCACGTACGGCATCGTCGCGTTGGTCAGCGCGAACGTCGAAGTACGCGGCACCGAGCCGGGCATGTTCGCAACGCAGTAGAACACCGTGTCGTGCACCTCGAACGTGGGATCGTCATGAGTGGTGGGCCGGGAGTCCTCGAAGCAGCCACCCTGGTCGATCGCGATGTCGACCAGTACCGCGCCCGACTTCATCTGCGCGACAGTAGAGTTCGTCACCAGCTTGGGAGCCTTGGCGCCCGGAACCAGCACGGCGCCGATCACCAGGTCGGCGCGCTTGACCGCCGCCTCGAGCTCCAGCATCGACGAGTGGCGGGTCTGGATGCGGCCGCCGAACTCGCCGTCGAGCTGGCGCAGCTTGTTGATGTTGACGTCGAAGACCGTGACGTCGGCGCCCATTCCGCTGGCCACCCGCGCGGCGTTGTAACCCGCAGTGCCGCCGCCGATAACGACGACCTCGGCGGGCGCCACGCCGGGCACGCCGCCCATCAACACGCCGCGACCGCCGTGGCTGCGCATCAGGTGATACGCGCCGACCTGGGCCGCGAGCCTGCCGGCGACCTCGCTCATCGGGGCAAGCAGCGGCAGCCCGCCGTCGGGTGTCTGCACGGTCTCGTAGGCGATCGATGTCGTGCCCGGGCGCAGCAGCGCGTCGGTGCACGCCGCCGACGCCGCGAGGTGCAGATACGTGAACAGCGTCAGGCCGCGGCGCATCAGCGCGTACTCCGGCTCAATGGGCTCCTTGACCTTCAGCAGCAGATCCGCCTGATCCCAGACCTGCTCGGCGCCGGTGATGATGTCGGCACCGGCGGCCTTGAAGTCGGTGTCGGAAATCGACGACCCCGCGCCGGCACCGGCCTGGATGACCACGTGGTGGCCGCGCCGGGTCAGCTCGGCAACTCCGGCCGGGGTGATCGCCACACGAAACTCGTTGTTTTTGATCTCGGTCGGAATGCCGACGCGCATGATCGCTCCTCATTCTTGACGTGCTACCCAGATTTTGAAGAATATTCGGACTGGGCGCAATGACGCCGATGTCTGTTCGGTACCCTCGCGTTATGCCGGAAGGATCAACGGAATCTGTAACGGACGCGCCGGGGCCACCGAAGAATGTTCGGCCCCCGCAAATCGACTACGTCGACCGGCGCATCCTCAATGCGCTGCACGACGACGCGCGCGTGCCGAACAGCGTGCTCGCCGACATGGTCGGTATCGCACCGTCGACGTGTCATGGCCGGGTGCGCAGGCTGCAGGAGATCGGCGTGATCCGCGGGTTCTTCACCGACGTGGATCCCGTCGCGATCGGCCGGCCGCTGCAGGCGATGATATCGGTGAGCCTGCAATCCAACGCCCGCGGCCGGATCCGCCACTTCATCGCGGAGATCCGCAAGCTACCCCAGGTGATCGACGTATATTTCCTGGCCGGCGCCGACGACTTTCTCCTGCACGTCGCCGCCCGCGACACCGAGGACCTGCGGTCCTTCGTCGTGGAGAACCTGAACGCAGACCCCGATGTTGCCGGCACCCAGACCTCGCTGATCTTCGAGCACCTGCGCGGCGGCGCGCCGATCTGACGCCTCGCCTCCGCAGTAGGCTGCCAGCCATGCGAGTCGGCGTGCTGGGCGCCAAGGGCAAGGTCGGCGCCACGATGGTGGCGGCCGTGCGCGCCGCCGGCGACCTGACGCTGTCGGCCGAGGTGGATGCGGAAGACCCGCTGAGCCGGTTCCCCGACTCCGACACCGAGGTTGTCATCGACTTCACCCATCCCGACGTCGTGATGGACAACCTGAAGTTCTTGGTCGACAACGGGATCCACGCCGTCGTCGGCACCACCGGCTTCACCGACCAACGGCTGGAACAGGTCGAAGCCTGGCTCGCCGACCGGCCCGACACGTCGGTCCTGATCGCCCCCAACTTCGCGATCGGCGCGGTTCTGTCGATGCGGTTCGCCAAGGAGGCCGCCCCGTTCTTCGAGTCGGTCGAGGTGATCGAGCTTCACCACCCGAACAAGGCGGACGCGCCGTCGGGCACCGCGGCGCGCACCGCCAAGCTGATCGCCGAAGCGCGAAAACACTTGCCGCCCAATCCCGACGCCACCACCGCGGCGTTGCCGGGCGCGCGCGGTGCCGACGTCGACGGCATTCCCGTGCACTCGGTGCGGCTCGCCGGGCTCGTCGCGCATCAGGAGGTGCTGCTGGGCACGCAGGGGGAGACGTTGACCATCCGCCACGACAGCATCGACCGAACCTCGTTCGTGCCCGGCGTGCTGTTGGCGGTGCGCCGCATCCGGGAACGCCCCGGTCTGACCGTCGGCATCGAACCGCTGCTCGGGCTGTGACCGGCCAGCAGCCCCGCGTGTTGCGCGCTCAGCTGCTGATCGCGTTCATGTGCGCGGCGCTGGTGGTGTACTTCCTGATTCTTGGCCGCATCGCGATGGCGTTCATCGGCTCCGGTCGCCCCGCCGCCATCGGCCTGGGTCTGGCGCTGATGATCCTGCCGGTGATCGGGATCTGGGTGGTGCTGTCCACCCTGCGCGCCGGGTTCGCCCACCAGCGGCTGGCCCGCATCATCCACGACGAAGGCATGGAGCTCGACGTCAGCACGCTCGAGCGCACGCCGTCGGGCCGCATCCGGCGCGAGGCGGCCGACGCGCTGTTCCGGACCGTTCGTGCCGAACTCGAAGCTGACCCGGAAAACTGGCGTCGGTGGTACCGGCTGGCCCGCGCGTACGACTACGCCGGTGACCGCGGCCGCGCCCGCGAAGCAATGGGCAAGGCCGTCGCGATGCAGGCCGCCCAGGAGCGGCAGCCATGACCAAGACGCTGCTGGTCGTGCTGCCCGCCCGCTGTTGTCGCCGACACAATCATGCGCACCATCGAGTTGGGGGTGACGATCACCGACGCGCGCACCGCTCGCCCAGACTAAGATCATGCTCGCGCGGCGGAGAGTGTACGTCAGCACGGGGGGAGGTGTACGAGTGGCTCGGTCGTCTCAACACCCTGAATCGTCCGTGTCTGCGCCAGCGGCAACCGTCCTCATTGAACCGGGTGGCGCCAAACCGCTGAGCGCGGCTGCTCCTGCGGCTTACACGCTTCGCGGCAGCACCGCGAATTTCGATGTTTCCTACGACACCACTCTGGGCCCGAACGGACAAGCGCTCGCGGATGCGATATTGGGGCGTTGCGAGCAGGATCTCGGTCAGCTTCGCGGTTTCTTCGGAGGCGTGAGCACGGGGCGGTTCAGCGTCTTCATCGACCCCGGAACCTTCGGCGCATACCACAACGGTTGTGCGGCCACGGGAATCCACTGCGCTGCGTATAACGCAACCGACGGTGACCTGGAGAATTTCCTGAACTGTGCTGAGGTCGGCGAGGTATTAATGGCCGCTCAAGCAAAGGGTTGGAATTGCGGAGCGAGCGCCGGGGAAGGGCTATCGCGCGTGCTGGCAACTGAGTTGCATCCAGCGAGCCTTGGTCGCTTCGCCTCGGCCTCCCACTGGCTCAACAGCACGCGCCCGGACTGGGTGACTCAGACGGAAGCAACCGACCGGAACTACGTCTCTATAGGCTGCGCCACTCTGTTCATCAATTATCTGCGTAACCAACATGGTTTCGGTCTTGCGCAAATCGTGCAAGCAGCCGGGACCACGCTTCAGCAAACCTACGAGCGCCTGACCGGTTCTCCGGACGCGTTTGGACCTTTCGCATCTCTTCTGGAAGCTGGCTTTCCCCCCGGCGTTACCGTCGATCTCCCTGGAGATAATCCGTTTTCTGAAGTTCCGGATGTGATGTTTGAGCCGGCCGAGTTCGCAGGCAAAGAGGTCCTCTTGAGCGGGCTGGTGCCGGAGTTCACGGGTGCGAGCCAGCATAATTCATTCGTAAACAGTCAATCTCCGCTCCCAGGCAAGGTGGCACTAAGCGGCAGCATCGTGAGAATGCATCTGGTACGGGGGGAACCGCCGTAGGACTGCCCGAGCCGAGGTACTCGACGTCCGCGCCTTATGGCAAGTGATAGCGCATGGCCGGTTCCGATCTTCGGGCGCCAATACCACCGGCTGACAGGCGTGCTCGACGTCGAGGAGCACATCGCCGTCACGGTGGCCTAAGTGATCGACCAGAAGATCATCGCCACCATTTGCCATGGAAGTGACTTGCCCTGTATCGGCCGGGAAGCGAGGTCGCAACGCCCCGATCGGCCGGGTGAGATGGAGGCTGCCTAGTGCCACGTCTGCTCATCGTGCATCACACGCCGTCGCCGCACTGCCAGGAGATGTTCGAGGCGGTGGTGGCCGGTGCCACCGACCCCGAGATCGAGGGCGTTGAGGTCGTGCGGCGACCGGCACTCACGGTGTCGCCGGTCGAGATGCTGGAGGCGGACGGTTATCTGCTGGGCACCCCCGCGAACCT
>NZ_DASQVQ010000183.1:0-3329 GCF_035640695.1 Mycobacterium sp.
TCCGCATTGACCTCCTGTGCCAGATCCACCAGCGCGTCGATCGGGGCGCCGACGATCGACCGCTCCTCGATGTCCTTGGCGCCGGCGGCCTTCGCCCGGTCGCGGGCCTGGCGAAGGATCGCATAGTTGGGGGCACTGCCGTGCACCATGTAGCCCTCGTGCTTCAGGACGTCGGCGGCGCCGGGGTCAGCCACTCGATCGGGCGCTGGTGGTTTTCCCCAGCCGCCCTTATCGTCAGTGGGCAAATGCGCGTTCGCGACGATCAGCTTCACATTGCCTCGCGCTGCGATCGCGCCTGCGCGCTCGACTGCACGCATCGATGATTCCGAGCCGTCAGTCCCGACAACCACGGTCCGGTAGCTGCTCATATAGCCTCCCAGCCCTCGGTGCAACGGCAATAAGACTAATCGCTTGGCTGCCCGTCCAACCGTCGGGTGTTGTGGACATCACGGCCGAATGAGGCTGCGTCGTTGCAACGATACGACTATGAGTTGTGTAATACAACTGACTATGTAAGCTCTATGACCGGTCGTCCTTGGTGCTACCAAGCCATTGAGTCAAAATCAGTTGCGGCTCAGCGGTATTCGTGGTTCGGCACTTTCTCACGGATGCCGCATGTTTTCAGGCGCGATCCACGGCGCCTCGGGTTCGGCGGCGTCAACGTTCATTTCGATCGCGTCGATGCCGCCTTCGGGCATGGTGAGCAGGTGACCTCGACCGACATCCTTGGACTCGAGGACATCGCGTGGCTGTTGCGTATCAGCTCTTATCCCAGGGGCAGAAAATGACGATCGCGGCGGCGGCCACGGCGGCTGCGTCCGCGTAGGTGAGGCGCTCACCGCGACGTAGTGCCTCGACAACGGTCTCCGGCGTGAACTCAGAAGCCTCGAGGGCGGTGCAGACGGCGTGGCCCATCAGCAAGCCATGTGAGCGGGTGCCGTAGTGGATGTTGTTGTCATCGAGAACCTTGATGTAGGCCCGCTCGGCGGTGTCGGCGTGGGCAGGGGCGGCGACGATCACGGACAGCGCGATGGCAGCGCCGGTGAACGCGAGACGGATTACTTTTCCTTCACCGGCGGGGATAAGTGGCCTCCACGGTTGGCATCCGACCATACGCAAAACAGTCTCCCAGTCCCCTCGCAGGATTCGGGGAGCTGCTCGGCGTGGCGCCGTTGTTGTCCTTGGTCAGCGGATATCACTGCTTTGGCCGGTCGAGCCCGGCCGGGAAAAAAGCCGACGCTGTCTTCGAAATAGCGACGGCCCTTCGCAATTCAGCGTTCTCCCGCCGGGCGCTTGAGTTCAGCGGGCTGCGCCGACTACCCCGGACAACCCTGGGGCAACTTGGTCTGCGATCAGCCGGTCGCTCTCCCGGGGCGGCCGAGACGGACGTGATGATCGCTTCGACTGGACCGTCGACGGCGCCGAACCAGTGCGGCGTCCACGTGGTGAACTCGACGGCCTCGCCGGGCCGGATGTTTAAGTCGCGGTCGCCGAGCACCAATCGGAGCCTGCCGGACAGCACATACATCCAGTCTTGGCCCTCCCGGACGGGCAGTTCGGGCGGTGGGGTGCGCGCCCGGGGCTGACCCGAATCTTGAACGCGTGCAGCCCGCCGGCGAGACCGTGGCGGGTCAATGGCCACTAGGTGACGCCGTGGTGAGTGTGCGCACCGCCGCGGACCCGCGGATCGGGCTGCTCGGGGTCGGATTAACCGCATCGACCGCGAACTCGGCCAACGGCTGCTTATTCGCGCCGGCGAATCGGCGGTCATCACTGGCTAAGCGGGGCGAGAAATTGCTGCAGCAGTGCCGTCACCGCGCCCGGAGCTTCACGAGGCGCCAGATGCCCGACGCGCGGCAGCACCTCCAGTTGTGCACCAGCGATGCGTTCGGCCAGCTCGACGGAGTGAGTCGGCGGCAGCGCCTTGTCTTCGGCGCCGGCGATTATCAGGGTAGGCGCGGTGATCTGGTCGAGGGCCTCCACCACACTTGTGCGCTCGGCTAAGCAAGAGCGCACGGCGCGGGCCAATCCTGTGGTGTCGAGATTGTTGATGCCATCGGCGAGGTGGGCGGTAAACCCGGGATCCTGGCGGCGGAACTGCTCGCCGACCAGGCCCGGCACGACGAGTCGCCCAGGTCCGCCCGGAACTCCGAGATCGATGAGCATCGACACGAGGCGGTCGCGCTGACGGCGGATAAACGACATGCGGCGTGCGCTGGTGTTGGACAGCACCAGCCCCGTGACGCGCTTCGGTGCGGCGAGGGCGACGCGCAGCGCGACGAATCCGCCCCAGGACAACCCGAGCAGGGCTGCCCGCTGAGCATCGGCGGCGTCCCGCGTCTGCAGAGCGGCCTCGGCGCATTCCTCCATGGTGAACAGCCCTGGCGGGGGCGGGCTGGCGCCGGTACCCGGCGGGTCGATCACCAAGGTCCGCCATCCCACATCGTGCAGCCCGGTAAGTTGTGCGCCCCAGCTGGTCGGGCCGTCGGTGAACAGGCTGGGCCACAGCAGCGCCACGGCATCACCGGCGGGTCCGCTGTCCTGCACATGCAGCCGCCCCACGACGGTCGGCACCACGAAGCTGCGGGTGGGCTGTGTCATCAAACAACATTATCGATGCTGGACAGCGCCGGCGCGTTGGACAGCTCAGCCAGGGCTTTGCGGCGCAACGGATGTCGTAGGAATTGAAGCGTTCCCTGTGACAAGTCGGGGACTCCGCGGACGGAAGTCTGTGAGACGGTGTCGAATCCCCGAGTCAGGGTGCGCTCGCTCTGCGGGTGCGGAACGGACCACCCTGGACGTTGCCAGCTCTAATTCACAAAGACCACATCTATCCCATAGAGCGCATAAATAACATGATTCATTTTATTCACAGCTGCCACTTTAGAACCGCAGACAACAAAAGTATCAAGGGCCACATCACGTTCGCCGAATTGCACACGAGTGGTCACCTAGACCATTGCCCGACCTTGGCGCGAACGGTACCGCGCTGACCTGCAGGTATACGCCCCCTGGTGCGAGACGCAGTGGTCTCATTTACCCCATAAGACGCAGAACTATTAAACAAACTCAAAGAAGATAATTAGACTCAATAGCACATCTGTTTAACGCACACCTCATTGGTAAACTCAGTATCACGAGTGAGCGTGGGAATAGCCTCTCGCCCGGCCTTTACCGGCGTGCGGGGCCGCGGACGAGTTCACGAAGGGATCGACATGCGTGGGCGCAAGGCCGTCACCGTGCTCGCGATCACCGGTGCGATCGCCGTGGCTCAAATAGCCCTCGAAGTCCCGCCTGCTGACGCTGAACCCAACTGGGACGCCATGGCT
>NZ_DASQVQ010000184.1:0-39809 GCF_035640695.1 Mycobacterium sp.
GCCGACCCGGCATTGCCGCCGCCGGCGCCGGCCTCCGCACCTGCGCCGGCTTCCGCACCTGCGCCGGCCTCCGCGCCTGCGCCCGCCTCCGCACCTGCGCCGGCCCCGGCGGCGGACCCGATGGCCGCGCTGAACAGTGTCAACGTGCCGCCGCCGCTCTATGATGCCGCCAACCAGTTGGCCACTGACCTGCCCGCGCCTCCGGGCGGCCTGCCGAATCTGGCCAGCCCGAACGGGGGCCCGCCGGATCTCGGCCAGCTGCCGGAGCAGGCCCGCAACCTGGACTACCTGAAGCAGCTCTGGACCGCGGTTCAGAGTCAGGACATCAACATGAACGACTCGCTGCTGAAACTGCCCCAGCAGCCGACGGCCTGATCCGTCAGGCCGAGTTCACCCATTCGCCGGTTCCGTCGGCGAAGAACTGGTGTTTCCACACGGGTAGCCGCGCCTTGATTGCGTCGACGAGTCGCGCGCACGTTTCGAAGGCCGCCCGCCGGTGGTCGGCGGCCACGGCGACAACCAACGCGGCGTCGCCGACCGCGAGCGTTCCGATCCGGTGACTCGCCGCCACCGCGCGGACCCCGTCGGCGTGCTCGGCGACCTCGTTGAGCACCTCGGCCAACGCGCTCGGCGCGGATGGGTGCGCGGAGTACTCCAGGCGGACCACCGACCGCCCGTCGTCGTGGTCGCGGATCACACCGGCGAATCCGACCACGGCGCCCGCGGCGTGGTGTGCCACCAGGGCCTCGTGCTCGGCGAGGGCGATCGGCGCCTCGGTGATTTCGGCGCGCAGCACCACAGTCATCATGGGTGGTCCTTGCCGACGAGTTGGTCCAGGGCGTGATTGAGCACTTCCTGCAGCACCGTAAGCCCGTCGCGCACGCCGCCGGGCGAGCCGGGCAGGTTGACGACCAGTGTCCGCCCGGCCACTCCGCACACCCCACGCGACAGGATCGCCGTCGGTACGTGCGGCAGACCGGAGAGCCGGATCGCGTCGGCAAGGCCGGGGATCTGGAAGTCCAGCACCGCGGCGGTCTGCTCGGGTGTGGCATCCGTCGGCGAGATGCCGGTGCCGCCGGAAGTGATCACTACGTCGGTGCTTTCGGCGATAGCGGACCGCAATGCTTCGCCGACCGGGTCACCGTCGGGCACCACCACGGGTTCGGGCACGGCGAAGCCGAGGTGGGTCAGCCAGTCGACGATCAGCGGACCGCAGCGGTCTTCGTACCGCCCGCCGGCGGCGCGGGTGGATGCGACGATGACACGGCCGGTTCGGCTCAGCGGGTCCACGTGCCGCTGCGTCCGCCGTCCTTGCGCAGCACCCGGATGTCATCGATGCGCGCCGCCGGGTCGACGGCCTTGATCATGTCGTAGAGCGTCAGCGCGGCGACGCTGACGGCGGTGAGCGCTTCCATTTCGACGCCGGTGCGGTCGGTGGTGCGCACGGTCGCGGTGATCCCGACGTCGGACTCGCCCACCTCGAAATCGACGTCTACTCCGGTCAGCGCCAGGTGATGACACAGCGGGATCAGCTCGCTGGTGCGTTTGGCGGCGAGGATTGCCGCCACCCGGGCGGTCGCCAATGCGTCACCCTTGGGCAGCCCCCCCGATGCGATCAACGAGATCACTTCGTCGGTGGTCTGCAATGTTCCGGCCGCGACTGCGGTGCGCTTGGTCACGGCCTTCGCGGTGACGTCGACCATGTGCGCGGCGCCTCGCTCGTCGAGGTGCGACAGCCGGCCAGATGGTCCACTCACCACTACTTGTTGACCACCGTGACGGGATGGACGTATGGAAGCTCGTCGGTGGGCAGCGGGAACGCCAGCTCACCGAACGGTGACAGCGCCCCGGTGCGATCGGCCGCCAATTCGCTGATCGGATGGTCGTCCTCGCCGTGTGCGGGCCAGCCGTTGTCGACGTATCGGCTCTTTTGCGGTTTGGTGTCAGCGTTGTCAGCCACGCACCTATTCTGACAGCTGTCGCGCCAGATCGCGCCACCGGTTCGCTGCTTTACGCTGGTCAGCAATGACCGAACACACCGCGGAGGGCAGCAGCGAAGCGACCCGGGAACCAGCAGCTGTCGTCCCGCTGGGCGCCTGGCTGGCCGATCTGCCAGACGAGCGGCTGGTCCGCCTGCTGGAACTGCGGCCGGACCTTAGCCAGCCACCGCCAGGCAGCATCGCCGCGTTGGCCGCGCGCGCGCAGGCCAGGCAATCGGTCAAGGCCGCCGCCGACGAGCTGGACTTTCTGGCCTTGGCGGTCATTGACGCGCTGCTGGTGCTGCATGCCGACTCGGCAGCGGCACAGGTGACCAAGCTGGTGTCGCTGATCGGCGACCGGGCGCCGGAAGCGATGGTGACAGCCGCACTCGACCAACTGCGCGAGCGCGCCCTGGTGTGGGGTGACAGCGCCGTACGAGTGGTCGCCGAGGCCTCCGCCGGTCTGCCGTGGCAGCCCGGTCAGGTGATCCTGGAAGATACCGCGCGCAGCGCCGCCGAGATCGCCGCTCGCCTTGACGGCCTTGATGACGCGCAACGACGTCTCCTGGACCGGCTTGTCAACGGATCGCCGCTGGGCCGCACCCGCGACGCCGCGCCCGGCACTCCGGCGGACCGGCCGGTGCAGCGGCTGCTTGCCGCCGGGCTGCTGCGCCAGATCGATGCCGAGACGGTGATCCTTCCTCGCCTGGTCGGTCAGGTGTTGCGGGGTGAGCAGCCGGGGCCGACAAGCCTCGTCGCACCCGAACCCTCGCTGACGACGACCACCGTCGCCGACAGCGACGGCGCCGCCGCGGGCGCCGTGATCGACCTGCTCCGCGAAGTCGACCTGATACTCGAAACACTGGGTTCTGCACCGGTTCCCGAGCTGCGCAGCGGCGGCCTGGGCGTGCGCGAAGTCAAGCGGCTGACCAAGCTGACCGGCATCGACGAGCGGTGGCTCGGCCTGATCCTGGAGCTCGCCGTAGCCGCCGGACTGATCGCCGCCGGGATGCCGGATCCTGAACCGCCCGACAGCGACGGCGCGTACTGGGCGCCGACCGTGCAGGCCGACCGATTCAGCGAACTGTCCGCCGCGGTCAGATGGCGGCTGCTAGCCACCACGTGGCTGGACCTCGAGGCGCGGCCGGGACTGATCGGCCGGCGCAGCCCGGACGGCAAACCGTATGCGGCACTATCGGATTCGCTGTTCTCCACCGCCGCACCGCTGGACCGTCGGTTGCTCCTTGACCTCCTGTCTGAACTGCCGCCGGGCGCGGGGGTCGACGCCGCCGAGGCGTCGCGGATGCTGCTGTGGCGTCGGCCGCGGTGGGCCATGCGGCTGCAGCCCGAGCCCGTCGGCGACTTACTAAGTGAGGCGACCGCATTGGGCCTTGTGGGCCGCGGAGCGCTCACCACGCCGGCGAGAGCGCTGCTGGCCGGCGATCCAGACGACGCCGCCAACGCGATGACCCGGGTGCTGCCCGAGCCGATCGACCACTTCTTGGTGCAGGCCGATCTGACCGTCGTGGCGCCCGGGCCGCTGAACCGCGAGCTCGCCGACGAGCTCGCCGAGGTGGCCGTCGTCGAGTCCGCAGGCGCGGCAATGGTGTACCGGCTCAGCGAGCAGTCAATCCGGCGGGCGCTGGATACCGGGCGCACCGCCAGCGCATTGCACGAGTTCTTTAGGAAGCACTCCAAAACCCCGGTGCCCCAGGGCTTGACGTATCTCATCGACGACGTCGCACGCCGGCACGGCCAGCTGCGGGTCGGAGTGGCCAGCTCGTTCGTCCGGTGCGACGATCCGGCGCTGCTGGCGCAGGTCGTCGCGGCCTCGGCGGCCGCCGACTTGGAGATGCGACTGCTGGCGCCAACGGTCGCGGTGTCACAGGCGCCGATCGGCGATGTGCTCGCCCGCCTGCGTGATGCCGGCTTTGCCCCCGCGGCCGAGGACTCCTCCGGCGCGATCGTCGACCTGAGAGCGCGGGGCGCACGGGTCGCCACGCCGCCACAGCGGCGCACCCATCGGCCGGCGCCCGCACCAAGCAGTCAGAACCTGCAGGCCATCGTCGCGGTGCTGCGCAAGATGCCCGCCACGCCCCACAGCATGCGCGTCGACGTCGCGACGGCGGTTTTGCTGCTACAGCGGGCAGCCCAAGAGCAGACGAACGTGGTGATCGGCTACGTCGATGCGGCCGGCGTGGCCAGCCAGCGGGTTGTAGCGCCGGTCAGCGTGCGCGGCGGCCAACTGATCGCGTTCGATCCGGCGTCCGGCCGAGTGCGTGACTTTGCCATTCATCGCGTCACGTCGGTGGTCCCGGTCGACGGTGACTAGTCCCGGGATAATGGTCGGATGCCCGATGGACCGCTGATCGTTCAGTCCGACAAGACCGTGCTGCTAGAAGTTGAGCACGAACTTGCCGGCGATGCGCGGGCCGCGATCGCCCCGTTCGCGGAGCTTGAGCGCGCGCCCGAGCATGTGCACACCTACCGGATCACACCGTTGGCGCTGTGGAACGCCCGCGCCGCCGGACACGACGCCGAGCAGGTGGTCGACGCACTGGTCAGTTTTTCGCGTTACGCGGTGCCGCAGGCGCTGCTGGTTGACATCGTCGACACGATGGCCCGCTATGGGCGGCTGCAGCTGGTCAAGAATCCCGCGCATGGATTGACGCTGGTCAGCGTTGACCGTGCAGTGCTCGAGGAGGTGCTGCGCAACAACAAGATCACGCCAATGCTGGGTACGCGCATCGACGACGACACGGTCGTCGTGCATCCAAGCGAGCGGGGCCGCATCAAGCAAATGCTGCTCAAAATTGGTTGGCCCGCAGAGGATCTCGCCGGCTACGTCGACGGCGAGGCGCATCCGATCGCGCTGCGCCAGAACGGCTGGCATCTGCGCGACTATCAACAGATGGCGACCGAGTCGTTTTGGCAGGGCGGCTCGGGGGTCGTGGTGTTGCCGTGCGGCGCGGGTAAGACGTTGGTCGGAGCCGCCGCGATGGCGAAGGCCAGCGCCACCACACTGATCCTCGTCACCAATACCGTAGCCGGCCGGCAGTGGAAGCGTGAACTGCTGAACCGGACGTCGCTGACCGAGGAGGAGATCGGCGAATACTCCGGCGAGCGAAAAGAAGTCCGGCCCGTCACGATCGCGACCTATCAGGTGATGACCCGTCGCAGCAAAGGCGCCTACCGGCATCTGGAGCTGTTCGACAGTCGCGACTGGGGACTGATCATCTACGACGAGGTGCACCTGCTGCCCGCGCCGGTGTTCCGGATGACCGCCGATCTGCAGTCGCGGCGTCGACTCGGGCTGACCGCGACGCTGATCCGCGAGGACGGCCGCGAAGGCGACGTGTTCTCACTCATCGGGCCGAAGCGCTACGACGCACCGTGGAAAGATATTGAGGCGCAAGGCTGGATAGCGCCCGCCGAATGCATCGAGGTGCGGGTGACGATGACCGACAATGAGCGGATGATCTACGCGACCGCGGAACCCGACGAGCGCTACCGGCTGTGCTCGACCGTGCACAGCAAGATCGCGGTGGTCAAGTCGATCCTGGAGAAGCACCACGACGCGCAGACGTTGGTGATCGGCGCCTACCTCGACCAGCTCGAGGAACTCGGTCAGGAGCTGAACGCGCCGGTGATTCAGGGATCGACGAAGACGTCCGAACGCGAGGCGCTGTTCGACGCGTTCCGCCGCGGCGAGGTACCCACGCTGGTGGTGTCGAAGGTTGCGAACTTCTCCATCGATCTGCCGGAAGCCAATCTGGCCGTTCAGGTTTCCGGAACGTTTGGGTCACGCCAGGAGGAGGCACAGCGGCTCGGCCGGCTGCTGCGGCCGAAGGCAGAAGGCGGTGGGGCGTTCTTCTACTCCGTGGTGTCGCGCGACAGCCTCGATGCGGACTACGCCGCACACCGGCAGCGGTTCCTCGCCGAGCAGGGCTACGGCTACGTCATCAAGGACGCCGACGACCTGCTCGGCCCGGCGATATAGGGCCACGCCTCAGCCGCTACCCGCGCATGTGACCTATGGCTGCAGCCGAACCGGTTTGACTACCGTCAGCAGTACCACGGAGTCTTCGATCGCGTGCAGACCGTGCCTGGTCCGGGGGATGACGATGTGGTCACCCGGTGCGCCATCCCAGCCGGTTTCCGCGTTGGTCACCCGGACCCTGCCATGAAGCACCTGCAAAGTGGCTTCCCCGGGGCTTTCGTGCTCGTCCTGACTATTGCCGGCAGACAGCGCGATCAAGGTCTGACGCAACGTGTGCTCGTGCCCGCCGTAGACGGTGTGTGCGCTGCGGCCGCTGCTGGCTCTGCGCGCGGCCTCTAGGTGCTGTCGGGCGAGTGCGGTGAGTGAGATCTTCTCCATCGCGTTCCCTTTCTCCGGCGGCTCCGCTTCACTATCCGCCCATCCGATACGTGATGGCCAGTGGATAGACGAACCGACGGACTTCAGTCGGTCAGCGCCGGCTGACGTCAGCTCCCTGCGTACAGCTCGACTGTCGGTGGCCGCCGTTAGCCTGGCGACATGGCCCTATCGAAAGACGAGCGCGAAGCGTTTCTGGCAGAACCACATACCGCCGCGTTGTCGGTGAATGCCGGCGACGGCCGCGGCCCCCTGACCGTGCCGATCTGGTACCAGTACACGCCCGGCGGTGCGCCGTGGCTGATCACCGGGGCCGGCTCACGCAAGCACCGCCTGATCGAGGCCGCAGGGTACTTCTCGCTGATGGCCGAACGCGTCGACCCGACCGTCCGCTACGTCGCGGTCGACGGTCCCGTCAGCCGCATCGAGCCCGGCACCGACGAGCAGCTCGTCGAGCTGACCAAGCGCTATCTCCCGCCGGACAAGGTGGAGCCGTATCTCGAGTTCGCCCGTCGCGAGCATGGCCAAAGCGTGGCCATCTGGCTCCAGCCGCGGCACTGGCTTTCGGCGGACCTCGGCGCGCTGTAGCCACCCAGTATTACCGTGGGGCTCATGGCCTCTCGGCACATGTTGTTTCGGCTGTTCTACCGGCTGGGTTTCACCCCGTGGGACGGCCATCCATTGCCGAAGAGCCTGCGCAACCTGGTCGAAGGCGACGGCAATACACCTCCGCTGACGCCGTCGAACGCACTCGATCTCGGCTGCGGCACCGGCGACAACTCGATCTACCTGGCGCAGCACGGATGGCAGGTGACCGGCGTGGATTTCGTGCCCAAGGCCCTGGAAAAGGCCCGCGCGAAGGCGGCGACACGACATGCAACCGTCAAATTCGTCGAAGCGGACGTGACACGGCTGAGCACGCAGGGCGTCGGCACCGGTTTCGAGTTGATCGTCGACAACGGCTGCATCCACGGCATGAGCGACGACGATCGCGACGCCTATGTCCGCGAAGTCACCGCGGTCGCGTCGCCCGAAGCCCGGCTATTGATCGTCGCGTTCATCCCGGGCGGTTCCTACGGTGTGCCCGGCATCGATCCGGCTGAGGTCAATCGACGATTCGTGCCCGCATGGAATCTGCTGTCCGCCGGCGACGAGCCCCAACTCGACCACAACGGCAAGAACCCCGTACGCCACTACCTGTTTCAGCGCAAGTAATAGCCAAGTCACAGGCGATACGCAGTCGGTTGGGAGCGCCCACCCAGATTCGTCGGCCAGTCTCGGCCGGTGGGACAGCGACTCTGGTCGACGGTCGTGTCACTGACTGTCCTGGGCGGTGCGCTGACGACGGGATGCGGCGCGCCCAGTGAATCAGGCGCACCGCAACGGCTGATGCCTCCGATGGGCTGGAACTCCTGGAACTCCGGCATCGCGCTGACCGAAGAATCGGTCCGGCAGACCATCGACGCACTGGTTGATTCCGGAATGCGCGACGCCGGGTACCGCTATGTGAACCTCGATGCGGGCTGGGCCGCGCCGACCCGCGGGCCGCAGGGCCAATTGCGAGAAGACCCGCAGCGATTCCCCGGCGGCATGTCCGCGCTTGCCCGCTACGCACATGACCGGGGAATGCTGCTGGGCATTTATGCCAGTCCCTACAACGAGAGCTGCGGCCAGTACCCCGGCATCGCCAGCGCCGGACACGAGGCCACCGATGCGCGAACATTTGCGGCGTGGGGTGTCGACTACCTGAAATACGACTGGTGCCGTAACGATGCCAACCACGCCACACAGGTCAAAGTCTTTACTACGATGCGGAACGCGTTGCGCGCCAGCGGTCGTCGTATCTTCTACAGCATCAACCCGAACAGTTCGGACGATCACACCGCCGGCGTGAGGTACGACTGGTCCGGCATTGCCGACATGACTCGCAACACCACCGACCTCGTTCCGGTGTGGCGCAATGCATTGCCGCCGCTGGACAGCTCCGACTCATTCCTCACCGGCAGCTACCTGGGTGTGCCCGACGAGTTCGCCGCCGCCGCGCCGGCAGCCAAGCGAAGCAGGGCAGGGTACTTCAATGATCCGGACATGCTGGTGGTGGGCCTGACCTGGAGCGACTTCTTTGTCAATCACCTTGATGTGAACCGGGCACTGCTGGCAGCGGACAATTTGACGCCGGAGCGCCTGCAGAAGCTGCGCCAGAAGCTCGCGTTGTCCGACGCTCAGCTCCACTGGCGCGCGAGCGCGCAGCCCAGTCTCACGGAAGCCGAACAGCGCGTTCACTTCTCGCTGTGGGCGATGCTGGCCGCGCCGCTGCTCGCGGGCAACGACGTACGCTCGATGACAACGCAGACCCGCGACATCCTCACCAACAAGGACGTCATCGCCGTCGACCAGGATCCGCTGGTCGCCCAGGCAACAGCGTCCCCGCAGGACAACCGCATCCTCGCGAAGCCGCTCGCCGACGGCGGCGTCGGTGTCGCGTTGTTCAATCCCGACCCCCAGCCGGCCACCATCACAACGAGCATGTCCGCGGTCGGACTGCGCGACGCGTCCTGCTACACGGTCCGGGACCTGTGGACCCGAGCCGAGGAACGTGGCACGGGCGAGATCACCCGCACCGTGTCGCCGCACGATGTGGCGATGCTGCGGATCTCGGCGGCCTGCTGATGAGCCCTGGCGACGCTCCTGGCAATCGAGTGTGCGCTAGCGGCTAGCAAAAAACTACGACAGCAGCGAATCCGGCGGGGTGAAGCGGTCGCCGTACTTGGCCGCCAGCTCCCGGGCGCGCGCGACGAAGCCCGCCCTGCCGCCCGGGTAGCCGACGATGTACTGCGCGGTGCCGCCCGTCCACGGCGGGAAGCCGATCCCCATGATGGAGCCGATGTTCGCATCGGCGGTCGAAGTCAGCACGCCCTCGTCGAGGCACTTCTGCGTCTCCAGCGCCTCGGCGAACAACATCCGGTCGATCATGTCCTGCAGCGGCGGCCGCGACGCGCCCGCCTTGAACGTGTCGCGCAGACCCGGCCACAAGCCAACCCGCTTGCCGTCGGCGTATTCGTAGAAACCCTTGCCGCTCAACTTGCTTGGCCGACCCAGCTCGATCATCTTGTTGACGACCTCTTCGGCCGGGTGCGGGTGATACGTCTGGCCCGCTGCCTCGACGCCCTGCCGCGTCGCCTTGGCGATCTTCTGCATCAGCTCGAGATTGAGCTCGTCGGACAGCTGCAGCGGCGGCGCCGGGTAGCCGGCCTGATTGCCGGCGTGCTCGATGCTCGCCGGCTCCACACCCTCGCCGAGCATCGCGATCGCCTCGTTGATGAACGTACCGATCACTCGGGAGGTGTAGAAGCCGCGGCTGTCGTTGACCACGATCGGGGTCTTGCCGATCTGCATGGCCAAGTCGATCGCCTTGGCCAGCGCCGCATCCGAGGTCTTTTCGCCGCGGATGATCTCCAGCAGCGGCATCTTGTCCACCGGCGAGAAGAAGTGCAGGCCGATGAAGTCCTCGACCCGCTGCACCCCGGTTGCCAGTTCGGTGATCGGCAGCGTCGAGGTGTTGGATCCCAGCAGCGCGTCGGGCGCGACCACCGGCTCGATTTCGGCGAACACCTTGTGCTTCAGGTCCACCGACTCGAACACCGCCTCGATCACCAGATCGGCGCCGGCCGCGTCGGAAGCGTCGGCCGTCGGGTGGATCCGGGACAGCAACGCCTCGGATCGCTCTTGGGTCGTCCGGCCCTTCGAAAGAGCCCTGGCTTCCAGGCTTGCGGAATACTGCTTGCCCTTCTCGGCCGCGTCCAGGCTGACGTCTTTGAGCACCACCTCGATGCCGGCCTTGGCGCACACGTACGCGATCGCGGCGCCCATCATGCCCGCACCGAGCACGGCGACCTTCTTGAACGTCGTCTTCTCGAACCCGTTCGGGCGAGACCCGCCGGAGTTGATGTGCTGCAGGTCGAAGAAGAACGCCTGGATCATGTTCTTCGCGATCTGGCCGGTAACCAACGACGCGAAGTAGCGGCTCTCGATCCGCGACGCGGTGTCGAAGTCCACCTGGGCGCCCTCGACCGCCGCCGACAGGATCGCCCGTGGCGCAGGCATCGGCGCGCCCTTGAGTTGCTTCTTCAAGTTCGCCGGGAACGACGGCAGGATCGCGGCCAGCGATGGCGACGACGGGCTGCCGCCGGGCATCTTGTAGCCCTTGGCATCCCACGGCTGCACATGCGCGTCCGGGTTGGCGTTGATCCACGCCTTGGCGGCCGGCACCAGCTCCTCGACCGTCGGCAGCAGCTCGTCCACCAGCCCGATCTCCTTGGCCGCCGCGGGCTTGAACTGGGTACCGGAAGCGAGCACGTTGACGACCGCGTTCTGGATGCCGAACATCCGCACCGTGCGGGTGACGCCGCCGGCGCCGGGCAACAGCCCCAGCGTCACCTCGGGGAAGCCGATCTTGCTGCCCTTGACGTCGGCCGCGATGCGATGATGAGCGGCCAGCGCGATCTCCAGACCGCCGCCGAGTGCCGCGCCGTTGATCGCCGCAACCACCGGCTTGCCCAGCGTCTCCAGTGTGCGCAGCTGCCTCTTCACCGTCTCGAGGGTGTCGAACACGTTGCCCGCGTCCTCGGGCTTGGCTTGAACCATGGTTTTCACGTCACCACCGGCGAAAAAGGTCTTCTTCGCGCTGGTGATCACCACGCCGGTGATCGAATCCTTCTCGGCGACAAGGCGATCGACGGCCTTGCCCATCGATTCGATGTACGCCTCGTTCATTACGTTGGCCGACCCCGTCGGATCGTCCAGCGTCAACGTGACGATGCCGTCGGCATCCTTGTCCCACTGAATGGTGTTCTCGGCCATAGAGATTGGGTTCCCTTCTTGAAAGACCAGACTCTCAGACTCGCTCGATGATGGTCGCGACGCCCATGCCACCGCCGACGCACAGGGTGACCAACGCGCGGCGGGCATTGCGGCGCTCGAGCTCGTCGACCATGGTGCCAAGGATCATCGCGCCGGTGGCGCCCAGCGGGTGGCCCATCGCGATCGCGCCGCCGTTGACGTTGAGCTTCTCGTCGGGAACGTTGAGGTCCTTCTGGTACTTCAGCACCACGGACGCGAACGCCTCGTTGAGCTCGATGAGGTCGATGTCGTCGAGCGTCAGGCCGGCCCGGTCGAGTACCTTGCGGGTCGCCGGCTGCGGACCGGTCAGCATGATCGTCGGCTCGGAGCCGCTGGTCGCGGTCGCCACGATGCGGGCGCGCGGGGTCAGGCCCTGCGATGCGCCGGCAGCTTCAGAACCGATCAGCACCAGCGCGGCGCCGTCGACGATGCCCGAGCTGTTGCCGCCGGTGTGGACGTGGTTGATCCGCTCGACCCAGTGGTACTTCTGCAGCGCGACGTCGTCGAAGCCGCCCATCGAGCCGATCATGTCGAAGGCCGGCTTCAGCTTGGCCAAACCCTCCATCGTGGTGTCGGGCCGCATGTGCTCGTCGTGGTCGAGGATTACCAGCCCGTTCTGGTCCTTAACCGGCACCACGGACTTGGCGAAGTAGCCGCCCGACCATGCCGCGGCCGCGCGCTCCTGGGAACGCAGCGCGTAGGCGTCGACGTCCTCGCGGGACAACCCCTCCAGCGTGGCGATCAGGTCGGCGCCGATGCCCTGCGGCACGAACGACACGTCATAGTTTGTGGCGGGGTCGGTGGCCCACGCGCCGCCGTCGGATCCCATCGGCACCCGCGACATCGACTCGACGCCGCCGGCCAATACCAGGTCGTCCCAGCCCGAGCGCACCTTCTGCGCCGCGGTGTTCACCGCCTCCAGGCCGGAGGCGCAAAACCGGTTGAGCTGCACCCCGCCGGTGGTGTCGGGCAGGCCCGCGGCCAGCACGGCTGTGCGGGCGATGTCGCCGCCCTGGTCGCCGACCGGCGACACCACGCCAAGGATCAAGTCGCTGATCAGGTTCTCGTCCAGATCCGGGAACCGCCGGCGGAGCTCGTCGACCAGGCCGACGACCAAATCAAGCGGCTTGACCTCGTGCAACGAGCCGTTCTTCTGCTTGCCGCGCGGCGTGCGGATGGCCTCGTAGATGAAGGCTTCTTCGGACATGACTGTTCCTCTTCGATTCCAGTTCGTCGGTCGGAAGGGCGGTACCGATGTGCCCGTCTCACGGAGAGTATCTCCCTGCCCAACCAGCCTAACAGGGCGCTAAACCAACCTGTTGGTTGGCTGCTGGCGCTTGCGCTCGTTACAGCCCGCCTGCGCCTATCACGGCCCGCTCTGCCCCGACGCGTCCGAGTTCGCCAGCGCCTCCTGCAGCCGGTCCAGCGGGTTGCCCGCGCCGGGGTCGAGACGCAACTCGGGTACCGGCCCGCTGCCCGGCAACCGGTCGGCCCCGACATCGGTCAGGCTCGGCGATCCCGGGCCTACAACCCCCGCGGGCGGCGCAGCGGGCGGAGGTGCAGGCGGCGCAGCGGGCGCGGGCGCGGGCGGCGGTGCGAGCGGCGGCGGTGGAAGATGCAGATTATTGATCTTCTGCGCCAGCCGCGCGGCGGCGTCGTTGCGGACCGCACGACGCTCTTTGTCGGGATCGTTGTTGCCCTGAAAGCAACCGGCGGGCGCGTCGTTGATCACCCTCAGTGCCGCGAAGTAACGCTGCTCGGCCTCGGCCAACTTGCGATCCCAGGCGGCGACATCACCCTGTCTCTCGCGCACCAGCTCGAGGTTGACCCGCACCGGGCACGACCCCGAAGCGGCGGTGTGCGACAAAATGTCGGCGAACCGCGAATCCGCCTCGGCCAGGTTGCCGTCCACCGCCGCCAGATTGGCCTGCCAGAACGAAACCTTTTCGGGCTCGACGATGTTGAGAAAGCCCATCGCCGCGACGTCGCCACGCAGCGCGTCGACGTTGTGGCGAGCGAGGTCGGACGCCGCCGCGTTGCCGGCGATGACCACGGACATCAGCTTGTAGGCCAACACCAGGGCCACGATGCCAACCGGTGCGGACAGCAGGAAAAGCCGTCGCCGCAACCGAATCCGCGACGGCGCACGTACCGGGCCGGGGTCGCGTCGCAACATCACAATTCCACGTCCCGACGCGCCAACCGATTGCGGCGGAAGTGGCGAATTGTCAGACAGATCTCGATCAGAACCAGAACCGCGGCAGGCAACGTCAACACCCAATAGAGTTCCGTGCGCTCGACGCCAAGAGTGGTTGCGGCGCCGTTGCTTTCGGCGTTGACGGCGGAGACCACCGAAGCGATGCCCTGTCCACCTTCGCGATGAACGTAGCCAACACCGAGCTGACCGGCGATGGCGCGCAAAGCCTGTTCATTGATGGCCGAGTTCAGCGCGGTGCCGGTCTGCGCGTCGGCGGCGTACACCAGGTCGCCGTTGATGATTTCCCGCGGGATGGGGCCGCCCGCGGATGTGCCGTAGCCGAGCACCGCTCCGCCGGCCACCCGCGCCGAGCCGAGGTCAAATTTGCCCTGCGGCGCGCGTGAGCCTGGGGCTCCCGCACCGACGTAGAACACCAGGTTCGCTGACCGTGGGTACTGATGCTCTGCCTGATACAGCTTGTACCGCAGGGTGTCGCTGGCCGCGGCGGCGTCGACCTGATACATCGAGTCGGGCTGCATCGAGGTGTACGGCGACAGTCCCGCGATCATCGGCCGCAGACTCCATATGTCGTCCGACAGCGGCCAGTCGGTGGCCGACCTCGACGAGAACGAAATCACCGCGAAACGGGCGCGCGGGTATTGATCGATCAGCGCGGTGATGTCGCTGCGGATGCCGGCCATCCGCGACTTGTGGTCGCCGAAGTCCTGGACGCGCAAGTCCACCGATCGGTCGACGACGAAGAACACGTTGACGTTTGAGCCGGCCGCGGTCGCCGCCGGGCCCGACGACGGCCCCGCGCTCTGGATGCTGGGACGCGCCGCAGCGAGCAACACCAGCAGCACCGCGGCGGTCAGGCCGCTCCAGCGCAGCACCACGCGGGCGCGGCGTCCCGTAGCGGTGGGCCGAAGCGCCCGACGCAGGGCAACCAGCCGGATCGCAATGAGCACCACGGCAACGGCAACCAGAAACACCGCAGGAATCACCGGTGCAAAGGTCATCGGCGCACCACCGCCAGCGCGACGCACAACAAGGCCGCCACGAACACGCCGGCGACCAGCGGCACATTCGGGTAGTCGCCGGGTCGTGTGATCGTCGTCGCGCCCGCGCCAACCACCGCCGGCGGGTGGGCGCGGATTCCGTCCAGCATCGCGACCAGCTGCCGATCGTCGGCACCGGCCGCGTCGTAGGTCTCGAACCGCCCGCCCGTGCCGGCGGCGATCGCGTCGAGATTGGTCGCGGCCCGCGCGTCCGATCGGCTGATCACGTTGATCTGGACACCAGCCGCCGCAGCCGTGTCATGAAGCTGCTGATCGGAGAACAGCGCCCCGCGTTGCTCATCAGCGTCACGAATGTTGCTCGGACCCAAGTAGATCAGCGAGCGCCGGTGTGCCGCCTTGTCGTTGGAGGAGGGGAAACCGGCCATGCACAGCGCAAGGACATCCTCCACGCTGCGCGCATAGTCGACATAACGCAGCGGTCGAGAGAAATCCTCGATGCCGGCGCGCAGCTCGGTCATCTGCACCGCAGGCATCGGGTTCTTCGCGTCCAGGTTCTGTTGCAGCGAGGCGAGCTTCGCGTAGCGGCTGAACTGGTCGGCCGCGAACTGGTAGTCGCGAGTCAGCGGCACCACCCGCAGACTGGGCGACGTCAGGCCGATGCGCTGGGTGTCGAAATGCGGCACGCGTTCGGCAAAGTAGTCCAAGAACCCGGCGGTTGCCGGATCGGTGACCGGCTCACCGACGCACAGCATGATGTCTTCGGCGTGCGCCGCGTCGCCGTCATAGTCCGCGAACGAAAACCCGGCCGGCCGCGAACTCGCCAGCAGCGCCTCCAGGAACAGGACGACCAGCAGCGCGACGAGCCCCAGCATCGACCAGAACTGCAGCCGCACGACGCGGGCGTATTCGGGCAGCCGGGTCAGCCGATCAACGTGCGCCAGCGGCCGCAATCGACGGCGGACCTGCGGCATCGGCAGCAGCGCCGCCAACGTGACGCAGACCGCCAGACAAACCAGTCCGGCGACCACGACCGGCCACCACCTCAGCTCCACGACCGGATCAGCTCCTCGGCGTCGCGCCCAACACCATCGACGTCAACGCCCGACGCCCCGTTGAACTGGGCGTCGTTGAGCGCGCAGAACAGCGGAGCCGCCGGAGCCAGGTCGCTGTCGGTCATGTCAGCGACGTGCATGAAGTGCGCCATGCTGTTCGTCGTCAGCGCGAGAAAGCTACGCAACGTGCGCCTGATCACCGCGGCCGTCTGCGCCGCGGACAGCTTGCCGGCTCGGTAATCGTCGCGGGCGGCGCGGATCGAGCCGGCGAACCAGCGCCGGATCAGGCGGCCGTGCACCGTCCGGATCAGTGGGATTCGACGCAACGATTCCGTCGGCAGCGTCCAGACGTAAACGCCTGCGGCACAAGCCATGACGGCGGCCAGCATCGCCGCGCCGAGGACAAGCCACCACGACGAATAGGCGGCGGGGGCTCCGAGGTAGCGCAGCAGATCATCCGGCATGACTGAAGACCTCGGTCATTTCGATGATCTTGTTCCGGATGTCGCTGGTTGCGCCGATTTTGGTATGCGGTATCGAATATCCCGTCAGGACAGCGTCCAGCCGCTGCGCGCGGGCGCGTTCGGCGCGGCGATAGGCGGTGATGACGTGCTGGCCGACCGCGGCGCCGTTGAGCACCAAGCGCCCCGAGGCAACGTCGTAGCCATCCAGGTCGTCCTCGCCCCCGCCGACCGCAGGCATGTCCGACACCATCGCCCACATCACGTCGTGGCGTCCGGACAGCTGTCGCAGCACGTCGTCGAGGCGGCGGTCCACCTCGGGCTCATCGGAGACGATGATGATCAACATGCGGCGCCGGTGTCCGCTTGCGGCGTAAGCCAATTGGGTGACGATGTCGCTCGCGCCGGGACTCGACAGGGTGTGTCGATAGAACCGGTCCAGCAGGCTTTCGATGTGGGATTCGCCGCGCCGATCACGGATGTTGGCCGATCCGCGGGAATCCCCGTACACCATTCCGATCTCGTCCAGCCGGCCGAGCGTGATCAGCCCGATCGCACCCATCACGTTGACGGCGATGTCGCGTTTGACCTCCCCGCTGGGCGCCAGCGCCGACATGTTCCGGCCCGCGTCGGCGACAAGCAGGATCTTGTGGTGCTTTTCGGACACGAATCGCTTGATCAGCACCGTGCCCGAGCGTGCCGAGGCCTTCCAGTCGATGTCGCGGACGTCGTCTCCGGGCACGTACGGCCTGAGCTCGTCGAATTCGAGTGTGCGGGTGTGCAACAGCGCGTAACGGCCGCCCTTGAGTAGCCCGCGAGTGTTGGTGCCGAAGTGCGTCTTGGCCCGATTGAGGTGCTTGCCCACAACCGGCCCTAGGGCACTCTGACCGCTTGCAGCACCGCGTCGACCACATCGTCGGATGTCACCTTCGCGGTGGCGGCCTCGAAGCCGAGGATCAGCCGGTGCCGCAACACCCGGTGGGCCAGGCTTCGAAGGTCGTCGGGGATGACATGGTCGCGGCCCGACAGCACCGCCAGCGCGCGTGCGCACTTGCAGAACGCAATGGTGGCGCGCGGGCTGGCGCCGTACTCGATGAGCCTGGCCAGCTGCGCCGGCAGGTACTGCTGCGGACTGCGGGTGACGGCGACCAGTTCGCTGGCGTAGTGCATCAGCACCGGGTCCATGTGCACGTTGCGGACGATCTCCTGCAGCCGCTGGATGTCCTCCAGGCCGACCACAGGGCGGTTGCGCTGATCCTTGTCGTACACCCCGGCGTCGATGCGGGCGACGACCTCGACCTCCTCCTCCGGAGAGGGATAGCGCAGGATCTCCTTGAGCATGAAGCGGTCGGTCTGAGCCTCCGACAGCGGATACGTGCCCTCCTGGTCGACCGGGTTCTGCGTCGCGATCACCAGGAACGGCTCGGGTATCGGATACACCGTGCCGGCGATGGTGGTCTGGCGCTCCTCCATCGCCTCGAGCATCGCACTCTGGGTCTTGGCGGAAGAACGGTTGATCTCGTCGAGCAACACCACGTTGGTGTGGACGGGACCCAGCTGGGTGGCGAAGGTGTGCGTTTCCGCCTCGTACACCTGAGTGCCGACGATGTCGCTGGGCAGTAGGTCCGGGGTGCACTGGATGCGCTGAAACCCACCGCGAATCGACTCGGCGATCACCCGGGCCGCGGTGGTCTTGGCCAGACCCGGCACACTCTCGATCAGGATGTGCCCGCCGGCCAGCAGGCCGATGAGCAGCGACTCCTTCAGATTCTCCTGCCCGACGACCTTCGCGGTGAACGCGTGGGACATCGCTCCCACGATGTGCGCGGCGTCGCGCATGTCGCTGCGATTCGGTTGTACTCGTGTTGCAGTCATTGATACCTATTCGTCGTTGGCGCGGAAAATGCAACGTCGCACGGACGGGCAGTGCCCGCGACGGAGAGTGCTGGCATGCCGCTCGGGTGCCGCCGCTTGCTCGGGCGGTGACCGGGAACCCTGTACCCGCGGAGCATCGCTCCTATTCTAAGGAACCTCAGCACCTAGGCTGAACTGCTATGACGGTTGCGCGGCTGCGGCCATACACCACCACGGTGTTTGCCGAGATGTCCGCGCTGGCCGCTCGCATCGGTGCGGTGAACCTGGGCCAGGGCTTTCCCGACGAGGACGGGCCGTCCGCGATGCTCGAGGCCGCCGAAAAGGCGATCGCCGAAGGCGTCAACCAATACCCGCCGGGGCCGGGCATCCAACCGCTGCGCGAGGCCATCGCCGCCGACCGGCGGCTCAAGTACGGCACCGAGTACGACCCCGACACCGAGGTGCTGGTGACCGTCGGCGCCACGGAGGCCATCGCCGCCGCGGTGATCGGGCTCGTAGAACCCGCGTCCGAGGTGTTGCTGATCGAGCCGTATTACGACTCCTACGCGCCGGTGATCGCAATGGCGGGAGCGCGGCGGCGCGCGGTGTCGCTGGTGCCCGACGGCCGCGGCTTCGCGCTGGACGTCGACGCGCTGCGCGGCGCGGTCACCAAAAACACCTCGGCGATTATCGTCAACTCGCCGCACAACCCGACGGGCATGGTGCTCAGTGCGGCCGAACTGCGGGCGATCGCCGAGCTGGCGGTCGAGCACGACCTTCTGGTGATCACCGACGAGGTGTACGAGCACTTGGTGTTCGACGGCGGCCGCCATCTGCCGCTGGCCGCGTTCGACGGCATGGCCGAGCGCACCGTCACGATTTCCAGCGCCGCCAAGATGTTCAACTGCACCGGATGGAAGATCGGCTGGGCTTGTGCCCCACCGGAACTCATCATCGGTGTGCGCGCGGCCAAGCAATTCCTCAGCTATGTCGGCGGCGCACCGTTTCAGCCCGCGGTCGCCCGCGCGCTGAACACTGAACAGGCGTGGGTCGCCGAGCTGCGCAACTCGCTGCAGGCCAGGCGCGACCGGCTGGCCCGCGCGCTGACAGCGCTCGGCTTCGGCGTCCACCACAGCGGCGGCACATACTTCCTGTGCGCCGATCCACGCCCACTGGGCTACCACGACAGCACCCAGTTCTGCTGGGACCTACCCGAAAAGACCGGGGTTGCGGCAATTCCTATGTCGGCGTTCTGCGACCCGGGCGCGGAGCACGCCGACAAATGGAATCATTTGGTGCGCTTCACTTTTTGCAAGCGTGACGACACCCTTGACGAGGCCATCCGCCGACTGGGTCATTTGCGCCGAGGCATGGAAATCCGATGATTTCTCACGACGCCTTCCCGGTCGAGCCCTGGCACCTGCGCGAGACCCGGCTCGATCTGGACCTACTGGCTCAGTCCGAATCGTTGTTCGCCCTGTCCAATGGACATATCGGCCTGCGAGGCAACCTCGACGAGGGCGAGCCAAACTCGTTGCCCGGCACCTATCTCAACTCCTTCTATGAATGCCGGCCGCTGCCCTACGCCGAGGCCGGGTTCGGATACCCGGAAGCGGGCCAGACCATTGTCGACGTCACCAACGGGAAGATCCTGCGGCTTCTGGTCGACGACGAGCCGTTCGACGTCCGCTACGGCGAACTCATCGAGCACGAGCGGGCACTGGACATGCGGGCCGGCACGCTGACTCGACATGCACACTGGCGCTCGCCGGCCGGCAAGCAGGTCAGGGTCCGGTCGACCCGCCTGGTGTCGCTCACCCAGCGCAGCGTGGCCGCGATCGAGTACGCGGTCGATGCCCTCGACGAATTCGTCCGTGTCACCGTGCAATCCGAACTCGTCGCGAACGAGGACCAGCCGGAGACGTCGCGTGATCCGCGAGTTTCTGCGGTACTGCAGAATCCACTCGAGGCCGTGCAGCACGAAACCACCGAGCGGGGCGCTCTGCTGGTGCACCGCACGCGACTGAGCAAGCTCGTGATGGCCGCCGGGATGGACCATGACGTCGAGGTCCCCGGGCGCGTCGAAGTCGAAACCGATGCTGCCGAGGATTGGGCGCGCACCACCATCATCTGCGGGCTGCGTCCCGGCCAGCAGCTGCGCATCGTCAAGTACCTGGCCTACGGCTGGTCCAGCCTGCGCTCCCGCCCCGCGCTGCGCGACCAGGCCGCCGCGGCGCTCACCGGCGCGCGCTACAGCGGATGGCAGGGCCTGATCGACGGCCAGCGCAACTACCTCGACCATTACTGGGATAGTGCGGATGTCGAGGTCGACGGCGACGCCGACGTCCAGCAGGCGGTTCGGTTCGGGCTGTTCCACGTGCTGCAGGCCAGCGCGCGCGCCGAACGCCGCGCGATCCCGGGCAAGGGACTCACCGGTACCGGGTACGACGGGCACGCGTTCTGGGACACCGAGGGTTTTGTGCTTCCGGTACTCACCTACACCGCACCGCATGCCGCCGCCGATGCGCTGCGGTGGCGCGCGTCGACGCTGGACCTGGCCAAGGAGCGGGCGGCGGAGCTGGATCTCGCCGGCGCGGCCTTCCCATGGCGAACGATCCGCGGCCAGGAATGCTCGGCGTATTGGCCGGCCGGCACCGCGGCGTGGCATGTCAACGCCGATATCGCGATGGCCATCGAGCGGTATCGCATCGTCACAGGCGATCAGGCGCTCGAGGCCGAATGTGGCCTCGAGGTGCTGATCGAGACCGCACGACTGTGGCACTCACTCGGCCACCATGACCGGCACGACATCTGGCACCTCGACGGGGTGACCGGTCCCGATGAATACACGGCCATCGTTCGCGACAACGTGTTCACCAATCTGATGGCCGCGCACAACCTGCGCACCGCGGCCGAGGCTTGCAACCGCCATGCCGAGGCGGCGTGGGATATGGGCGTCACCACCGAGGAAATGGCCGCGTGGCGCCATGCGGCCGATTCGGCGCGGATCCCTTATGACCACGAACTGGGCGTGCACCCGCAGTGCGAAGGCTTCACCACGTTGGCGGAGTGGAACTTCACCAAGAACACGACCTACCCGCTGTTAATGCACGAGCCCTACGTGCGGCTGTACCCCGCACAGGTATGCAAGCAGGCCGACCTACTGCTCGCGATGCATTGGCGGAGCCACGCTTTCACGCCTGACGAAAAGGCCCGCAACGTCGACTATTACGAGCGGCGAACGGTCCGCGATTCGTCGCTGTCCTCCTGCACGCAGGCGGTGATGTGTGCCGAGGTCGGGCACCTCGAGTTGGCGTACGACTACACCTACGAGGCGGCCATGGTCGATCTGCACGACCTGCACGAGAACACCCGCGACGGCCTGCACATGGCCTCCCTTGCCGGAACCTGGACGGCGCTCGTCGCAGGTTTCGGTGGCCTGCGCGACGACGGGGATGTGCTCGCACTCGACCCTCACCTCCCGGACGAGATATCTCGTCTGCGATTTCGGTTGCGCTGGCGAAACTTTCGGCTGACCGTCGACGTGTCCCCCACGCAGGTGACATACACCTTGCGCGATGGGCCCGACGACAAGAAGCTGACCATCCGGCACGCCGGTGCGGAACTCGAGCTGAGCACACAGTCCGCGTCGACCGCCCCGGTCCGCGAATTCAAGCCGCTGCTGCCGCCCCCGTCGCAGCCGCCGGGCCGCGAGCCGATGCGTCGCCGGCTGTCGGGCCGAGCCGGCTCGCCGGGCTAACCCGTTCACGCGTCGGCCCGCGCTGGCCAGATACAACCCTCTGGCGACTATCGAGCGTCAGCGCCGCGCATCACTCGCTGCCGCAGCCCCTCCGTCGCCACGTCAAGGACAAGCTTCTTCGCCCGCTTGACCAAAAATTGCGGAATCGGCGCGGTCAGATCGAGGATGATGTCGAAGCGCACCCGCGTCTTTCCCGCCTCGGGGGTGAGGTTGTATTCGACGTGCTGGCCGCGCTGCTGAAAGGTCTCCTCCGCGTCCCAGACCATCCACCAGCGGCCCCAGTGGTACTCGAGCACCTCGGTGTCGGTGATGCCCATGATCCGCATGGTGGCCCTCACGTGGTACGGCCGGCCGTCCGGATGCCGGTCGAGCACTTCGATTTTTTTGTGCAGCGGCGACCATGACGGCACCGCGGCGAGGTCGGCCAGCGCGTCCAAGATCGCCTCCGGCTCGGCGTCGATCACTACTTCTCGCGAAGCCCTGACCGCCACGCCCTCGAACTTAGTTTGCCGGATACCGCTTCGCGGCCGATTCGACGAGCGCCCGATTCACCACCCGATCTCGTCGAAGGGGGTGGTGTCCGTTGGCGCCGGCTCTATTGGGCCCGCAGGGGTGCGGGCGAACCGCGGCGCCGGTGCGGCCTGATCAAATCCGTTTTCGTGCACGATCGTTGACCGCGCGCGCAGATGCTCGCCGACGGCCGCCTCGCTCCATGTCAACACCGGCGTCACGCACGCGTCCGTGCCGGCGAAGATCTGCGTCCATTCGTCGCGGGTCTTGCTGGCGAACCGGTCGGCGAAGATTTTGCGCATTTCGCCGAACGATTCGCGGTCCAACTGATTGGGCAACTCGTCGGCCGACAGCCCCAAACCCTCGAGCAGCTGCGCGTAGAACTGTGGTTCGATCGCGCCGACCGCCATGTACTTGCCGTCGGAGGTCTCGTATGTGCGGTAGAACGGGGCACCGCCGTCGAGAAGGCTCGACTCGCGTTCGTCCGACAGGGTGCCGACGGCCTTCATCGTCCACTGCATCTGCGCCAAGATGCTGACCCCGTCGACCATCGCGGCGTCGATGACCTGGCCCTGGCCGGAACGCTCCCGCTCATAGAGCGCGGCGACGATGCCGAGCAGCAAGAACATCGAGCCGCCGCCAAAGTCGGCGACGAGGTTCATCGGCGGCAGCGGCGGCCGGTCGCGATAACCCATCGAGCCGAGCGTGCCGGTCTGCGACAGGTAATTGATGTCGTGCCCGGCGGTTAGCGCCAACGGCCCGTCCTGCCCCCAGCCGGTTATCCGGGCGTAGATCAGTCGCGGGTTCACGCCCGCGCAGTCGTCGGGCCCGATGCCCAGCCGCTCACAGGTGCCGGGGCGGAACGGGTCGAGCAGCACGTCGGCCTTGGCCACCAGGTCGAGCAATTTCCGCGGCTCGTTCTTGACGTCGAGGTCGACGATCCGCTTGCCGCGATGCATCAGGTCGCGGTCCTCGCGCGGCATCGCCAAGCCGCCGGGACGGCGCACCCTAACCACGTCGGCACCGAGGTCGGCGAGTACCATCGCCGCGTGCGGGCCCGGCCCGATTCCGCCCAACTCGATTACTCGCACCCCGGCCAGGGGTCCCGATTTGGTCACGCCCAGCACATTAGCCGCCCGCGCCGGGGTACAAGAAAGCACATGGCGGCTATGCGCAACCTGCTGGCGGCTCGTCCCGGAGATGTGCCCGCGGGAAGCCAAAGCGTCCGCACCGTCGTCGTCGCGCTCCTCGCGAACGTGGCGGTTGCGGCCGCGAAGACCGTGGCCGCCGTGCTCTCCGGGTCGGCGTCGATGGCCGCGGAGGCGGCGCATTCCTGGGCCGATGCCGGCAACCAGGGCTTCCTGATCATCGCGACCCGCCGAAGCAGTCGCCCGCCCGACGCCGAACGACCTCTCGGGTATGGACGAGAGGCCTACGTCTGGTCGCTGCTGGCGGCGGTCGGCCTGTTCGTCGTCGGCGGGTCATTGTCGGTGTGGCGCGGCATCACCGAACTGCTGCACGGCGAATCGAGCAGCGAGGACTATGGGATCGCCTACGTCGTGCTGGCCGTCGCCTTTGTAATGGAATCAACCTCCCTGTTGCAGTCGTTGCGGCAATTGCGCAGCGAGGCACGCCGGTTCCACCGGGACGTGCTCACCCACGCGCTCGAGACCTCGGACCCCACGGTGCGCGCCGTCTTCGCCGAAGACACCGCGGCGCTGGTCGGGATCGCGATCGCCGGTCTGGGTATCGGACTCCATCAGGTCACCGGCAGCGGGGCATGGGACGCGGTCGGTTCGATCCTCATCGGCGTGCTTCTCGGTGTCGTCGCGATGGTGTTGATCGACCGCAACCGCCGCTTCCTGACCGGCGAGCCGGCGTCTCCGCAACTGCGCGAGGCCGCCGTCGCATACATCGAGCAGCTGCCCGAAGTGGTGGCCGTGCGATTTATCCGTCTGGTCTTCGTCGGACCAATGCAGTTGTTCCTCGTGGCCAGCGTCGACCTGGTCGGCGATCAGGTCGAGTCCCGGGTGGCGCGCACATTGCGGCACCTGGAAAAGCGGTTAGAGGAGAGCCCCTACATCGTCGACGCCGTGTTGACGATTGCCGAGCCCGACGAGAACTAGTCGCCCTTCTTGACGCTCAGCACCCGCCTGCGCAAGCCCTCGGTCGCGGTGCTCATAACGCCCTTGGTCGCCCTCTTCAACAGGAACCCCGGCAGCGGCACCGTTGGGTCGATCGTTATGTCGAACTTCACCCGGGTCTTGTCGCCCTCAGGTGTCAGCGTGTAGCGGGCGTCTTGCGAGCGCTGCTGATTCGCGCTGACGAGGGTCCAACTCACGCCGTCGTCATGCCAGGAGTAGTCCAGCACCTGCTCGTCGGTGATGCCGACGGTCTTGACCTTCGCCTTCGTCCGCCGCGGCCGACCTTCTTCGTCCCGCTCGAGCACTTCAGAGGTTTGATGCGCGTCGGACCACTCCGGCAGCGCCTCGACGTCGCGGATGACGGCCATCACCTCGTCCGGGGTGGCCTCGATAACGACTTCGCTGGACTCGGTGATAGCCATTCCCGGACGATAACCGGCCCGGCTGGGCCGTGGACCGGTTTGTGCGGTTTGGCGGGCGTACCGTCGACGTCGTGACTGCGCCCCCGACGTCCGACTACACCGTCGGTGACTACATGCTTGACCGGCTCAACGAGCTCGGCGTCACCGAGGTGTTCGGAGTGCCCGGTGATTTCAACCTGGAGTTCCTGGACCACGTCGTGGCGCACAAGAAGATTCGGTGGGTCGGCAACGCCAACGAGCTCAACGCGGGGTACGCGGCCGACGGGTATGGACGGCTGCGCGGCATGTCGGCGCTGGTGACGACGTTCGGTGTCGGCGAGCTCTCCGCGGCCAACGCGATCGCGGGCAGTTACGCCGAGCATGTGCCGGTCGTGCATATTGTCGGTGCCCCGTCGAAGGACGCGCAGGGTGCCCGCCGCGTCGTGCACCACTCCCTCGGCGACGGTGACTTTGAGCATTTTCTCCGGATTGCCCGCGAAATCACCTGCGCGCAAGCCAATTTGATGCCGGCAACGGCGACACGGGAGATCGATCGGGTGCTCTCTGAGGTGCGTGAACAGAAGTTGCCCGGCTACCTGCTGATGGCCACCGATGTCGCGCGCTTTCCGGTCGAACCGCCAACGGCGTCGCTGCCCCGCTACACCGGAGGGACAAGCCCACGGGCACTTTCGCTATTTATTGATGCCGCAACCGAACTCATCGGTGACCACCAGCTAACGGTGCTCGCCGATCTGCTGGTGCACCGCCTGCAGGCGGTCCCTCAACTCGAGGCGCTGCTGGGCGCCGACGTCGTCCCGCACGCCACGTTGATGTGGGGCAAGAGCCTGGTCGACGAATCCTCGCCGACGTTCCTGGGCATCTATGCCGGGGCCGCCAGCGACGCGCGAGTGCGCAAGGCCATTGAAGCGGCGCCGGTCCTGGTCACCGCCGGCGTCCAGTTCACCGACATGGTCAGCGGATTCTTCAGCCAAAAGATCGACCCGTCGCGAACCATCGACGTCGGACCGAATCAGAGTGTGGTCGCCGGAGCGGTCTTCGCGCCACTGGACATCCAGGCCGCGCTGGACGGACTGACGACGATCCTGAAACGGCGCGCCCGCCGCTCGGCCCCGCTGCCGGCGGCGACGCCGGAGACGTCGGCCGATCCGCCGGGACGTGACGAATTGCTGACACAGAAATCATTGTGGGACAGCATTTCTGCCGCGCTGACGCCTGGCAACGTGGTGTTGGCCGACCAAGGCACGTCGTTCTACGGAATGGCTGGGCATCGGTTGCCCAGCCGGGTGACGTTCATCGGGCAGCCGCTGTGGGCGTCCATCGGCTACACCCTGCCCGCGGCGCTCGGCGCCGGATTGGCAGAACCGGACCGCCGGCCGGTGCTGCTGATTGGTGACGGGGCCGCTCAGTTGACGATCCAGGAACTCGGCTTGTTCACCCGCGAGGGAGTTGCGCCGGTGGTCGTGGTGGTGAACAACGACGGCTACACGGTCGAACGCGCGATCCATGGTCGCGACGCGTACTACAACGACATCGTGCCGTGGAGTTGGCTCGACGTCCCGAATGCGCTAGGGGTGAACAACCATTTGGCATTTCGCGTCGAGACATACGGCCAACTCGAGGATGCGCTCAGCGCGGCGGCCGAGCACGGTGATCGGATGGTCTTCATCGAGGCGGTAGTGCGGCAGATGGACGTGCCACCTTTGCTGACCGAATTGGCTGAATCCGCCGCTGCGGCCAACGCCAGCCAGATCTTCACGGTGCGAAGGGGATAACCATGAGCAACCTGGCCATCGACCCATCCGTCAGGCCGAGCGGCACCGGCTGTGCCGAGTGCGATGCCATCGGCGGCTGGTGGATCCATCTGCGCCGCTGCGCCGCCTGCGGACACATCGGCTGCTGCGACGACTCGCTGGCCAAGCACGCGACGGCGCACTGGCAGGAGACTGGTCACCCGGTGATGCGGTCGTTCGAGCCCGGCGAGGACTGGTTCTGGAACTTCCAGACCAACGCCTACGTCGACGGACCCGATCTGGCTGCGCCCGACTGCCGCCCGCCGGATCAGGGCGTGCCCGGACCTCGCGGCCGGGTGCCGGAAAACTGGCGGCAGTTGTTGATCGACCGAACCTGAGTGCCTCGGTTCCGTTGGCGAGCGGCCGGGCTATGGCAGCACGGTGTGCATCAACATCACGCTGTATGCGGACCACAGCGACAGATTGAAGTACAGCTCTTTACCCGTCGACCAGGGATGGAGGTACGGCGCGTAGATGCCGCCGGGGAACTGCATTGACGGCACGAGCAATTGCTCGTCACCCCACGGTCCTTGCGGAGCCGGCGCAGTCCTTGCCACGACGTCGTTGGCACCGTTGCAGTAAAGCACCAGGTATTTCTTGAGATAGGTGTTGTATTGGGCCGACATTTCGCCCACCGGCGCCGGGATAACCGGCGTCGCGGCCGACGGATTGTTCGGGACCCAAGCTCCTCGGTCCCCGGAGGAGTTCCAGTATTCGTATTTGGTGAGGTCCGGCACAAAACCCTGCGGAACCCGCGCCACAAACGCCGGACCGCCGCGTCCGGGCGGTGTCCCGAACGAGTAGATGTAACCGTCGCCGGGCCGAACGTATGCCCCTTGCTGGAAATTCTCATTTCCCGCAGCGTATGGGACTCCCGCGATACTGTCCGCCGCGGGCGTGCGGATGGTGCGGGGATAGATCCACCAGTTCTGGCCGTTGTCGGGGGACATCGCGATTGCCGAGAAGTTCGTCGACCACGCGCCAGCGTTGCCCCAATCCCTGACGGACATGAAGTTGACATATTGGGTTCTCCCGACGGACACGCCGGCGGTCGGAATGACGGCGACCTCCGCCGGCGCCACGCCGAGCCTGTTGATGATCTGTTTGGAAAACCCCGGTTGCCGTTCCGGTGAGCCGGAGTGTATGTCAGAGACCGAGCCGGCCGGCACGTCGATTCCGTGCGACAAAGCACGGTCTTGGCTGCGGAACATCGTGTTATATCGGTGTTGGCCCCGGAGGCTGCAATAGCCGAAAGTGTCGCCAAAGGCGATGAGCACCTGATCGGCGACGGGATCGCCGTTGTCCCACATGATCCCGAGGTCGGCCCCGTGGATGCCGAAACGCTGGAGGGTGTTGTTCGGGCTGTTCGGTCCGACCACCCAGCCGACGAGCGATGTCCCGGGGGGCGCGCCCGCGTCGGGCGGCGGCGGCGGCGGTGCTGCCGCGGCGTTCGGAACCGGCTGAGTAACGTTCGGGGGCTGTTGGTTGCCCGCACCGGGAGGCGTGGGCCCGGGTACTACCGCCGCCTGGTTGTGCAGCCGCGCGGAATTACGAGTCGGATTCAGGAAAGCAGATATCAGCGGACCTAGCTTGGGTAGCGCCGCGTGCTCATTCGCACCGAGAGGCTTGCGCCCTATCGGCAGGTGGCTCGGAGGCGGAGTCGGCACCCCGTCGTTCGGAGCCGCAGCAGCATTGGGCGGCGGTGGGTCAGAATTGCAAAGATCGGCGAACGCTGGTGGTGCGACCCCTATCGCCACGAGTCCGATAGCGGCCGCCGACGCCACCGATACCGATGCGATTCGAGGAATCGCCGACATGTCACACCTTCCAGGGGCATTGACGTCCGCAGTTGACTGATGTGACGATAGTGATCGTTGTGTCTAGTGTGGTCAGTGAGACCCTGATAGGTATGCATCCGTGACCGTGTCGCAACCCACCGGCGCCCCGCCCAGCGGTTCTAGCGGCCGGGCACCGGCGCCCCGCCCAGCGGTTCTAGCCGCCCGGCACCCCGCCCCGCCCAGCGGTTCTAGCCGCGAACCTCTCTGATGATGCGCAGCGCCGGCAGAAGCACACTGCGCGGCGCGAATCTGCCTCCGAGGCTCGCGGCTTTCGGTACCAGCCCAGGTACCACGGTGCGCTTGCCATCGAGCATGCCGCCGATCGCGGCTTCCGCGACGTCGCGCGGCGAGACTTGGGCGATCGGGATGCTGTAGTGCTGCGCGTTTGCGACATCGGCCCATTCGGTGGGCACCGGTCCCGGGCACAAGGCCGTGCAAGAAACCCCGGTCCCATGCAGTTCTTCGTGCACGGCCTCCGAGAACGTCTGCACGAAGGCCTTGGTAGCCGAATACACGGCCATGGTCGGCAGTGGCTGGAACCCCGCGATCGACGCGATGTTCAGCACGGCTCCGGCGCCACGCTCGATCATGCCTGCCAGTGCGGCGTGGCTGAGCTCCATCAGCGCGAGCACATTGACCGCGACCTCCTCGCGTTCCCGCTCGATCGGCAGCTTGTAGAACGCTCCGCTGGTGCCGAAACCGGCGCTATTGACCAGGCCGGCGATCGATTCGCCACGGATTCGATCGGCCAGCTGCCCGCGCGCCGCGCCCTCACCAAGGTCGAGCGACATCACCTCGACGTCGACGCCGTGCCTGCCGCTCAGTTCGTCCGCGAGATCGTCGAGGCGCTCCCGGCGCCGCGCGACGAGCAGCAGCGGGTAGCCGCGCCGCGCCAGACCGCGGGCAATTTCGGTGCCGATGCCCGACGATGCGCCGGTAATGACGATGGTCGTGTCGGTGTCGGGTTGGGGCAGACTCATGATTGGTCACCAGTGAATTCCGCGAGTGGCTCGGACAAAGGTTTCGCTGCGCTTGTCGAATCGTGTGGCGTCGCCGGATTCGCCGCCCCGGGCGGCCGCCGAGTCGTCGAACATCGTGAAGGCGCGGTTGCGCACATGGTCCATCACCATCGGGTTGACCGCATCCGCGACGGCGGCGAACTGACCGAACGGTGAGCTCACCCGGCGAGGCCGGTGCACGATGGCATCGGCGAGCACACCGGCCGCTTGCTCCGGCGTCAACGTGGGGAATCGGTCATACACCTTGGTCGGGCCGATCATCGGGGTTTTCACCAGCGCCATGTGCACGGTGGTGAATCGGACATTGTCGTTGACCGTCTCGGCTTGCAGCGAGTCACACAGCGTGTCCAGCGCGGCCTTGCTTGCGATGTAAGCGCCAAAGCGCGGCGCCCGGGTTTGCACGCCCGCCGACGACAGGTTGATGATCTGGCCGAACTGGCGTTCGCGCATGCCCGGGGCGAACTTGAGGATGAGCTGAACAGCACCGAGGTAGTTCAGCTGCATGGTGCGCTGGTAGTCGTGGATCCGGTCGTAGGACAGCTCGAGCGACCGTCGGATCGACCGGCCGGCGTTGTTGATCAAAATGTCGACACCACCGAGGTCAGACAGCACCCGGTCGGCCATCGCGGCGATGGCGTCCATGTCCGAGAGATCGCACGGATACACGTGGGCGGTACCGCCCGCACCGCGGACCTCGTCGGCGACCTTCTCGAGGTTCTCGCGGGTGCGGGCGACCAGCACCACCTCACCGCCCGCTCCCGCGATCTTCTTCGCGGCCGCTTCACCGATGCCCGACGACCCGCCCGTGATCACGATGATCTTGCCGTCGACCGCGTCTTCCAGCGTGCGGCCCCGCATCGCGTCGAACAGGTTCTGCAGATAGAACGGTCGATAACGGCCCGCCGAGTTGGGTGTGTTGATGGCGTTGGATACCGCGGCGATCGGCTTCTCGACCAGACTTGTGAGGTCACCCAGGTTCATAAGCATGTGCTGCCCGCTGATCGCGATAATCAAACGTGCCGCCCGTCAGCGGCTCAGCAGGTCCTTCGCGATGTGGGTGACCTGAATTTCATTGCTGCCGGCGTAGATCATCAGCGACTTTGCGTCGCGTGCCAACTGCTCGACGCGGTACTCGGCCATGTAACCGTTGCCGCCGAACAGCTGCACGGCCTCCATCGCGACATCGGTCGCGACCTCCGACGAGTACAGCTTCATCGCCGAGGCCTCCGCCAGCGTCGGCAGCTTGCCCGCGCGCAGACCTTCCAGCATTGAAAACACCATATTCTGCACGTTGATCCGCGCGATCTCCATCTTCGCGAGCTTCAGCTGAATTAGCTGGAAGTTGCCGATGCCCTGGCCCCACAGCGTGCGGTTCTTCGCGTAGTCGGCGCACAGCCGCAAGCATTCGTTGATGATGCCGAGCGAAACCAACGCGACGCCCATCCGCTCGCCGGCGAAGCTGGCACGCGCGCTTTCCCGGCCGTCGCCTCCGGCATGCCGCTCGGTTTCTCCGAGCAACCTCTCCTTGCCGACCCGAACGTTGTCGAAGAACAGCTCACCCGTCGGCGACGAATGCATGCCCATCTTCTTGAACGGCTTACCCTGCGTGAACCCTGGCATGCCGGAGTCCAACACCACCGTCAACACCTTCCGGTCCCGCTTGTCGGCCACTCCGCCGTCGTCGAGCTTCGCGTAGACAACCACGACGTCGGCGTACGGCCCGTTGGTGATAAACGTCTTCTGCCCGTTGAGGATGTAGTCCTCACCGTCGCGTTTGAGGTAGGTCTTCATGCCTCCGAACGCATCCGAGCCCGAATCGGGCTCGGTGATCGCCCATGCCGCAATCTTTTCCATCGTCATCAGCGGCGGCAGCCAGCGTTCCCGCTGGGCCAGCGTGCCGCGCTGCATGATTGTTGCGGCGCCCAGCCCGATGCTGACGCCCACGGCGGCCACCGTGCCGAGGCTGACGCCGGCCAGCTCGGCCACCACGATCGCGGCCATCGACGCCTGCTCGGCGATCGAGCCCGTAGTGAGTGAGCCGGAGCCGGATCCGCCGGCACGCTGCCGATCGAGCATCTTCTTGGTGGCCTCGGCGGCCATCACGTCGATGCCAAACTGGCTGAACAGCTTGCGCACGATCGGATACGGCAGCATGTCGCCGCTTTCCAGCGCATCAATGTGCGGCCGAATTTCCTTGTCGATGAAGACCCGGGCGGCGTCACGGATCATCAGATCGTTCTCGGACCATTCGATCATGGAGGCCTCCTCACTCGTCCATCGACGCGATGAACCACCTGTCGCACGAGATCTTTCGCGCCATCCCAGTCGACGACACTGTTCCCGTTGGCGACCGCGTTGCCACCGGCCGCGCAATTTGTCCCATAGTCAATCACCGCTCGGCGCGCTGGTATGCGGTGACGACGGCCGCCCCGCCGAGGCCGATGTTGTGCTGCAAAGCTGCGGCTACGTTGTCTACCTGACGCTTGCCGGCGGTCCCTCGCAGCTGCCAGGTCAGTTCCGAGCACTGAGCGAGGCCCGTGGCGCCCAGCGGGTGGCCCTTGGAGATCAGACCGCCCGACGGGTTGACCACCCACCGGCCGCCATAGGTGGTGTCGTTGTTGTCGATCAGCTTGCCTGCCTCGCCCTCGCCGCAGAGACCGAGCGCCTCATAAAGCAGCAGCTCGTTGGCCGAGAAGCAGTCGTGCAGCTCGATAACCTGGAAGTCCTCGGGCCCCAGCCCGGACTGCTGGTAAACACTTTGCGCGGCAGCCACGTTCATGTGGTGGCCGATGATGCCCTTGGCGGTGCCGTCGAAGGTGTTTTCAAAGTCGGTGGTCATCGCCTGCCCGACGATCTCCGTCGCTTGACCGGCCAGACCGTGCTTGTCGACGAACGCCTCCGACGCCAGGATCGCGGCGGCCGAGCCGTCCGAGGTCGGCGAACACTGCAGCTTGGTGAGCGGGTCGTAGATCATCCGCGACGCGAGGATGTCGTCGAGCGTGTACTCCTCCTGGAACTGGGCGTACGGATTGTTGACCGAGTGCTTGTGGTTCTTCAGCCCGATTTTCGCGAAATGCTCTGCGGTCGTACCGTATTGCTTCATGTGCTCGCGGCCCGCCGCGCCGAACATCCACGGCGCGGCCGGGAACAGCACTTCCGAGATCTCGGCGAGCGCCATGATGTGCTTGTCCATCGGCTGCGTGCGGTCGTCATAGGTCGACGCCAGCGAGCCGGGCTTCATCCTCTCGAAGCCCAACGCGATGCAGCAGTCGGCCAGACCGCCGCGGACCGTCTGGGCGGCCAGATACAGCGCCGCCGACCCGGTGGAACAGTTGTTGTTGACGTTGACCACGGGGATGCCGGTCAGCCCGAGCTCGTACAGCGCGCGCTGCCCCGATGTCGACTCGCCGTACACGTAGCCGGCGAAGGCCTGCTCGACTTGCCGGTAGTCGATGCCGGCGTCTTGCAGTGCGTTGGTGCCGGCCTCGCGAGCCATGTCCGGATAGTCCCAGCCCTCGCGGCGGCCCGGCTTTTCGAACTTCGTCATACCCACGCCGATGACGTAAACCTTATTGGCCATGGCCCAAGAACATACTCGCCTGCACGTAAATGACCAAGGGGTCAGCCGCGGCGCGCCACCCACTCGGCGATCAGTGGATCGGCGATGCGACGCAGGTTCGCGGCGGCTCTGTCCCAACGCCTTCTGGCCCTGGTTTGATCGTTGTCGACGTAGCTGGCGATCAGAATGCCGCGCAGCGCGTCCATCGCGGTGTAGAGGAAGTCCAGCATCGGTTTGTTGATCTCCTCCGGCACGAACTGCGCAACGGCCGCAAGCAGGCTGTCCTGGACGATCGACTCGAACTTCGCGACCTCCCGCCCCAGTGACACATCGGTGCGACCGGCCACCCAAAGTTCCACGGTGGCAATGAACATCGGTCCCTGATGCAGGTCCCACAGCAGGTCCAGCGTGGTGCCGAGCGGGTCTTGGGCGGTGGCCAGGTCCACCACCTCGGCGACGGCGGCGGCCGTTCGCTTCGCGGCCAGGTGCTTCAGCGCGGCCGTCACGAGGTCGTTCTTGGAGCCGAAGTGGTGCACCTGCGCACCGCGGGTCACCCCGGCCGTCTCGGCGACGCGCGGTGTCGTCGTCCCGGCGTAGCCGTACTTCACCAGGCAGTCGATCGTCGCGTCGATCAGTCGCGCGCGCATCTCCGCGCTGCGCTGTTCCTGGGTACGCCTCGGCCGTGCTGCTGTCGTCACGGCTGGGATCCTACCCGAAATTACATGCAGATCTGTATGTAACCGCAGCCGAAACGTCAGTCGGGCGGCTCGTGCTCGGAACCGGCGGTCTTGGCTGCCTGGTCACGCTCGCTGGCGTTGCCTGGAACGCCTTGCTGCTCGCGCTCTTCGGTAACGTTCTCGTCGAGCCGGTCGACGATGTGCTCCAACTTCTGGTCGCGGTTCGCAAGCCGGTCGCCGTCGTCGGGAGGCGTGGTCTGGGGAGTGTTGGCCACGCATCCGGCATACCCGCACGGCAGCACCGCTAACCCGATACCACGAGCCTGCGCCACCAGAGTTCTATCGTTCTTGGTGTGAAGATCGATTTCGGACTGTTCGGCAATCCCGGCGACTGGGACCTTGCGGTCTCGGCCGAAGAGCGCGGCTATGACGGCGTATGGGTCCCCGAGGTCGCACACGACCCGTTCCCGTCGCTGGCGGTGGCGGCCACGCGCACCAAGCGGGTGCAACTGGGCACGAACATCGCAGTCGCGTTCGCCCGCAATCCGATGTCACTGGCGGTGGTCGCCAACGACCTGCAGTTGTATGCAACGGGCCGCTTCATGCTGGGCGTGGGCTCGCAGATCAAACCGCATATCACCAAGCGGTTTTCGATGCCGTGGTCGGCGCCGGCCGAGCGGATGCGCGAATTCCTGCTCGCGGTGCGTGCGATCTGGCACAGCTGGGCCACCGGCGAGCCGCTGCATTTCGTCGGCGAGTTCTACATGCACACGCTGATGACGCCGTTCTTCAACCCCGGGCCCAACCCGCACGGCAACCCGCCGATCATCCTGGCCGGCGTCGGGCCGAGGATGACACAGGTGGCCGGCGAGGTGGCCGACGGCTTCTTCCTGCACGGTTTCACCACCGAGCGCTACATCCGGGAGGTCACCCTGCCGCGGCTGCGCGAGGGCCGTGCCGCCGCCGGCAAGGACAACCTGGATGGGTTCGAGATCAACGGGATCCCGTTCATCGTCACCGGCCCCGACGACGCGGCGACCGCGGCCGCCGACGATATGGTTCGCAAGCAGATCGCCTTCTACGGGTCGACGCCCGCATATCGGCCCGTGCTGGAGCTACACGGCTGGGGCGACCTTCAACCCGAGCTCAACGCGCTCTCCAAACGCGGTGAGTGGGACGAGATGGGCCGGCGCATCACCGACGAGATGCTGCACGAATTCGCGATCGTGGCGCCGCCGGACCAGATCGCCGAGCGACTGCTCGCCAAATACGGCGACGTCTTCTCCCGCACCGGCTTCTATGCTCCCTACCCGGTGCCCGAAGGGTTCTGGCAGCCAATCATGCGCGAGCTGCAGAGCGCTTCACGCGTCGCGGGCTAGGCCGCCGCGGCTCACTGCCGCGATTAAATGCGCGACGAATGGGAACGCTCGGCCCATGGCCACATATCGAGTGATCAACCCCAAGGGCGAGGTCGTCGAAACCAAGGACATCGAAGGCGCGCAGGACTAGGCGCCCACAAGGAGAAAACATGGCTCACGAGGTCGCCGACCACATCCTTTCTCGCCTGCGCGAGTGGAAGATTCGACACGTCTTCGCCTATCCCGGCGACGGCATCAACGGGCTTGTCGCGGCCTTCGGGAGGGCGGACAACAACCCGCGCTTCGTGCAGGCCCGCCACGAGGAGATGGCGGCATTCGAGGCCACCGGGTACGCCAAGTTCACCGGCAGCGTCGGGGTATGCATGGCCACCTCCGGCCCGGGTGCCATCCACCTGCTCAACGGTCTCTACGACGCGAAACTCGACCACGTCCCGGTGGTGGCGATCGTCGGACAGACCGCCCGCAGCGCCATGGGCGGCAGTTATCAGCAGGAAGTCGACCTGCAGGCGCTGTACAAGGACGTGGCCAGTGACTACCTGGTCGAAGTCAACGTGGCAAGCCAACTGCCCAACGCGCTCGACCGCGCCATTAGGACCGCCCTGACCCGACGGGCACCGACGGCCCTGGTGATCCCGTCGGATCTGCAAGAGGAGCGCTACTCACCGCCGGGCCACCAATTCCGTCACGTGCCGTCGAGTCCGCCGAGTGATGGCCATCCGGTGCTGCGGCCCGACCCCGAGCTGGTCGGGCGGGCGGCCCAAATCCTCAACGCGGGCACCAAGGTGGCAATACTCGTCGGCCAGGGCGCCAGGGCGGCCTCGGCGCAGGTTCGAGAACTCGCCGAGCTGACCGGCGCCGGAGTGGCGAAGGCTTTGCTGGGCAAAGACGTTCTGCCCGACGACCTGCCGTACGTGACCGGCTCGATCGGGCTGCTGGGTACCCGGCCGAGTTATGAGTTGATGCGGGACTGCGACACGTTGCTGATCGTCGGCTCCAATTTTCCGTATTCGCAGTTCCTTCCGGAATACGGCAAGGCCCGCGCGATACAGGTCGACGTGGACGGCACGTCGATCGGCATGCGCTACCCCACCGAGGTCAACATCGTCGCCGACGCGTCCGCCGCACTCGACGAATTGATCCCGCGCTTGGAACGCAAGCAGGACCAGTCCTGGCGCGAGCGGGTGGAGAAGAGCGTCGTGCGCTGGTGGGAGACGGTCGAGCGCCAGGCAATGCTATCGGCCAATCCGATCAATCCGATGCGCATCACTTGGGAACTTTCCTCGCATCTTCCGGGCAACGCTATCGTGACGGCAGATTCGGGTTCGTCGACGGACTGGTACGCGCGCTGCCTGAGGTTCGGAGAAGGAGTGCGCGGCTCGTTGTCCGGCACGCTGGCCACCATGGGCTGCGCCGTGCCGTATGCGATCGGCGCCAAGTTCGCCTTCCCGGATCGGCCGGTGATCGCGCTCGCCGGTGACGGCGCGATGCAAATGAACGGCGCCGGCGAGCTGCTGACGATCACGAAGTACCACCGAGAGTGGGCCGACCCGCGACTGATCGTTTGTGTGTTCCACAACAACGACCTGAACCAGGTGACCTGGGAACTGCGCGCGATGGGCGGATCACCGAAATTCGAAGAGTCGCAATCGTTGCCGGAGGTTTCCTACGCCGATCTTGCCCACACCATGGGGCTTGACGCGATCGCGATCGACGACCCGGATGAGGTCGGACCGGCATGGGAGCGCGCCTTTGCCGCGGACAAGCCAACAGTTCTCGATGTGCGCTGCGACCCGGAGGTGCCGCCGATCCCGCCGCACGCCACCTACGAGCAAATGAAGGACATGGCCGCGTCGGTGCTGAAGGGCGATCCGAACGGCTGGCGCATGCTGGTGCAGACCGTGAAGACGAAGTCGCAGGAGTTCGTTCCACACCGCGGCTGAGGTGCTCACCAGGGCTCGGGAAATTTTCGAAATACTGCGATAGGTCGACGTCCGGCGGGTACCCGCGTGAACATGACTAACGCAGAAAATGAAAAGCAGCGACAGCTCGACGGTTCGCGGGTCAGCCGGGAGAATAGTTTCCTGACCACGCAGCAAGGCGTCCGGGTGGACCACACCGACGACGCGTTGACGGCTGGTGAGCGCGGCCCCACGCTGCTGGAGGACTTTCACGCCCGCGAGAAGGTCACCCATTTCGACCACGAGCGCATTCCGGAGCGGGTGGTGCATGCGCGCGGCGCCGGGGCGTACGGATACTTCGAACCCTACGACGACTCGCTCGCCGATTACACCGTCGCGAAGTTCCTGACCACACCGGGCAAGCAGACCCCGGTGTTCGTGCGGTTCTCCACCGTGGCCGGTTCGCGCGGCTCCGCGGACACCGTGCGCGACGTGCGCGGCTTCGCCACGAAGTTCTACACCGATCAGGGCAACTACGACCTGGTCGGTAACAACTTCCCGGTGTTTTTCATCCAGGACGGCATCAAGTTCCCCGACTTCGTGCACGCGGTCAAACCCGAACCGCATAACGAGATTCCGCAGGCGGCGTCCGCGCACGACACGCTGTGGGACTTCGTTTCGTTGCAGCCGGAGACCTTGCACACCATCATGTGGCTGATGTCGGACCGGGCGCTGCCACGCAGCTACCGGATGATGCAGGGTTTCGGGGTGCACACGTTCCGATTGGTCAACTCCCGCGGTGATGGCACCTTCGTGAAGTTCCACTGGAAGCCTCGCCTTGGCGTGCATTCGCTGATCTGGGACGAGGCCCAGAAGATCGCCGGCAAAGACCCCGACTACAACCGGCGCGACCTGTGGGACTCCATCGAGGCCGGCGATTACCCGGAGTGGGAACTGGGCGTGCAGCTGGTTCCCGAGAGCGACGAGTTCAACTTCCAGTTCGACCTGCTCGACGCGACGAAAATCATTCCAGAAGAACAGGTTCCGGTGCGCCCGGTGGGAAAGATGGTGCTCAACCGCAATCCCGATAACTTCTTCGCCGAGACCGAACAGGTCGCGTTCCACACCGCCAACGTGGTGCCCGGCATCGACTTCACCAACGATCCGCTGCTGCAGTTCCGCAACTTCTCCTACCTCGACACGCAGCTGATCCGGCTGGGCGGGCCCAATTTCGCGCAGCTACCCGTCAACCGGCCGGTGGCCGAGGTCCGCAACAACCAGCAGGACGGCTACGGGCAGCACGCGATCCCGCAAGGCAGGACAAGTTATTTCAAGAACACGCTCGGCGGTGGATGTCCGGCGCTGGCCGACGAAGACGTGTTCCGCCACTACACCGAGAAGGTCGACGGCCACAAGATCCGCCAGCGCGCCAAGAGCTTCCAGGACTTCTACAGCCAGGCGCGGATGTTCTGGAAGAGCATGTCGGCGCCCGAGGCGAAACACATTGTCGCCGCCTTCGCGTTCGAGCTCGGCAAGGTGGAGGTCCCCCAGATCCGGTCCCGGGTCGTCGAACAGCTGAACCTCGTCGATCACGAGCTGGCAACCCAGGTCGCCGGAAAGCTCGGGCTGCCCGAGCCGGAGGAGGGTCCCGTCGACGACAAGATGCCGGCCTCCCCCGCGCTATCCCAGCTCAACACCGCGACCGACAGCGTCGCCACCCGCAAGATCGCGGTGCTCGCTGCGAATGGCGTCGATGTCAGCGGCACCGAACGATTCGCCGATGCGATGCGGCATCGGGGCGCGATCGTGGAGATCCTGGCGCCAACCGCGGGCGGCACGTTGTCCGGCGGGTCCGGGGGCGAGCTCGACGTCGACCGGGCGATCAACACGATGGCGTCGGTGTTGTACGACGCGGTCGTCGTGCCGTGCGGGCCCAGTTCGGTGGAGACCCTGTCCAACGACGGGTATGCCATGCATTTCGTCACCGAGGCCTACAAACACCTCAAGGCGGTTGGCGCCTTCGGCAGCGGCGTCGACGTCCTGCGCAAGGCCGGTGTGGCCGAGCGGCTCGCCGAAGATAGCGGCGTGGTCGTGTCGAAGGGCGTCGTCTCCACCACCGCGGCCGCCGACGACCTGGGTGATCAGTTCTCCGACGCCTTCGCGGCCACGTTGGCTCAGCACCGCGCCTGGGACCGCGACACCGACATGGTGCCGGCCTGATCAGCAATCACCCACCGCATGTGGGCGCCGGTCGGAGTCAGCCGCCGGACGTTGGCCGTGTCTTCGCCAGGCTGACCGGCCGGACGTACACACCGATCAGCGCGCGACGCCACCACGCGTGATCACGCAGCAGCTCCTGAGCCGTGGTGAACCGATACCTGTACAGCCGCGCTCGCACATAGTGAGGGGGAGCTTCCGGGAACGGATTGTGACGCAGCAGGCGCAACGTCGCGCGATCGTTTTCCAGCAACCGAACCAGAAGCGGACCCATCCACGGTCGCGCGTAACCGGGCGAGATCGCCGCGAACCACATGAGCCAGTCCAGGCGCAGATGGTACGGGGCCCACTGCCGCGGCAGCCGGCGCAGATCGCCGGGTTTGCCCTTGAAACCGTATTCCTTCCACACGGTCTGCTCGGTGATCTCGTCATCATCGGTGCCCTCGATGACGACCTCGTTGCGCGTCCGCCCGATGCTGCCGAACGCCCCGTAGGTGTTGACGAGGTGAAATCGGTTGAACGACATATTCATCCGCTGATGCGAGGAGATCAGGTTGCGCACCGGCCGGTAACTCAGCGCCACCGTGGCCGCGGTGACCGCGACGACCAGACCGGCGAACCACGCCGGCGGTGCCGACGGCGCCGGCTGCTCGGGCAGCGGCAGCACCGCGGCCGCCGATGAGGCATCGATTGCGCTGAAGCCCAGGATGATCGTCAGCCAATTCAGCCAGGCGAAGTTGCCCGACAGCACCAACCACAA
>NZ_DASQVQ010000185.1:0-41769 GCF_035640695.1 Mycobacterium sp.
CACGCAGCAATGCGCTTAGGGAACTGGCACTAACCGGCCGAAAACTTACCCACACACCAACCAGCCGCCACCACACCACACCAACCCACACCCCACCACCAAACACACCCACCACAAAACACAAAAAAAGAAACACAAAAAACAAACACAAAAGAACAACCAACAAAGTTACGGCGGCCATAGCGGCAGGGAAACGCCCGGACCCATCCCGAACCCGGAAGCTAAGCCGGCCAGCGCCGATGATACTACCCACCCGGGTGGAAAAGTAGGACACCGCCGAACACACACAAAAACACCCCCGGCACACCACCGGGGGTGCTTTTTATCAGCGCCTCAGTCGAAAAGCGTCAAATTCGCTGAAATACGGTTTTTCTCCAAGTCGAGTAGCGCGCGTTTTCTATCCAGACCGCCGCCGTAACCGGTGAGGCCCCCGTTGGCTCCGATCACGCGGTGGCACGGCACGATTATTCCGATCGGGTTTCGCCCATTGGCCCGGCCCACGGCGCGGAAGGCCCCGGGTGCGCCGATCTGTTCAGCGATTTCTCCGTAGGACCTTGTTTCACCATACGGAATTGTCTGCAATGCCGCCCAGACCCGGCGTTCGAATGTTGTGCCGACCAGTTCCATGTCGAGGTCGAAACGTGTTCGCTCGCCGGCGAAGTAAGCGTTGAGCTGCTCCACAGCGTCCGCGAAAGCGGCGTCGTCGCGTTCCCAATTGGCACGATCGGGCTCGTAGGTCTGGTCCTCCATCCGCAAGTGACGCAAGGTGTTAGCCGGCCCGGCTAACGTCAATGTGCCGACGGGGCTGTCCGTCGTTCGATAACGAATCATGATCACGCTGTCTCCTTCGGTGGCCAGTGGTTCACTGGATGATCGAGGGCCGTCCACAGGTACTGGGCGGCGTACGACCGCCACGGCCGCCAGCGGGCGCTGCGTTCGGTCAGGGCTTTGGGGTCTGTCGGCAAGCCCAGCTGCTTGGCCGCCGCGCTAAGGCCGCCGTCGGTCGCGGGAAAGGCATCCGGGTCACCAAGCCCACGCATCGCGACCACTTCGGCCGTCCACGGTCCAATTCCCGGAAGCACGGACAGCTGCCGGCGGGCCCGAGTCCAATCGCAGCCCGGTCCGAGCTCGACGCTGCCGTCGCCGAGTGCGCGCACCAGCGCGCTCACCGTTCGCTGTCGCGATGCCGGCATCGCCAGGTGCGCCCAGTCCAGATCGGCAAGCTGAGCAACGGCGGGAAAGACATGGGTCAGACCGCCGCGGGCGTCGGCAATCGGCTCGCCATACGCGGTGACGATCCGATTTACGTGTGTGCGAGCGGCTTTCATCGACACCTGCTGCGCGATCACGGCCCGCACCGCGAGCTCGGATTCGTCGACCGTGCGCGGAATGCGTTGGCCCGGCGCTTTCGCGACCAGCGCAGTCAGATCGGAGTCGGCACCGAGGGCGTCGACCACCGCCTGCGGATCGGCGTCCAGGTCCAGCAGCCGCCGACAGCGCGCGATCGCGGTGGACAGATCCCTAAGGTCGTCCAGCGTCAGCAGACAACCCACGTGGTCGGGTGCAGGCGCCAGGCTGACGATCGCATTGCCCCAATGCAGCCGAAGGGTGCGGCGGTAAGCGCCGTCACGCACTTCCTCAATGCCGGGTACGGCACCTGCCGCCAGATGGCCGAACAGGCCCTCATAGGCGAACGGTGCCCGCACGGCGAGCCGCAGTGAAAGTGTGCCGGCACCGACCTGCGGGTTGGCATGCGCCGCGGCGCGCCTCCGCAGTGCGCTGGGTGTGGTGTCACAGACCTCGCGAACGGTGTCGTTGAACTGACGAATGCTCGAAAAGCCGGCCGCGAACGCGACATCGGCGAACGGCACATCGGTGGTCTCGATGAGGATGCGGGCGGATTGGATTCGTTGCGCGCGGGCCAGTGCGAGCGGGTTGGCGCCGACCTCCGCCTGTAGCAGCCGCTGAAGCTGGCGGGTGGTGTAGCCAACCCGGGCGGCCAAACCCGGCACGCCCTCGCGGTCCACGACGCCGTCGGCAATCAGCCGCATCGCACGGGCAACCAGGTCACCACGCACGTTCCATTCCGGCGAGCCGGGCGAGGCATCCGGGCGGCATCGCTTACAGGGCCGGAATCCGGCCCGCTGGGCGGCCGCGGCGGTGGGATAAAAGCGGATGTTGCGGGCAAAAGGCGACCGCGCCGGGCAGCTGGGTCGACAGTAGATCTTCGTGGTCAGGACCGCGGTGACAAACCATCCGTCGAACCTGGCGTCCCTGGATTGGAACGCGCGATAGCAGCGGTCGAAGTCCTCATGCACACTTCGACGATTACACGAGCCCACCGACAAGACTGGCGGAAAATCGACATCGTCGTGCGCTAGCCGGACTTCGGCACGGCCAGCCGCGTTGGCCGATCGCGGCCCCGCAACACCACCTCGCCGTCCAACTCCCAACAGCGGCGCTCGCGGTCACCTGCGTCCTCGACGGCGGCGGCAGACGCCAGCAGCCGTTGCGGCTTGGCTTTCGCCAGTTCGCAGAGCCGGGCCGCCTCGTTGACCGGGTCGCCGATGACCGTGTACTCGAAGCGTTCCTTCGCCCCGACGTTGCCCGCGACCACGTCACCCGCGGCCACTCCGATACCGGCAGGACATTCCGGCACCTCTTCGCGTATTCGACGTGCGATCCCGCGGGCGGCGGCGAGGGCATGATCCTCGGGCCTGTCGAGCCTGACCGGTGCGCCAAATACCGCCAGCGTCGCATCGCCTTCGAATTTGTTCAGCAGCCCGTGGTGCCGGTCCACCTCGTCGAAGACCACTCCGAAGAACCGGTTCAGCAGTCCGACAACCTCGATGGGCGGCTTGCTGGCCACCAACTCCGTCGAACCGATGATGTCAACGAAAAGAATTGCGGCATGGCGCACTTCGCCACCAAGATCCAGCTCCTGCCGCTCGGCGGCCTGCGCGACTTCACGACCGACATGGCGACCGAACAGATCGCGTAGCCGCTCCCGCTCACGCAACCCGTTCACCATCGCGTTGAATCCACGCTGCAGCTCGCCCAATTCGGTACCGTCGAACACCACGAGGTTGCAGTCGAGGTCGCCCTCTTCGACCCGCTTCAACGCGATGCGCACCACCCGCACCGGCGTCGCAGTAAGCCATGCCACCAGCCACATCAACAGGAACCCGACGACAAGTGCCACCACACCCAAAATGATTACGGCAACCGCGAATTGGGTTTCGGACAGATTCCGCAGTGACAACGCAAACAGAGCAGTGAGCACGATCCCGACCACGGGCAAGAACCCGAGCAGCCACACGATCATCGTCCGGCCCATGATTCCGTGGGCCAGTCGGCGTGGTGGGCGGCCGGCTTCGAGCGCCTGAGCCGCCACCGGTCGCAGCGCGAACTCGGTGAACAGATAGCAGATCGTAGCGACGACAATGCCGCTGAACCCGAGGGCGAACAGGTACCGCGGGATGAAAACGGTGTTCACCAACCCATACAGCGTCGTCAGCAATGCGGTTCCGATGCCCCAGAGAACGAGGTGGATCTTCGCCATGTGCCACGGCGCCAGAAACGTGTTGCGCTGATCCTCGCGAGTGGGCGGCCTTTCCTCGATCGCCCAGCGCAGTGCCCTGACGGTGCGACCAGTGGCCCAGAAGATGCCGACTATCAACGCCACCAGGATGTAGGCGGGCGAGACACCGAACGTCAGCCAGCGCGGCGCGTCGGTGAAGATGCTCGGCACCGGGAAAGCGACCCCCACGAGCAGCAGCGCGACGGCTATCCCGATCAGGTTCGCAGTAAGGACGAAAGTGGTCAGGATGATCTGGATGCGTACGCGGCGGCGCTGCTGGCTCTCGCCGACCCGCCCCAGCAGCCAGGAGCCGAAATCCGGCGTCTCCGGTAACCTCCCGCTCTGCCGGGTCACCTTCTCGAGGAACGTGCCGAGCCGTTGTGCGATCGACTTGCTGGCAACCATGGTGGCGTTGAGCCTAATCGTGGGCTTCGCCATAAAGTGGACGAGTGCGCCTTGTGATCGCCCAATGCACGGTGGACTATCTGGGACGACTCACCGCTCATCTGCCGTCGGCGCGCAGGCTGCTGCTGATCAAGGCCGACGGATCGGTCAGCGTGCACGCCGATGACCGTGCCTACAAGCCGCTGAACTGGATGAGCCCGCCGTGTTGGCTCACCGAGGAAAACGGCGGCCTGCTCCCGGTGTGGGTCGTGCAGAACAAGGCCGGTGAGCAGCTACGCATCACGATCGAGGCGCTGGAGCACGACTCAAGCCACGACTTGGGCGTGGACCCGGGTCTGGTCAAGGACGGCGTCGAGGCACATCTGCAACAGCTGCTTGCCGAGCACGTTGAGTTACTCGGTTCCGGTTACACATTGGTTCGCCGCGAGTACATGACCGCGATCGGGCCCGTCGACCTGTTGTGCCGCGACGAGCAGGGCCGCTCGGTGGCGGTCGAGATCAAGCGCCGCGGCGAGATCGACGGCGTCGAGCAACTCACCCGCTATCTGGAGCTGCTCAACCGCGACAGCCTGCTGGCTCCGGTCAGTGGCGTTTTCGCCGCCCAGCAGATTAAACCTCAGGCCCGCACACTGGCGGCCGACCGGGGAATCCGTTGCATCACTCTGGATTATGACCAGATGCGTGGCATGGACAGCGACGAATACAGGTTGTTCTGATGCCTCGGCGCGAGCCCCCCTCCCGGCGGCGACCGTCGCTACCCCCGTTGCCCACCCAACGCCGCATCGAAACAGGCCCAGACGGTTACGAGTACGAAGTACGGCCGGTGCCAGCGTCGCGCGCTGTCAAGACTTATCGTTGCCCGGGCTGCGATCATGAAATTCGTTCCGGCACTGCTCATCTCGTGGTTTGGCCGGCGGACGCTGCGGATCCGAGCACGGCCGACCGACGGCACTGGCACACCACATGCTGGACGCACCGCGCAACGCGCAGCCCGACGCGGCGCTGGTCTTAGCGGATCAGTGTTGGGGCGGCGGCTCGACAAGCTCGATGAGCACGCCGCCGGCGTCCTTGGGATGGATGAAGTTGATGCGGGAATCCGCGGTGCCGCGCCGAGGCGCGTCGTACAGCACCCGGACACCCTGTTGCTCAAGCCGATCGGTCAGCTCGTCGAGGTCGGACACGCGGTACGCCAACTGCTGGATACCGGGCCCGCGCTTATCGAGGAACTTCGCGATTACCGATGAGTCATCGATAGGCGCCATCAGCTGAACCTGGGCACTGCCCACCGGTGCGCCGCGCACCGACAGCATCGCCTCCCGGATGCCCTGGTCCTTGTTGACCTCCTCGTGCAGCACGATCATCCCGAGGTGATCGTGATACCAGGTGATTGCCGCATCCATGTCCCGAACCGCGATGCCGACGTGGTCGATGGCCGTCACCAGCGCACTAGCGAGGGAGCGACGGGCATCAACCTGCTCGGTAGACATAACGCAACGGTAACCTGATGGGAAAGATTCTGCTTCTCCGGTCGAACGCCAGACCCATCCGGACAGTGTGTGGAGGTATTCATGACGACCTCGGTCATCGTTGCTGGAGCGCGTACGCCGATCGGCAAACTGATGGGTTCGCTGAAGGATTTTTCGGGCAGCGACCTGGGTGCGATCGCGATCGGGGGGGCGCTGGAGAAGGCCAAGGTACCGGCGTCGCTGGTGGAGTACGTGATCATGGGCCAGGTGCTGACGGCGGGCGCCGGCCAGATGCCCGCCCGCCAGGCGGCGGTCAAGGCGGGCATCGGATGGGACGTGCCGGCGCTGACCGTCAACAAGATGTGTTTGTCCGGCATCGACGCCATCGCACTGGCTGACCAGCTGATTCGCGCGGGAGAGTTCGACGTTGTGGTTGCGGGGGGCCAGGAATCGATGACGGCCGCGCCGCACCTACTGATGGGTAGCCGGGCGGGCTACAAGTACGGCGATGTCACGGTTCTCGACCACATGGCCTACGACGGCCTGTACGACGTGTTCACCGACCAGCCGATGGGCGCGCTGACCGAACAGCGCAACGCCGTCGACCAGTTCACCCGTGAGGAGCAGGACGAGTTTGCCGCGCGCTCGCATCAAAAGGCGGCCGCGGCTTGGAAGGACGGCATCTTCGCCGACGAGGTGGTCCCGGTCGAGATCCCGCAGCGCAAGGGTGATCCCATCGAGTTCACCGAGGACGAGGGCATCCGCGCCAACACCACCGCGGAGTCGTTGGCCGGGCTAAAGCCGGCGTTCCGGCCCGACGGCACGATCACCGCGGGCTCGTCATCGCAGATTTCCGACGGCGCCGCCGCCGTGGTGGTGATGAACAAGGCCAAGGCCAAAGATCTCGGTCTTAGCTGGCTGGTCGAGATCGGCGCGCACGGCGTGGTCGCCGGCCCGGATTCGACCCTGCAGAGTCAGCCCGCCAACGCGATCAAGAAGGCCGCTGCGCGCCAGGGAATCACGGTCGACCAGCTCGACGTCGTTGAGATCAACGAAGCGTTCGCCGCGGTCGCACTGGCCTCGACCCGCGAGCTGGGCATCGACCCGGAGCTCGTCAATGTGAACGGCGGCGCGATTGCGGTCGGCCACCCCATCGGCATGTCCGGTGCGCGAATCACGCTGCACGCCGCGCTCGAACTGGCGCGACGCCGCTCGGGTTACGGGGTTGCGGCCTTGTGCGGCGCCGGCGGCCAGGGCGACGCGCTGATTCTTCGCGCGGGCTGATTGCCAATGGCTGCTGGGTTTGCTGGCCAGCATGGTGCCGCTGTGCAGTGTGATCTTCCTCATAGCGGCGGATCGAGCGGGTCGCCTGCGGCGCGGACCGTGACCCAGGCGGCCGCCACCGCACCCAGCACCGCGTGACAAACTTGACGATGTGACTCGTCCGCGTCCGCCCATCGCGCCCGCCATGGCGGGCGCCGTCGATTTGTCCGCGCTCAAGCAGCGTGCGGCCCAAGGTGAGAACGCCGGTGGGCCGCAGGCCGGCGTCGAGCTCACCGAGGCCAATTTCGAGGCCGAGGTACTCGTCAAGTCCAACGAGGTACCCGTCGTGGTGGTGCTGTGGTCGCCGCGCAGCGACGTGTCGGTCCAGCTGGCCGACGCCCTGGGTGAGATGGCGTCGGCCGGCGACGGTAAGTGGTCGCTGGCCACCGTCAACGTGGACGTCGTGCCGAGAGTGGCCCAGATCTTCGGTGTGCAGGCGGTGCCCACCGTCGTGGCGTTGGCCGCCGGGCAGCCGATCTCGAGTTTCCAAGGCATGCAGCCGCCCGAGCAGTTGCGCCGATGGCTCGACTCGCTGGTGTCGGCGACGGCCGGCAAGCTCGGGGACGCAGCCGATTCCGAGCCGGCACAGGTCGACCCCGGCGTTGCGAAGGCTCGTGAGCTGCTCGAAACGGGCAACTTTGACGCCGCGCTCGGCGCCTACCAGGCGATCCTCGACAACGATCCCGACCACCCCGAGGCCAAGGGCGCGGTTCGACAGATCAGGTTCTTGCAGCGGGCGACCTCACAGCGGCCGGATGCGACGCGCGTCGCCGACGCGGCGCCCGACGACATTGACGCCGCGTTCGCCGCCGCCGATGTCCAGATCCTGCAGCAGCAGGTGGATGCCGCCTTCGACCGGCTGATCTCGCTGATCCGCCGCACGTCGGGTGACGAGCGGACAAGGGTTCGCACTCGGCTAATCGAACTTTTCGACCTGTTCGAGCCCGCCGATCCGGCAGTCATCGCGGGCCGGCGCAATCTTGCCAACGCGTTGTACTAGTACGCCTTGCGGACGTGCAGTGCCCCGGCGTCAGCTACTCCGGCTCGAGCCAGAGCGCCGACAGCGGTGGTAGCACCATCACCGCCGACGCAGCCCGGCCGTGCCACGGTTCGTCGGTGGCGTCGATGGCTCCATAATTGCCGATTCCGGAGCCGTTGTAGATGTCGGCGTCGGTGTTGAGCAGCTCACGCCAGCGCCCGGAGCGCGGCAGGCCGAGCCGGTAGCGGGTGTGCTCGGTGCCGGCGAAGTTGAACACGCACGCCAGCATCGACCCGTCGCTGCCGAAGCGCAGGAAGCTCAACACGTTATTGGCCGAGTCGTTGGCGTCGATCCACGAGTAGCCCTCGGGGCTGGTATCGCGGGTCCACAGCGCCGGGCGGCTGCGGTACACCTCGTTGAGGTCGTGAACCATTCGCAGGATGCCGTTGGAGAAGTTGTTCTCGTCGAGCTGGAACCAGTCCACCCCGCGTTCTTCGGACCATTCGGCGCGTTGGCCGAATTCCTGACCCATGAACAACAGCTGCTTGCCGGGATGAGCCCACTGGTAGGCGAGCAGGCTGCGCAGCCCGGCGGCCTTCATGTGGTCGTTGCCCGGCATGCGGCCCCACAACGTGCCCTTGCCGTGCACGACCTCGTCGTGACTCAGCGGCAGCACGAAGTTCTCGCTGAACGCATACAGCATGGAGAACGTCATCTCGTGGTGGTGGTAGCTGCGGTGCACCGGGTCGTGGCTGATGTAGTCGAGCGTGTCGTGCATCCAGCCCATGTTCCACTTCATCGAGAAGCCAAGGCCGCCAAGGTTAGTTGGCCGCGTCACACCCGGCCATGATGTGGACTCCTCGGCGACGGTCACGATCCCCGGCGCCACCTTGTGCACGGTCGCGTTCATCTCCTGCAGGAACTGCACCGCCTCGAGGTTCTCGCGGCCACCGTGAATGTTCGGCGTCCAGCCGCCCTGCGGACGCGAATAGTCCAGGTAGAGCATGGAAGCCACCGCGTCCACGCGCAGCCCGTCGACGTGGAACTCCTCCAGCCAGTACAGCGCGTTGGCGACCAGGAAGTTACGGACCTCCGGCCGACCGAAGTCGAATACGTAGGTGCCCCAGTCCAGCTGCTCGCCGCGGTGCGGGTCGGAATGTTCGTAGAGCGGCGTTCCGTCGAAGCGCCCCAGCGCCCAAGCGTCCTTGGGGAAGTGCGCGGGCACCCAGTCGATGATGATGCCGACGCCGGCCTGGTGCAGCACGTCGACCACTGCGCGGAAGTCATCGGGTGTGCCGAACCGCGACGTCGGCGCGTAATACGACGTCACCTGATACCCCCACGAGCCGCCGAACGGATGCTCGGCCACCGGAAGCAGCTCCACATGTGTAAAGCCTTGCGACACCACGTATTCGGTGAGCTCGCTGGCCAGTTGACGATAGCTGAGCCCCGGCCGCCACGAGCCCAGATGCACCTCGTAGGTGCTCATCGGCTCGAACACCGGGTTCTGCCGCGCTCGCCGCTGCATCCACTCGTCGTCGCGCCACTCGAAGCTGCTTGTGGTCACCCGAGACGCGGTCTGCGGGGGTACCTCGGTCGCGTACGCGAACGGGTCGGCACGATCGGTCACCACGCCGTCGGCGCCGTGCACCCGGAACTTGTACAGCCCGTCGTCGGGGAAGCCCGGCCAGAACAACTCCCACACGCCCGAGGAACCCAGCACCCGAAGCTGAGCTTCGTTGCCGTCCCAGTGGTTGAACTCACCAATCAGACTGACGCCCTTGGCATTCGGCGCCCACACGGCAAACGAGACCCCGTGCACCTCGCCATCGGGCGTGGTGAACGAGCGCGGATGGGCGCCCATGATTTCCCAAAGCCGTTCGTGACGCCCCTCGGCGAACAGGTGCAGATCCATCTCGCCGAGTGTGGGCAGGAAGCGGTAGCCGTCGGCGACGGTATGCACATCCAGCGATCCGCCGGCGCCCTGATAGGTGATCCGCAGCCGGTAATCGACGAGGTTGGTGAACGGCAGCGCGACCGCGAACAGTCCGGACTCAATATGGGTGAACGGGTATCGATCGTCGCCGACCAGTGCGGCCACCTCGACGGCGTGCGGGCGATACGCTCGAATGACGGTGTGTTCGCCGTATTCGTGCGCCCCGAGGACGGCATGCGGATTGTGATGTTCGCCGGCCAACAGCCGGTCCAGGTCGGCGCGCCCTGGTGCCAGATTCCTGCTGGTCAGCTGATCGGGTCGAGTCATCTTCTTGTCACTCCCTGCGCAATAGCGTTAATCGCGACTCTTCGGGAACCAGGGGCAGATTGAGGATATGTGCGACGGCCTTGGCCGGCTCGAGTCGCACATAGTTATTCTGACCCCACTCGTATTCCTCTCCGGTGACCTCATCGCGCACCCAGAATCGGTCGTACCATTCCCTGCCCAGCGCCGGCAGATCCAAGGAAAGCGTCGCTTCTTCCGCCCCGAACGGGTTCAGCGTCACGACGACCAGCACCGCGTCGCCGGTCACCGGGTCGAACTTGCTGTAGGCCAGCAGCGCCTCGTTGGAGATCTGATGGAACCGGATCGTGCGCAGTTCGCGCAGCGCGGGGTGCACACGGCGGATTTCGTTGAGTCGGGTGAGGAACGGCTCCAGAGACCGACCCCGCTTCAGCGCGCCCTCGAAGTCGCGTGGCTTCAGCTCGTACTTCTCGGAGTTCAGGTACTCCTCGCTGCCCTCGCGCACCGGCCAGTGTTCGAACAACTCGTAACCGGAATACACACCCCACGACGGGCTCATCGTCGAGGCCAGCACCGCGCGGATCGCGAACATCCCCGGGCCGCCGCGTTGCAACGTCTCGTGCAGGATGTCCGGGGTGTTGACGAACAGGTTCGGCCGCGCGTAGTCGGCGTGCGCGGCGATCTGCTGCCCGAACTCGATCAGCTCCGACTTGCCGGTGCGCCAGGTGAAGTACGTATACGACTGCGTGAAGCCCAGCTTGGCCAGCCCGTACAGCCGGGCCGGCCGGGTGAAGGCCTCGGACAGGAAGAGCACGTCGGCGTCGACGAGCTTCACCTGCTCGATCAGCCACTCCCAGAAGTTGGGTGGCTTGGTGTGCGGGTTGTCGACGCGGAAGATCTTCACGCCGTGGTTGACCCAGTGCAGCACCACACGCAGGACTTCCTGGTACAGCCCGGCGGGATCGTTGTCGAAGTTCAGCGGATAGATGTCCTGGTACTTCTTGGGTGGATTCTCGGCGTAGGCGATGGTCCCGTCCGGCAACTCGGTGAACCAGTGGCGATGCTGCCGGGCCCACGGATGGTCGGGCGCGCACTGCAAAGCCAGGTCGAGCGCCACTTCAAGGCCGATCTCGCCGGCCGCGGCGACGAACTTGTCGAAGTCCTCGATCGTGCCGAGGGCGGGGTGGACGGCGTCGTGGCCGCCCTCGTCGCTGCCGATGGCCCACGGCGACCCGACGTCGTCGGGTGCTGCGGTCACCGAGTTGTTGCGGCCCTTGCGGTGCACCTTGCCGATGGGATGGATCGGCGGAAGGTAGACCACATCGAACCCCATTCGGGCGATGCGCGGCAACGCGTCGATGGCGGTGGCAAAGGTGCCGTGGACCGGATTGCCCTTGCCGTCCCAGCCGCCGGTCGAGCGCGGAAACATCTCGTACCAAGAGCCGAAGCGGGCGCGTGGGCGATCCACCCACACGCCATACTGCTCGCCGCGGGTGAGCATTTCGCGCAGCGGGAACTGCGACAGCAACTCAGTGATTTCGTTCGTCGAGGCGGCGGCGACCCGCGCGAACGGATCACCGCGCCTGTGCAACGCCGCGGCGGCCTCGAGCAGTGGGTCGCGCAGCTTGCGTGGAACACCCATCGCGGCACGCTGAAACAGCCGTGCGCCGAGTTCCAAGTCGTTGGACAGCTCGGCCTCGCCCTGGCCGGCGTCCAGCTTCGTGGTGATGGCGCGCCGCCACGTGCTGATCGGGTCGCCCCAGCCGTCCACGCGAAATGTCCACAGGCCGACGCTGTCGGGGCTGAACACACCGTGGAACACGTCGGGGGTTTCGCCCACCGACATCGGAAGCAGCAGCGGCTTGATCCGGGTCGTGGCGGCCGCTGCCGTTGCGACCTGTGCGTCCTGCGTGAGTGGCGTGGTGCTGAGCTGCGGATAGTGGGGCCCGAGATACCGGACCACAAGCGTCGCGGCGACGGCGTCGTGGCCTTCCCGCCACACCGTGGCGCGCACCGGGATGATCTCCCCGATCACGGCCTTGGCAGGGTATCTGCCGCCGGAAACGACGGGCTGCACGCCGTCGATAGCGATTCGACCGGGCACCCTGCACTCCGTTCTACGGCGCGGCACCTGGGGCCGCGCGGTGTCCTGATCCGTGTCGTTGACCGTTCATCGCCCAATACCCACCGTAGTGTCCGGGCACACTTCGCGGCCAATGGACGGGCATCAAGCGACACCCGCCGGAACGAACCGAGGGGTTCAAGTGAAACGCTTGCCCGCCGGGCGGCGACATGGATTCTGCGTAAGGTAGACATGCGTGAAGGCTCTCCGTCGTTTCACAGTCCGCGCGCATCTTCCGGACCGGCTGGCCGCGCTCGAGCAGCTGTCGGTGAACCTGCGGTGGTCGTGGGACAAGCCGACACAGGATCTTTTTGCCGCAATCGATCAGGAGCTCTGGCAGCAGACTGGCGAAGATCCGGTGGCGCTGCTCGGCGCGGTAAGCCCCAAGCGACTGGACGACCTGGCTGTCGACGAGAGGTTTCTGGAGCGGCTAGACCGGCTCGCCGATGACCTCAACAACTATCTGACCCAGCCGCGATGGTATCAGGACCGGGCCCGGGCCGGCATCGAGCTGCCGACCGGAATCGCTTACTTCTCTATGGAATTCGGCGTATCAGAGGTCTTGCCGAACTATTCCGGCGGGTTGGGCATTCTGGCCGGCGACCACCTGAAGTCCGCTTCGGACCTGGGATTGCCGCTGATCGGGGTGGGCCTGTACTACCGATCGGGCTACTTCCGTCAGTCGTTGACCGCCGACGGTTGGCAGCACGAAACTTATCCTTCGATTGATCCGCAGGGACTGCCGCTGCGCCTGCTCTGCGACGGCACCGGCACGCCGAAGCTGGTCGCGCTGACGATGCCGGAATACGAGCTGTATGCGCGGGTCTGGATAGCGCAGGTTGGTCGAGTCCCATTGTTGCTGTTGGACTCTGACGTTCCGGAGAACGAACACGATCTACGGAATGTGACGGATCGGCTCTACGGCGGCGACCAGGACCACCGCATCAAGCAGGAGATCCTTGCCGGTGTCGGCGGCGTGCGCGCGATCCGGGCGTTCACCGCCGGGGAAGGGCTGCCCGCGCCGGAGGTCTTCCACATGAACGAGGGACACGCGGGCTTCCTCGGACTGGAGCGCATCCGCGAACTGAGCACCGACGAGGGCCTCGATTTCGATACTGCGCTGACCGTGGTCCGATCCAGCACCGTGTTCACCACCCACACGCCGGTGTCGGCCGGGATCGACCGCTTCCCGGTCGAGATGGTGCGACACTATTTCGGCGGCAAGGACCGCGACCGCAAGTCGGTGCTGCTTCCGGGCGTGCCGGTGGACCGGATTGTCGGGCTAGGCGCTGAGGATGACCCCTCGAAGTTCAACATGGCGCACATGGGGCTGCGGCTGGCGCAGCGGGCCAACGGCGTATCCCGGCTGCACGGCCGCGTCAGCCGGGCGATGTTCAACGAGTTGTGGCCGGGATTCGATCCCATCGAGGTGCCGATCGGCTCCATCACCAATGGCGTGCATGCGCCGACGTGGGCGGCGCCGGAGTGGCTCGAGCTGGGCCGTGAACTGATCGGCGCTGACTCACCCAGTGAGCCGGCGGTGTGGGAGCGGCTGAAGCAGGTCGATCGCGGACACCTGTGGTGGATCCGCTCCCAGCTGCGCGAAGCGCTCATCGCCGATGTGCGGCGCCGGCTGCGCCGGTCTTGCCTGGAGCGTGGCGCCTCGGAGGCCCAATTAGGCTGGACCGCAACGGCATTCGATCCCAACGTGCTGACGATCGGATTCGCCCGCCGGGTGCCGACGTACAAGCGGCTGACGTTGATGCTGCGTGACCCGGATCGTCTGCGGCGGCTGCTGCTCGACACGAACCGGCCGATTCAGATGATCGTGGCGGGCAAGTCGCATCCTGCTGACGACGGCGGTAAGGCACTGATCCAGCAGGTGGTTCGGTTCGCCGACCAGCCCGAGGTGCGGCATCGGATCGCGTTTCTGCCCGACTACGACATGTCGATGGCCCGCGTGCTGTATTGGGGTTGTGACGTTTGGCTGAACAATCCGCTGCGGCCGTTGGAGGCCTGCGGCACGTCAGGAATGAAGAGCGCGCTGAACGGCGGCCTGAACCTGTCCATTCGGGATGGCTGGTGGGACGAGTGGTACGACCGCGAAAACGGCTGGGAGATACCGACCGCCGACGGTGTGGCCGACGAGCAGCGACGCGACGATCTCGAGGCCAGCGCGCTGTATGACCTGTTGGAGCAGTCTGTCGCGCCGACGTTCTACGAACGCGACGAGAGCGGTGTCCCGCAGCGATGGATCGAGATGGTGCGGCACACCCTGATCATGCTGGGGCCCAAGGTGCTGGCGTCGCGGATGGTCCGCGAGTACACCGAGAAGTACTACGCGCCGGCCGCGCAATCTTTGCGCCGTACCGCTGCCGCCGTCGACGGCGAGCGGTTCGGCGCCGCCCACCAACTGGCGGCCTATCGACAGCGCGTTGTCGAGGCGTGGCCGAAGCTGCAGATCACCGAGGTGGACAGCACCGGGCTGCCGGACACACCGCTGCTCGGCTCGGAGCTCACGTTGACCGCCACCGTGCAGCTCGCGGGACTGCGGCCCGACGAGGTGGCGGTGCAGGCGGTGCTCGGGCGGGTGGACGCTGCAGACGGGCTGATCAGCCCGGTTTTGGTGCCGATGACGCACAGCGGATCGACAGACGGCAATCACGTGTTCGCTGCGACGACGCCGCTGCCGGTAGCCGGATCGGTCGGCTACACGGTGCGGGTGTTACCGCACCATTCCCTGTTGTCGGGCGACAATGAGTTGGGCCTGGTCACGTTGGCTTGATGTGACGAAAGCGGTGTGACGATCATGGGTAGCGCTTGATGCAGCGGTCCTGATCGCCGAGCACACCGGTGCGGAATGCGTCGATCCGTGAAAAGCCCGAAGGGACCGACTCACCGTTGACGTCACTGGCCGCCAGACCATTGGTCAGCACGCCCGAAACGGCTTCATCGAGGTCTCCGGCGGTCAACGCGATCGGGTGGCCGTCGGAGGTGGTGACCTCCTCGGACAGCTTCGTCGTCGCCACACCGGTCAGGCACGCCGTGCGCAGGGCCGCCTCGGCGTCATTGAGGACCAGGCCACCGTGCTCGTTCTGAATGGCCAACATGTACCGTGACGTGAGCACGGAGTACGCGGTGTTGTCGCCGAACATCAATCCGGTGTTGCGGTCGGTTTCGACTTGCTCGCCCATCTTCTGCAACTCGGGCAGGTTCACCGAGATCGTATTGTTGGCCGGGCAATACGACACCGCTGGGCTCGACTGGACCTGCGGGCAGGACCGCTCGTCGAAGCTCAGTTTCGGCGAGTTCTTTGGTTTGAAGAGGATGTTGAGCGCTTCGATCACCGACTTCACCGACGTCTCGGTGACGGGCAGTTCGCCGGATTGTTTCTGCTGCAGCGCCGCGGGCAGGTCGCCGCGACGTTGGGTGATCTCCTTCTCGTCGATCGCTGCACACGGGTGCACGCCGTCGGTGAATCCTAATTGAAACGCCGAGACCCGTTCGAACGCCGAACCATGTCCATTTACACCCCTCTCCGGATCGTTTTCGTTCAGCAGCGGGTCGTGGAAGGAGATCATGGCCGCCAGTAAGTTGTTCAGCCCGTCGCCGGTGCTGAGTGTGAACCGCGGTGAATTGCCCTCGGCCACCCAGCGCAAGTACACCCCGGCGAAGCAGTCGGCCTGTTGCTCAGCGACCAGCGTGGGCGTGTTGTCGTCGACGAGCTTGGCCATCTTCTGGATGGCATGGCCGTATTCGTGCGCCAGAACCATCGTGATGGCCATGTCACCGAACTGGCTTCGCAGATCGGGCAGCAGCTCGCCGCGATCCCATCCGATCGTGTCGTCGGTGACGCAGAACGCGGCGTTGACGAGGCCGGTGGTGTCCTCACGGCAGAAATCAATGCCGCTGTAGCCCTTGGCGTCCCAGGAGACGACCTTCTTGATCGGGATGAACTTGCCCGGCAAAGGATCGGTGAACGCGTCGTTCCAGAACTCTTCAATGTCGGTGACGGACTGCGCGGCCAACTGGTCGTCCCTGCCGCCGTCGGTGTCCTCGACCGCACGGGTGGGGCCCTTGGCGTCGGGGCGCAAGCCGGTCGGGCCGCCGGTGGCAGGAATGCCAGCCACTTGAAATGGGTCGTTGAACACCGAAATCGGTTTGCCACTAAGGAGATTCGTGCATCCAGCGACCACCAGCGCCGTGCCGGCCGCGACGACGGCGACACCCAGCAGTCGACTCATCGGATTACCTCTCGGGCGTGGACGGTCCGCGACCGGCGCAATGATCGTTGCCACAATAGTTGATCCCGCGAAGTCGGCGCCGCTGGTTTGACGTCAGCCCGCCGCACATGTGAGACGATCCAGTGCGGCGCGGACAGTTTGCCGGTCGGTGGTGACCCAGAACGGCGGCAGGGAATCCCGCAGGTACCCGCCGTAGCGGGCGGTCGCCATCCGGGAGTCGAGCACCGCCACCACGCCCTTGTCGTCGACGCGGCGCAGCAGCCGACCTGCGCCCTGCGCTAACAGCAGCGCGGCGTGGCTGGCCGCGACCGCCATGAAGCCGTTGCCCCCGCGGGCGGCGACCGCCCGCTGGCGCGCGGTCAGCAGCGGGTCGTCGGGCCTTGGAAAGGGAATGCGATCAATGATCACCAGCGAAAGCGACGGGCCCGGCACATCGACGCCCTGCCAGAGCGACAACGTACCGAACAACGAGGTTTCCGGGTCGGCGGCGAACCGCTCGACGAGGGCACCGGTGGCGTCGTCGCCCTGGCACAGCACCGGCGTGCGCAGCCGTTCCCGCATCGCCTCGGCGGCTGTCTTGGCCGCCCGCATCGACGAGAACAACCCAAGTGTGCGGCCGTGTGCGGCGCCGACCAGGCCGGCGATCTCGGTGAGTTGCTCCGCCGATCCGACGCCGTCGCGGCCGGGTGGCGGCAGGTGTTTCGCGATGTAGAGTATGCCCGATTTCGCGTGCTGGAAAGGGGACCCGACGTCTAGTCCTCGCCATTGCGGCGGCGAATCGTGTTGTTGCGCAGACAGTCCCCACGCCGATGCCATTGCGTCGAATGACCCGCCGATGGTCAGCGTGGCCGATGTCAACACTGCGGTGGCCCGACCGAACACGCGGGTGCGCAACAGGTCCGCCACCGACAGCGGCGCCACACGCAGCACGGCCCGTATCGAGCCGCGGTTGTCTTCATGGTCCAGCCACACCACGTCGGTCCGGTCGGAAAGAACGTCGTTGAACGACAGAAGGATTCGTGCGCATGTGTCGGTGATCTCGTCGAGGGCGGCCAGTGCCTCGGACCGCGCAGCAGCGGCCTTGGCGTCCGACGGCGCCGCTCCAATGGCCTTGCGCGCGGCGTCGGCGGCGTCGCGCAGCGTCGTCAGCGCCACCCCGAGCCGCTCGTCGAGATGATCGATGCGCCCAGGCGCGCTATCGCGGATCAACTCGGAAAAAGCGGCGGCGGCCGCGTCGAGCCGGTGCAACAGTTCGGGTTGCACGAACCGGCCAACGCGGCGGATAGCCGCAGTCAGCGGCGCCGATGCGAGCTCGCCGGTGGCCACTCGCGTCACCCGGTCCACCAGCTCGTGCGCCTCGTCGACCACCAACATGTCGTGTTCTGGCAATACGGCGGCGTCCGCGATCGCGTCGATGGCCAGCAGTGCGTGGTTGGTGACGATGACGTCGGCGCGTCCCGCCTCGGCGCGGGCCTTTTCGGCGAAGCATTCGGTGCCGAACGGGCAGCGCGCCACGCCGAGGCATTCCCGCGCCGAGACGCTCACCTGTGACCACGACCGGTCCGGCACGCCGGGGGAGAGCTCGTCGCGGTCGCCGGTGTCGGTGGTCGACGACCACACGGTCAGCCGCTGCACGTCGCGACCGATCGCGGTGGACGGTGCGAACAGTGCCTCCTGTGGTGGATCCGCGTCATCCGGGCCGTCAGCCGATCCGTTGTGGATCTTGTTCAGGCACAGATAGTTTCCGCGACCCTTGAGAATCGCGAAGCGTGGTCGCCGGGGCAGCGAGCCGGCCAGTGAATCGGCCAGCCGCGGCAGGTCCCGCTCGACAAGCTGGCGTTGCAGCGCGATGGTGGCGGTCGAGACGACCACCGGCGAGGCGGATTCGAGTGCATGCACGATCGCCGGTACGAGGTAGGCCAACGACTTGCCGGTGCCGGTTCCGGCCTGGACGGCAAGATGCTCTCCGGACTCAAACGCGTGCGCGACCGCCTTCGCCATCTCGATCTGGCCTGCGCGTTCGGTGCCGCCCAGGGCCTCGACGGCGGTGGCGAGCAACTCGGTCACCTCGGCCGCCGTGGCTCCCCCTCGATTGCGTCGACCGGGACGAGCCGGGTCGGAATGGCGGGTTCCCCGTGAGACAGCTTCAGCCCGTCCCACGGTAGAGATTTCAATCCCGAGGCCACCCGCGCGCGGGCGGCGTCGAGATCGGCGTCGGCAACGATCTCGCCTTCGCGGACCAGCGGCACGGTCACCGTGCGGCTGGGCTCTTCGACGTGCGGCGGCTTACCGGCCGGGTAAATGACCTCCTCGAGCATTGTGCCCGAGGGCTTGGCCAACCGCATCGCTTCCTTGCGGCCACCGTGAGACTCCTTGTGGCTGCTGCGTTTTGCAACCGGCATGCCGTCGACCTCGACGAGCTTGTACACCATGTTCGCCGTTGGGGCGCCGGATCCGGTGACGACCGAGGTGCCGACGCCGTACCTGTCCACGGGCTCGGCACGCAGCGCGGCGATCGCGAACTCGTCGAGATCGCCCGACACCACGATGCGGGTGTCGGTCGCGCCGAGCTGGTCAAGCTGGCTGCGCACCTGCCGGGCGAGCACCCCGAGATCGCCGGAATCGATACGCACCGCACCCAGGCCCGTTCCGGCCGCCTCGATCGCGTTGGCCACCCCTTCGGTGATGTCGTAGGTGTCGACGAGCAGTGTGGTCTGCGACCCGAGCGCCTCGATTTGGCCACGGAACGCCGCCCGCTCGTCGGGGCCGTCGGGGCCGGTGTGCAGCAGCGTGTAGGCGTGTGCGGCGGTGCCGAGTGCGGGCACGCCGTAGCGGCGTTGCGCCTCGAGGTTCGACGAGCCGGCGAAACCCGCGACGTAGGCGGCGCGCGCCGCTGCCACCGCGGCCTGTTCGTGAGTGCGCCGCGAGCCCATCTCGATCAGCGGGCGCCCGTCGGCCACGCTGACCATCCGGGCGGCGGCCGACGCGATCGCGGTGTCATGGTTGAGGATTGACAACACCAGGGTTTCGAGCACCACGCATTCGGCGAACGTACCGTGCACCGACAACACCGGCGAGCCGGGGAAGTAGAATTCGCCTTCTGGGTAGCCGTCGATGTCCCCGCGGAACCGGAAGTCGGCCAGGTAGTCCACCGTGTTGGCATCGAGGAAGCCGCGCACCAATTGCAGCGCGCCGTCGTCGAATATGAAGTGCGGCAACGCTTCGAACAACCGGCCGGTACCGCCGACGACACCATAGCGGCGCCCGTTGGGTAATCGGCGAGCGAAAACCTCGAACGTGGTGCGACGCTCTGCGGCGCCGTCGCGCAGTGCCGCGGCGAGCATGGTCAGCTCGTATTTGTCGGTCAGCAGCGCGACGGAGTGCACAAGGCAACCGTATCGAGTTGGGGTGACGTCTGAGCCCACAACTCGGCTGTGCGCTCGGCCATTTTGGGATAGGCCGGTGACCGTGTCGGACCACGCGGCTATCCTTGGGCCATGGTTACGCCAGCGCGGACCCGGCCGGGGACTCGCCAGCAGCAAGACGTCGCTCCGGTTGATTCTGCGCAGGCACCATGGGTCACCATCGTCTGGGACGACCCGGTCAATCTGATGACATACGTGACGTATGTGTTCCAGAAACTGTTCGGGTACAGCGAGCCGCACGCCACCAAGCTGATGCTGCAGGTGCACAACGACGGCAAGGCCGTGGTCTCGGCGGGCACCCGTGAGTCGATGGAGACCGACGTATCCAAGCTGCACGCGGCCGGGTTGTGGGCCACGCTGCAGCAGGACCGCTAACCGACGCGATTCGGAACGGACGCACTGGTGCGTAAATGGAAACGGGTCGACACCGCCGACGGCCTACGTTTTCGGTCGTCTCTGGCCGCCCATGAGGCATCTCTGCTGCAGAGCCTGGTCTCCTCGATGATCGCGATGCTCGACGACCGCGAATCATCTGCCCCCGCAGACGAACTCACCGACATTACGGGGATCAAAACTGGTAACCCGCGGCGGCCCGAGGATGCCACGATGGCGCGGCTGTTGCCAGATTTCTACCGTTCGACGCGCACCCACCCAGCCGGTTCGGCGGTGGCCGAAAGCCTCAACGGCGCGCTGCGCAGCCTGCACGAGCCCGACATCATCGAGGCGAAGCGCCAAGCCGGTCAACGGCTGTTGCGCACCCTGCCCGCCGGCGGACGCTTCGAGCTGACCGAAGATGACGCCAACGCCTGGATAGCCGCGGTCAACGACGTCCGGCTCGCGCTGGGCACCATGCTCGGTATCGGGCCCGACGGCCCGGAGCAACTGCCCGCCGAGCACCCGATGGCCGGGCACCTCGACGTTTACCAGTGGCTGACGGTGCTGCAGGAGTATCTGGTAATCGCATTGATGGGGCGGCGCTGATGCCGCCCCGCGAACGAGGCGAGTGTTGACCTCAAGCGGTTCCATTACCGACGTCGGCGGCATCCTCGTCGGGCACCACCATCGGTTGGACGTTGACGCCGCGCACGGCACGGGCTGGGCCACCGGCAGCACGGTCGTGCTGACGCCGGCGGGTACGGTCGGTGCGGTCGAAGTCCGCGGGGGTGCTCCTGGCACCCGCGAGACCGATCTTCTCGACCCGGCCAACACCGTGCGCTATGTCGATGCGGTGCTGCTGACCGGCGGTAGCGCGTATGGCCTTGCAGCCGCCGACGGGGTGATGCGCTGGCTGGAGGAACACCGTCGCGGCGTGATGATGAACGACGTCGGCGATCAGGTGGTGCCGATCGTGCCGGCTGCCGTGATTTTCGATCTGGCCGTCGGAGGATGGGATTTGCGGCCGAATGCCGAATTCGGTTACTCCGCAAGCAATAACGCGAGCAGGGACGTCGGAAGTGGATGCGTGGGTGCGGGCACCGGCGCCCGCGCAGGAGTGCTGAAGGGCGGCATCGGAACAACGTCGATGGTGCTGGGCTCCGGGGTGACGGTCGGGGCGCTGGTCGTGGTCAACTGCGTCGGCGACGTCATCGACCCGGCCACGGGTCTGCCCTGGACTAACTTCGTGGCCGCCGAACTCGGGCTTGCTCGCCCGCCGCGGGCTCAGATCGACGCGTTTGCCGCGTTGGTGGCCGAACGAGATCGTTTCGCGCAGGCGTTCAACAGCACGATCGGCGTCGTGGCCACCGACGCCGCGCTCAACCCGTCGTCATGCCGGCGCGTCGGCATCATGGCGGCCGACGGACTGGCCCGCGCGATCCGGCCGTCGCACAGCCCGATGGACGGCGACACCGTGTTCGCGTTGGCCACCGGCGCGGTGGAGGCACCGCCGAGCAGCCGATTACCCGCGGCCATGTCGGAGGAGGCCGGGCTGGCGGCCATGGTCGGCGCGGCGGCCGCCGATTGCCTTGCCCGCGCGGTGGTCATCGCGGTGATGGCGGCCAGTGCGGCCCACGGAATACCCGCCTATCGTGACGTGTTGCCCGGGGCATTCACATGAAGGGGGCGACGCTGTGCTGGTGATTCGCGCCGACTTGGTCGACGCCATGGTCGCGCACGCGCGCGCCGATCACCCCGACGAGGCGTGCGGGGTGATCGCCGGACCGGAAGGCTCCGACCGGCCCGAGCGGCACATCGCACTGACCAATGCGGAACGTTCGCCGACGTTCTATCGCTTCGATTCGATGGAGCAGCTCAAGGTGTGGCGCCAGATGGACGAGGCCGACGAGGTACCGGTCGTCATCTACCACTCGCACACCGCGACCGAGGCGTATCCGAGCCGCACCGACGTCTCGTATGCGTCCGAGCCGGACGCGCACTACGTGCTGGTGTCCACCCGCGACGCGGACACTCACGAGCTGCGCAGTTACCGCATCGTCGACGGCGAGGTCACCGAGGAGCCGGTGACCGTTGTCGACACCTACGAAAACGTTGCAGAAAGGGTCAACCCATGACGGTCAGCGTCTCGATACCGACGATCCTGCGCACCCACACGGGAGGCGAGAAGCGAGTCACTGCGGCGGGCGACACGCTCGAGGCGGTCATCAGCGACCTCGACTCGAACTACTCCGGCATCTCCGAGCGCCTCATCGATAACGGCAAGCTGCACCGTTTCGTCAATATCTACGTCAACGACGAGGACGTGCGGTTCTCCGGCGGGCTGGCCACCCAGATCGCCGACGGCGACTCGGTGACGATCCTGCCGGCCGTCGCGGGCGGCTAGAGATTGACGCGATACGACTCACTGCTGGAGGCCCTCGGCAACACGCCGCTGGTCGCGCTGCATCGGCTGTCACCCCGCTGGGATGACGGGCCGCACGTGCGGTTGTGGGCCAAGCTCGAGGACCGCAACCCGACCGGCTCGATCAAGGACCGCCCCGCAATCAGGATGATCGAGGACGCCGAGCGCAAAGGCGTCCTCAAGCCGGGCGACACGATCCTCGAGCCGACGAGCGGCAACACCGGCATCTCGCTGGCAATGGCCGCGCTGCTGAAGGGGTACGCGCTGATCTGCGTGATGCCGGAGAACACCTCGATCGAACGGCGGCAGCTGCTGGAGCTCTACGGTGCGCGGATCATCTACTCGCCGGCCGAGGGTGGATCCAACACTGCGGTCGCGCACGCCAAGGAATTGGCCGAGCAGAACCCGTCGTGGGTGATGCTCTACCAATACGGCAACCCGGCCAACACTGAGTCGCACTACTACGGCACCGGCCCGGAGCTGCTGGCCGACCTGCCGGAGATCACCCACTTCGTCGCCGGGCTTGGGACCACCGGCACACTGATGGGCACCGGCCGGTACCTGCGCGAGCATGTGCCCGACGTACAGATCGTCGCGGCCGAACCCAGGTACGGCGAAGGGGTCTACGCACTGCGCAACATCGATGAGGGCTTCATCCCCGAGCTTTACGACCCGGACGTGCTGACCACACGCTTTTCGGTCGGGTCGTTCGAGGCGATCAAACGCACCCGCGAACTGGTCGCCGCCGAGGGCATCTTCGCCGGCATCTCGACCGGCGCGGTTCTGCACGCCGCACTGGGCGTGGCGGCCAAGGCCGTCGAGGCGGGGCAGCGGGCCGACATCGCGTTCGTGGTGGCCGATGCCGGATGGAAGTATCTGTCGACCGGTGCTTACGCCGGTAGCCTGGACGAAGCCGAGGACGCGCTGGAAGGGCAGCTATGGGCATGACGGCTAGGCGAGAAGCCGAGGCGGGTCGCGCATGATTCAGCCGGTCGGTTATCCGGCCACGCCGCCGCGAAAGAAGCGGCCGGTGTGGGTCACCGGCGGCATCACGATCGTCAGCTTCGTCGCGCTGCTGTACATCATCGAGGTCGTCAATCAGCTCAGCGGCGACCGCCTCGATGAGAACGGCATCCGGCCGCTGGAGGCCGACGGGTTATGGGGCATCGTCTTCGCGCCCTTGCTGCATGCAAGCTGGCAGCACCTGATCGCCAACACCGGTCCCGCGCTGGTGCTGGGCTTCCTGATGACGTTGGCCGGGCTGTCACGGTTCATCTTTGCCACCGCGATCATCTGGATCCTCGGCGGTTTCGGCACCTGGCTGATCGGCGAGGTCGGATCCACCTGCGGCGTCAACTCCAACATCATCGGCGCGTCGGGTCTGATCTTCGGCTGGCTGACCTTCCTGCTGGTGTTCGGGTGGTTCACCCGCAACTTGTGGGAGATCATCATCGGGCTGATCGTGCTGTTCATTTACGGCGGCATCCTCTGGGGTGCGGTGCCCGTACAGGGCTGTACCGGCATCTCGTGGCAGGGTCACTTGTGCGGGGGTATCGCAGGCGTGCTGGCCGCCTACCTGCTGTCCAGTCCGGAACGCAAGGCCCGCGCGTTGCGCCGTGGCAGGGCGACAACGCCACCGATGACCCGGTGAGGTCCCCATTGGTGCCGGTCGGGATTTTCGATTCCGGTGTGGGCGGCTTGACCGTCGCGCGCGCGATCATCGACCAATTGCCGGACGAGGACATCGTCTACGTCGGCGACACCGGCAACGGCCCCTACGGGCCGCTGACCATTCCCGAAATTCGCGCGCACGCGCTGGCGATCGGCGACGACCTCGTCACCCGCGGCGTCAAGGCGCTGGTCATCGCCTGCAACAGCGCGTCGTCGGCGTGCCTTCGTGACGCGCGGGAACGCTATGCCCCGGTGCCGGTGGTGGAGGTGATCCTGCCCGCGGTGCGCCGTGCGGTCGCGACTACGCGCAACGGCCGCATCGGCGTGATCGGCACCGAGGCGACGATTTCGTCGGGCGCCTACCAGGACGCGTTTGCCGCCGCCCGGGATACCGAGGTCATCGGCGTCGCGTGCCCGCGGTTCGTCGACTTCGTCGAACGGGGCATTACCAGCGGCCGTCAGGTACTCGGACTGGCCGAGGGCTACCTCGAGCCGTTGCAGCGCGCCGGCGTCGACACGCTGGTGCTGGGTTGCACCCACTATCCACTGTTGTCCGGATTGATCCAGCTCGCGATGGGCGAATCGGTGGCGCTGGTGTCGAGCGCCGAGGAGACGGCCAAGGAGCTGGTCAGGGTGCTCACCGAGCTCGACCTGCTGCGCCCGCATGACGCCCCGCCGGCTAGTCGGTTGTTTGAAGCGACCGGCGACCCGGACGCATTCAAACGGCTGGCCGCGCGATTTCTCGGGCCCGCGCTGGACGGCGTGCGACCTGTCCGGCGTCACGTTGGCGCGCTGGAATGATACTGGTCGCCTATTGCAGCCATGTTTTCGTCAAGAGAACAAAGGGCATGGCAAGCTTGTGAGCGTGCGGATCACTGTCCTTGGCTGCTCGGGCAGCGTTACCGGACCGGATTCGCCGGCGTCGGGATATCTGGTAATGGCTCCTGACGCTCCGCCGTTGGTCATCGACTTCGGCGGAGGCGTGCTCGGCGCATTGCAACGGCACGCGGATCCCAGCTCGGTGCATGTGTTGCTGAGCCATCTGCACGCCGACCATTGCCTCGATTTGCCGGGGTTGTTCGTCTGGCGCCGCTACCACCCGTCCGCGCCCACCAGCAAGGCATTGATGTACGGGCCCAGCGACACGTGGTCGCGGCTCGCGCAGGCGTCATCGCCGTACGGCGGCGAGATCGACGACTTCTCCGACATCTTCGACGTGCGGCACTGGGCCGACGGGCAGGAGGTGCGGTTCGGCTCGCTGACGGTGCTGCCTCGGTTGGTGGCGCACCCGACGGAGGCTTACGGCTTGCGGATCACCGACCGGTCCGGCGCGGTGCTGGTCTACAGCGGCGACACCGGCCTCTGCGATTCGCTCGTGGAGCTGGCGCGCGACGCCGACGCGTTCCTGTGCGAGGCATCGTGGACCCATGCTCCGGCCGAACGTCCCGAGCACCTGCACCTGTCCGGGACCGAGGCGGGCCAGATCGCGGCCCGCGCCGGTGTGCGTGAGCTGCTGTTGACCCACATCCCGCCGTGGACGTCGCGCGAGGATGTCATCACCGAGGCCAAGGCCGAGTTCCACGGGCCGGTGCGCGCGGTGGTCGCCCAGGAGACGCTGACAGTCGGTCGGTAGGCACCCGTAGGGTGGTCGGCGTGTCCAGTCGAGAAGACGGGCGGCTCGACGACGAGCTGCGCCCGGTGACGATCAGCCGCGGGTTCACCGTGCATCCCGCGGGGTCGGTGCTGATCGAGTTCGGTCAGACCCGGGTGATGTGCACGGCCAGTGTGATCGAGGGTGTGCCGCGATGGCGCAAGGGAAGCGGGGAGGGCTGGCTCACCGCCGAGTACGCGATGCTGCCGGCTTCGACGCATGAGCGCTCGGACCGAGAATCGGTCAAGGGCCGCCTCGGCGGGCGAACGCAGGAGATCAGCCGGCTGGTGGGCCGCTCGCTGCGGGCCTGCGTCGACCTGGCCGCGCTGGGCGAGAACACGATCGCCATCGACTGCGACGTGCTGCAGGCCGACGGCGGCACTCGCACCGCGGCGATCACCGGTGCGTACGTCGCGCTGGCCGACGCGGTGACATACCTGGCCGCCGCGGGTCAGTTGAACGATCCGCGGCCGCTGTCGTGCATGATCGCCGCGGTCAGCGTCGGCGTGGTCGACGGGCGAGTCCGCGTCGACCTGCCGTACGAGGAGGACGCCCGCGCCGAGGTGGATATGAATGTGGTTGCCACCGACACCGGCACGCTGGTGGAAATTCAGGGCACGGGTGAGGGCGCCACGTTCCCACGGTCGACGCTGGACAAACTGCTCGACGCGGCGCTGGGCGCGACGGAGAAGCTGTTCGAGATCCAGCGCGCGGCGCTGGAGCTGCCGTATCCGGGAGTGCTGCCGGAGCGGCCGGCGCCGAAGAAGGCGTTCGGAAGCTGAGTTGACGCGTCTGCTCGTGGCCAGCCGTAACCTCAGGAAGTTGGCCGAGATGCGTCGGGTGCTCGACGCCGCCGGGCTTTCGGGGATCAAGTTGGTGTCGCTGGATGAGGTGGAGCCCTTCGACGAGGCCCCCGAAACCGGTGCGACGTTCGAGGAGAATGCGCTGGCGAAGGCCCGCGACGCATTCGCGGCGACCGGACTGCCTGCTGTGGCGGACGATTCCGGCCTCGAGGTCGACGCGCTGAACGGCATGCCCGGTGTGTTGTCGGCCCGGTGGGCCGGCGTGCACGGCCACGACGCGGAGAACAATGCGCTGCTATTGGAACAGCTGCGCGACGTGCCCGACGCGCGGCGCGGCGCGGCGTTCGTATCGGCAAGCGCATTGGTTTCGGCTTCGGGCGAGGTGGTGGTGCGCGGCCGCTGGCCAGGGCGGATTGCGCGGGAACCCCACGGCGACGGCGGGTTTGGCTACGACCCGGTGTTCGTCCCGGAAGGGGAGACCCGCAGCGCGGCACAGCTCGGCCCGGCCGAAAAGGATGCGGTGTCGCATCGGGGTCGCGCGCTGGCTCTGCTGCTGCCGGCGCTGCGAACGCTGGCGTGCGCCTAGAGGCGTCGACTGTGCGGTTTCGTACGCGACACGCCGCGCGGACGTACGAATCCGCACAGTCGGCGCTAGAGGTTGAATTTCTGCTTGACGTCCTTGGTGCGGAAGTGCTCGACGATGATGCCGAGCAATGGAATCGTGCCGGCGAGCAGTGTCCCGATCGAAGTCAAGAGCGGCCAGCGCGCCTTCACGGCAAGATGCAACGTGGCCAGCAGGTAGACGAAGTACACCCAGCCGTGGACGACGCCGATCCAGCTGGGCGGATTTTCCACTTGCACGACATAGTGGAGGACGAGCTCGTAGCACAATGCGATCAGCCAGATGCCGGTCGCCCAGGCCATCACTCGGTACCCAAGCAGTGCGATGCGGATGCTGTTCTTGTCCGTCGTCTCCGTGCTGGCCTCTGAGCTGCTCGTCTCTGAGCTCATGCGGATGTCCTTCGATCGTGTTTGTTGTCCTCGGCGAGCTTGGCGAGATAGGCGTTGTACGCGGTGAGCGCCGGGTCGTCGGCTTGATCAGCGGGCGGCTTGGGGCGCTCGGGCAGCAGGCCGGCGGGAATCTCGGTGACCTCGTCGGGCTTGTGAATGGGCGGCGGCTCTTCTTCATAGCGGACGAATTTGCGGTACGCGTAAACCACGAACACCGCGAAAAGCGGCCATTGCAGGGCGTAGCCGAGGTTCTGGCCGGTGCCCGTCGCGGACTCGAAGCGTTGCCACTGCCACCAGGCCAGGGCTAGGCAGGCAAGCGATGCGACGAATACCAGCGCGATGAGCGCTGGCCTCCTACGCCGCGTAGTGGACACCGTTCAACGGTACCGCGCGGTCCTTCGGCCCGACGAACGCATCGAGCCGGGCGAGCGAGGCGGTACGATCACGACGCGGCGGGCGTGGCGAAACAGGAATACGCGCCGGCTTTAGGTGCCGGTGCTCGAGAGAGCGTGAGGGTTCGAATCCCTCCGCCCGCACACGTGCCCGGAAGGTGTCTGTCCAGGTAAACACGGGTTACCATGTTTAGCTGGCTACCTTCCTGGCGTCGGGTGACACGCAATTGCCACGCGAGAGCGCGGCCCGCGGTTGGCGTTAACGTCGGTTACTGGGCCCGATCGACGGCGTCGGCGTGTCGGGCCATACGCTCGGACAACTCAAGGAACTGGTTCTCATGCCCGCTAGCCACAGACGAGTAACCCAGCCTTCGTACCTCGGCGGCGAACCCACGCACATCGCGGGTCAATTGTTCAAGCTCATTCATGGTGGAACCACTCTCTCGAAGCCCCCGTGCCGCACAGCCGCGCGGGGGGAGCCACGACGTACAAATAGACTTCCGCCCAGACGGTGCCCGATCGGTCACCATCTCTAACATGCAACTCGACATTGACACTGAAGACCTAGTTGCCAAGAACGGGAAGTCGGCCAGCCACCCTGTATCGGGGGGATAGCGAAACGATACTGCTCCGTTCGAGTCATGTCGACGCCCGCGCCGCGGATTTGCCCGGCCGATGTCACAGCGCCGGCCTATTTGGACGTGTAGTGGCGGTGCATGGTGTCGACCGGGTATCCGACCTCGGCCGCGATGGCACTGCAGCGACGAAGCGGCGAGGTGTGGCTGTGCGGCGCTTGCAGATTGGCTGCATTCTCGGCCATCGGTGGGATTCGCCCGAAATACTTACGTTGTACCGTGTGGATTGGTGCGGTCGGTGCGTCACCGAAGGTTTCCGGTAGCGCGTTACCGGAAACCACCGCGAAGAATCGCCGCCGGACAATGGGCGGTAGCACACGTATCGGGTCGGGGACTGGGAGTATCCGAATGGTCTCATCGCGCGCGGGTTCGCGCGTCGGCACCATGTTCGGCCCCTACGAACTGCGTTCGCTCATCGGCATCGGCGGGATGGGCGAGGTGTATCGGGCCTACGACACCGTCAGGGACCGGATGGTTGCGCTCAAGCTGCTCCGCACGGAGCTGGCGGCCGACGCGGATTTTCAAGAACGATTTCGACGCGAGTCTCGGGTCGCTGCGCGCCTGCAGGAGCCGCACGTCATCCCGGTGCATGACTGGGGCGACATCGGCGGTGTCCTCTATATCGACATGCGGCTAGTTGAGGGTGCCAACCTGAAAACGGTGTTGGCGGAAAGCGGGCCCCTTGACCCGGCGCGCGCCGCCTCGATAGTCGCACAGGTAGCCGCCGCGCTGGACGCCGCACATGCCGACGGCCTCGTGCACCGTGACGTCAAGCCGGAGAACGTGCTGCTTACTCCGAGTGGGTTCGTCTACCTCGTCGACTTCGGCATCGCACACCTGGGTGGGGATAGCGGACTTACCAGTGCGGGTGCGGCGATCGGATCGTGCGTTTACATGGCCCCGGAACGGTTCGCCAACGCACGGGTGGGCCCGCAGGCCGATGTCTACTCCCTGGCGTGTGTGCTCTACGAATGCCTTACCGGCCGGCCGCCGTTCCCAGCGGGGGAAGTGAGCCAGCTGATCAGCGCTCACCTCCTCGCTGCACCGCCGCGGCCCAGCGCAGCGCGACCGGGACTGAACCCCGCGTTCGACGGGGTCATCGCCCGTGGCATGGCTAAAGAACCCCGAGACCGTTTTTCCTCCGCCGGAGAGCTTGCCGGTGCGGCACGCTCGACAGCGGCGTTGGACCAGTCGACGTCCGCAACCGCTGCTCACCACCCACAGCCGGCGAGCACCCGCCAGTTTCCGGCGCAGTGGCCCAACCCGACCGCAACGGGCTACACCCCGTACCTCGGGCCTGCCCGTCGGCCCCCAACACCTGTGCAGCAGCGGCGTGGTTTCGGGCCCGGACAGTTGGTGCTGGCCGGCGCGGCTGTGGCGTTGCTCATCCTCGCGCTCGCCGCGGCGCTGTGGCTGGCCTTCGGGCCAGACCGAACTAACGCGCCGCCGGCGAGCGTGGCGGTGCCGCCGAGCCCGAGTATGACCCAAACGACCAGTGAACCCACTACAGCCGGGACATCGCCGCGACCCTCGACGACAACGTCGTCGCCGCCCGCGTCACAGCCCGCCAACGGCGTGTCCGGCGCCGACGCGCGGGGGTTCCTGGACTATCCCAACGCCCGCTGTGACGCTGCAAGCACTGCCGCGGCCGTCGCTCGCACCACCAAGTCGGTGCTGGTGGTCTGCCGAGGCGGATCCGGGAATCTCTACTACCGAGGCGTGCGCCTCAGTGACGGCGCAAGCATCGAACTGGCCGACGCGGTGCGCTCGCCGGGCGGGTGGGACGTGACCAACCCGGCCGACGGCACCCGGTATGTGATACGGCCCGACAACTTGACCATTGCGAGGGGTTCGGTCGCGGAAACTGAGCCGATGGTCGAATACGCGTCCAACTAAGCGCGTGCCCCGGTGAGCCCGATAATCGCAGCGTGAAAGATTCACGCAACTTGTTGCGGTTCGGGCCGATTGGGCTTGACACGGCGTCATCGCGCCTAGCATCGGCGCATGGAACGGCTCAGTGGACTCGACGCGAGTTTCCTCTACATCGAGAGCCCCACCCAGCCCCTGCATGTGTGCTCGATAATCGAACTGGACACCTCAACGATGCCCGGTGGCTACACCTTCGATCGGTTTCGCGACGAGCTGGCGCGGCGGCTCGCGGCCATACCGCAATTCCGGGCGAAACTGGCCGACAGCCAGCTCAACCTGGACCATCCGGTGTGGGTCGAAGACGATGCGTTCGACCTCGATCGGCATCTGTACCGCATCGGCGTGCCGTCGCCGGGAGGACGCACCGAATTGGCCGACATCTGCGGGCACATCGCGTCCGCGCCGCTCGACCGCAGCCGGCCGCTGTGGGAGATGTGGGTGATCGAGGGCATTGCCAATACCGACCCGCACGCGGGAGGTCTATTGGCGGTGATGACCAAGATTCATCACGCTGCGGTGGACGGAGTCACCGGTGCAAACCTGCTGTCGCAACTGTGCAGCGTCGAACCGGCACCGCCGCCGCCGGATCGTGTGGAGGGCCCCGGGACGGCCGGCCCGTTTGAGATCTCGGCGAGTGGCCTGGTGAGGTTCGCCGCCCGCCCGCTGAAACTGGCCAATGTGCTTCCGACGACGGTCGCAACGATCGCGAAAACGCTGCGGCGGGCCGGTAGCGGCGTGACGATGGCTGCACCATTCGCGGCCCCGGCCACCCGATTCAACGCATCGATCACCGCCGACCGCAACATCGCGCTGGCCGAGCTGGACCTCGACGCCATCAAGACGGTGAAGAACCGCTTCAAGGTCACGGTCAACGACGTCGTGATGGCGTTATGCGCCGCGGTGCTGCGGTGGTTCTTGCTCGATCACGACGAGCTGCCCGCCAGATCGCTGGTGGCGATGGTGCCGGTGTCGGTGCACGACCAGTCCGATCGCCCGGGTCACAACCAGCTGTCGGGCATGTTCTGCCGACTCGAGACCCACATCGGCGACCCCGCGGAACGACTACGGGCGATTGCCCGGGCGAACGCCGCCGCCAAGAATCACAGCTCGGCCATCAGTCCCACGCTGCTGCAGGACTGGACGCAAGTCGCCGCCCGGGCGGTCTTCGGCACCGTTTTGCGGCTTGTGGCCAGCACACCGCTCACCGGGAAACCGGTGCACAGTTTGATCATCTCGAATGTGCCGGGCCCGCAAACAACGCTGTATTTCATGGGCTGCAAAGTGGACGCGTTGTATCCCCTCGGCCCGTTGTTCCACGGCTGCGGTCTGAATATCACGGTGATGTCGCTGAACGGAAAATTGAACGTGGGTGTCATCTCCTGCCCTGATCTGGTGCCCGACGTGTGGCGATTGGCCGATGACTTCAACGTTGCCCTTGACGAGCTGCTTGAATCCGCGGCTTTGGTGCGCGGGTGAGATGGCGAACCCGGGGTGGCCGGTCGCGTCCTCACCAGCGGTGCAGTCGGCCTCGTTCGCGATACCACTCGATCAGGTCAGGGTTGTCGAGCGCGCGCGGGTCGATGGCCACGTCGGTGCGGCCGGCGAGGATACCGGTAATCGGCACCTCCAGCTTCTTGCCGGTGCGGGTGTGCGGGATGGCCGGCGCGTCGATGACCTCGTCGGGCACGTGCCTGGGCGATAGTGTCGAGCGAATTTTGTTGCGGATCTTGTCGATAAGGTCATCGTTCAACCGATGGCCCGAGGCCATCGCGACAAACAACGGCATCCAGTAGCTGCCATCGGGTCCGTCGACGCCGACGATGAACGCCTCGCCGATCTCGTCCATGGCCTCGACGACTTCATAGATCTCGGCTGAGCCCATCCGGATGCCGTGTCGATTCAGCGTGGCGTCGCTGCGGCCATGAATGATGAGCGAGCCCCGGTCGGTAACCGTGACCCAATCGCCGTGGCGCCACACCCCCGGCGCCGGGCCGTCGGTCCATTCGTGTGCGAAATATGCGCTGCGATAACGGGATCCGTCCTCGTCGTGCCAGAACCCGATCGGCATCGACGGCATCGGCACCGTGATGACCAACTCGCCGACCTCGTTGGTCAGCGAGTGCCGGTCGGGTGACCAGCATTCCACCGCCGCGCCGAGATAGATCGTGGCAAGTTCGCCGGGGACAACCGGCACCCCGGGTGTTCCACCTGCGAAAGCCGTGACGACGTCGGTCCCGCCGCTGATCGACGACACGGTCACATCTGTGCCAACGTGGGAGCCGACCCAGGTGAATAAATCTGCCGCCAAAGGCGATCCGGTGCTGCCGACTGTGTGCAGTCGGCTCAGATCATGCGTGGATCCCGGCGTGAGCCCGGCCTTGCGCGACGCAAGCAATTGCCCCGGGCTGGTGCCGAAATATGTCACCTGCTCGTCGGCCAGCAGTCGCCAGAGACGGCCTGCATCCGGGTACAGCGGATGGCCGCTGTAGCACACGACCGTTGATCCGCAGAGGAGTCCGGCCAGCCGGAAGTTCCACATCATCCAGCTCAAGGCGGTCTGCCAGAAGAAGACGTCATCGGTGCCCAAGTTCGCGTGCAAACCGGCCGCTTTCAGGTGCTCGAGCACCACCCCGCCGTGGCCGTGAACGATGCCCTTGGGCCGGCCGGTGGTGCCGGAACTGAACAGCACCCACAGCGGGTGATCGAACGGAACTGCCTCGACTTCGGGCTCTTGCGGCTCGGCAACCAGATCCTCAAAACGCAGCGCAGCGCTGCTCTCGCCGCCACCAATGAGGATGATCGACGGGTCATCAGGCAGCAGCGACCGCAACTCGGCCGCGTGTGCGCGCTTGTCGATCCACCGCCCGTTATGCCGACTGCCGTCGGAGGTGAACAAGACCTTCGGGCTGAGCTGGCAGAGACGTGAGCCCGCACCTTCCGGCGCGTAGTCCTGACCGCACGCCGACCAGACCGCGCCGAGCGCTGCGGTGGCCAGGAACGCCACCGCCGCCTCCGCGACGTCGGGAAGGTATGCGGCGACGGTGTCGCCGCGCCGCACGCCCAAGCGGCGCAGGGCCGCCATGACCGCGCCTATCTGTCCGGGCAGGTCCGCCCAACTGATCTCGGTCCGCGCGCCCGACTCGTCGACGCCGATGACCGCGGGTCCCGTTTGGTGCGCATGCCGCAGGACCTGGTCGACGTAGTTCAGCTGCACGCCGGGAAACCATCGCGCCCCAGGCATCGACGCATCGGCGAGGACGGCGTCGTCCCCGCCGGCGAGCGAGCCGCTGCGGCTTTGTACGTCGAAGAACTCCCACACCGCGCGCCAGAACCGTGCCGGCTGGCGGACCGACCACTGCCACAGCTCGGCGTAGTCGCCGGCCGGCGCACCACAGCTTCGGGCCGCGGTCGCGGCAAACCGCTGCCATTGTGGCGACCGAACCGTGGTGGCCGTCATGATGTGGCCTTCTGCTGGGGTTGACCGCTGGCGCCGATGATCTGTTCTGCATGCCGCAGTACGGGCATGTCGACCATCATGCCGTCCAACTCGAAGAGCTGATGGCTTTCTGTTCATCGTGGGTCGCGACGACACCATCATTCGCGGCGGGGACTTGCCGGATCACGACGAGCTACGCGACCATGTCCGCACGGCGCTGAGGGGCTCTGGCACCGCTTTCTGACACGGAGGGACGATGGTGGTAGCCAAACCGCTGCCGGCCAGCGGTTAGGGCATGGCCGAGTCCCGCGCGCGCACGCTCATACTCGCTTCCGACTACCGTGTGCCCGATCCCCGAAGCGTGTGGCCGCTACTGCAGAGCCGCAAGCAGGAGCTCGCCGACATCGGGGCGCACCACGTGCTGGTGTACGCGTCGACGTGGGACCGCGGGCGGGTGCTGGTAACCATGGCCATTCGCAACCCCGAACCGATCGTTGATCTGCTGCGATCGCGGGTCTTCTTCGACTGGTTCGATGCGGTTGGCGTGCAGGACATCCCGGGTGTGTTCGCCGGTGAGATAGTGGAAAAGCTGGATCTGACAGCGTCTTCGGAGGCAGCGCCACCCGGCATCGTCGTGGGCGCAATGGCGTCGATCAACGATGTGACCGCCCTCGTCGCCCGGGTTCGGCAGGCGGTCGACCGATTCAAGGCAGCGGGTATTCGGCGCGTATGGATCTACCGGGCGTTCGACGATGCGAGTGAGGTGTTCATCCTCCAGGACATCGACAGCGAAGACGAGGCGCGGCATTGGGTTGAGGATCCAGATGTGGCCGCCGAATGGATGGCCGGTGCAGGGGTGGGCGCCTATCCGCCGCCGTTTGTCGGCAAGTTTTGGCACATGATGCACATCGACGAAGACTTTTGACGGGGCTCTTCTGATGTTCGTGTGCCTGTGCAGAGGTGTGACCAGTCAAGAAGTCGCCGACGCGGTGGCCGCTGGCGCCTCGACGACAAAAAAGGTCGCGAAGGTGTGCGGTGCCGGCGCCGAGTGCGGGCGTTGCCGGCGCACTGTGCGGGCGATCATCGAGTCGGTCCAGCTATCGGAGAAGAGTCGGTGAGACGGGTGGTCTGCGGCAGTGGGCGCGCCGCGGTCTCGCGCATGGTCAGGATCGTTATGAGCGTCATGACCGACGCAGCGATCATGTAATACGCGGGGGAGAGGTTGCTGCCGGTGCGGTGCACGAGCCATGTCGCGACGTAGGGCGTGGTTCCACCGAAGATGGCGACGGACGCGTTGTAGCCGACCGAAAAGCCGCTGGAACGGACTCGAGTGGCGAACAGCTCCGCGCCCGCCGCGAGTGACGCCGAGACAAACACCGCCTCGATCGCGGCGAGCCCGGCGTGCGCGGCGATCGCCGCGATTAGAGACCCCGAATTCAGCAGCAGGAAAAGAGGATAGGCGAATACTGCAAAGCCAACCGAGCCAGCGATGAGCAACGGCCGTCGGCCGATCCGGTCCGACAGCGCGCCCAGCGGCGGGATCAGAAGCAGCGCCACGATGCTGGCCACCGTGATCGAGACGAACGCGTTCGTCTTGGTGAACTTCAGGGTCTCGGTGAAGTAGGTCGGTAGGTATGTGAACACGACGTAGAAGCCGACGTTGTGGATGATCACCAGGCCGGCCACCTGCAGGATGGGCCGCCACGCGGTCGTGATCGCTTCCCTGAGCGGCGATTCGGCCAAGGCGTGGGTTTCGCGCAACTGCTTGAACTCGGGCGTGTCATCCAAGCGCAGCCGGATGTAGAGCCCGACGACCCCGAGCGCCCCGGCCATCAAGAACGGGACGCGCCAGCCGTAGGCGTTCATGGCATTCGCGGGAAGCACCGCGTGCAGCACGGTCACCGTCACCGACCCCAGCAGGAAGCCGATCACCACCGACCAGACCAGGAACGCGACGATGAAGCCGCGGTGCTTGTCGGGCGCATACTCGGCCAAGAAGCATGCCCCGCCTCCGTACTCACCGCCGGCCGAAAAGCCTTGCAGGCAACGCAGAAACAACAGCAGCAGCGGAGCGGCCACGCCGATCGCATCGAAGCTCGGCAGCAGGCCGATGGCCAGCGTCGAGGCGGACATCAGCAAGATCACCACCGCCAGCACGCGTTGGCGCCCGATCCGGTCTCCGAGCGGTCCGAAGAACAGCCCACCCAACGGGCGCATGAAAAACGCGGCGGCGAATACGGCGAATGTGTTCAGCAGCGCCGCCGTCTCGTCGCCGGACGGAAAGAACTTCTTGGCGATGTATGTGGCCAGCAAGCCATAGATCGCGAAATCGAACCATTCGACCGCGTTTCCGATTGCTGCACCGGCCACGGCCTTGCGGATGGCGGCGGGCTCCGCGGCGTCATTGGAACGCATTGCTCTCCTTGATGTCGAAATCTGCGTGTGGTCGATCGGTGATGAACATGTGCCCGGGCGCGTGGAAGATCGCAAGCTCCGGGCGTGTCTGGAGCGCGACGGCCTGTGGTGTCACTCCGCACGCCCAGAAGACCGGCACGTGTCCCGCCGGGATCTGCACCGGCTCACCAAAGTCGGGTGCGTCGAGGTCCGCGATGCCAAGCGGTGCGGGGTCTCCGACATGCACCGGTGCGCCGTGCATCAACGGAAAACGGGCCGAGATCGCGACCGTGCGAGGGACATCGGCCGGCATGAACGGTCGCATGGACACGACCAACGGGCCCGCAAATCGTCCGGCGCTCGCGCATCGGTGATTCGTCACGTACATCGGGACATTGACGCCCTGGGCCTGGTGCGCAAGGGGTAGGCCCGCGGACGCGAGGGCCCACTCGAATGTAAACGAGCACCCGAGCAGCATGCCGACCAGATCATCTCGCCAGTAACCCGATACTTCCGTCGGCTCGTCGATCAGCTCGCCGTCGTGGAACACCCGATACCGCGGCAGATCAGTCCGCAGGTCGGCGCCCGGCGCAAGCGTGGCGGGTTCCGCCGACCCGGTGTCGGTGACCTCCAAGACCGGGCACGGCTTCGGGTTGCGCACGCAGAAGCGCAGGAAGTCGAGGGCATCGTTGGCCGGGAGTACGACGAGGTTGGCCTGAGCGAAGCCGGGTGCCAGGCCGCTCGTCGGGCCGGTGTGCTCGCCGGAGCGAACGCGTGACCGGGCGGCGACCGCGGCGTCGAGCTGGGCCGCGCCGCCGGTTTCCGGCACGAGCACGTTCATACCGGCTGCATTCCCGCATTCGGACGGATAAATCACTGCGCGGCAATCAACCAGCGGTTTTTCGGGCTGGATGGCGCCGTATCTCGGGTCTGGTGACTCCGCGATCGACGCAATACTCAAAGTCGTCGAAGCCGTTCAAATCCAGCACATTGGTATGTAATATGCCCCCGATGGAGTAATTTAGTTTGTTGTCCCAGGCTTGCCTCCATCCGCCATGCAAGGCAGTGAACGGACGGGCGAGAATGCGAAAGGGCCGGTAGGCACATGGTGAGAAAAGTGACGGTGACCTTGGTCGACGATCTCGGCGACAGCTCGCCCGCCGAAGAGACGCTGAATTTCTCCCTCGACGGCGTCAGCTACGAAATCGACCTATCGGCTAAGAATGCGAAGAAGTTGCGCGAGCAACTCCAGCCGTGGGTAAAGGCGAGCCGCCGCGTGGGTGGGCGCAAGACCAGGTATCCGCTTTCGGCAAGCCGGACCCGGGAACATCCCGATCGCGCCCAGAGCGCCGCCATCCGCGAGTGGGCGAATCGCAACGGATATCAGGTGGCGGCAAGGGGACGAATTCCACGTGCGGTACTGGACGCGTTCGAAAGATCCGCCTGAGCCAATCACGCCGCGCCTAATGGACCGGGCGGTGGCCGCGCTTGCGTTCCTGTTCCAGATAGTCATCGGAAAGCCGACCCACATGACCCGGCAGCTCACCGGCCGCAACGTCGGCGAGCGTTGTCTCCTCGAGAACCGAGCGCATGCTGGCCCGCAGCGCCCGCCACACATCGGTCAGGGCGGCGGTGGCGCCGGAATACGGCAAATCGCCTAGTCCGGTGTCGTGGACGCTGGCGAGCGGACCGTCGATGGACCGCAGCACGTCGGCGATGCTGATCTCGGCCGCCGGCCGGCCCAACTCGTAACCGCCCTCGCGGCCCCGGCGGCTTCGGACGAGCCGGTCCGTGCGCAGGTCAGACAGGATATCGACGAGAAACTGCGGCGGAATTCCCTGCGCCTTTGCCAGGTCGTCGGTCTTGACCAGGTTGCCCTCATCGACGGACGCCAACTCGACCATGGCCCTGACGGCGTACTCCGCCTTGGCCGACATCCGCATGCTGCGAATTCTGCCATCGAGGGGGAGCTAATTCGCGACCGTCAGCCGGTGACGGCGAGGACCGGGTCTGCCAGTTCGGGTCGGCAGACCAGTAGATCTGGCACCAGCGGGTCTGGCCGGTTGTACTCCAGCGGCGAGCCGTCGATGCGGGACGCGTGCAGGCCCGCCGCCCGGGCCACCGCGACCGGCGCCGCGTTGTCCCACTCGTATTGGCCTCCGGCGTGGAGGTAGACGTCGGAGATGCCTTGCACGATCGACGCCACCTTCGCGCCTGCCGAACCCATCTCGACCAGCGTGCCGCTTAGCTGGTCGCAAACTTCGAGTGCGATCGCCGGCGGCCTAGTGCGGGACACCACGATCCGCGGTAAGGGTGGAGCGGGCGGCGGTGGCGGGAGACGCGGGGTTGCGAGTGTAACGCCTTGGGCCGGGAGGGCGACGGCACCGGCGGCCAGTTCGCCGGATTGCCATAGCGCGACGTGCACGGCCCAATCGTCGCGGCCCGGCTCGGAGAACTCGCGAGTCCCGTCCAACGGGTCGACGATCCAGACCCGGGCGGCCGACAGCCGGACAGGGTCGTCGACACCCTCCTCGGAAAGCACCGCGTCCGCTGGACGGAGCTCGGCCAACGCTTTCATCAGGAAGTCGTGTGATCGCTTGTCGCCCGCCGCTTTCCGTTCGCCGGCGGTGGCGTCGGCTACCTCATTGCGCACTTCGAGCAGAAGCCGGCCGGCCTTCGTCGCCAGCGTGGCGGCCAACGCGTGGTCGGTCATCGGCGCGACGCCAACAGGTCGACGATCTGCTCGGCGAGTTCTTCTTGCGTGCGGCAGTGGTCCAACCGCAGATCCGGCTGGTTCGGCGGCTCATACGGGCTGTCGATACCGGTGAAGTCCTTGATGTCACCGGCGCGTGCCTTTGCGTACAGCCCTTTCGGGTCGCGCTTTTCGCAGTCCTCGAGCGGCGTGTCACAGAACACCTCGTAGAACGGCACGCCCGCTTCCTCGTGTACCTGGCGGGCGAATTCGCGATGCTTGGCGAGCGGGCTGATGGCGGGAACCAGCACGATCTGTCCGCAGTCGGCGAGCAGCTTCGCGACATGGGCGAGCCTGCGCAGGTTTTCGGCGCGGTCGGCCATGCTGAATCCGAGGTCGGCGTTGAGTCCGTGCCGCAGGTTGTCGCCGTCGAGAACGTAGGCGGGTCTGCCCGACTCCAGCAGCTTGCGCTCGGCGAGCATCGCCACCGACGACTTGCCCGAGCCCGACAGTCCGGTGAACCAGATGGTGGCGCCGTGTGACAACCGGTCCGCGGCGGCGACCAGCGACCGGTGCTTGACGGTGTTCGGGCTCGACGCGCGGGCGGCGGCATCGCGCGCCGACATGTCGCGCAACACCATCCCGGCCGCGACGGTTCCGTTGGTGGTCGGGTCGATGAGAATGAACGACCCGGTGCTGGCGTTGCGGGTGTACTCGTCGACCATCAACGGCGATTGGGTGCGTAGCGTGATGCGCCCAAGTTCGTTGAGTTTCAGCGCCGTTGCGCGCTGGTCGCGGTGCAGGGTGTTGACGTCGAGCCGATAATCCAGTGCAGTGACCCGCGCGCGGGTGGTCTTGGTGGTCTGCTTGATGATGTAGTCGCGACCCGGCTCCAGCGCCGAATCGTCGGCCATCCAGCACACCGTTGCGTCGAATTCTCGAGTCACGCGCGGCTGATTGTTGATCCGCGCGACCAGGTCGCCGCGGGAGATGTCGAGGGCGTCGGCCAGGCGTATCGATACTGCCATCGGCGGAAAGGCTTCCGACACGGGACCGTTCGGACCTGCGATCGCGGCGACGCGGGTGGTCTTTCCGCTGGGCAGCACGATCACCTCGTCGCCGGGCCGCATCACGCCGCTGGCGACGGTGCCGGCGTAACTGCGGTGGTCGCGGTGTTCGCGGGTCTGTGGCCGGATCACGTACTGGACCGGGAAGCGCACGTCGACCAGGTTGCGGTCGCCCGCGATGTAAAGCTCTTCCAAATGAGACAGCAGCGCCGGGCCCTCATACCACGGGGCCTTGTCGGATTTGGTGACGACATTGTCGCCGTTGAGCGCCGACATCGGAATCGTCGTGACGTCGTGGACATCCAGCCGTGCGGCAAACTCGTAGAAGTCGTCACGGATGTTGTCGAATCTTTCCTGATCCCAGTCGATCAGGTCCATCTTGTTGACCGCCAGGACGATGTGCTGCACGCCGAGCAGTGACGCGAGGAACGCGTGCCGACGGGATTGTTCCAGCAGACCGTGGCGCGCGTCGACGAGCACGATCGCCAATTGCGCTGTCGAGGTGCCGGTCACCATGTTGCGGGTGTACTGAATGTGGCCGGGGGTGTCGGCGATGATGAATTTTCGCTTCGGCGTTGCGAAGTAGCGGTAGGCGACGTCGATCGTGATGCCCTGCTCTCGTTCGGATCGCAGGCCGTCGGTGACCAAAGCGAGGTCGGTGTAGTCGTTTCCGCGCTCCTTCGAGGTGCGCTCAACGGCGGCCAACTGATCCTCCATCACTGCTTTGGAGTCGAACAGCAATCGACCGATCAGGGTGGACTTGCCGTCATCGACGGATCCCGCGGTAGCGATGCGCAACAGCGTGGCCATCAGAAGTAGCCCTCCCGCTTGCGGTCTTCCATCCCCGCGTCGGAAATGCGGTCGTCGGCCCGGGTGGCCCCCCGTTCGGTGAGCCGGGACAACGCGGTCTCGGCGATGATCTCGTCGACCGCGGCCGCCGTTGATTCGACGCAGCCCGTGCATGTGACATCGCCGACCGTGCGGAACCGCACGCTTGTCTCGAAGACCTTCTCGCCGTCCCTCGGTTGCATGAACCGGTGCACCGCCAGCAGCATGCCGTCGCGCTCGAACACCGTCCTGCGGTGGGCGTAGTAGATCGCCGGGAGGGTGATGTTCTCGGCGCCGATGTAGGACCAGATGTCGTACTCGGTCCAGTTCGACAGCGGAAACACGCGGATATGCTCGCCCTTGCGATGCCGGCCGTTATAGAGGTTCCACAGTTCTGGCCGTTGGGCTTTCGGGTCCCACTGACCGAACTCGTCGCGGAAGCTGAACACCCGCTCCTTGGCTCGGGCCTTCTCCTCGTCACGACGCGCGCCGCCGAAGGCCGCGTCGAAGCTGTTCTCACGAATACCGCGCAGCAACGTGACGGTCTGCAGCGAGTTGCGCGACGAACCGTTGTCGACGACACGGCCGGCGTCGATGTCGTCCTGCACCGACGCGACCACCAACCGGACACCGGTTTCCGCGACCAGTTGGTCTCGGGTGGCGATGACCTCGTCGAAATT
>NZ_DASQVQ010000186.1:0-7770 GCF_035640695.1 Mycobacterium sp.
AGCCCGATCAAATTCTCCGCCTTCGAACCGGCCATCACCGGCGCACCCCTGCTCGGCGAGCACACCGACGAAGTACTCACCCAGCTCGGATACGACCCAGACACCATCGCCAACTGGCACGACAAAAACATCGTTGCCTGAACCGCCCGTCGGCCGGCGCGGGGTCAACCGCTCATGGTGAAAACCCGCCCCGGGTGACCAACCCGGGGCGGGTCCGCTCCCCGTGACCGAGGGCCGTCATCGTTTTTGTTCCACCTGTCCGCTGGAGGAAGCTCATGAATCCCACGTCGACGGGGGCGGCAAGCGCGACGACCGCGACAAGCGCGGCGACCGCGACGACCGCGGCGACCGAGGCTGTGGTCCGCGACCTCGCGGCAGCCCATCGCGACCAGCGAGGCGCGCTGCTTCCCATCCTCCATGCGGTCCAGGAGGCCCTGGGCTGTGTTCCGCCGGAGGCGATCCCCGTGTTGGCCGACGAGCTCAATCTTTCCCGTGCGGACGTGCACGGGGTGGTCACCTTCTACCACGACTTCCGTTCACGGCCGGCCGGCCGCACCACGGTCCGCGTCTGCCGGGCGGAGGCGTGTCAGGCGGTCGGCGCGCGACGGCTGGTGGCCTACCTGCGGGACAACTACGGCATGTCGCTGGGGGAGACCAGTCCCAATGGCGCGCTGACCGTTGAGCAGGTCTTCTGCCTCGGCAACTGTGCTCTGGGGCCGGCCGTGCAAGTGAATGGTCAGCTACACGGCCGTGTGGACGAAAGTCGCTTGGCTTCGATTATCGACGGGGCGGTCACGCGATGAGCGCGTCGAAGGCGGCGCCGGTCACGGTGTACGTGCCAAGCGATTCCGCGGCGAGATCGGTTGGCGCCGACCAGGTTGCGGATGCCCTGCTTAGCGCCGCGGTGCGCCACCGGCGTCCGATCCGATTGGTGCGCAACGGCTCTCGCGGCATGTTGTGGCTGGAACCGTTGGTCGAGGTGGCGACGCCGCACGGACGGATCGGCTACGGACCCGTCGCCCCCTCGGAGGTCGACGGCCTCGTGGCCGCGGGCCTGTTCGACGGCGCGGAACTCCCGGCTGGGGTGGGCGTGGTCGAGCAGTTGCCCTGGCTGGCGACGCAGAATCGGGTCACATTCGCCAGGGTGGGCGTCACCGATCCGTTGTCGGTCGACGACTACGTGGGCCACAGTGGCCTCGTCGGGCTGGCCCGCGCGCTGGAGATGTCCCCGGCGGAGGTGGTCGCGGAGGTCACGGACTCGGGGCTGCGTGGACGCGGCGGTGCGGGCTTCCCGGCCGGAATCAAATGGAAAACGGTACTCGAGTGTGGCGATGAGCTGAAGTTCGTCTGCTGCAACGCCGACGAAGGTGACAGCGGGACCTTCGCCGACCGGATGCTTATGGAGGGCGACCCATTCCTGCTCATCGAGGGCATGACGATCGCGGCCCACGCGGTCGGCGCCACCGAAGGCTACATCTACATCAGATCGGAGTATCCGGACGCAGTGGCCGTCATGCGTGCTGCGATCGAGATCGCCCGCGGGCGAAATTGGCTGGGCGACAATGTCCTGGGCTCGTCGCTGCGCTTCGATCTTCATGTGCGCGTCGGCGGCGGCGCGTACATTTGCGGCGAAGAGACCTCCATGCTGGAAAGCCTGGAGGGCAAGCGCGGCATGGTCCGGGCCAAACCGCCGATCCCGGCCTTGCATGGCCTGTTCGGCAAGCCGACGGTGGTGAACAACGTGCTCACCCTGGCCAGCGTGCCGACGATCCTGGCCGATGGCGCACCGGCGTATCGGGATTTGGGTGTGGAGCGGTCGCGCGGCACCCAGGTGTTCCAGCTCGGCGGGAACGTGCGCCGGGGCGGCATCGTGGAGAAGGCCTTCGGGGTAACCCTGGGCGAACTCGTGAACGGCTACGGCGGGGGAACCCGGTCCGGCCGTCCGGTACGGGCGGTCCAGGTTGGTGGCCCGCTCGGCGCGTATCTGCCGACGTCCAAATTCGACCTTCCGATGGACTATGAAGCCTTCGTGGCGGCGGGCGCGATGGTCGGTCACGGCGGCGTCGTGATCTTCGATGACTCCGTCGACATGGCCGCTCAAGCCAGGTTCGCGATGGAGTTCTGCGCCGCGGAGTCGTGCGGCAAGTGCACGCCGTGCCGGGTCGGCTCGGTGCGCGGCGTCGAGGTGATCGACCGGATCACCGCGGGTGAACACCGCGACGAGAACCTGGCCCTGCTCGAAGACCTCTGCGACGTCATGACCGACGGCTCACTGTGTGCGATGGGCGGCCTGACCCCGATGCCGGTACGCAGCGCGATCACACATTTCCCGGACGACTTTCTCGCCCGGGAAGCAAGCGAAGACACGAGCACCGCGCACACCAGCGCGGGGACGGAGGGCATGCCATGACGCTGCTCAAGGAACCCGACCACGGCACCCCGGCCAAGGACGGTCCGGCGAGCGTCTCCCTGGAGGTCGACGGGCTGCGCGTGTCGGTTCCGGAAGGCACGTCGGTGCTGCGGGCGGCCGCGCTGGCCGGCGTCGACATCCCGAAGCTGTGTGCCACGGACCGGCTCGAAGCGTTCGGTTCGTGCCGGCTCTGTCTGGTGGAGATCGACGGCCGCCGCGGTACCCCGGCTTCGTGTACCACCCCGGTAGCCGGCGGCATGGTCGTCCGGACCCAGACGCCCAAGGTCGCCAAGCTCCGTGAAAACGTCATGGAGCTCTACATCTCCGACCATCCGCTGGACTGTCTGACCTGTTCGGCCAACGGTGACTGCGAGTTGCAGGACATGGCCGGCGCGGTCGGGCTCCGACAGGTCAGATACGGCTACGACGGGGAGAACCACCTTGATGCGGTAGCCGATCACAGCAACCCGTACTTCGACTTCGATCCGTCCAAGTGCATCGTCTGCTCCCGCTGCGTGCGGGCCTGTGACGAGATCCAGGGCACGTTCGCGCTCACCATCGAGGGCCGGGGCTTCGAATCCAAGGTGTCACCGGGTGCGGGCGAGTCGTTCATGGATTCCGAGTGTGTGTCCTGTGGCGCGTGCGTGCAGGCCTGCCCGACGGCCACCCTGCAGGAGCGCTCCGTGGTCCAACTCGGGATGCCGTCCCGGTCGGTGATCACCACCTGCGCATACTGTGGCGTCGGCTGCTCATTCAAGGCCGAGCTGCGCGGTGACGAGTTGGTCCGCATGGTGCCCCATAAGGACGGCGGCGCCAACGAGGGCCACTCGTGCGTGAAGGGACGGTTTGCCTTCGGCTACGCCACCCATCCGGACCGGGTGCTGCGACCGATGGTTCGCGACAAGATCACCGAGCCGTGGCGGGAGGTCGAGTGGGACGAGGCGATCGGTGCGGTCGCCCGGCGGATGTCAGAGCTCAAGCGGCGGTACGGAGCAGGGGCGATCGGGGCGATCACGTCGTCGCGGTGCACGAACGAAGAGGTCTACGTCGTCCAGAAAATGGTTCGGGCCGCCTTCGGCAGCAACAACGTGGACACGTGTGCGCGAGTTTGCCATTCCCCCACCGGGTACGGGCTGAAGCAGACCTTCGGTGAGTCGGCCGGCACCCAAGACTTCCGTTCGGTGGCGCAAGCCGACGTGATCATCGTGATCGGAGCCAATCCGACCGACGGGCACCCGGTCTTCGCGTCCAGGATGAAGCAGCGGCTGCGCCAGGGTGCGAAACTCATCGTGGTCGACCCGCGTCGCATCGACCTGGTGCGCTCGCCGCACATCCAGGCCGATCATCACCTGCAGTTGAAGCCCGGAACCAACGTGGCGGTGGTGAATGCCATTGCACACGTGGTGGTCACCGAGGGCCTGGTCGACCAATCGTTCGTGGCGGACAGGTGCGAGGGATTCGACCAGTGGGCGGAGTTCATCTCCCGCAGCGAGAACAGCCCCGAGGCCGTTGAGCCGATCACCGGTGTGCCGGCCCGTGAACTGCGCGGCGCCGCAAGGCTCTACGCGCAGGCCGGCAACGGGGCCATTTACTACGGCCTAGGGGTCACCGAGCACAGCCAGGGCTCGACGATGGTCATGGGCATGGCGAACCTGGCGATGGCCTGCGGCAATATCGGCCGCGACGGTGTCGGCGTGAACCCGCTACGCGGCCAGAACAATGTTCAGGGCTCGTGCGACATGGGGTCGTTCCCGCACGAGCTGAGCGGTTATCGGCACGTCTCGGACGACGCGGTGCGTCATGTCTTCGAAAACCTCTGGGGGACAACTCTGTTGGCCGAGCCCGGATTGCGAATTCCGAATATGTTCGACGCCGCGATCGAGGGCACCTTCCGGGGTTTGTTCGTCCACGGTGAAGACATCGCGCAGTCCGACCCGAACGTGCACCACGTCGAGGCCGCACTGGGCGCGATGGAGCTGGTGGTGGTCCAGGACCTGTTCCTCAATGAGACCGCCAAGTTCGCCCACGTGTTCCTGCCCGGCGCGTCGTTCCTGGAGAAGGACGGCACCTTCACCAACGCCGAACGCCGGATCAACCGGGTCCGTGCGGTGATGAAGCCGAAGAGCGGCCGGCACGAGTGGGACATCGCCTGCCGGATTGCGACGGCGATGGGCTATCCCATGCACTATGACCACCCGAGCCAGATCATGGACGAGATCGCCTCGGTCACACCCACTTTCGCCGGGGTGTCGTTCGAGAAGCTGGACCAGGTGGGCAGTATCCAGTGGCCCTGCAACGAGCGCGCTCCGCACGGAACGCCGATCATGCACGTGGAGTCGTTCACCCGGGGCCGCGGCAGGTTCGTGCCGACGCCGTTCGTGCCAACCGACGAGCGCAGCACGCGCCGCTTCCCGCTGATCCTGACCACCGGCCGAATCCTCAGCCAGTACAACGTCGGAGCGCAGACGCGCCGCACCGCAAACATCGCATGGCACCAAGAGGATTTGCTGGAGATCCATCCCCACGACGCCGAGGTGCGGGGCATCGCCGACGGTGACGAGGTCACGTTGACCAGCCGAGTGGGCGAAACCAAGCTGCGGGCACAGCTATCCGACCGGATGCCCGCCGGTGTCGTCTACACCACGTTCCACTATCCGGTCACGGGTGCGAACGTGGTGACAACCGAGAACTCCGACTGGGCCACAAACTGCCCCGAGTACAAGGTGACGGCCGTTCAGGTCACGCTCGCCCACCCGGCGGTTGGTCCGCACGCTGTTGAACCGGCCCGACAGCGTGTGCTGGCCTCAGGACTCGTTGACTGAAATGTCGCTCAACGGTCCCGCCGAGATCAGGTTGGTCAACAACATCGCCGTTCAATTCCGCTACCTGCCAAGCGAGCAGGCGGCGGCCGCGGTCGCGGATCACGTCAAGAGGTTCTGGGATCCACGCATGAAAAGACGGCTGTTCGAGCTGGCGTCCGCCGAGGCTGAACGTCTCGACCCGGTTGCGGTGGCCGCGGCGGCGTTACTGCGCTGACCACACCCGCGCGACCGCTCGACGGTTGCCGGCTCGGCGCGCACCTACCGGGGCAGGCGCAGTACCGGGTATCCGGGGCGGTGCAGCAGTCTCGTCATGACGGCGGCGCACAGGCTGGTCAGGCCGGCAGCAACAAACACGATCGGAAGCGCGTGCGACGCCACCAGCGCCGCGGGCAGCCCGACTCCGATAACCCCCCCGAACAGCTTGGCGCTGTACACCACTGCGAAGTTGCGCACGGCGTTTCGCTCGCCGAAATAGTCGGCAACCAGGCTCGCGAACAGCGGGTAGAACGCGCCCCCCGCCAACCCGCTTACCGCGGCGAAGACCACGAACGCGGCGGTCTGCCCGTTCGACGCCGCATAGACGAGCCCCAACTGCGCGCAGCCCTCGAGCAGCAGCGCAGCGCTCAGTGTCTGACGTCGCCCGAATCGGTCGGAGACGCGACTGGCCACGGTGCGGCACGTGCCGTTGACGACGGCAAGCAGGCCCACGGCCGCCGCGCCGACGCCCAAACCAAATCCGTTGGCAATCGCGAAGATCGGGACGTACGCGATGGCCAGCAAGGAGGCAGCCGCGGCGAACACCAGGATGAGGTACATCACCACGAACGCGGGCGTCCGCACGGCCTGGGCAGGCGAGTATTGCCGCACCGCCGGGGCGTTGTTCAGCAAGCTGCGGTTCACCCGCCTGTCGACGGCCCATAGTTTGGGATCGATCTCACGCGGCCACCAGCCCGGCGGTGGATCCCTGAAGAACACTCCGCAGACCGCCACGACGAGCATGATGCAGACGCCTAACCCGGTGAAGATTGCCGCCCGGTTCTGGGGTGCGAGGACGGCGGCGAATAGCGTGATGAACGGCACGGCGCCATAGCCGAAGGCACCGGTGACGAAGCCGACCCGGACTCCGCGCTGTTCCGGATACCACTTCGCGACGGTGGAGGCGCACGTGGCGTAGACGATCCCGGCGCCGGTGCCGCACAGCACGGAATAACCGAGCACGGCGAGCACGAAGTTGTCGGTGTGGGCAAGTGTCAACGGGCCGGCGGCGCACAACAGCGCGCCGAAGATCATTGCCCGCGACGGAGACAGCGCAAAGCGGTGGCGCAACGCCGCCGTGGGAGCGGCCGCACCGGCCTGAAACACCAGCCACAGTGCGAGAATCCAGAAGGCACCCGTGGCGCTCGATCCGGTCGTCCGCTGCAGGGCGCCCGCCGCAACGCCGTAACCGTATTGCAGCACACTGATCCCGGCCATGGCCGTCCACGGCAGCCAAAGCATCCAGCTCCGGGAACGGCCCATGATGTCGTGCGGCCGCTCACCTACCCGGTACGAGCGTCCATGCAGATCCCGGACTTCGACGGTGGCGACCCCGCCACTGTTGTTGGCCATGCTTGCCTCCGCAGCAGTGCATACAGTATGCGATCAGCATAGCTATGACGTGGATCACTTGTCTAGGGGCATTCGGACGTGCCCCGGTTAAGAGCGCTTTATTCAATAACGGAACCCCAACTCGCCGTGCATAAGACCGTACGATCCGCTCGTCCGAGATTTGCGGAAACGAAGTCCTGGAAGCGTCGACATCGGGACGCGGCCGTTGCGGCGGTGCCCGCAGGACATTGCAGACAGTATGCGTCTACAATATACTGAGTGCCGGCCTGCGAAATCTTGGGGTCCGCGAAACCGAGGTGACCTGAATTGGGACGCGTCACTAGTCGCCGCCGGGTCATCCGGCTTGCCGGCCCAGACCAGACGGTGCGGCCGGACACTCTGGTGGCCGAGGAACCCGTCGAGATCCGGGTCGCGGGAGGACCGCTCACGGTCACGATGCGCACTCCGGGCCGGGATTTCGATCTTGCGGCGGGATTCCTCGTGAGCGAAGGAGTCATTCGGCGTGCGAATGACGTCGTCGGCATCCGCTACTGCGCGGGTGCCGGCGATGATGGCAATACCTACAACGTGGTCGACGTGGCGCTGTCCCCGGGCGTACCCGAACCGGACCCGTCCCTCGAGCGCAACTTCTACACCACTTCGTCCTGTGGGTTGTGCGGCAAGGCAAGCCTGGACGCCGTGCGGACCACGGCTGCCTGGTCGGTCCATGACGATCCGTTGCAAGTGAGCCCCCAAACAGTGGCCGAACTGCCGGACCGGCTTCGCGCCGCACAGCAGATCTTCGCCCGCACCGGCGGCTTGCACGCCGCCGGGCTGTTCGCCGTGGATGGGCAGCTGCTATGCCTGCGCGAGGACGTTGGCCGGCACAATGCGGTCGACAAGGTAGTGGGCTGGGCGCTGCGTGCGGACCTCCTCCCGCTGCGCGGCACG
>NZ_DASQVQ010000187.1:0-35888 GCF_035640695.1 Mycobacterium sp.
CTGCTCAAGCAGGTCGATCTTGGCGACCCGGCCGATCTCCACACCGTTGTAGGTGACCTTGCCCCCGCGATCCATCGACAACCCCGCGCGCCCGGCAATCATCGTCAACTGCGTCTTCGGCGTGAAATCACCGCGGAACTGGAAAAACACCAGCGCCAAGATCACCAGCAAGATCACCAACAAAAGAGCTCCCGCCGTCTTGTACGGCGGGTTGCGCGGGGTGTTCAGCGGAGCCGTCATACGGTTACACCGTCAGGTTGAAGTTGGCGTTGACACCGTAGAGCGCCAACGCGGCCAACAGGACTACCACCACGACCGAGACCAGCGAGAACCGCATCGACCGGCCGACGGCCTCGCCCACGCCGACGGGCCCGCCGCTGGCGGTGTAGCCGTAGTAGCAATGGGTGACCATCACGATCGCCGCGATGATGATGGCCTCGAGGAACGACCAGAAGACGTCTTCGGGCCGCAGGAAGGTCCGGAAGTAGTGCTCGTAGGTGCCCGAGGGCTGACCGTACAAGATCGTCGTGACGACTTGCGGAGACAGGAACGACATCAGCATCGCCGCGGCATACAGCGGGACGATCACCACTAGCCCGGCCATCACCCGGGTGGACACGAGGTACGCGACCGACTTGATGCCCATGACCTCCAATGCATCGATCTCCTCGCTGATCCGCATGGCACCCAACTCCGCGGTGGCGCCGGCGCCGACCGTGGCCGCCAGCGCGACACCGGTGACGACGGGGGCGGCGATGCGCACGTTGACCAATGCGGCGAAGAAACCGGTGAACACCTCGACGCCGATGTAGCCCAGTGACGCGAAGCCCTGGATGGCGACCAGTGAACTGCCGGACAGCGTCACGAAGGCGACGATGATGACGGTGCCGCCAATGACTGCCATCGCGCCGGTGCCCATGCCGACCTCGGCGACCAGGCGCAGGGTCTCTTTGCGGTAACGCCGCAGCGCGTACGGCATCTGGCCGACCGCCTGCACGATGAACCAGGCGAGGGCACCCGTGGTGCCGAGCGCGCGTGCGGGTGCGGCACTGATGCGGGTGGCGCGCTCGTAGGCCCGCGGGAACCGGGCACGCAGTACGGCATTCGTCGACGTCATCTCAGCGCCCCGTTCCGAACCGCACACCGATCGTGGTCAGCACCACGTTGACCGCGTACAGCGCAACGACGCAAAGCACCACCGTCTCGTTCACGGCGGTGCCGACGCCCTTGGACCCGCCGGAAACGGTGAGGCCCCGGTAACAGCCGACCAAGCCGGCGATCAAGCCGAACACGCCGGCCTTGATCGTCGCGATGACGACCTCGGGCAGGCCGGTGATCAGGGTCAGCGTGGTGAGGTATGCGCCGCCCGACACGTTTTGCAGATACACACCGAAGATGTAGCCGCCGACGAGGCCGACGGTGATCACGAGACCGTTGAGTAGCAGGGCGACGAAGGTGGCGGCGAGCACCCGAGGTACCACCAGTCGGTGGACGGGATCGATGCCGAGCACTTCCATCGCGTCGATTTCCTCGCGGATGGTGCGGGCGCCGAGGTCCGCGCAGATCGCGGTCGAGCCCGCGCCGGCGACCACGAGCACCGTGGTCAGCGGGCCGAGCTGGGTGACCGCGCCGATCGCCGCACCCGCGCCCGAGATGTCGGCGGCGCCGAACTCCCGCAACAGGATGTTCAGCGTGAAGATGAGGAGCACGGTCAACGGGATGGAGACCGCGATCGTCGGCAACAGCGAGACGGAAAACAGGAACCAGCACTGCGAAATGAACTCGCGCCACTGGAACGGCCAGCGGAACAGCGCCCTGACGGTCAGCACGCACATCCGGAAGAAGCCACCAACGGCCTCGAGCGCGGGCCTGGTCTGGTCCCGCACATAACCGGTGATCCCGGTCGAGGTGCTCATCCGATCACCCGCACGACATCACGTCGATCGTCGCGGCGCAATCGCCCGCTTAGTCGCACGCCCTCTCCTTGTCCCTGCCCCGGCTGTGTGACGGCGTCCGGCTACTCATCGGTACTTAGACGGACCACAGGAATGTACCCGATGGCGGTGGGACATTGCACCGCATCCGCACGATTAACGTCCGGTGAACTGCTATCAAACAAACCGCCTCCGATCAGCCATCACCCGCCACCGCGGAAATCGTTGGGGCACAACAAGTTCGGGTTTGAACGCGGGTCAGATCGGGGCCGCCGAAGCGGTCCCGCAGTTCGGTCTTGAGAACTTTGCCGGCGGGGTTGCGGGGCAGCGCGTCGACGATCTCCAGTCCCTTCGGATGCTTATAACGCGCCAGCCGCTCGCTTAGGAATCTCTCAAGATCAGACACGGTGAGGCCGTCGTCGGTGACGGCCGCGACGGCGATCGGAACCTCGCCCCATCTCTCGTGGGCGCGCCCGATCACCGCGACTTCGACGATTGCCGGGTGGCTCGCGAGCACATTCTCGACCTCGGCGCAGTAGATGTTCTCCCCGCCCGAGATGATCATGTCCTTCTTGCGGTCGACGACCCAGACGTAGCCCTCGTCGTCCTGGCGGACCAGGTCGCCGGAGTGGAACCAGCCGCCGGCAAAGGCCTCGGCGGTGGCCTCCGGGTTGTTCCAATAACCGGCCATCAAGGTCGGGGCCCGATACACGATCTCGCCGACCCGGCCGACGGGGACGTCGTCCATGTCGTCGTCGACCACGCGCGCGGCGACGGTCGGGATGACCTTGCCCACCGAGCCGAGCTTGCGGATCGCGTCGTCGCCGAGCAGCACGCAAGTCACCGGCGACATCTCGGTCTGGCCGAACGCCGCGAGAATCCGGGTGCCGGGAAATGTCTGGGCCATCTGACGCAGCAGGGTGTCCGACGCGGGGGCGGCACCCCATGACATCACGCGCAGCGCGACGTGGCGAGGGTTCGCCCGCTGCTCGGCGCAGACCGCCTGCCACTGCGCCGGCACCAGGAAAAGCGACGTCACCCGCTCGGCTTCCAGCACGTCAAGCAGCGCGCCGGGATCGAACGCGCCGAGTGGGTAGATCACGGTCGGGAGGCCCAGCAGCAGTCCGACGAGCATGCTGCCGATGCCGGCGATGTGGAACAACGGAACGCCGATGAACCCGACGTCGTGGTTGAGGTCAACACCGTTGGTGCTCAGCGCGCTCAGGGCCTGACCGGTCAGGTTGGTGTGGGTCAGCACCGCACCCTTGGGCACCCCGGTGGTGCCGGACGTGTACATGATCAGCGCCGGGCTCTCGTTGGGGATGTCAACGATCGCGTGCGGCTCGCCGTCCTCCGCCAGCAAGTCCTGGTAACCCAGCACGCCGTCGTCGGTCGATGCTCCGGCGACGATCACCGTGGCCAGTGTCGGGTCGAGCTCGCGCACCCCGGTGGCCACGCCGGCGAGCACTGACTCGGTGATCATCACGCGCGCTTGGCAGTCCGAGACGAGGTAACCGATCTCTGGCGGGGTCAGTCGGAAGTTGACCGGCACCGCGATCGCGCCGAGTGTGTTGACCGCCAGCACCGATTCGATGTATTCGACGCGGTTGAGCATCAGGATCAGCACGCGCTCGCCGAACCCGACGCCGCGGCGGCTCAGTGCGTCGGCGAGCGCGTTCACCCGCGAGTCGAGCTGGGCCCAGGTGGTGGTCCTGCCGAGGTAGCGCAGGGCGGTCGCGTCGGGCTGCATCAGGGCGTGGCGGGCCAGCTGGTTGCACCAGTTCTGCCGCCGCGCCAGATACGGCTGGTCGGTGGGACGCGGAGCGCTCAACTGCGTTGGCCCCTTCGGTGGTTAATCGGGTTGCGCAGAGTTGATATTTGATCAAACATGGTTGTTGCCTCGGTCACACTATGATCTTGACGGTCCGGGGGCAACCCCACGGCTGCAAAGGCGGCCGGATCGTGACCCATAGCCCGAGGAGGGCGAACGTGAACGCACCGGCGCGGGGGCGGCGGCCAACGGTGCGACGCGAGCAGCTGTCCGACGAAGTGGCCGCGCATCTGCGCGCGGCGATCATGTCCGGGGCGCTGCGGCCCGGCACGTTCATCAGGCTGGACGAGACGGCCGCCGAACTCGGCATGAGCATCATGCCGGTGCGCGAGGCACTGCGGACGTTGCGCGGGGAGGGCATGGTCCGGCTCGAGCCGCACCGGGGTCACGTCGTCGCGGCGCTGAGCCGCAGCGACATCGAGGACATCTTCTGGCTGCAGTCGACGATCGCGCGTGAGCTCGCCGCCAGCGCGGCGGAACGGATCACCGAACCCGAGATCGACGAACTGGAGCGGCTCAACGAGTCGATGGCGACTGCGGTCGAAGACGGCGACGCCGAGACGGTCGCGGCCGCGGTGTTCGACTTCTACCGGGTGTTCAATCGGGCGACCGGCCGGATCAAGCTGGCGTGGTTTCAGCTGCATGTCGGACGGTATCTGCCGCCGATGGTCTATCCGCTGGACCGAGACTGGGGCAGGAAAGCCGTCGACATCCACCGCCGGCTCGTCACGGCGCTGCGCCGGCGGGATGTCGACGCCGTCGTGGCGCTGACGACGCGCGAAATCACCGACGGTTCGCGGCGGCTGATCGACCGACTGGAGGCCACGGGGGTCTGGAAGTGAGCGCGCGCTAGGCGCCGGCGGGCTAGGCGCCGGCGGCCATCTGTTCGGCGCGGGCCTTCAGGTTTTCGGCCAGGTAGTCAAGCGCGTCGTTGACGACCTTCTTCACCATCATGTTCGGCACCGACATCTTCGTCTCGACCTCGAGGTCGACGGTCAGCAGCGACGACGACCCGATCGGCACCACCGAGAACGTCTGCACCTGCTTCTCGAACACGTCGCCCTGCTGCAGCAGCGTGTAGATCTGCGCCGGGCTCGGGTAGTAGACCGCGCAGATGTAGGTGCCCGCCATGCCCTGGACCTCCACGTCGAGGCGCAGCTGGCTGGGCCGGCCGTCGTGGTAGCGGGCGAGGATCCAGCAGCCCCTTACCTCTTTGTTCCAGTGCGGATAGGCCTCGAAGTCGGCGACGATGGACATGATCAGTTCCGGCGGGGCGGCCACCTCGACGGTCTTGCTCACGATCGGCATGCGGTCTAACCCGCCGTCGGTTCGGCGTGCGGCGCCGCACCGAGCGGCACGCCGAGCGGCTCGGTCTCGCGCACGGTCTCGTCGCGAATCAACCCGCGCAGCAGCGCGGTGCTGAACTCGACGGCGATCTCGTCGGCGGTCCGGCGCCCGCTGGGCCGCAGCCACCGGTATGAGCCCAGCGTCATCCCGATGTAGCCCAGCGCCACGACATGCGAGTCGCATTCATAGAACTCGCCGCTGGCGATGCCGCGGTCGATGACGCCGTGCACGTGCTCGTAGACCTGCGTCTCGGCCGACCGGATGTAGGCAACCTGGTCCTCGGTGAACCACTCGGTGATGTACGGGCCCTCCTGGAAGTACACCGCGGCCTGTTCGATGTTGTTCGCGATGTTGGTCAGCAGCCGCACGGTGAAGTTGTAGATCGCCTCGCGCGCCGACCACGACGGGTCGTCGTGCACCGCGGCCAGCGTGCCGTCGGCCGCTCGCCGGTAGATGTCGTAGAGGATCAGCGACTTGCTGGCGTAGTAGTGGTAGACCGTCGCCTTGTTCAACCCGACCACGTCGGCCACGTCGTCCATCCGGGTGCCGTGGTAGCCGCGCGCCGCGAACAGCTTGGTGGCGACGGCCAGCAACTCCTCGCGACGGGACAACCCGTTCGCGGTCTCGGCGCCGGTTTCGGTAGGCATGGCGACTCACTATAGGTAGGACCGGACGCCGTCCGGTTGTCAATCAACTGGTTGGACAGTTTAGGTCAAGCCGCTGCGGCGGCGCCGTCATCTGCATCGTCATCTGCATCGTCATCTGCGCCGTCATCGAGACCGCGATCGGGACTGCCGGGATACACTGCCGAAAACGTCGCGTCACACTTGGGAGGTATCTGATGGATCCGAGTCCCGACTACGACGCGAGCGACGAGCTCGAATACTTCTTCGGCTGGTTCGCCTGGGGGCTGCGCGGGATTTCCGGCCCCGGCGGCGGCTACCCACCGGCGGCCTATCCGCCGGTCTAAGCGCTACAGCGCCTTCAACTCCTCGGTGACCTGGGTGACCGACTTTTTGGCGTCGCCGAAGAGCATGGTGGTGCCGTCGGCGTAGAACAGCGGGTTGTCGATGCCGGCGAAGCCGGAGTTCATCGACCGCTTGAGCACGATCACCGATTTGGACTTGTCGACGTTGAGGATCGGCATGCCGTAGATCGGCGAGTTCGGTTCGCTGCGCGCGGCCGGGTTGGTGACGTCGTTGGCGCCGATGACGAGCGCGACGTCGGTGCGGCCGAATTCGTCGTTGATGTCGTCCATTTCCTTCATCACGTCGTATTCGACGTCGGCCTCGGCCAGCAGCACGTTCATGTGCCCGGGCATCCGCCCGGCCACTGGGTGAATCGCGTATTTCACCGCAACGCCGCGGTCTTCGAGCAGGCTGGCCATGTCCTTGACCGCGTGTTGGGCCTGGGCGACGGCCATGCCGTAGCCGGGCACCACGATGACCTGGTTGGCGTAGGCCATCTGGATCGCGGCGTCGGCCGCCGAGGTGGACTTCACGGTGCGGTCCACGCCGTCGCCCCCGGAGACCGCGACCCCGCCGCCGCCGAACCCGCCGGCCACGATCGCCGGGATGGACCGGTTCATCGCCTTGGCCATCAGGTTGGTCAGGATCGAACCCGATGCGCCGACGATCATGCCCGCCACGATCATCGCGGTGTTGTTCAGCGCCAAACCCGCTGCGGCGGCTGACAATCCGGTCAGCGCGTTGAGCAGGGAGATGACCACGGGCATGTCCGCGCCGCCGATCGGCAGCACCACCATCAGGCCCAGCACGCCGGCGGCGGCCAGCAATCCGATCATCCACCACAGCGACGCCCCACCGCCGGGGTGGGCGTTGATACCGATCACGATCGCCGAGGCGACGGCGGCGATGAGCAGCAGCACGTTCAGTGGCTGCTGGGCCCTGCCCAGCCCGATCGGGCGGCCGGGCAGGATTTCCTGCAGCTTGCCGAACGCGATGATCGACCCCCAAAACGAGATCGACCCGATGATCGCGGCGAACAGCGACGCCACGACGATGTGCGCGGTCGGCGCTTCGCCGTGGTGGAACGCCGAAAAACCGCTGGTGTCAATGAATTCCGACAACGCGATCAGCGCGACCGTGCCGCCGCCGACGCCGTTGAACAGCGCCACCAGTTGTGGCATCGCGGTCATCTTCGTCAGCCGAGCCGGCGGAACCCCCAGCACCACGCCGAGCAGCAGTCCGGCGACGATCAACGCCCAATTGTGGGTGTGGCGGATCGCGATCAACGTGGCCAGCACCGCGACCGCCATGCCCGCCGCGGCGATCCAGTTGCCGCGCACCGCGGTTTTCGGCCCGGTCAACCCCATCAGGCCGTAGATGAACATCCCAAACGCGACGACGTAGAGCACCGCGACCAGTTCGGTCATCGCCCTTGCCCGTTCGTCTCGACCTTGACCGGCGCAGGTTTGCGGGACTTGAACATGCCCAGCATCCGGTCGGTGACCACGAATCCGCCGATCACGTTCAGGGTGCCGAACACCACCGCGACGAACAAGATGATCTGCTCGGCGACCGACGGATGCTCGATGCGGCCCAACACCACCAGCGCGCCCAGCAAGACGATGCCGTGGATCGCGTTGGTGCCCGACATCAACGGCGTGTGCAGGGTGTTGGGCACCTTGGAGATCACCGCGAACCCGACGAAGCCGGCCAGCACCAGAATCGCCAGGTTGGCCAGGAGTTGGGTGTACATCTATGCCTCCCCGTTGCGCGTGATGCAGGCCGCCGCGACCACTTCGTCGTCGAAATCGGGCGCCAGCTTGCCGTCGGTGACCAACAGGTCCAACAGTGCCGTGATGTTCTTCGAATACAGCTCGCTGGCGTGCTCGGGCATCGTCGCGGGCAGATTCAACGGCGCGGCGATCGTGACGTCGTGTTTGACCACGGTCTTGCCCGGCTCGGTCAGTTCGCAGTTGCCGCCGGTCTCCCCGGCCAAATCGACCACCACGCTGCCCGGCGACATGCCCTGCACCGCCTCGGCGGTCACCAGCCGCGGTGCCGCCCGGCCCGGCACCAGCGCCGTGGTGATCACCACGTCGAACCCGGTGATCGCCTCGGCCAGCTTCTTCTGCTGCTGGATGCGCTCCTCATCGGTCAGCTCGCGCGCGTAGCCGCCCGCACCGGCGGCGTCGATGCCCAGGTCCAGCCACTGCGCCCCCACCGAGAGCACCTGCTCGGCCACCTCGGGGCGCACGTCATACCCGGTGGTGCGGGCGCCGAGGCGCTTGGCGGTGGCCAACGCCTGCAGACCCGCCACCCCGACCCCCAGCACCAACACGGTGGCCGGCTTCACCGTGCCCGCGGCGGTGGTCAGCATCGGGAAAAACCGGGTCAGCTCCGATGCGGCCACCACCACCGCCTTATAGCCGGCCACGTTGGCCTGCGACGACAACGCGTCGATCGCCTGGGCGCGGGATATCCGCGGCACCGCCTCCAGCGCAAACCCCTGCACTCCGGCCCGGGTGAGCGCGGGGATGACGTTATCCGGGTCGCGCGGGGCCAAAAAGCCGATCAGGGTTTGACCACGGTGCAATTTGGCCACTTCCGCCGCGGTGGGCGGCGCCACCTTGACGACCACCTCGGCCGCCCACGCATCGCCGATCGTCGCGCCGGCCTCGGTGTACAACCCGTCGGGCAGCAACGCCTTGTCGCCGGCGCCGGCCTCCACCACCACGGCCAGCGCCCGAGATGCCAGCGCCGAGACCGCCTTCGGGACCAGCGCGACCCGCCGCTCCCCCGCCGCCGACTCCCGCACGACGCCGATCGTCGTCTGCTCTGTCATGACGTGTCAGATCTCTACTTCCCCCGCCGGAACCACCCTGCGGTAAGCATTGAACAACCTACTAGGACGGGACCGGGCGCCTAACTCGCCGCGGCTCAGTGTTCGGCGGCGGCCCACTCGTACGGCAGGAACTTGCCGTCGAACGTCACGACCACGCGGTCGCCGGCCGGGTGCGGCTTCTTCTCCAGCTCGACGCTGAAGTTGATCGCGCTCATGATGCCGTCGCCGAACCGCTCGTGTATCAGTTCCTTGATCGCCGGCCCGTACACCTGAAGGACCTCGTAGAAGCGGTAGATGGTCGGGTCGGTGGGCACCGCGGTCGGCAGCCCGCCGCGCATCGGCGCCGCCGCGAGCACCGGCACCGCCGCTTCGTCCAGGCCGAGCATTTCGACGAGCGCCTTACCCTTGTCGACCGGAATCGGGTGCTGGCCCAACAGCGCAGCGGTGGTCCACACCACCGGCTTGTCGATCGCGTCGGCGAGCTGCTGCCACGTCAATCCCTTGTCCAGCCGGGCCGCGACGACCTGAGCTGTGATCTCGTCTCTCGTCATGCCGCCAGGATGCCCGATGGACATTTCGAGTGCATGACTTCGACTATCCGATGGAAGGGCCGGTTCACGCTATTCCAGGAGCCGCCGTCGCATCGCCTCGGCGACTGCCGCGGCCCGATCGCCGACACCCAACTTCTCGTAGAGCCGCTGGACGTGGGTCTTGATCGTCGAGGGAGCGAGGTACAACTCCGCGGCCATCGCCGGAATGCTGAGGCCGCGGGCGATGAGGTTGAGCACCTCGCGCTCGCGCGGGCTCAACACCGGGCCTGCCGGTTCCGCGCGCCGACGGATCTCGCCGGCCAAGCCCGCCGCGAGGCCCGGCGAAAGGACGTCGCGGCCCTTGGCGCAGTTCAGTACCGCGTTGACGATCTCGCTGCGCGTCGACTCCTTGGGCAGGAATCCGGCGGCACCCTCCGATAGGGCGTGGTAGACGATCGCGGATTCGTCGTGCGCCGACACCAGCAGCACGCGCGTGGGCAGCTCGTCGCGCTTCACCGCCGCGGCGACCTGAGCACCGTCCATGCCGGGCATCCGGTAATCGAGCAGAGCGACGTCGGGTTGGTGTTGCTTGATCAACTCGAGCGCACCGACACCGTCGTCGGCCTCGGCGACCACGTCGACCTCCCCGCTTGAGGCCAGTGCCCGCACCACGCCGTCGCGGAACAGTGGGTGATCGTCACCCACCACCACGCGGACCTTTTTAACCATGGCTGGTCCTTGGCCGGGCCAAACCGGACATGGTGGCAGCTTCTCACAGCAAACGGCGCCGATTGCCCCGATCGGTGGACTCGTGATTGATCAGTGCACCGGCATGGCGGGCTTTTCAGTTCCGAACGACGCGCACCGCACACAGCCATCGGTTAGGTTGTCCCAGTGCGTTCAGACAGGGCCGCCGATCTACAGCAAGCGGAGTATTTTCGGCTGCTTCTCACCGAATGCTGTGCCGAGATCGATCGCCGGATTGGCAAATACCACGACGCGCTCGCCCGCTGTCAGGCCCGCGGCAACACCGACGACGCGCGGCGATTGCGGCGCACGCTCCGCGCGGAGGAGCGGGAACGCCAGTCACTCGAGCGGATGCTCGCTGCGCTTCGTCAGCGCTTCGATTCGGCTCATCCGCGAGCCTGCGATAGCTCGCCCCGGCGGCCGCCGGCGTCGGCCATCAGCCACGACGGCCGGTCGGTGTTGCCGAGTGGCCACGCGAAGCTGCCGGTACGGTGGTAGCGAATTCCGGCGAATGAAGTCGACCAAAACGGTGAAATGCTTCGTTCACCAATCGGCCATGGGACACGCCTAGCTGGCCCGGCGAAAATCCATCACGCTATCGGTTGATACCCAGGAAAGCCGGGTAAACCGGTGAAAAGTAGCCGAGGCCGACAGGGATGGATCGCTAGTGCGCACAGTGTTCCACCAGCAGCTTGACGCGCTCACGCGACGGCTGGCCGACATGTGCGGGCTGGCTGGCACGGCGATGGAGCGGGCGACCACGGCGCTGCTCGAGGGCGATCTCGAGCTTGCTGAAAGGGTTATCAGCGATCACGACAAAATCACCTCGATGACCGCCGACACCGAGGCCACCGCCTTCACCCTGCTGGCCTTGCAGGCACCGGTGGCCCGTGACCTACGCGCGATCGTCAGCTCCATTCACATTGCCGCCGACGTGGACCGGATGGGCGTGCTCGCGTGGCACGTGGCCAGGATCGCCCGCCGCAGCCATCCCGCCTTGGCGCTGCCGGATGAGGTGCGGAAGTATTTCGCGGAGATGGGCGCGCTGGCAGTGCAGTTGGGTGAGGACGCCCGTGAGGTGCTCTTGTCGCGCGACCCGTACCTGGCTGCCCAGGTGCGGCACGCGGATGACGCGATGGACTCGCTGCACCGGCACCTGTTCACGATCGTGATGGACCCGGAGTGGAACCACGGCATCGCCGCGGCCGTGGACATCACCCTGTTGAGCCGCTTCTACGAGCGGTTTGCCGACCACGCCGTCGAGGTGGCCCACCACATCATCTTCTGCGCGACGGGCCAGTACCCGGAGACCGCGGGCAAGAAGGACAACGAGGAGTTGTCGCACCAGCGCGCGTGACCGGTGGGCGGTTGTTGTGCGGGTTGGCAAAAAGCACGACAAATCCCCGCGCCGGGGGTGAGTACGGATGCAAAATGGGTATCCGAGCGTTGACGATTACGACGGCGACGGGGCCACGTCAGTCCGTTAACGCACGAGTGCGCAAGGGGTGCCTATGGGGGTCGCCACACGCGCAACAACTCTGGGGTTGATGTCCGCGGTGCTGCTGGGAGCGTGCAGTGCGAATGACGGTGCGCACCGCGCCGGCTCCGAGACGAACCGGCCAATCCCGGCCGCAGCCACCTCGGCGGCCCCGATTGCGGCGCCCGGCTACGCCACACCTCCGCCGGACGTCGAGGGCAACCCGCCGTGCCCGGTCGCGGACGCCTGGGGCAAGGCCCCCACCGACAAGGGCATCTTCGTGACTTACTGGGGTAGCCAACCGGACTACGTCACCGCGCTGGTGCGCACCAGCCTCGGTACCGACTACGCCAAGTCGGCCAACATCGACCCGGTTGCACAGCCGATCATTTTCGACTTTCCCAACATCGACGTCGCGACCGTGCGCGAAGTACTGATCACCACCAACGTCAGACGGTGTTTCGCGACACCGGATCCGGCGACAAGCGGCCGCTGAACGGTTGGTGCGTCACCACAGCGGAATGTCGTGTCCGTAGTCTGGCTGCCATGGACTTCGCGATGTCAGCCAGGGCACAGGATTACCATAAGCGGCTCAGCGCCTTCATGACCGAGTTCGTGTTCCCCGCCGAAGCCACCTACCACAGGTACCGGCAGGAACGCGGCCCGACCGATCACACTCCGCCGCCGGTCATCGAGGAGCTCAAGGCGCTGGCCAAGGAGCGCGGCCTGTGGAACCTGTTCTTGCCGCCGGTGTCGGGCCTGACCAACACTGAATACGCGCCGCTGGCCGAGCTGACCGGGTGGAGCCCGGAGATCGCCCCGGAGGCGCTGAACTGCGCCGCGCCCGACACCGGCAACATGGAGATCCTGCACCTGTTCGGCACCGAGCAGCAGCGGCAGGATTGGCTGGAACCGCTGCTGGCCGGGGAGATCCGCAGCGCGTTCTCGATGACCGAGCCGGCGGTGGCCAGCAGTGACGCCACCAACATCGCCACCACCATCGCCCGCGACGGCGACGAGTACGTGATCAACGGCCGCAAGTGGTGGAGCTCGGGTGTGGCCGACCCGCGCTGCAGGGTGCTGATCGTGATGGGCAAGACAGATCCCGACGCGGCGCCGCACCTCCAGCAGTCGATGGTCCTGGTGCCGATCGACACGCCGGGGGTGAACATATTGCGGGACTTGCCGGTGTTCGGCTGGCACGACCAGCACGGCCACGGCGAAGTCGAGTACGACAACGTCCGGGTGCCGGCCACCAACCTGCTCGGCGAGGAGGGCTCCGGCTTCGCGATCGCGCAGGCCCGCCTCGGGCCCGGCCGCATCCACCACTGCATGCGCGCGCTGGGCGCGGCCGAGCGGGCGCTCGCGCTGATGGTGGACCGGGCCCGCACCCGGGTCGCGTTCGGCCGCGCGCTGGCCGAGCAGGGTGTCGTCCGCGAGTCGATCGCCAAGTCGCGCAACGAGGTCGACCAGGCGCGGCTGCTGTGTGAGAAGGCCGCGTGGACCATCGACCAGCACGGCAACAAGGAGGCCCGCCACCTGGTGGCCCAGATCAAGGCGGTCGCGCCGAAGGTGGCCTGCGATGTGATCGACCGCGCGATCCAGGTCCACGGCGGCGCTGGCGTCACCGAAGACACCCCGCTGGCGCAGATGTACGCGTGGCATCGCGCGATGCGGATCTTCGACGGTCCCGACGAAGTGCACATGCGGTCCATTGCGCGAGCCGAGATCGGCCGCGAGAAGAGCGCTTTCGCGGCGGCGGTCACCTAGGTGCTGAGGTTAAGCGGCGTCTGGAATCTGCGGGACGTCGGCGGACTCACCACGCCCGGCGGGGCCACCGTGCGCACCGGCCGGTTCCTGCGGTCAGGCCAGTTGAGCTGGCTTGACGACGCCGGCGGGAAAATGCTGCAGGACACCGGAATAACCGATGTGGCCGATCTGCGCTCGCCGCACGAGCTGGAACGCTACGGCCCCGATCGGGTGCCCGACGGCATCGTCGTTCACAATCTGCCGTTTCCCGACATCGACGGCGCCGAGGGCGAGGCTCCGCACGAAGAGGCCTACCGGCGGGTGGTCCGGGAAGGCACCACCGACGAGGAATTGCCCGCCGCCGAAGCGAAGTTCATGAAGCAGGAGTACCGCCGCTTCGCCAGACTCCAGGGCGCGCAGCGGGCCGTGCAACGGCTGATCTCGTTGCTCGGCGAGGGAAAGCCCGTCCTCGCGCATTGCTTCGCCGGCAAGGACCGCACGGGCTTCGCGGTCGCGGTGGTGCTCGCGACGCTCGGTGTCGACCGCGAAGCGATCATGGACGACTACATGCGAAGCAACGACGCGGTGCCAGAGCTTCGTGACCTGATGTTGGATATGCTGGCGAGTCGCACCGACATCTCCGACGAGGCAAGGGAGCTGGCGCAGCGCCGGCTGTCGACCAACGTGCTTGGTGTCCGCCGCGAATATCTGAGCGCCGCACTGGAAACCATCGACGAGGACTACGGCTCACTGGACGGCTACCTGCGCGCCGCCGGCGTCGAACCGCGAGACATCGAGGCAATGCGCGCGGCGCTGCTTGGCTAGGTGCCGGCGAACACGGCGAGCAGCCAGACGCCGGTGGCCAACAGTGCGCCGGTCAGCTCGATCAGTGTCGACAACGCGACGCCTTTCAACGCTGCCACCGTCGATGTCCACGCCAGCCGCTGATCGCGGCGGCGTCCCAACTCGACGAGGTAGATGCCGAGCACGAAGCCGATCGCGAGCCCGAGCACCGGTATCACGAAGAATCCGATGATGCCGAGCACCCCGCCGAGGACGAGGCTTGACGCGGGCACGTCGACTCGACGCATGCGCCGCATCGGCCACAGGTACTTGATGACGGTGGTGACGGCCAGCAGAGCGGTAACCGCCGCCAGCGTCACCCACGACAACGGCGTGCGTTCGTAGAACGCCCACACCGCGATCGCGCCCCAAACCAGCAGGATTCCGGGAAGTATCGGCAACACGATGCCGACAAGGCCGACCGCGATCGCGAGCGCGACCAGGACTATGCCGCCGGTGCTCACTAGCTTGGCGGGTCGCTCAACCCAGGCTGAAGGTGGCCTGCTTGGCGTCGGACAAGTCGGTGATCTCGGCCCAGTGCGCGGCGATGTCGTCCACCGACGGCGGGGTGTCGAACTTCGGCCCCTTGTTCTGGAACAGCGCCACCCGCTGCACCGAACCGCCGCCGACGATGAACACCGAACCGCTGTCCGTCGACTCCTCGGTGCACAGGTACGCCACCACCGGCGCCACATACTCGGGCTTCAGCTTGTCCAAGACCTCGGGGGGCAGGATGTCCTCGGTCATCCGGGTCGCCGCGACGGGCGCGACCGCGTTGGCATGGATGTTGTATTTCGCGCCCTCCTGGGCCAGCGTGTTGATCAGTCCGACCAACCCGAGCTTGGCGGCGCTGTAGTTGGCCTGCCCGAAGTTGCCGAACAGCCCGCTGGTCGAGGTGGCCACCACCACGCGCCCGTAGCCTTGTTCGCGGAAGTGGGGCCAGGCCGCGCGGATCACGTTGTAGCCGCCGTAGAGGTGCACCTTCAGCACGGAGTCCCAGTTCTCGAACGGCATCTTGTGGAACGTGCCGTCCCGCAGGATTCCGGCGTTGCTGACCACACCGTGGATGGCCCCGAACTCGTCGAGGGCGGTCTTGACGATGTTCGCCGCGCCGTCGGTGTCCGCGACGTTGCCATAGTTCGCCACCGCGCGGCCACCGGCCTCCTTGATCTCGGCGACCACACTGTCGGCCATCGCCGAGCCGGCGCCGGTGCCGTCGCGGGCACCGCCGAGGTCATTGACGACCACGTTGGCGCCCTCGCTGGCCAGGGTCAGCGCGTACTGGCGACCAAGCCCTCCGCCGGCTCCGGTGACGACGATGACACGATCCTGCACTCCTGGCATCGGGTTCCTTTCTTGAACGCTAGAACAGCCTGCGGGCGAGCTTCCACGCCTTCTCGGTGTACGGCGGGTAGATGAAGCCGGCGAGGTCGGGTCGGGTGGGCTTGGTCAGCACCGACTTGCGGTGGCTGAACTCCTCGAAGCCCCAGCGGCCGTGGTAGGCCCCCATGCCGGACGCACCGACCCCACCGAACGGCAGCTTGGCCGTCGACACCTGGAACGCGAGGTGGTTGACCAGCATGCCACCGGCCGGCACCTGCTTGATCACGCGTTCCCGCACCGCACGCGTGCTGGTGAACAGGTACGCCGACAACGGCTTCGGCCGGGCGTTGACGAATTTGATTGCCTCGTCGAGGGATTCGACGGTGATGATCGGCAGGATCGGGCCGAAGATCTCGTTGCGCATCAACGGCTCATCGGGGTCGGGGTCGACGACCACGGTGGGTTGCAGGCGCAGCTCCGACCGGTCGGAGCCACCGCCGACTGCGACGGCGCCCTTCGTTTCGGCCAGGTAGCCGGTCAGCCGGTCAAACTGGCGCTGGTTGACGATTCGCATGCCGGCCGGCTGGTCCGACCCGAACCTGGTGATCGATTGGTTGATCTTGTTCACGAGGTCGTCGCGAATCTTCGCGTCGGCCAGCACGTAATCGGGTGCGACGCAGGTTTGGCCGCCATTGAGCAGCTTGATCCATGCGATCCGCTTGGCGGCGACGTCGATGTCGGCGTCCGCCGCGACGATCACCGGGCTCTTGCCGCCGAGTTCGAGCGTTACCGGGGTCAGGTGCGGCGCCGCGCCCTCGTAGACCTTGCGGCCGATCTCGGAGCTGCCGGTGAACAGCACGCGGTCGAAGCCCTGCGCGATGAGCTGCTGGCTCACCGCGCCGTCGCCCTCGACGACCGCGATCGCGTCGTCGTCGAGGTAGCGCGGCACCAGCTCGGCCATCAATCGTGAGGAGGCGGGCGCGATTTCGGACGGCTTGAGAACGACGGTGTTGCCGGCCGCGATCGCGCCGACCGCCGGGCCGAGGGTCAGATAGAACGGGTAATTCCACGCGCCGATGATCAGCACGGTGCCGTACGGCTCGTACTCGATCCAGCCGCGCCCCGGCAGCTGAGCGAGCTCGAGCAGCCGGTGGCGGCGCCGCATCCACCTGCCGACATGCTTGGCGGCGTAACGCGCCTCGGCGGCGGTGGTGGCAGAGTCGGCCAGCCACGCCTCAAACGGTTTGCGGTCAAGGTCTGTTGCCAGCGCCGCGGCGATCGCCGACTCGTTGTCGACCATCATCCGTTCCAGCCGGCGCAGCTGCTGCTTGCGCCAGTCCGCACCGCGGGTGCGTCCGGTCGCGAAGGTGTCGCGCAGCTTGGCGACAATTGGGCCGATTTGCTGGTTGGGTGCGTCGACTGCCTTGGGTGCGACGGATTCGGTGGTCATGACGCGTCCTTCCAGACCGGCGGCGTGACGTGATCCTAACCAGCCGGTCGGGTCACGCCGCAGCCGCGTCAGGACTTCTGTGCGGTGACGAAGTTACCGACGACCGGCGGCTGCTTCTCGACCTGGTCCGGCAGCGGCCGACCCAGTCGCGCCAGGTAGTCACCGCCGGTGACCGATTCGGTGTGCCACCCGTGCGCGGCGAACCACTCCGCCGGGTCCGAGCGGTCGTCATCGTCGTACCAGAGGTCGCCCGGATCGAAGACGTTGTCTTGACCTAGTCGTGCCCGCAGCTCCTCGGCGCGCTGCCGCTGCCTGTCCATTGCGTCCCTGGCGGCGTCGTCGATCGCCCAGACCTCGAGCGCGACGCGGCTACCCGCCGCGCTCAGCGCCGTGACGTCGTCGAACATCCGGTCCTGGGCCTCACCCGGCAGGAACAGCAGCAGCCCCTCGGCGAGCCACGCCGTCGGCTGTGCTGGATCAAACCCGCTGTCTCGCAAGGACTTCGGCCAGTCGTAGCGGAGGTCGGCAGGCACCTCGCGGCGGGTCGCGGTCGGCTGACCGCCGTGGGCGGCCAACGTCGACGACTTGTACTCCAGGACCTTCGGCAGGTCGACCTCGTAGACGACGGTGCCAGCGGGCCAACCCAACCGGTAGGCCCGCGAGTCCAGCCCGGCGGCCAAGATCACGTGCTGGCGGATCCCGGCGTCGGCCGCCGCCGCGAAGAACGCATCGAAGAAATGGGTTCTTGCGGCCTGGTAGTCGACCATGTGCCGATAGATGTTCTCGAATTCCGCGTCGCTCGCGAACGTCGACGACATCTTGGACATCAGCTCGGACAGCTCCGGCGTCGAGATCAGCAGTTCGGCGAACTCGTCTCGGATCAGCGGCTGCTCGCTCGCCGTTTCCGCCGCCCGCGCGGCGGCCACCAGCACGGCCGTCGAGCCGACGCTGGTGGCGATGTCCCAGGAGTCGCCGTCGCTTCGGGTCATGCCGCGCCCGAAATCTCGGCGGTGACGAAGGTGGCGAAGGCATCTTCGTCGTCGTTCGCCAGCTCGACGTGGCGGCCCAGCCGGCGCTGCACCGCACGGGAATGAATGCCGGCGGCTCGCCAGCCGTGGTCGTTCAGCCAGGTGGTGACGTCGGCGCGGTCGGGATCGTCGTACATCAGGTCCTGGACGTCGAGGCTGTCCGGGAAGCCGAGTTGCTCCCGGATCCGCTCGAAGCGCTCCCGCATCTCCGCGCGCCGTTCGGGCGCGTGACTGCCGACGGTCTCCACCGCGATCCGGCTACCCGGTGCGCTCAGCGCGGTGACGAGCTCGAAGAGCCGGTCCTGAGCAGCCGCGGGCAGGTACATCAGCAAGCCCTCGGCCAACCATGCAGTCGGCTGATCGGAATCAAAACTACTGTCGCACAGGGCTTTCGGCCAGTCGAAGCGCAGATCCACCGGTACCTCGCGGCGCAGCGCCGACGGCTCGGCATCGTGCGCGGCCAGCGTCGCAGCCTTGTATTCGAGCACCTTCGGTTGGTCGATCTCGAATACGGTGGTGCCGGCCGGCCAGTCGAGCCGGTACGCGCGCGAGTCCAGCCCGGCGGCCAGGATGACGATCTGCCGGATACCCGCGGCCGCCGCGTCGGCGAAGAAGCCGTCGAAGAAGTGGGTCCGCACCGCCTGATAGGTGCGCATCTGCCGGAAGATCGCGGCCGCCTCGGGGTCGAGCTCGTCCAGCTTGGCCGCGACCGAGTCGTCGACCAGGAACTCCCACACGCCGGTGCCGGCGCCCGCCACCAGAATCTGGGCGTACGGGTCGTCGATGAGGTGGTCTGCCCTGGCGGTCTCGGCGGCCCGCGCCGCGGCCACCATCACCGCGGTGGAGCCGACGCTGGTGGCGATGTCCCAGGAGTCGTCGTGGGTGCGCAGCGCGCTCATCGCGATTCCAGCCGGCCGCTGAGAAGCACGCTGCTGACGGCTTCATCGGCCAGGTCCGGCGGAATCGGCCTGCCCAGTCGGGCCATCTCGGCACTGTTGGGGACGGCGTCGACGCGCCACCCATGCTCGGTCAGCCACTGCCCGGCGTCGGCGCGGTCCTCATCGCGGTAGGTCAGTGTCTCGACGTCGACGTCCAGTCCGAGTCGCTCCCGCATCGCCGCGGTCCGCCGCCGCCAGGCGCGGCGGCGGTGGCTCGTCAGCTTAGCGTTTTCGAATCCGAACGCCTCCACCGCGATTCGGCTGCCGACCGCACTCAACTCGGTCACCATCTCGAACAGCCGATCCTGGGCCGCGGCGGGCAAATACGGCAGCAGGCCCTCGGCAAGCCACGCGGTCGGCCGGCGGCGGTCAAAGCCGGCGGCCGTCAGCGCGGCCGCCCAGTCGTCACGTAGATCGATCGCGACGGGGCGGCGGTGGGCCTTCGGTACTGCGCCGAGGCCATCGAGTGTGTTTCCCTTATATGCAAGCACTTTGGGCTGATCGATTTCGTAGAGCGTGGTCCCGTCGGGCCAATCGAGGCGATACGCCCGGGAATCCAGCCCGGCCGCGAGGATCACCACCTGCGCGATGCCCGCGCGCATTGCGGCGCGAAAGTATGCGTCGAAGTAATGCGTGCGGACGGCCTGATAGTCGCGCGCCATCGTCTGCGCACGGCGCCCGGGCTCGTCGTCCTCGAGCCAGCCGAGGTCGCCGCTGGCAAGTCGGGCCCAGGCGGGACCCGCGGACGACACCAGCGGATAGGCAAAATCATCGCGAATCAGCGGGCTGTCCTGCGCGGTCTCGGCCGCGCGCGCGGCGGCCACGCCCAGGGCGGTGGCGCCCACACTCTCGGTGATTTCCCAGCTGTCCCCGTCGGTTCGAACGGATTGGACCTCGTCGGTGTCAAGTTCGACTGGGGTGTCAAGTTCGACTGGGGTGTCAAGTTCGCTCATTTCGTGAGCGATGCTACCTAACAACTTAGGTGGCCTATACGCAACGTGCCGGATATCACTCCGATGCGGCCGGGGTTATTCGACGACCGGGAACAGCGAATCTCCATCCTCGGGGGTGTCGTCGATCTGACCGCGATGATCATCGACGTCTCGTTGGATGTCCGGCGGCGGGAAGTCCGGTGCGCCCTCGGGCACGGTGGACGGTCGCGCCCCGAAGTCGGGCTCCTCGGCGGCAAGCTTGTCGTCGAGCGGCTCGCCCTCGCGCATCTCGCTGGCCGTCAGCCCGAACTTGTCGGCCTCGTGCCATTCGTCCGGCGGGTCGACCACCTCGTCGCCGTCGTCGTTGCGGACGTCATCGGGGTCGAGAGCTTCCGCCGGGGGCAGCGTGTCGCCGGGTGCGTCGTCGTCGGCGGTCGTCGGGTCGGGGCTATCGCTGACCATTACCGCCGGTTGCCCCGGGGCGCCAACGGCTAAACACTGGCCTGGCCGCCCAACACGGCACCGAATATGCGGCGGAACTGGTTGACGATCGTCTGCAACTCGGTGTGGTCGCCGACGAAGCCGGCGTAAAAGCCCATGCCCCAAAAGATCGCGACCATCAGTTCCACCAACGGCACGACCTCGGTGTCGGCCGGCAGTTCGCCTCGCTCGATCGCGCCGTTGATCATCGCGGTGAGAAAGAGCCGGGTGCCGGCGACGCCGTCGGATTCGCCCTGGCGAAGCTCGGGATGACGCTGCGCTTCGAGCACCGAGGTGACGAGAAACGCCGCCGCGGAGCGATCCGCGGAGTCGGCCTGCATCGCCACCGAGAGAAAACCCTCGATCTGGCTGATCAGGCTGCTTTCCGCGAGGACCTGCTCGGTGCCCTGCTGGATGACCCATGAGTTGGTCTGCTCGACCACTTCCTGCCACAAGATGCGCTTGCTGGCGAAGTAGTGGTTGATCGCGGGTCGAGTGAGGTCGGCGCGCACCGCGATGGCCTGAAACGTGGCGGCGTCGTAGCCGAGCTCGCTGAAGACATCGCGGGCCGCGCGGATGATGCGCTCGCGCGTTTCTGCCGCTTTTGCTGCTGGAGGCCGTCCTGGCCCCCGACTAGCAGCTTGCGGCATCAACGAATTGTGCCATGGCGTTAATAGGCGCGGGGCCACTTCAAGCGTTCTACCATCCAGCCATGCTGACGCCGGCCGGTCTGTTCCGCCGGGCGGCCGAACGGGTGCGAACGCGCGACCCGGAACGAGATGCGTTGCGCCGTGCGGTGCGCGCGGCGATCTTCGTGCCGCTTGCGGCCTTGGTGAGCTTCGGTGTGGTGGGGGGTTCGCAGGCGCCCCTGTTCACGATGATCGGCTCGATCTGGCTGCTGGTGCTGGCCGAATTCCCGGGCAACCGGCCCAACCGTGCGCTGGCCTACTGCGGGTTGGGTTTCAACGGCGCGGTCTTGATCACGCTCGGCACGCTGGTCGCGCCGATCACATGGCTTGCCGTTGCGGTGATGTTCGTCCTCGGCGTCGCGGTGACGCTGGCCGGTGTGCTCAGCGAAACGATCGCCGCGGGCCAGCGCGCGACGCTGCTGGCCTATGTGCTGCCGGTGTGTATACCGCTCGGCCCGATCGGCGAGCGGCTGCTGGGCTGGCTGATCGCATGGGTGGTCTGCGTGCCTGCCGCCTTGTTCTTCCTGCCGCCGCGCCATTACGCCGAGCTGCGCGGGCATGCGGCCGCGGTGTGCGCCGCGCTGGCGGATCGGCTTGACGGCTCGGGGTCGGCGGCGGATGTGACGGATGCGATGGACGCGCTGCGGCGCAACTTCTTGGCCGCCGACTTCCGCCCGGTGGGGTTGAGCGCGGGCAGCCGCGCGCTGGTGCGGGTGGTTGACGACCTGGATTGGGTGACCGACCGCCTCGACGACAACACCGGCGCGGCCCTGGCCGATATGAAGGAGCCCGCCGTCAAGGTGCTCCGCTGCTGCGCGCGGGTGCTTGATCCGGGGCGGGCGGGCGACCGGGAGGCCGACCGGGCCGCGCTCGAGGCCGCCCTGATGGAGTTGCGAGCGGTGGCGCGCGGCCGCTATCGCGAGGACATCGTCGCGCTGTTGGGCGCGACTGACGACGACGCGGCGGTCGCCGTCGGCCGGGAGCTGCTCAACCGCCGCACGATCGCGACGACGATCGGCCTCACCGGGCGCGTCATCGCATTGGTTGCGGCGGCCGACGCCCGCCCGGTGTGGGCGCGGGCACTGGGCCTGCGGCTGCCGCCCACCGGCGCCGCCGACCGCCTGATTCCGGAGACCGTCGCGGTTGCGACGATCCCGTCCGGCTTTCTTGCCACCAGATCGGTGGTTGCGCGCAACGCGGTGCGCACCGGATTCGGCCTGGCGCTTGCCGTGGCATACACGCACCTGTTTCCGATCGAGCACGGCTTCTGGGTGGTGCTGGGCGCTATCTCGGTGCTGGGCAGCAGCGCGCTGACCACCGGCACCAAGGTCATCCGCGCGATGATCGGCACCGCGATCGGCTTGGTCATCGGCGCAGGCATCATCGGCGTCATCGGTGTGCAGACCGCGGTGTTGGCGGCGCTGTTGCCGGTCGTGGTGTTCACCGCCGCCTATATCCCGCGGGTTGCTTCGTTTGCCGCGACTCAGGCCGCGTTCACGATGATGGTGCTCGTCGTCCTCAACCTGATCGCGCCGACCGGCTGGCGGGTCGGATTGATCCGCGTCGAAGACGTGGCGAGCGGCGCGACGATCGCGGTCGTGGCATCGGTGCTGCTGTGGCCGAGAGGTGCTTCGGCGTCGGTGTATGCCGTGATCAACGCCGCGATCGAGGTGGGGTCCCGGTACTTGCGGGTTGCGGTTCTTCGCATCACGCGCGGCGCGTCGGAGGCCATCGACGACGAGGTCGCGACGCTCAGCCACGACGCACTGGTGGCGTCGCGGACAGTGGATGACGCTCTGCGCCATTATCTTTCGGAAAGCGGGGGGGATACCGATCTGCGCGCGCCCGTCGTCCGCGCGGCCAACCGCGCGATCAGGCTGCGCGGCACGGCGGACGTCATCGCCGACATCAAGACGCCGCCACCGTCATCGGCGTATCCGCGAGCCCGTGCGGTGCTGGAGGCCCATGCCGAATCGGTGGCCGAGCGCATGACCGGCGTCACCGACAAGTCGTGGCCGCCGGTCAGCGACGACTTCGTGCGGGCGCTGCGGGCCGAGAGCACCGGCGACGATGCCGCCGTCAATGCCGCTTTGCCACTGGTGACGGTTGCGGCGAACCTCGGTGAACTCGAGCTGATCTATCCGACGCCCACCGAGGCGGCTGTGGTTCGGAGTTGAAGGACTTATGCAGTTGCCCGCCTTCGAGCGACAACGAGTCGGTCCCGGCATCAACGCGTTCGGTGCGGCATCAACGCGTTCGGTGGGATGGTGCCGAACTTGCCGGCATGGTAGTCGTCGAAGGCCTGCGCGACTTCCGATTTGGAGTTCATCACGAACGGGCCGTACTGGAATACCGGTTCGCGGATCGGCAGTCCGCCGAGTGCCAGCACCTCCATCGCGGGCCGGTTGGAGTCCTGCGAGCCGTCGGCGCCGACGGTGATGCGGTCGCCCGGCCCGAGCACCGCCAGCTGGCCCTGCTGGATCGGGTGCGCGACCGGTCCGACGGTCCCGCGTCCGGACAGCACGTATACCAACGCGTTGAAGTCCTGGTGCCACGGAATGTTGACGCGAGCGCCCGGCTCGATGGTGATGTGCGCGAGCGTAATCGGAGTGAACGTGGCACCGGGTCCGTGGTGCTCGCCGATGTCGCCGGCGATGATGCGGATCAGCGCGCCGCCGTCCTCGGAGGACACCAGCTTGACCTGATGGCCTTCGATCGCTTGGTATTTCGGTGGGGCGAACTTGTTGGCACTGGGCAGATTCACCCAAAGCTGGATGCCATGGAAAATGCCACCGCTCTCGACGAGTTCGGCCGGTGGGGTTTCGATGTGCAGGATGCCGGATCCCGCGGTCATCCACTGGGTGGCGCCGTCGGTGATCAGGCCACCGCCGCCGTGTGAATCCTGATGGGCGAAGCGGCCATCGATCATGTAGGTCACGGTCTCGAAGCCGCGGTGCGGATGCCAGGGTGTGCCCTTGGGCTCACCGGGCTGGTATTCGACCTCACCCATCTGGTCCATGTGCACGAACGGGTCGAGCGCCGCCGCGCTGACTCCGGCGAAGGCGCGGACCACGGGAAACCCCTCGCCCTCGTGGCCGCGGGGGCCGGTGCGGATGAAGCGAACCGGTCGCTCGGTGTCGCCGGGTAACGGCCCCGCGACGCGGGGAAGTGTCAAGGTATCTGCGGTAATCGCTGGCATACCCGATATAACCGGACTTCGGTCCGATTATTCCCCGCCTCGGCGGCGTCGCGGCACTCGGCCATCGTTACCGGCGCGAGCTTGGCGCCGACAGCGGCGACCGCGCCGGCCTGTGTGCTGGCCGGCTTGGGCGTGACGTCGTTGTCGTCGGCGGCTCGCCGAGTTGGTTCGGCAAGACCTCGACGCCTGAGCGTTCAGTGCGGCGTCGGCGCCTTCAGCTCCAAGCCGGTCAAGATCGTCTGAGTGTCCTTCACATCGCCCTGATTGCCGGAATTTCCGTTCTGGACAGTGATTTTGACTTCAAACAACTTGTCGTTGTATTGCGGGGCCACAACGACGGACTGCACCTTGCCGGGCGTGGCCGCGCCGAGGTTGATCTGGTAATTGAACGTGTGTGACTGAAAGCCGCACACCGTCCCCGTTACATCCCCGATGTTCGTCGCTCCGGAAGTGTTGAGGCCGTTGCGCTCGGTGTCGAACACCGCCTGCGGGCTTTGCGCCCGTCCGGTCCGGTCGGCAACCCAGACGTCGACACTGGGCAACGGCTCGGTACCGGCGTTATCGTCGCGCACCATCAGGTGCGTGACGGCCGAGTCGGCAAAGTTGACTCGCTTCCAGTTGGGCGGCTGCGGCAACCGCAGCGTCGGCTCGTCCGGGGTCTTCGGATCGGCGGCTGCCCACTTGTCGACGGACACGGGGCCACATCCGTAGGTCCCTTCGCGGGCGGTGGGGGCCGGATCCGACGTACATCCCGCCATCATCGCCAGGACAACGATCCCGACTACCGCATACCACTTCATGTTCGGCTTTCCTCTCGCCAGTGTCCGACGAAGCGAAGCTGGGGAAGATGACCGGCCGGTAAACTGTGACCAACGGTATTGCAGGGCGTATATGGAGCCGGGGGGCGCCGACAGCCGCGCCGAGATTGCCGTGATGGCTGTGGTTCGGTCGTCATCCACGACCATGACGGCAATCTCGAGCTCAGCACCGGTTGATGACACGGATCCTTGGGTATGCGTGCGGCCATGGATCATTCGAAGGCGCCGATCGTGGAAGCGCTGGCCGACTACCACCGGCTCGACCGGTACGGCTTCGGCCCGCCGGGGCATCGACAGGGGCGAGGCACCGACCCGAGAGTGCTTGCCGTGCTCGGAAAGGACCCGTTCCGCGATGATGTGCTCGCCAGTGGCGGCCTGGACGACCGGATGTCGCGCGGAGGCTATCTGTCCGATGCCGAAGAGTTGATGGCCGACGCCGTCCGAGCGGACAAGGCGTTCTTCTCGACGTGCGGCAGCTCGTTGTCGGTGAAGGCGGCCACGCTGGCGGTCGCGGGTGGTTGCGACGGCGGGCTGCTGCTCGGCCGGGACACCCACAAGTCGATCGTGGCCGGGCTCATCTTCTCTGGCTTGCAGCCGCGCTGGATCACGCCGCGGTGGGACGCCGAGCGGCACTTCTCGCACCCTCCGTCACCGGAACAGGTGCGCAAGGCGTGGCAGAAATATCCCGACGCCGCGGGAGCCCTCATCGTCAGCCCGAGCCCATACGGCACATGCGCCGACATCGCGGCGATCGCCGACGTCTGCCATGAGCATGGCAAGCCGCTGATCATCGATGAGGCCTGGGGAGCGCATTTGCCGTTCCACGACAGCCTGCCGACGTGGGCGATGGACGCGGGCGCCGACGTCTGCGTCGTCAGCATCCACAAGATGGGTGCCGGCTTCGAGCAGGGCTCCGTCTTCCATCTGCAGGGCAACCTGATCGACCCGGATCGCTTGGCGGCGTGTGCCGACCTGTTGATGACAACGAGCCCGAACGTCTTGCTGTATGCCGCGATGGACGGCTGGCGACGACAGATGGTTGAGCACGGACAGGAATTGCTCAGCAGCGCTTTGGATCTCGCGGGTGAGCTACGCGAACGGCTGGAACAGATACCCGACGTCCAGGTCATGGACGACGAGCTGCTGGGCGAGCAGGCCTCCTGCGACATCGACTGGACGCAAATATTGATGGACATCGCGGCGTCCGGAACATCGGGTTACCAGGCCGTGGATTGGTTGCGCGAGAACTGTCACCTCGATCTGGGCCTCGGCGATCACCGCCGCATGATGGCAACGATGTCGTTCGCCGACGACAAATACACCGCCGACCGGCTGGTCGACGCAATGACCCAGTGGCGCAAGGCCGCAGACCATTTCGACCGCCCGCCGCGGATCGACCTCCCAGCGCCGGAGGAGATCGAGCTCGAGACGGTGCAACTGCCACGCGACGCGTTCTTCGGCCCGACCGAAATGGTGCCGGCATCGCAGGCAGCCGGCCGGATCTCCGCCGAGCAGATCACGCCCTACCCACCCGGCATTCCGGCCGTCATACCCGGAGAACGTCTCAATCAACCGGTCATCGATTATCTGCGCTCCGGCGTCGACGCCGGGATGACGCTGCCCGACCCGTCTGATCCGAAGGTGCACGAGTTCCGCGTCGTCGCCTGAAGCAACCGGCTAGCATCCGGCACATGCAGGCGTCGCTCAGCGGATGGCTAAATCGCGCTGGCTACCTGCACAAATGGCTGATCCTGGGCATCGCGATCGGGGTGATCGCCGGGCTCGGTGCCGTTGTCTTCTACCTTGCCCTCGACTACGCCGGACGGTTTCTCCTCGGCTATCTCGGCGGCTACCACATACCGCAGGCCGTCGGCGACGGTGGCGACAAGGGATCGGCGGGTTTCCAACGGCCATGGGCGATTCCGTTGATCACGTTCGGCGGCGCACTGGTGTCGGCGTGGCTGGTCGCGAAGCTCGCCCCCGAGGCCGCGGGCCACGGCACGGACAGCGCGATCGAGGCCGTGCACACCGATCCGCGCGCGATCCGGATGCGGGCCGTGCTCGTCAAGCTGGTGTCGAGCGCGTTGACCATCGGCTCGGGCGGCTCGGCCGGCCGCGAGGGCCCGACGGCGCAGATATCGGCGGGCTTCGCGTCGCTGTTGACGCGCCGACTCAACCTGACCGACGCCGACGGGCGCATCGCGGTGTCGCTCGGCATCGGCTCGGGCATCGGCGCGATCTTCGGCGCCCCCCTCGGCGGCGCGGTGCTGGCCGCGTCGATCGTGTATCGGGAGGACTTCGACTACAAGGCGCTGGTGCCGGGCTTCATCACGTCGGCGACCGGCTATGCGATCTACGGCTCCGTCCTGGGTTTCGAGCCGCTGTTCGGCTTTGTGGTCACCGATTACCGGTTCCATCAACCACTGCAGCTGCTGTGGTTCGTGCTGATCGGCATCGTCGCGGCCGCGCTCGGCTACCTCTACGCCAGGACGTTCTACGGAACGGTCGCGCTATGTCACTGGCTGCCCGCCGGATCGGTGATCAAGCCCGCCGCCGGCGGGTTGCTCGTCGGGTTGTTGGCGCTGGCGATCCCGGGGGTGCTGGGCAGCGGCTATGGGTGGGTGCAGCAAGCGATGACCAGGGACACGCTGGACTCGATGCCGCTGTGGCTCGTGCTGCTGTTGCCGTTCGCCAAAATCGTCGCGACGTCGCTGTCGATCGGCACCGGCGGGTCCGGCGGCATCTTCGGACCCGGCATCGTGATCGGCGCGTTCACGGGCGCCGCGGTGTGGCGGCTATCCGAATTAGCCGGTGCGCCAGGCATTCCCGCAGGACCCGCGGTGTTCGTCGTGGTCGCGATGATGGCCTGCTTCGGCAGCGTGGCCCACGCACCGCTGGCGATGATGGTCATGGTCGCCGAGATGACGGGTTCGTTCGCGGTGCTGCCGGGTGCGATGGTCGCGGTCGGCATCGCCTATCTACTGATCGCGCGCACCGACGTGACGATCTACCGGGCGCAGCGGCGGGACCGCGAGACCGCCGAGGCCGAGCGTCAACGCGACGCCTCGGCCGGATAACACTTCGGCCCGGTCTTAGCCTTACCTGCGCCCGGCGCCGGTCTTCTTCCTGGCCGTGCCGGCGGCGCCGCGCTCGGTGCGTTCACCCTCGTGGGCCAGCGTTCCGCTGGGGTCCTCGAGGTGTGCGCGCACGAACCACTGGAACTTCTCCAGCTCGGCGGCCTGCTCGATCAGCATGTCCTGGGTGACCAGGTCGAGCTCCTCGAGCTGGTCGATGCTCTTGCGGAGATCCTCGATCACCCCGCTGTAGACCAGGTCGAGGGCCGCCAGGTGAGCCTGCACGTTATCGCGGCCGACCGAGTAGTCGTCCCAGGTGCGGTCGTTGATGATGGCGCCGGGCGTGCCCTTCGGCGATTGGCCCAGCGCGGCAATGCGTTCGGCGACATCGTCGGCGTAGCCGCGGACCAGGACGACCTGCGGGTCGATCATCGTGTGCACGCCGATGAAGTTCGGGCCGACGACGTTCCAGTGAACGTGCTTGAGCGTCAGGTGAAGGTCGTTGTAGGTGCTGAGGTGTTTCTGCAGCATGTGGGCTACCTCGGTGCCGTCCTTCTCCGACAGGCCCGGGACGGTGAACTCTGTCATTAATCAACCTCCTGTACACGCCGGTCAATCGGCCGGTCAATGGTTTTTCGGCGGGTACCCGACGGTGCCGGGGGGTAATCACAGCGCCCGCAGGTTGCGGGTGGCCCGGCGAGCGCCGAATCGCGGGTTCCGGGCCAACCCGCTGACTTCCAGCAGCCGCACGGCGCGGTACCGATGCGGCCGCATCGGCTCAAGCAGCCGCACCATCGCGGCGTCGTCGATCGGGCGGCCCAGCAACGACCAACCGACCAACTTGGCCAGGTGGTAATCACCGACGGACAACGCGTCGGCGTCGCCGAACGCCCGCTGTGCGGTCTCGGCGGCAGTCCATATGCCCACACCCGGCAGCGACATCAGTGCGGCGCGCGCTTGTTCGGTCGGACGCGCCGACAACCGCTCCAGCGACGACGCCCGCTGCGCGCATCCGACGATGGTGCGCGCCCTGCCCGGGTCGACGTTGGCCCGATGAAATTCCCAGGACGGAATGCGCCGCCACACCTCCGCCGCCGGCGGCACCCGCATCCGCGTCGGCGCCGGTCCGGGCGCCGGGGCGCCGAACTTCGTCACCAGCACCCGCCACGATCGGAACGACTCCGCGCCGGGCACCCGCTGCTCGAGCACCGCGGGGACCAGCGCTTCCAGCACCCGGTCGGTGCGCCCGATGCGCAGATGCGGCGCGCGTCGGTGCGCCGCCGCGATGGTGGGCTCGGCCGGGGTGAAGCCGGTCGGGTCGTCATGCCCGCCGAGCATCTTCAGCAGCGCATCGGCGAATTCGCCGGCGCCGCCACCCCAGGCCTCACAGTCGACCGTGTGCGGGGCCGATTTCGTCAACCGCGCGGTCACCGGACCACTGGGCAGCAGGCTGGTGCGCCAGATCGCCCCGTCGCCCGACCGATGCAAGCACGGATCGCCGCTACCCCGGCGCAGCGGCGCAAGAACAGCGCCCACGTCGACGGGATGCGGGAAAGTCACCGCGCATTCAACGGCGGTCAATTGGTGTGGCACCTCCAACCGTGGTGAAGTAATCGTGACATCAGTGCCGTCAGGGCCGCATCAACTGGAATTCTTGGATTGAATGGGTCAACGGGACCGGCGTTCGGGGACGAAGACATGGCAGCTGGGGGAACCACTGATCACGTGGCGGTAGTCGGCGCCGGGCTGGCCGGACTGTCGGCGGCGTTGCATCTGGCCGGCCGGGGCCGTGCCGTCACGGTGGTTGAGCGTGACACCGTTCCCGGGGGCCGGGTCGGCCGCGCGGACATCGACGGTTACCGCCTTGACACCGGACCGACGGTGCTGACGATGCCCGACATCATCGGCGACGTGTTCGCCGCCGTCGGCGACGATCAGTCCGACCGTCTCGACCTGATCGAGCTGGACCCGGCCTACCGGGTGTCGTTCGCCGACGGCAGCGGGATCGACGTGCACCCCAACCCGGACCGGATGGCCGCCGCGATCGAAGAGTTCGCCGGTGCGGCGCAGGCCGCCGGGTACCTGGCTCTGCGCTACTGGTTGACGCGGCTGTATCAAACCGAATTCGACGGATTCATCGCCGCGAACTTCGATTCGCCGCTGTCACTGCTGACGCCGCAGTTGGCGCGGCTCGCCGCGATCGGCGGGTTCCGGCGATGGGAGCGCATGGTCAAGCGGTTCATCGCCGACGAGCGTCTGCAGCGCGTGTTCACGTTCCAAGCGCTGTATGCCGGCGTCGCGCCGCGGCACGCGCTCGCCGTGTACGCGGTGATCGCCTACATGGACACGATCAGCGGCGTGTACTTTCCGCGCGGTGGAATACGGGCACTGCCCGACGCGCTGGCCGCCGCGGCGGCCGACGCCGGTGTGCGATTCCTTTACGGCTCGACGGTCACCGCATTGGAGCGCCACGGCGACCGGGTCACCGCCGTGCGCACCGACCGGGATGAGCGCGTCGAGTGCGACGCGGTGGTGTTGACGACCGAGCTGTCGCAGACCTACCGGCTGCTGGGCCGGACGCCGCGTCGTGTGCTGGCGCTGCGACCGGCACCGTCGGCGGTCGTCGTACACGTCGGATGTCGCGGCGTCGCGCCGTCGACCGCCCACCACAACATCCTGTTCGGCGACGCATGGGCGCAGACGTTCACCGACATCATCCGCGACGGCCGGCCGATGCGCGACCCGTCGCTGCTGGTGACCCGGCCGACGGCGAGCGACCCCGCCCTGGCGCCGTCCGGGCGAGATCTGCTCTACGTTCTCGCGCCGGCACCGAACACGTCGCGCGGCGCGGTCGACTGGCCGAGCATCGGCGGACGGTATGCCGACGGGATCATCGACACCGTGCAAGAGCGGTTGTTGCCCGGCCTTCGCGACGACGCCGAGGTGCTGCACGTGGTCACCCCGGCCGACTGGGCGCGCCAGGGCATGGCCGCCGGCACCCCATTCGCGCTCGCGCACACCTTCGCCCAGACCGGGCCGTTCCGGCCGGCAAACAGGGTGCGCGGTGTCGACAACGCGGTGCTGGCGGGGTCGTCGACCGTGCCGGGGGTCGGCGTGCCGACAGCGCTGCTGTCGGGTCGGCTCGCGGCGGACCGGATCACCGGTCCGGTGCAGGAGCGCACCAGGCGACCGATCGAAAGTGGGCGGCCGTGATCCGCGCCGAGCTCGATGCCGCCGGGATCTCCGACCCGCGGCTGCGCGACGCCTACCGCCGCTGCCGCGAGATCAACGCCCACCATGGCCGGACGTTCTTCTTGGCCACCCGCCTGCTCTCGCCCGAGCAGCGGCCCGCCGTGCACGCGCTGTACGGCTTCGCCCGCCGGGCCGACGACATCCTCGACGACGTCGACCCGAGTGTGGACACCACGGTGCGGGCCGAGCGGTTGCAGTGGCTGGCCGACCAGTTCGCCGACGGCACCGAGCATTGGGACGATCCCGTGCTGGCGGCCGTCACGCACACCGCGCGCCGCTACCAGATCCCGTCGGAGCTGTTCGACGACTTCCTCGAGTCCATGCGGATGGACCTGACGGTCACCGACTACCCCAACCGCGAAGCCCTCAACCGCTACATGCGCGGCTCCGCGGAAGCCATTGGCCTGCAACTACTTCCGATACTGGGCACCGTCGGTCCCACCGAGGCAGCCGCGCCGTACGCCGCCGCGCTCGGAAAGGCCTTCCAACTCACCAACTTCCTGCGCGACGTCGATGAAGACCTGATGCGGCAACGGGTCTACCTGCCGGCCGACGAATTGGCGGCATACGGCGTGGACCGGGACCTGCTGGGGTGGTGCCACACGCACCGCCGCACCGAGGCGCGGGTGCGCGATGCGCTGGCGGCCCAGCACGACATCACCCGCGACGTCTACCGGTTCGCCAAGAGCGGCGTCGCGCAGCTGGTGCCTCGCTCGCGCCCTTGCGTCGCAACGGCTTTGACGCTGTACTCCGAGATCCTCGACCGCATCGAGGACAGCAACTTCGCGGTGTTCAGCCGCCGCGCAACCGTCGGCACCGCGAGACGTTTGCAGGTCGCGGGGGGCGGGCTGATACGCGCGTGGCGGCTGCGCCGCATCGCGCCGGCCCGGTCCGGCGACCCGACGATGGGCGCCGCGTGATGGACCGGTGGCAATACCTGCTCGTGCTCGCCGCGTGTGTGGCGATCACCGCACCGCTGGAGATCTTCGGTCCGGGCGTCTACCGCCAGCCGCACCGCCTGATCCGCGCGTTGGTGCCGGTCGCGGTGGGCTTCCTGATCTGGGACGCGGTGGCCATCGCGGCCGGCGTGTGGACATATAACCCGCGCTACGTCACCGGAATAGCGCTGCCCGGCCGCATTCCGATCGAGGAGGTGCTGTTCTTCGTGGTGATTCCGCTGTGCGGTCTGCTGACCTACAGCGCGGTGAACGCGATGCTGAACCGACTGCGGCGGCGCGCCCCGCGGGCGCCGGCGGAGCGGAAACAGTCATGATCGGATACACGCTGCCCGCCGTGCTGGCGGTGGTGGCGGTCTGCGCGCTCGAGCTGACGTTCCTGCACACCGGGCTATTCCGGCGCGGCGCCTACTGGTTGACGATGGTGATCGTGCTCGGCTTCCAGATCCCGGTCGACGGTTGGCTCACCAAACTCAGCGCACCGATCGTCAGCTACGACGTGCGGCACACCAGTGGGCTGCGGTTCCCGTTCGACATCCCGGTGGAAGACTTCTTGTTCGGCTGGGCGCTCGTCACCGCGGTGCTGCTGCTGTGGGAACGGCAACGTGAGCGTCGGTAGCGCCGGGCTTCCCCGCGGCGACGTTCCCGGCGCGTTCGACGCCGGCGCCGGCGCATACGACCGACTGGTCGGTGCGAACCCCGGCTATCACGCGCACCTGCGACTGTCCGCCCGCCGCATGCGATTTCCCGACACCGGGCGGGGATTACGCCTGCTCGACGCCGGCTGCGGCACCGGCGCGTCGACGGCAGCGCTGCTCGCGGCGGCCCCGGACGCCGAGATCGTCGCGGTCGACGCGTCACGCGGAATGTTGGACGCGGCCATCGCGAAACCGTGGCCGCCGTCTGTGCGATTCGTGCACGGCCGCGTCGAGGACTTGAGCCGGCTGGGCATCGACGGACCGTTCGACGGCATCCTGGCGGCATACCTGGTGCGCAACCTCACCGATCCGGACGGGCAGCTGCGCACATTCCGCACGCTGCTGCGGCCGGGTGCCACGCTGGCCGTGCACGAGTACTCGGTCGCGGACTCACCCGCCGCCCAGTGCATCTGGCATGCGGTGTGCTGGGCCATCATCATTCCGGCCGGCTGGCGACACACCCGCGACGCCACGTTGTACCGGCACCTGTGGCGCAGCGTGCTCGCGTTCGACGGCGCGGCGCGGTTCCGAAATCGTCTGCGCGACGCGGGCTTTACTGCGGTGCACAGCGAAACCATGCCCGGCTGGCAGCGCAACATCGTGCACACGTTCCTCGCGGACGCGCCGCGATGACCGATCACCGCCGCGAACCGCACCCCGCCCCGCCGGGACACCGTGACGCCGGCATGTTGCCGTCAAGGCCGCACGCGGTGGTCGTCGGCGCCGGTATCGCGGGCCTGACCGCCGCGACAGGCCTGGCCGAACGCGGGGTCAGCGTAAACATCGTCGAGCGCGAGCGCTATCTCGGCGGTCGGGTCGGTGGGTGGACCGAGCGGCTCGATGACGCCGACGTCGCGATCAACCGCGGCTTCCACGCCTTCTTCCGCCAGTACTACAATCTGCGTGCGCTGCTGCGGCGCATCGACCCGCAACTGCGCATGCTGTCACCGGTCGACGATTACCCGCTGATCGACGGGCACGGTCGCCGCGACACCTTTCGCGGCCTGCCCCGCACACCGCCCTTGAACGCGCTCGCGTTCGCGTTGCGCAGCCCGACATTCCGCCTGCGCGACCTCGCGCGCATCGACGCCCGCGCCGCCGCCCCGCTCGCGGCGGTGTCGGTGCCCGGCATCTATCACCGGCTCGACCACGTCGACGCCGAAACCTTTTTGAAGAGCATCAATTTCCCGGAGGCGGCGCGGCATCTGGCGTTCGAGGTGTTTTCGCGCAGCTTCTTCGCCGACCCGACCGAACTATCGGCGGCCGAATTGGCAACGATGTTCCACATCTACTTCCTGGGCTCCAGCGAGGGACTGATCTTCGATGTGGCCAACGGGAATTTCGACACCAGCCTGTGGGAGCCGCTGCGGGGTTACCTCACTTCGCGACGGGTGCACTTCCATACCGGCGTCACCGTCAACCGCGTCGAGACCGATGCGAGGAGAGGCTTTCGGGTTCATACCGATTCCGGTGAGCCGATCGGCGCCGACGCGGTGGTGCTGGCCACCGATGTGACCGGCCTGAGGCGCATCGTCGACCAATCACCGGGCCTGGGCGACGGGCAGTGGCGCGCACGCGTGCGCCGGCTGCGCTCGGCGCCGCCGTTCGTCGTGCACCGGTTGTGGCTCGACCGGCCGGTCTCGCCCGACCGGCCCGCGTTCCTGGGCACCGGCGGTCTGAAGCCGCTGGACAACATCGCCGTGTTGGAGCGGTATGAGAGCCAGGCCGCCGAGTGGGCACATCGGCATCGCGGCTCCGTCGTCGAATTGCATTCATACGCCGCGCAGTCCACGGCCGCGGACGGCGAGCTCGTCGATCGGCTGCATGCCGTCTATCCGGAGACGGCGCAGGCACGCATCGTCGGTGAACGTGTGCTGTGCCGCGGCGACTGCCCGCTGTTCGGGCCCGGCGACCATGCGCTCCGACCGGGCGTGACCACCGCGGCGCCCGGACTGGTGCTCGCCGGTGACGGTATTCGCGTCGATCTCCCGGTGGCGCTGATGGAACGCGCGGCCACCACCGGTTGGTTGGCGGCCAACCGGTTATTGAGCCAATGGGGACTGGCGGGTCACGCCGTGTGCACCGTCCCCAACCGAGGCCGCTCGGCGCTGCTGCGCCGGCTTGCGACCCGAGAAAGGCGATTGCGGCGATGAAATGGCGCTGGCCGAAAGACATTCCCGTGCAAGTCATTCCGCGAACCCGCTGGGCGAGCCAGCGGCCGACCTACCGCGATGCGCGGCCGGCGATCATCGACGCGGCGCTGCAGCGCTCGCAGCGGCGCCCCAGCGGCAATTGGTATGCATTCGCGGCCAGTCGCAGCATCCGCGCGGATCGGCCGTTCGGCACCCGCGTCGCCGGGATGGAGCTCGTCGCCTGGCGCGACGCGCGGCACCGGCTGCGGGTCGGCCCGGGCGCCTGCCCACATCTTGGCGCGAGCCTGGCCAACGGGACCGTGGACTGCGGCACGCTGATCTGCTCCTGGCACGGTCTGGCACTGAGCGGCGACTCAAGCGAATTCGGCTGGAAACCCCTGCCGGGTCATGACGACGGCGTGCTTGCGTGGGTGCGGCTGGACGGCATCGGCGGCGAAGCCCCGCTGGACCGTCCGGTCGTCCCGGCCCGACCGACCGGCGCCACGCTCGACGCGGTGACGCGCCTGGTCGGCGTGTGCGAACCATCCGACATCATCGCCAACCGGCTCGACCCCTGGCACGGGGCGTGGTACCACCCCTACTCGTTCACGAGTCTGGACGTGCTGTCGTCGCCGACCGAGGACGACGACC
>NZ_DASQVQ010000188.1:0-7864 GCF_035640695.1 Mycobacterium sp.
TTGACGGTGACCACCGCCCCGACCGCGCCATTCACTAGCACAGGGTGCAATTGGGCACCGCGTGGGGCGCGGGCCCACTTGGCCACGGCCTGCATGCCGCGCACGACGACCGGGGGCCGGCCGGCGCCCAGATCGGCGCGCAGCACGACATCGGGGTCGAGCACCTGGACCAGGCCCGCAAAGTCGCCGGCCCGCGAAGCGGCGAAGAACGCGTCGACTACTTGCCGCTGACGTGCCAGATCCAGGTCGGGCGCTGGGATCTCGGCGCCTTTCAGTCGTCGCCGCGCTCGGCTGGCGAGCTGTCTGGCGGCCGTCGGGGTGCGTCCGACCACGGGGGCGATCTCCTCGAACGGCAGCTCGAACATGTCGTGTAGCACGAACGCCAACCGCTCGGCCGGGTTGAGAGAGTCGAGCACGACGAGCAGAGCCAGGCCTACCGAGTCGGCCAGCAACGCCTCCTGCTCAGGGTCGGTTTTCCCGTCGGAGGTGATGATCGGGTCGGGCATGCGCGATTCGAAAGAGTCCTCCCGGCGGTGTCGGCGGGAACGCAGCATGTGCAGGCATTCTCGGGCGACGACCGTCGTCAGCCATGCGCCGAGGTTGTCGATCCGGTCCGACCTGGATTGGCTCAGCCGTAGCCAAGCGTCCTGGACGGCGTCATCTGCGTCGGCCAGCGATCCAAGCATCCGATACGCCACCGCCCGCAGCCGGGGCCGGTGCTGCTCAAACCGCTCAGCCAGCCACTCCTTCTGATCCATTGGTCACACCATCCCGTCGCGAGGGCTCTATGTAGATGAACCGGCAAACCCGGTGAATGTGACACCCAGCGACAAATCGTGCCTTCAAGGAGCATTTGCGATGTTTACTGCCTACCTCACGATCACCCTCGTGGCGGCCACCATGGTCGCCTTCTCCGCGTACGCTCTTTTCACCCACAAGCAGTTTGTGGTGGAACCCATTGAACGGTTAGGTGTTCCGCGCTCGTGGTGGCCCTGGCTGGCCACCGCTAAAGCCGCAGGGGCAACAGGTCTGGTCGTCGGCCTTTTCGTGCCGGTCATCGGAGTCCTGGCTGGAATCTGCCTGGTGCTGTATTTCGCCGGAGCCGTGATTATTTCGATGATGCGGCGCTGGTATGCACACATCCCAGTCCCACTGCTGTACGCGGCGCCGGTGATCTCAGCCCTCGCGGTCGGCTTTGCAGCAGGCTGGCCACAGTGGATCGCAAGCTTGTAGCGCGACGCGACGGACCGTTAGGACCACAAGGGGCCCTGAGTCACATCTACTGCGGTCCGCGCCAAGCAGGTTCCTGAACCTCGCGGGGTGAGTCCGGACCTGCTGAACTGATAACTCAGCCGGCGGCTGGTCTCCGCGTTCGTGAAGGCGGCCGCCAACTCGACCGGTGGGATCGCCGCAGTACTCGTAGCGGCGGCGGTGGTTAAACCAGTTGGCTGGCGTGCGTAGAGTGTCATCGGCGTGTCAGCGGCACTGACACGTGCGCTCGTGCGAGGAGGGTGGGTAATGGAGGGCTTTGCCGGCAAGGTTGCCGTCATCACGGGCGCCGGTTCGGGAATCGGACAGGCGCTCGCGGTCGAGCTGGCCCGCTCCGCGGCCAAGCTGGCGATCAGCGACGTCAACACCGAAGGGCTCGCCGAGACCGAGGAGCGGGTCACCGCGATCGGCGCGCCGGTCAAGTGCGACCGCCTCGACGTCACCGAGCGCGAGGCGTTTCTGGCCTACGCCGACGCTGTGAAGCAGCACTTCGGCGTCGTCAATCAGATCTACAACAACGCCGGCATCGCGTTCGCAGGCGACATTGAGGTCTGCGGCTTCAAGGACATCGAACGCGTAATGGACGTCGACTACTGGGGCGTGGTCAACGGCACCAAGGCGTTCCTACCCCATCTGATCGAGTCGGGCGATGGCCACGTCATCAACGTCTCTAGCGTCTTCGGATTGTTCTCGGTGCCGGGCCAGGCGGCCTACAACGCGGCCAAGTTCGCCGTCCGCGGCTTCACCGAGGCGCTGCGGCAGGAGATGATCCTGGCCGGCCACCCGGTGAAGGTGACGACCGTGCACCCTGGCGGCATCAAGACCGCGATCGCACGCAATATGACGGCAGCGGAAGGGCTCGACAAAGACGATCTGGCCAACACGTTCGACAAGCGGCTCGCCCACACCAGCCCGCAGCGCGCCGCGCGCATCATCCTCGACGGCGTACGCAAGAACAAGGCCCGCGTACTGGTCGGCGCCGACGCCAAGATCCTCGACCTCATCGTTCGCGCCACCGGATCGGGATACCAGCGCATCTTCACTCCGGTGCTCGAACGATTGGCGCCGGGCGCCCACTAAGTACGACCCAGCGGATGCTCGGCCAGCCATGCGCCGGCCACCTGCCCGGGATCGGCGCCGTTGCCGACCTGCCGACGCATGTCGGTGAGCGCGGCGGTATCAAGTTCGCCTGCCACCTCGTTGATGGCCAGCAGCTGCCGTTCGGCCAGCTCGTTGCGGCGGTACAGCGGCACCACGTTTTCCGCCTGCACCAGCGGCGGCCGGCGATCGGCCAGCACCACCACATCGGCGGGCACCCCCGGGTCCGCCGTCGTGGTCCACGCCGCGTTGATCACCCCGGCCCGCAGTGCCATGAATAGCGCTGTCTCACTTGGGAATTGATGCGGCGTGCCGAGCTTGCACCCGGCCAGCTCCGCCGGCGCCACGACCGCGGCGACGGTGCCGCTGTTGACCTGGGCACAGTTGCGCACCAACGCGGTGAGGTCGCGGCCGCCCCACGCTCGAGCGGTCGTCTCGGTGACCGCGGCGGCGAGCTTGTCCTGGGCCGCCGTGGCGTAGTCGCCCGCGGCGAGGCCTTCCGGCAGCGCCGCTACCATCGCGCGGTAGACGTGCACGTCGGACACCTGCGCCGCACCGGGCTGCAGCCGCTGCAACACTTTGCCGGTGAAGGCGGGGACGACGTCGTATGCCCCGGCGTCCAATTTGTCTAGCGGGTCGGGTGCCGACTCGACGCGTGCCGACGCGCCGTAGGAGTGCAGCGCGCCGGCGTAGACGTTGCCTAACAGCATCGACTCGGGATCTGCGCGGGTTCCGACGACGAATTCGCGTTGGGGCTGATGGCCGCCACAACCGGCCAGGGTCAGCGACCCCGCCGTCGCCGCCAGTGCGAGCGCCGCCGCCAGCGCCAGCCCGACCAGCCGGTTTCGAATCACCCCACGGCGTCCGACGCCGCCACCCCCGCGACATCTGCCGCCGCCGCCGCCACCGCCCTGGCGACCGCCGTCCCGACCCGCGGGTCAAGCGGGCTCGGCACGATCCGGTCCGGCGCCAGGTCATCGGCCACAACCGAGAAGATCGCCTCGGCGGCGGCCAGCTTCATCTTCTCGGTGATCCGGTGCGCGCCCGCGTCGAGGGCGCCTCGGAACACGCCGGGAAACGCCAGCACGTTGTTGATCTGATTCGGGAAATCGCTGCGTCCGGTGGCGACCACCGCCGCGTACTTGGCGGCCAGATCAGGATGAATCTCAGGATCAGGATTCGACAGCGCGAACACGATGCCGCCGGGCGCCATCGTCGCGATCAGCTCCTCCGGGACCACGCCCCCCGAGAGGCCGAGGAACACGTCGGCCCCCTTGAGCGCCTCCACCATGCCGCCGGTCAGGCCCTCAGGGTTGGTGCGCTGCGCCAACCCGGCCTTCACAGTGTTCATTCCGGCGCGGCCCGGATGCAGAATGCCGCGGGAGTCCAACACCGTCATGTCCGAAATTCCTGCGGACAGCAACATATTGGCGCACGCGACGCCCGCAGCGCCGACACCGGAGATCACCATGCGCAGCGACTGCATGTCACGGTCGAGCACCTTGGTGGCGCCGAGCAAGGCGGCCAGCACGACGATCGCCGTGCCGTGTTGGTCGTCGTGCACGACCGGGCAGTCCAGCGCCTCGATGAGGCGGCGTTCGATCTCGAAGCAGCGCGGCGCGGAGATGTCTTCGAGGTTGACGGCGCCGAACGTCGGCCGCAGCCGTACCAGGGTTTCGACGATCTCGTCGGGATCCTTGGTGTCCAACACGATCGGGATCGCATCCAAACCGCCGAAAGCCTTGATCAGCGCGCACTTGCCCTCCATCACCGGCAGCGCCGCCGCCGGGCCGATGTCACCGAGACCGAGTACCGCGGTGCCGTCGCTGACCACCGCCACCAGTCGGTTCGCCCAGGTGTAGCGGGCAGCCAAGGTGTGATCGGCGGCGATCGCCCGACTGACCTGCGCCACGCCCGGCGTGTAGGCGATCGACAGGGCGCGCTGGGTGTCCAGCGAGGCCTTCAGTTCCACGGAAAGCTTGCCAGCCGCGTGGGCCTCGAAGATTTCCTCGTCTCCGACGACGATCGGGGGTGTTTTCCCCTCTTCCGGCACTATTTCGGGCACGGCCTCAGGGTACTGGGCCTGATCAACGAAACCGGCGTTGCCGGCTCAGATCAGGCCGAGTTCGGATACCGCCTTGCGCTCGTCGGCGAGCTCGGCGGTCGACTTGTCGATCCGGCCGCGGGAGAACTCGTCGATCTCCAGGCCGCCGACAATCGACCAGTTGCCATCCTTCGTCGTCACCGGGAACGAGCAGATCAGGCCCTCCGGCACGTCGTAGCTGCCGTCGGAAACGACCGCCATCGAGACCCAATTCCCCTCCGGAGTGCCGAACAGCCAGTCTCGGGCGGCGTCGATCGTCGCCGACGCGGCGGAGGCGGCCGACGAGGCTCCGCGGGCGTCAATGATCGCCGCGCCGCGCTTGGCGACGGTCGGGATGAAGTCGTTTTCAATCCAGGCCTGGTCGTTGACGACCTCGGCCGCGTTCTTGCCGCCGACCTCGGCATGGAATATGTCCGGGTACTGCGTGGCCGAGTGGTTGCCCCAGATCGTCATCTTCTTGATGTCGGTCACCGCGGCGCCGGTCTTCTTGGCCAGCTGCGAGATCGCCCGGTTGTGGTCGAGGCGGGTCAGCGCGGAAAATCGCTCACGCGGGATATCGGGTGCGTTGGTCATCGCGATCAGCGCGTTGGTATTGGCCGGGTTGCCGGTCACGCCGACGCGGACGTCGTCCGCGGCGACCTCGTTGAGGGCCTTGCCCTGGGCGGTGAAGATTGCGCCGTTGGCCTCGAGCAGGTCGCTGCGCTCCATGCCAGGACCGCGCGGCCGCGCACCGACGAGCAGGGCCAAGTTCACGCCGTCGAAGATCTCGGTCGCGTCGGCGCCGATCTCGACGCCGCCCAGCAGCGGGAAGGCGCAGTCGTCGAGCTCCATGACCACGCCCTCCAGCGCCTTCAGGGCGGGCTCGATCTCGAGCAGCCGCAACTCGATCGGGCGGTCGGCGCCCAGCAGCGAACCGCTTGCCAGGCGGAACAGCAGGCTGTAGCCGATCTGGCCGGCCGCGCCGGTGACGGCAACCTTGAGGGGAGTTGTGCTCACGTCGGGTTGCTCCTCGTTGTAAGACGCTAAGTTGCAAAGTGGTTTCGGGCTCGAAACTAGCGCACCGCACCGCACGCCCGTCGACGACCTCGTCGCCGCGGCCCGCGTTGACCTGGCGACGCGTAGCATTGACGAGGCCGATCAGACCTGCGCTGGGACGGGAGATTGACCCGATGCCATCGTTTCGCGCATTGCCCCCCTCGCTTCGATCAGTCGCGCGGGGCAACGTGCGCGAACCCGACGCGCGGTCGATTCACATCCCTGTTGCACGCGCCATGGTGGATTGCGGCGTTTACGTCGACGGCCAGCGGCTGCCCGGCAAGTACACCCACGCCGCCGCGCTGGCAAAGGTGCGCGAGGTCGAGCGGGCCGGCAAACAAGCCTTCGTTTGGATCGGCCTGCACGAACCCGACGAGCACCAGATGCAGGCGGTCGCCGGGGTGTTCGGGCTGCACGAGCTGGCCGTTGAGGACGCCGTGCATGCGCATCAGCGGCCGAAGTTGGAACGCTACGACAAGACGCTGTTCCTGGTGCTCAAGACCGTCAGATACGTGGAGCACGAATCCGTCGCTAAGGCTCGCGAAATCGTCGAGACCGGCGAGATCATGATCTTCGTCGGCGCCGACTTCGTCGTGACCGTCCGTCACGGGGAACACAGCGGTCTCGCCAGCGTCCGTAAGCGCCTGGACGCGTCGCCCGCGATCATGAAACTCGGTCCCTACGCCATCATGCACGCGATCGCCGATCACGTCGTGGACAGCTACCTCGATGTCACCGATCTGATGGAGACCGACATCGACGCGATCGAAGAGGACGTCTTCTCGCCAGGCACGTACACCAACATCGAATGCATCTATCTGCTCAAGCGGGAGGTCGTCGAGCTGCGCCGGGCGGTCAGCCCGTTGACGCTGGCGCTGCAGCGGCTCGGCACCGACCACGACGACCTGATCTCGATTGAGGTCAGGCGATACATGCGCGACGTTCTCGACCACCAGATCCAAGCGTCCGACCGGATCACCAGCTACGACGACATGCTGAGCTCACTGGTGCAAGCGGCGCTCGGCAAGGTCGCGATGCAGCAGAACATCGACATGCGAAAGATCTCGGCCTGGGTGGCGATCGCCGCGGTGCCGACCGCAATCGCCGGCATCTACGGGATGAACTTCCAGCACATGCCTGAATTGCAATGGGCCTGGGGATATCCCGCGGTGTTGACGTTGATGCTCGCGATCTGCGCACTGCTGTATCGCACGTTCCGCCACAATCATTGGCTCTAGTCGTCATCGGGACGTCGAGGAGCCTCGCGTCCGCTGTAGCGGACCATGAATATCGCGGCGGCGATACCAAGTACCAGAAGTCCCAGCACGCCTACCCCGCCTTCGAACGTGGTCGCCTTGGAAGTCACCGACCGGCCGCTCTTCGCGCGAGGGCTCATCGGCGCGGATCGAGCGTGTCGACGCCGTCCTCACGCCACGCCTGACGCATTGCGCCGGCGCCCTTGAGCCGGACCCATGCCGCTTCGTTGGCGGTGATCGGTATGGCCTGGAAGAACACGACCTCGGCCGCTGGCTCAATAGCGCTGGGCCCCAACAAGAACGCAGTGAACGGCGCCATCTCCCACAACGGCTGGCCCAGGTCGACGAGCGCGTCGTCGGTGAGCACCAATCCCTCGACCGCGGGCGCGGCGGCCAGCACCGCCACGCTGCGCGCAAAGCCGGCGCCGGTGGCCGTGCCGCGCAGACTCACCACCACCTCCGCGCGCGGGCCCCGCACCGGGTCGTCCTCCATCGCATGACGCGAACATCCAACCGAAACGTAATGCGTGACGCCGCCGCGATCCGGCCCGAACCGCAGCACGTCGATACCCTCGAGTCCGATGAACGCCACGCTGGCCGATTCGGGCTCGGCAGTGATGCCTGCCGCGGCGAAGTGTTTGCGCAGATGCGCACGGACCTCGTCGAGAATCACTCAGCCGGCGGCGGAATCGTCAGGTTGGCACCCGATTCGGCGTCGAACACCAGAATCTTGGATGTGTCGAACGCCAGCTCGATCTGCTCGCCCGGCTTCGCCTTCGACTCCGCGGAAAGCCTTGCGACGAACTCGTTTTCGCCGATTTCCGACTCGGCTGCGAGTTCGGCCAACTGAACCGACTTGGCGCCGGCGCCGGGCGCGCTAAAGTACACGAGCTTCTCCGAGCCAAGCGATTCCACGATCTCGGCCTTCACCTGGAAGGTCAGGGCACGGATCCGCTGGTAGACGTCGATCAGCGCGGCGTCCGCGAGATGCTCGGGGCGAATCCCGACGATGACGTTGTTCGGCTTCGGGTGCTGGGCGATGGTGTCGAGCACGTCCTGAGTCAGCGTGACCTCGCCGAACGCCAGGCTCACCCCGGTCGGG
>NZ_DASQVQ010000189.1:0-7718 GCF_035640695.1 Mycobacterium sp.
CGCCACGACGCTGGCGCTCTCGTTCGACGGCGACAAGGTCGTCGGCTACGCGTGTGACGGCAAGACTGATGAGGCCTGGTTTTTCGGAACCCAACAGAATGGCCGGTTTGACCTGACTTCTAAGTACCAGGACCATTTGACCGGCAACTACGACGGGACAAAGGTACCCCTTACGCTGTTGATCAATAACAACGAATACACCGGGGATGCCGTGCTCAGTGATCAGCCGGCCGGGATCTACACGGCAACACACGGTGATGCCCGGGCCACGTGGATTGTTCGTTCCGATCAAAGCACCATCGGGATGTTGCTGCCTCAGGACAAGCACGACCGCCAGGTAATCAACCAAATCAATGCCGATAGAAATGCGCCGGACTATCAGGAGAAGTTGCATCAGGCGCGACTGGATCGCGTGACGGAGCCGCCCCCGCAGCTGACGTACGGCACCTGGACGAGTGAGCTGGGCGGAACGCCAGTCACAGCGGTGCAGGTCACCGGCAGCATGACCTCACCACCCAGCACCGGTTAGGCGTAGTCCAACCACCATCGATGCAGGTCGTCGAGCTTGGCTCCCTGGGCGTCACCGAGGAGGAAATCCGACTCCTTCGTCCACACCACATCTGCCAGGTTGTTGTATGTACCGCAGGCGATCCGCCCGGCGTTCCTGTCGGGCGTCGACTTGTAATGCCAGGCGGTGGGCGAATCGACGCCGGTGCCGGGGCACTGCGACAGCGCCGAGTTTTGTCTGATGCTGGCTTCGAAATGCTGGTTCAGCCTGTTGAGGTCGGAAAACAGCGAATAGCGTGCCGCGGCCGGGGCGCCCGGCGCGGAGCCCGGACCGCAGTCAACGGTCGACAGTGCATCGCCGACCGGTGGACGGGTCGGTTGACAAGCGTTGGTGCTGTAACCCCGTGGCAGAAGGCTCAACAGCCGCGCGTCGTCCGGGTTGCTTCCTGGTGCAGCAGTGGTCGCGGCGGTAGTCGCGCTTGCGCTGGTGCTTGTCTCTGTGGTGGTCCTCGCCGCCGACGGAGAGCCAGGTTTTGCGGCCCACCAGATGCCGGCGAGCACGACGGCTGTGCCGGCGGCCGCGCCGATCGGAACCCATGGATTGAGCCTGCGTTCGCCAGGCGTCCGCTGTGCTTTCGTTAGCGGCGGGCGTCCCGGCGGTGGGTACGGTTGGTGAAACGCCAAGGCGGGCAGGTAGGCCTCGGCTGGTGTCGCGGGCAGCGTCGGAAGCTGCTCCTCGGCACCTTGTTGCTCTCTCGGCAGTGTCGCCGCCTCGCGGCGATCCAAGTCTGGCGTCGCTTGGTCGTGGTTGCGTTCCGACAGCGCGTCCTGTGCGGCAAGGGCGAGACCACCGGCGCTGGGGAAGCGGTCCTCGGGCTTCTTGGCCATGCCCCGTTCGATCACCCAGTCGAACGCCTTCGGAATTCCCGTGCGCAACTCGCTGGGCCGCGGGATCGGCTGCATTAGATGCGCGGCAATCAAGGCGCCGACGCTGTCAGCGCGGTAAGGGAGCGACCCCGTCAAGCACTCGTGTAGCACGCAGGACAGTGCATAGATGTCGACGCGGTAATTCACCTCATCGTTGGTGAACCGCTCCGGCGCCATGTAGGCATACGTTCCGACGGCGGTGCCGCTGTCGGTCAGTGTCGCCTCGTTGGCGGCGTTGGCGATCCCGAAGTCCACCAAGTACGCGAAATCGTTGCGACATACCAGGATGTTTTCCGGTTTGACATCGCGGTGCATCACACTGATTTCGTGCGCTGCGTCGAGCGCTGAGGCGACTTGGCCGATAATCGCCACCGCCCGCTCGGGCTTCAGCGGCCCGTCCCGGTTGAGGATCTGGCGCAGGTCGGTGCCGTCGATCATTCGCATCTCGACGTAAAGCAGGCCGTCGATCTCGCCGTAGTCGTGTATCGGGACCACGTGCGGTTCCTTAAGCCGGCCCGCCGAATGCGCTTCGCGTTGCAGCCGCTTTCGGAACACTGGGTCGTCAGCGAGCGTCTCGCGCAACAGCTTCAACGCGACAATCCGATGCTTGACGGCGTCCTCGGCCTCGAAGACCTCCCCCATGCCCCCGCGGCCGATCAATCGCACCAGCCGATAGCGACCGACGACGGAACCGACCCTGGAGCCGCGTCCGGTGCCGCTCATCAGCGTCTCCTGATGCGTTTTGTAGCCGAGACCACAATCGATTAGCCAGCAAACACCCTACTGCTGGACCTACGGGAACACACGAAAACCGCGGCGTCACGACACCGTATCGGCCGAAACCGGTCCGGGGGTAACGTTGTCGCCACTTCTGGTGCAGATGGCGGCGGACTTTCACGGTGCGGGGCGGCGGGATGGAGCTGGTAGACCGTCACGCCGAGTGCGGGGTGCTTGACCGGCTGATTGAGGCAGTTCGCACTGGTGAGAGCAGAGCACTAGTCGTGTCTGGCGAAGCTGGTGTCGGCAAGACAGCGTTGCTCGAACACCTGGCTGGGCAGGCGTCGGAATGTCGTCTGGCCCGCATCGCGGGTGTGCAGTCGGAGATGGAGCTGCCGTTTGCCGCGCTACATCAGTTGTGCGCGCCCATGCTCGAGAAGCTCCAGGGTTTGCCGGCACCGCAGCGCGATGCCTTAGAAATTGCCCTCGGCATGAGTTCCGGATCGGCCCCGGACCGGTTTCTGGTCGGACTAGCGGTGCTGAGTCTGCTGTCCGACACTGCCGAACAGCAGCCGCTTGTGTGTTTGGTCGATGACGAGCAGTGGCTCGATCGCGCCTCTGCCCAAGTCCTCGGCTTCGCCGCTCGCCGTTTGGGTGCGGAATCGGTTGGGTTGGTTTTCGCGGCCCGCGCGCCCAGCAACGAGCTAGCCGGATTACCGAACCTCGTCGTGGAGCGCCTGGGGGAGACAGATGCGCGGACGCTGCTCGACGCCGCTCTGACCGGGCCATTGGACTCTCGGGTTCGCGATCAGATCCTTGCCGAAACTCGAGGCAACCCGCTGGCCCTGCTGGAACTGCCTCGGGGATTGACTCCGCAGGAGCTGGCGGGCGGATTTGGGCTTCCCAACGCGGCGCGATTGGCTGGTGGCATCGAAGAGAACTTCCGTCGGCGGGTCGACGTTCTCCCCGATCAGACCCGAAATCTGCTCGTAATCGCGGCCGCCGAGCCGCTCGGTGATCCGGCACTGGTGTGGCGAGCTGCCGCCAGGCTCGGGATTGGCGGCGAAGCGGCGGCGCCGGCGGTGGAGGCGGGCCTTGTCGACTTCGACGCTCGGGTGCGGTTTCGCCATCCTCTGGTGCGCTCGGCAGTCTACGGCTCGGCCTCGGTGCAGGAGCGACAACGGGTGCACAGTGCGCTGGCGCAGGTAACCGATCCGCAACATGATCCTGATCGACGCGCCTGGCACCAGGGACACGCCGCAACCGGCCCAGATGAAGTAGTCGCCGCGGAGCTGGAGCGCTCGGCGGGGCGGGCCCGCGCGCGTGGCGGCGTGGCTGCGGCCGCGGCATTTCTCGAGCGCGCCTCTATGTTGACTCTCGACCCGGTGCAGCGCGCCGATCGCGCGCTGGCAGCCGCGTCGGCCAAAGTCAAGGCTGGCGCGTTTGACGCGGCGCGCGACTTGCTCTCGATTGCAGAGACAATGCACCTCAATGACTTTCAGCACGCTCGTCTCGAAATGGTCGGCGCCGAGCTCGCGTTGGTCACAAGTCGGGGCAGCGATGCTCCGCCGTTGCTACTGAAGGCTGCCAGGAGGTTGGAGCCGATCGATGCCGAGCTATCGAGGGCGACATATTTACAAGCACTGTCGGCGGGCTACTTTGCTGGCCGCCTTGCGCTCGGCGGCGGTGTGCGGGAGGTAGCCCGCGCAGCGCGGGCCCTACCACCGCCACAACACGCTCCCCGACCGCCCGACCTTCTTCTGGACGGCCTGGTAGCGCACTACACGGAGGGATATGCAGCCGGACTACCGCTGCTGCGCAGAGGAATTCACGCTTACGGGACCGGCATGACGCCAGACGAGGAGCTGCGCTGGCATTGGGTGGCCGGCATTATTGCCCGTCATGTGTGGGATGACGACAGCTGGCACGTCCTGTCTGAGCGGCACGTCCAGCTTGCCCGCGGGGTGGGAGCGCTCAGCGAGCTTCCCGTGGCCCTTAGTTCACGTGCGTTCATGCTCTTGTTCGCCGGCGAGTTGACCGCCGCAGAATGGTTGATCCAGGAACTGCAGCCAGCGATCCAGGCGACGGTGAGCAACCGCACCCCATACGTCGCCCTTGGCATCGCCGCGCTCGCCGGCCGACGAGCCGAAGCAGTTGCCCTTATCGATGTGATCACGCGGGAGGTGACCCTTCGCGGGGAAGGGATCGGGATATCCGTCGTGGAGTGGGCGGAAGCACTGCTGAACAACGGACTCGGCGACTACCAGAAGGCGCTGAGGGCAGCCGAGTCCTGCATTGATTACGTCGGGGAAATGATCTCGCCGCCGTGGCCGGCTGTTGAGCTCATTGAGGCGGCAGCGCGCAGCGGAAGAAGCGACATCGCAGCCGAAGCCTATCGGCGGCTGGCCGAGATCACCGGCGCCAGCGGCACCAATTGGGCACGAGGCGTCGAGGCTCGTTCGCGGGCATTGCTGAGTGACGGCGACGCCGCTGAACATCTCTACCGCGAGTCGATCGAGCGTCTTGGCCGTACCCGGATCCGGGTTGACCTCGCTCGCGCACATCTGCTGTACGGCGAATGGCTGCGCCGGAAGCGGCGCCGCATCGATGCCCGCGCACAACTTCGCATCGCCCACGAAATGCTGGACGCGATGGGGATGGAGGCTTTCGCCGAGCGGGCCCGTCGGGAGCTCAAGGCCACCGGCGAGACCGCCCGCAAGCGCAGTAGCACCACTGGGAGTCAGGAGCTCACGGCGCAAGAGGCCCAGATCGCGCGGATGGCTCGCGATGGCTTGTCGAACCCGGAGATCGGTGCTCGTCTCTTCATCAGCGTGCGCACAGTGCAGTACCACCTCAACAAGGTCTTCACCAAGCTCGGCATAGCGTCGCGCACCCAGCTCGACCGCGTCCTGCCCGATGGACCTGCAGACATTTGATCGCACTGTGCAGTGGCGGATGCGAACACGGCCCTGCGCGGATGACGATGGCGCCGATGCGATCGATCAGCTAAGGGGTGGTCTTTCTTGAGCGACGCCATTGAAGAACTCCGGTTCGTCGAAGAACCTCCTGACGGGCGACCCGACGAGTCCGTCGACGATGTCGCGCTGTACACCGAGTACCGCCGGCTCGTTGCCGAGCAGGCGGCTGTGCGGCGGGTGGGGGCGCTGGTCGCGCGCGGCGTCGAACCATCGGAGCTGGCCAGCGCTGTCGCAGAGGAAATGCGCCAGAGTGTGGGTGCGGCCACCGCTGGACTGTGGCGCTTCGAGACGGGCGACGAGATCACCCTGTTCGCCTCTGCCGCCGCGTGTCCTGCCACGCTTGCCAATGCGCTTGCCAGGTGGCCGCTGGGAACTCGCACGCCGATCGAGGGCTACACCCTCGCCACGATGGTGGCCCGCACCGGGCTCCCCGCGAGGATTGACAGCTACGACAACATTGCCGGGGCTGTCGCGGCACGGGTGCGTCAGGTGGGCATCCACGCGGCGGTGGGAGTTCCGATCTCTATTGACGGCAAGGTGGGGGGCTTGGCGGCCGTCGGATCCGTAGAACGATGCCCCATGCCGGCCGACACCGAAGTCCGCATTAGCCGCTTCGCGGAACTGATCGGCGCCGCCCTCGTGGCGGGGCACCACGACGAGCAGAAAAGGCAGCTACTGAGCGAGACATCGCAGCGTCCGCTTCTCATTGATTCGCTGCTCGAGGGGCGAGTGCTAGATCGCTGGAGCTTGTCCGAAGTCGCCACTGCGCTGCGGCTGCCGATCAATGGCCCGTTTGTCGTCATCGCCGTCGAGGTTCCCGCCGTGGGTATCGAGCCATTACCGGACATCGAATCGAAGCTGCGCAGCCTGGATGTGTATGCGGCATGGCGGCTTCAACCTGATTTGCATGTCGGAATCGTGCATGTCAAGTCTGGGCGCCATCTTGACAAGATCCTCGCTCTGGTGAGTCGACTGGCGACGGATCGGGTCGGTGTCAGTGCACGGTTCCACGATTTACGCGACTTGCCAAGTGCTCTGCATTTCGCCAAAGTGATGCTGCGAGGCCGACCTGATCATGCCTCGCCAGTCGGGGTGTTCGACGGCTCGATTCTGGCCACCGCGGCAGTTAGTGCCCCGGAAGTGATGGTGAAATCGATCGGAAAGGCGTTGGGCGGCTTCGACGTTCTCCCCGACGACGAGCGCGAGATGCTGTTCGAAACGTTCCGAGTATGGCAGGAAAATGACGCATCCGTGCGCAGCACCGCCGAAGTGCTTATTTGCCATCCCAATACTGTGCGTCAGCGATTGCGCCGGATCGAAAAACACAGTGGCCGGACTCTTTCGCGGCCAAGGGATGTCGCCGAACTATGCTTGGCGTTCGAGGTATATCGTCGTCTCATGTAGTCGAAACGCATTGACTGCTGCAGACACACGCAAGCCGCCAAGCCAGATGCTCAGGCCGATCTTCCAGGCTGTCGCCACGCTCTGTGTCGCCGTGTTTGGTCTCGTTTCGTTTGTCGTCCTCGTCCAAGCCGTGTTTGGCATCGGCTGAAAAGCTGACCGCAATTCGTCACGTTGTCGAAACGCTCCGAATTCCCTGGTCACCAAACGTGTCCCAACGCGCGCCAACTTAGCGGCGCAAGATGGAACTTGCAGCCACGTCAGATGTTGGTAGTGACATTGAAAGGCCTCTGGTGTTGTCAGCGGTGACATCGACACCAGCACAGAGACAGGCAACGATCGAATGGTCGGCGGAAAACCCACGCCGGCGGCGAAATAGCAAACCGTACCTCTAATGAAGCGAGGATCGTCATGAATACCCTTGTAGGCCAGCGCCTGTGGAAAGCGCAGCTGGTAATTGGTCTGCTGACCATCATCGTTGGCGCCATTGTGCTGGCATGGCCCGGGCCGTCGATCCTCGTCGCCTCGACGCTGTTCGGCGTATACCTGTTGCTGAGCGGACTCGCCGAACTGTTCATGGCCTTTACCCTGCCCCGATCGGCGGCCACCCGGGTAATGCTGTTCATCAGCGGCGCGCTGTCATTGGTCCTGGCCATCTTGTCATTCCGCCACTTCGGCGACGCCTACGCCGTGCTTCTGCTGTCGTTGTGGATCGGAATCGGCTTCATGTTCCAGGGTGTCTCAGGGGTTGCCGCCGGCATCAGCGAGAGGGAACTGCCTGGCCGTGGCTGGTTGGTTTTCGGCGGCATCATCTCAGTGATCGCCGGCCTGGCGGTGCTGGTGTGGCCATACCCGTCCATCGCCGTGCTCACCCTGGCCACCGGCATCTGGCTCGTCGTCATCGGCGTCGTCCAAATTGTGCATGCATTCCAAGCACGCAAAGACGTCAACACCGCCCATCAAGCCGTCGAGGCAGCGGCGCAACATTTGGTAGCACGTTAATTGTGCTTCATTGGAACTGCGAAATCCATTAAAGGACGACGATGAATTCCCTCGACTCCCAGCACGGTGGGGACCGACCAGCCGGGCAACGGCCTTGTTCGGGCGCCGGTGTCCATGTAGTTCACCCCAGCAACGCGAAGCCGCACGAGTGCTTCACCGGGGCCGGGCGTCGGATCGGGCATGTCG
>NZ_DASQVQ010000190.1:0-33131 GCF_035640695.1 Mycobacterium sp.
TCGTCTGCGGGTGATCAAGCACGAGGACGGCTCGGAGGGTCTGCTGCGCGACGGCGACCACGTCGAGGTGGGCGAGCAGCTCATGGAGGGCTCGGCCGACCCGCACGAGGTGCTGCGCGTGCAGGGCCCCCGCGAGGTGCAGATCCACCTGGTCCGCGAGGTCCAGGAGGTCTACCGCGCACAGGGTGTGTCGATCCACGACAAGCACATCGAGGTGATCGTGCGGCAGATGCTGCGCCGCGTGACCATCATCGATTCGGGCTCGACGGAATTCCTGCCCGGCTCGCTGACCGAGCGTGCCGACTTCGAGGCCGAGAACCGTCGGGTGGTGGCCGAGGGCGGCGAGCCCGCGGCCGGCCGCCCGGTGCTGATGGGTATCACCAAGGCGTCGCTGGCCACCGACTCCTGGCTGTCGGCGGCGTCGTTCCAGGAGACCACGCGAGTCCTGACCGATGCGGCCATCAACTGCCGCAGCGACAAGCTCAACGGTCTGAAGGAAAACGTCATCATCGGCAAGCTGATCCCGGCCGGCACCGGCATCAACCGGTACCGCAACATCCAGGTGCAGCCGACCGAAGAGGCGCGGGCCGCCGCGTACACGATCCCGTCGTACGAGGATCAGTACTACAGCCCCGACTTCGGCCAGAGCACCGGTGCCGCGGTTCCGCTGGACGACTACGGCTACAGCGACTACCGGTAAAACACGGCGAAATTGCCGCCAAGGTCGTACTTGCACGCGTTTCACGACCGCGGCGGCAATTTCGCCGAGCCGACGCACAGTCGAGGGCCTGTCGGGTCACCCGCCTAGACTGGCCGCGTGCTGATCGGTTCCCATGTACACCAAGACGATCCGCTCGCCGCGGCTGAGGCCGACGGCGCCGACGCGGTGCAGTTCTTTCTCGGCAACCCGCAGAGCTGGAAGAAACCAAAGCCGCGCGACGACGCCGACCGGCTGCGGAAGTCGACGATGCCGCTGTACGTCCACGCGCCGTACCTCATCAACGTCGCCTCGGCCAACAACCGGGTGCGCATCCCGTCGCGCAAGATCCTGCAGGACACCTGCGACGCGGCAGCCGCAATCGCGGCCACCGCGGTCATCGTCCACGGCGGTCACGCCGACGACGACGACATCGAGGCCGGCTGCGAGCGGTGGCGCAAGGCGATGGACCGGCTCGAATCCGAGGTGCCGGTCTATCTCGAGAACACCGCCGGCGGTGATCACGCGATGGCGCGGCACTTCGACACGATCGCCCGGTTGTGGGACAGCATCGGCGACACCGGTATCGGCTTTTGCCTTGACACCTGCCATGCCTGGTCGGCCGGCGAGGCGCTGGCCGACGCGGTCGAGCGCATCAACGGCATCACCGGCCGCATCGATTTGGTGCACTGCAACGACTCGAGGGACGCCGCGGGTTCGGGCGCCGATCGCCACGCCAACATCGGCACCGGCGAGATCGACCCCGAGCTGCTGGTCGCCGTGGTACGGGCCGCGGGTGCGCCGGTGATCTGCGAGACCGCCGACGAGGGCCGCAAGGACGACATCGCGTTCCTCCGCGACCGCACCCGCTGAAGGTCGGCTGCCCACAGCGGCTAGGTGTGCCGAACGTGTTACGCCCATTGTGCGACTGTAGAAAAACTGTAACATCGTGGCATGGCCGATACCCACACCGTCACCAACCAGGTCCCGCCGCTGGCGGACCACAATCCCGCAACTTCGCCGGTGCTCGTCGAGGCGCTGATCCGCGAGGGTGGGCAGTGGGGCCTCGACGAGGTGACCGAGCTCGGCGCGATCGCCGGCGGCCGCCATGCGCAATACCTGGGCGAGCTGGCCGACCGCAACCGGCCGATCCTGCACACCCACGACCGCTACGGCCGCCGCGTCGACGAGGTCGAATACGACCCGGCCTACCACGAGCTGATGCGCATCGCGATCGCCCATGGCCTGCACGCCGCGCCGTGGGCCGACGACCGGCCCGGATCCCACGTGGTGCGCGCCGCCAAGACCGCGGTGTGGAACGTCGAACCCGGGCACATGTGCCCGATCTCGATGACCTACGCCGTCGTGCCCGCGCTGCGCTACCAGCCCGAGCTGGCCGCGATCTACGAGCCGCTGCTGGCCAGTCGCGAATACGATCCGGACCTCAAGCCCGCGACGACCAAGCCCGGCATCACGGCAGGCATGTCGATGACCGAGAAGCAGGGCGGCTCCGACGTGCGCGCCGGCTCCACGACCGCGACACCCAACGCCGACGGCAGCTACACGCTGACCGGGCACAAGTGGTTCACCTCGGCACCGATGTGCGACGTCTTCCTGGTGCTCGCCCACGCACCCGGCGGGCTGTCGTGCTTCTTCCTGCCGCGGGTGCTGCCCGACGGCACCCGGAACCGAATGTTCTTGCAGCGATTGAAGGACAAACTGGGCAACCACGCCAACGCCTCATCGGAAGTGGAATACGACGGCGCGCTCGCCTGGCTGGTCGGCGAGGAAGGCCGCGGCGTGCCGACCATCATCGAGATGGTCAACCTGACCCGGCTGGACTGCACGCTGGGCAGCGCCACCAGCATGCGCAGCGGCCTGACCCAGGCCATTCACCACGCCCAGCACCGAAAGGCGTTCGGCGCGTATCTGATTGACCAGCCGCTGATGCGCAACGTGCTCGCCGACCTGGCCGTCGAGGCCGAGGCCGCGACGATCGTGGCGATGCGGATGGCCGGGGCCACCGACAATGCGATCCGCGGCGACACCGCCGAGGCGCTGCTGCGACGGATCGGCCTGGCCGCCAGCAAGTACTGGGTGTGCAAGCGGTCCACCCCGCACGCCGCGGAGGCGCTGGAATGCCTGGGCGGCAACGGCTATGTCGAGGAATCCGGCATGCCGCGGCTGTATCGGGAGGCGCCGCTGATGGGCATCTGGGAGGGCTCCGGCAACGTCAGCGCGCTGGACACGCTGCGCGCCATGGCATCTCGGCCGGAATGTGTCGAGGTGCTGTTCGGCGAACTCGCCAAGACCGCCGGCCAGGACCCGCGGCTGGACGCCCACGTCGAGCGGCTGCGGCCGCAACTCGGCGACTTCGACACCATCCAGTACCGGGCCCGCAAGGTCGCCGAGGACATTTGCCTGGCGCTGCAAGCAACGCTGCTGGTGCGCCACGGCCACCCGGCGGTCGCCGAGGCATTTCTGGCCACCCGGCTCGGTGGCCACTGGGGCGGGGCGTTCGGCACCATGCCGACCGGCCTGGATGTCGCCCCGATCCTCGAACGCGCCCTGGTCAAGGGATGACGCACGCGATCAGGCCCGTCGACTTCGACGACCTGAAGACGATGACCTACCAGGTCACCGATCGCGTTGCGCGCATTACCTTTAACCGCCCGGACAAGGGCAACGCGATCGTCGCCGACACCCCACTGGAGCTCTCGGCACTCGTCGAGCGGGCCGACCTCGATCCCAGCGTGCATGTAATCCTGGTGTCCGGGCGCGGCGAGGGCTTCTGCGCGGGTTTTGATCTGTCGGCCTACGCCGAGGGATCGTCGTCGGCCGGCGGCGGCAACGCGTATCAGGGCACCGTGCTCGACGGCAGCACGCAGGCCACCAACCACCTGCCCAATCAGCCGTGGGACCCGATGATCGACTACCAGATGATGAGCCGGTTTGTGCGCGGCTTCTCCAGCCTGATGCACGCCGACAAGCCGACGGTGGTCAAGATTCACGGCTACTGCGTTGCCGGCGGCACCGACATCGCGCTGCACGCCGACCAGGTGATCGCCGCCGCCGACGCGAAGATCGGCTATCCGCCCACCCGGGTGTGGGGTGTGCCGGCGTCCGGGCTGTGGGCGCATCGGCTCGGCGACCAACGCGCGAAACGCCTTCTGCTGACCGGAGATTGCATCACCGGCAAGCAGGCCGCGGAATGGGGGCTGGCCGTCGAGGCGCCCGAACCGGAGGACCTCGACGAGCGCACCGAGCGACTGGTCGAGCGCATCGCGGCGGTGCCCGTCAACCAGCTCATCATGGTCAAACTCGCACTCAATTCGGCGCTGCAGTGCCAGGGTGTGGCCACCAGCTCGATGATCGGCACCGTGTTCGACGGCGTCGCCAGGCACACACCCGAGGGGCACGCGTTCGTCGCCGACGCGGTCGAACACGGCTTCCGGGAGGCGGTTCGGCGCCGCGACGAGCCGTTCGGTGACTACGGCCGCAGGGCTTCGGGGGTCTGAGGATGGCGCGCGACCTGTCGCGGCTGACCGCCCGATCGGTCCTGCTGAGCGTGCTGCTGGGGGCGCACCCGGCATGGGCGACGGCCGGCGAACTCCAAACGCTGACCGCCGATTTCGGTCTCAAGGAGTCGACGGTGCGGGTGGCGCTGACCCGGCTGGTAAGCGCGGGCGACCTGGTTCGCTCGGCCGACGGGTATCGACTGTCGGACCGGTTGCTGGCGCGCCAGCGGCGCCAGGACGACGCGATGCACCCGCGGCTGCGGCCGTGGGACGGCGACTGGATCTCGCTCGTGATCACCAGCGTCGGCACCGACGCCCGCACCCGGGCGACGCTGCGAACCAAGCTGACCGACAACCGGTTCGGCGAATTGCGTGAGGGTGTGTGGTTGCGGCCCGACAACCTCGACGCGCAATTGCCGCCGGCCATCACCACCCGGGTGCGAGTGCTGCACGCCCGCGACGACGCGCCGGCGGACCTGGCGGCGCGACTGTGGGATCTGCCCGCGTGGTCGCGCACGGGTCACCGGCTGCTCGACGACATGGCAACTGCGACCGACATTCCCGGGCGGTTCACTGCCGCCGCTTCCATGGTGCGTCACCTGCTGACCGATCCGGTGTTACCCGACGAGCTGCTTCCGGCCGGATGGCCGGGAGACGCGTTGCGGGCCGGCTATGCCCGTTTCGCCGACGACCTGGCGGCGCGGCGCAACCAAACCGAACTAGTGGAGGCAACATGACATACGGTGTGCGCGTCGAGCGCAAGGGTCCGGTTACCACGGTGATCATGAACCGGCCCGACGCCCGAAATGCGGTCAACGGTCCCACCGCGGCGGACCTGGTGAAAGCGTTCGAGAAGTTCGAGGCCGATGACGCCGCGTCGGTGGCCGTTCTGTGGGGCGACAACGGGACGTTTTGCGCCGGAGCCGATCTCAAGGCCTTCGGCACGCCGTACGCCAACCCCGTCCACCGCGACGGCCCGGGCCCGATGGGACCCACCCGAATGGTGTTGTCCAAGCCGGTGATCGCCGCGGTCAGCGGCTACGCGGTCGCCGGCGGCTTGGAGCTGGCGCTGTGGTGCGACCTGCGGGTGGCCGAAGAGGACGCAGTGTTCGGCGTGTTCTGCCGGCGCTGGGGCGTGCCGCTGATCGACGGCGGCACCGTTCGCCTGCCTCGGCTGATCGGGCAGAGCCGCGCAATGGACATGATTCTCACCGGCCGCGGGGTCGACGCGGCCGAGGCGTATGCGATGGGGCTGGCCAATCGCGTGGTGCCGAAAGGCCAAGCACGCGAACGGGCCGAGGAGCTGGCCGCACAGCTCGCCGCGCTGCCTCAGCAGTGCATGCGATCGGATCGCATGTCAGCGCTGGCGCAGTGGGGGATGACCGAGCGCGACGCGATCACCTACGAGTTCACCAGCATCTCGCGGGTCGCGGCCGAGGCAATGGAAGGTTCGCAACGGTTCGCCGCCGGCGCCGGCCGGCACGGCACGCCCGTCTAGCCCTTATTGATCTTGTTGCCGGAGCCCAGGTCGGACACCTTCGGGTCGCCGTCCTTGTAGGTAACGGTGTTGTTGACGCCGACGACGCTGACATCCTTGTCGATCTTGTTGAAGGTGATGTGGTTGTCGGCGCCGCCGATGTTGACCGACGCGCAGGTGCCCTTGATGGTCAGCGTGTTGTTCGACCCGCCCACGTTGAGCGATTTGCCGTCCGCGCAGTCGATGTCGGCCGTCGTGCCGAACGAGCCGTAGTTGATCGTGTTTCCGACCTCCACCTGCGCGCCGGACGTTCCCGCGGTCGCCGTCGGTCTGTTGGTGTCCTTGCTTTCCGAACCGCATCCGGAAAGCCCGACGACGACGGCGGCTGCGGCCGCGGTCAAACCGATTAATGCAGGCGAATACCCGCGCATAATCCCTCGTTTCGTTGTTCGCGGCGTCGCGATCACGCGGGAGCGCGATCGATCCGGTTGGTCATGCCGAACTCACGCCCGCGGTCCCAGACATACGGATCGCCGAACTTGTACAGGACCGTCTGGTCATAGCCGTAGACGGTGATGTCGTTGAGCACGGTGTCGGCGACCACCGTGTTGCCACTGCCCTGCATCGTCACCGCGAAGCAGTTTCCCGTTGCGGTGACGACGTTGTACGACCCGTTGACCAGCAGCGTGGAGCCGTTGCAGTCGATCGTCTGCACCTGCCCGATTCCGTAGATGTGGGTGTCGCCCGCGCCGCTTGCCGCCGGTCGCTCCAGCGCGGGCGTGGGCGGCGGGTAGGGCGCGGGCGGCGGCGGCGGAGCCGGCTGGGCCGTCACCGTCGCCGCGGTCGACAGCGCGATGATGCCACCCGCGACGAGGCAGGCCGGTCGTTTCATGTTGTCCCTTTCGGCGTGTGCCCCGACATGCCGAAGCCTAAGTCCAACCCGGTGTGATGGCAGCCGGTTCGCGCAGTTCGGCCCGGTCGCCAACGCCGCTGGTCCTGGGTACGGTGAGGGCGATGAGTCGGCGCGTTATGGCGGTTTGCGCAGCGGTGGTCGCGGCCGCCGTGGCCGGCCCGGCATGTAGCCACGCGGTGGGCGGGACCCCGCAGCGGGCCGTCGGCGCCGACGCGGCCGCCCACGGCTACGGGTACTCCCAGAACCGCTGCGGGATGTTGCTCGACGCGACGGTCGCCGAGATCATCGGCGGCAGCCACCTCGTGCGGCCGTACAGCGGCGCCGTGTGCCAGTACGTGATATGGCGGCAGGGCACCACGGTCGACCTGGTCTACTCATGGTTCGAGACCGGCACCCTGGACCGCGAACGCGCACTTGCGAATCAAAACCACGCCCAGGTCAGCGACATCGACCTGCAGCGGCACGCCGCATTCCTGGCGCGCCGGGCGGTGACCGGGAACGCCTGTTCGGCCACCGCCGCCACCAAACCCGGTGTGGCCAGCTGGTGGGTGCAGGTCCGCGGCGCTGCCCCGGCCGATCCGTGCAAGGACGCCCAGCAGCTGCTGGCGAGGACGCTTTCGGCGGACATGTGATGTCGGCGGTGCGCCGGAGCATGGCCGCCCTCCTCGCCGTCGCGGTCGCCACCGGCCCCGCCGCGTGCGGCTCCGCGCCGACGGCGCCGGCCTCATCGTCACAGGCCGACAAGGGATTTCACAGCGGCGACTGCAACAAGGTGACCGACGAGGAAGTCACCCGCGCCGCCGGTATGGGCATGTTCACGAAGGTGTTGGTCAGCGACGCCGGCTGCTTTTGGCAGGAGAACACGATGATCGGGACCTTCGGCGCCGGGATGGGCATCTCGACGTGGTGGTATCGCGGCAGCGACATGGACTCCGAGCGGACGCTGGAGACGAAGGCCGGCCGCAAGCTGACCGAGATATCGATCGGCGGCAACAAGGGCTTCCAAGCGTCCAACGCCAACGCGTGCAGCATCTACGTCGCCAAGGACACCGACGTGATCACCTGGTCGATCCAGACGATGAATCCGTCGTCGCTGCCCGACTTGTGCACGATCACTCAACAGCTGGCGCGCCTGACCCAAGACCGCGTGAACTGACCCCGCGGCGTTAGAGTTCCAAACCATGACAGCTGACCCGGAGTCCCGGTCGGCGTCCGGGCGGTCACGGGGCCAATCCCGCGCGGCGGCCCGACCAACCAAGCTGAGCCGCGACGGCATTGTCAACGCGGCGCTCGCCTTTCTCGACCGCGAGGGCTGGGACGCGTTGACGATCAACGCGCTCGCCGCCCAACTCGGCACCAAGGGGCCGTCGCTGTACAACCACGTCGACAGCCTCGAGGACCTGCGCCGCACGGTGCGGATGCGGGTGATCGGCGACATCCTCGAGATGCTGTACAGGGTCGGCCAGGGCCGGGAGCGCGACGACGCCGTGTTGGTGATGGCCGGGGCCTACCGCAGCTATGCGCACCACCATCCCGGCCGGTACTCGGCCTTCACCCGGATGCCGCTCAGCGGCGACGACCCGGAGTACACCCGGGGGGCGCGGGCGGCGGCCGAGCCGGTCATCGCCGTGCTGAAGTCATACGGTCTCGACGACGACGACGCCTTCTACGCCGCGCTCGAGTTCTGGGCGGCCTTGCACGGCTTCGTGTTGCTGGAGATGACCGGGGTGATGGGCGACATCGACGTCGACGCGGTGTTCTCCGACATGGTGCTGCGCCTCGCGACCGGCTTGCAGCATCGCCACTAGCGGCTCGCGACCGTCCCCCCGTGCCGTCCGCGGACCCCGTGACCTGCGGCGGGAGCCCGCCCGACGAGTTTGTTTCGGCCACGGCCGCCCTGGTATCGTGGGTGCTCGTGCCTGGCCGATAAGGCGCCTGCGGTGACGCATGCCCGCTCGCCGGGCCAATTCGCATGTCCACGATGCATCGGATACGCCCGGGTGCGCCCCGCATGCGACACGCCCGGCCCCGGGGCACCGAGACCAGGCAAAACCGCAGTACGACATAGGTAGACACGCAGAAGAAACACGGAAAGCCGGTAGATGCCAACCATCCAGCAGCTGGTCCGCAAGGGGCGCCGCGACAAGATCGCCAAGGTCAAGACCGCGGCGCTGAAGGGCAGCCCGCAGCGGCGCGGGGTGTGCACCCGCGTGTACACGACCACGCCGAAGAAGCCGAACTCGGCGCTTCGCAAGGTCGCCCGCGTGAAGCTGACCAGCCAGGTTGAGGTGACCGCCTACATCCCAGGTGAGGGCCACAACCTGCAGGAACATTCGATGGTGCTGGTCCGTGGTGGCCGCGTGAAGGACCTGCCCGGCGTGCGCTACAAGATCATCCGCGGCTCGCTGGACACCCAGGGCGTCAAGAACCGTAAGCAAGCCCGCAGCCGCTACGGCGCCAAGAAGGAGAAGAGCTGATGCCGCGCAAGGGACCCGCGCCCAAGCGTCCGCTGGTCAATGACCCGGTTTACGGTTCGCAGCTGGTCACCCAGCTGGTGAACAAAGTTCTGCTCGAAGGGAAGAAATCGCTGGCCGAACGCATTGTTTATGGTGCGCTCGAACAGGCTCGGGACAAGACCGGCACCGATCCGGTCGTCACCCTCAAGCGTGCTCTCGACAACGTCAAGCCCGCGTTGGAAGTTCGTAGCCGGCGTGTCGGCGGCGCGACCTACCAGGTGCCCGTCGAGGTGCGCCCCGATCGCTCCACCACGCTGGCGCTGCGTTGGCTGGTGGGTTTCTCGCGGCAACGCAGGGAAAAGACCATGGTCGAGCGCCTGGCCAACGAGATTCTCGACGCCAGCAACGGCCTCGGTGCCTCCGTGAAGCGGCGTGAGGACACCCACAAGATGGCCGAGGCAAACAGGGCGTTCGCGCACTACCGCTGGTGATCCGCCGGTGCGCAGCGCGGCCGCCGAGCGTAACAACGACAGCTAACCAAGCAAGCGAAAGAGTGGGAAGACTTCTGTGGCACAGAAGGACGTGCTGACCGACCTGAGCAAGGTCCGAAACTTCGGCATCATGGCGCACATCGATGCCGGTAAAACGACGACAACCGAGCGCATCCTCTACTACACCGGTATCAACTACAAGATCGGTGAAGTCCATGACGGCGCCGCCACCATGGACTGGATGGAGCAGGAGCAGGAGCGGGGGATCACCATCACCTCCGCGGCCACCACCACGTTCTGGAAGGGCTATCAGCTCAACATCATCGACACCCCTGGGCACGTCGACTTCACCGTCGAGGTGGAGCGCAATCTGCGGGTGCTCGACGGCGCCGTCGCGGTGTTCGACGGCAAGGAAGGTGTCGAGCCGCAGTCCGAGCAGGTGTGGCGGCAGGCCGACAAGTACAACGTTCCGCGCATCTGCTTCGTCAACAAGATGGACAAGATCGGTGCCGACTTCTACTTCTCCGTGCGCACGATGGGCGAGCGGCTGGGCGCCAACGCGGTGCCGATCCAGCTGCCGATCGGCGCCGAGAGCGAGTTCGAGGGCATCGTCGACCTGGTCGAGATGAACGCCAAGGTCTGGCGAGGCGAAACCAAGCTCGGCGAGAAGTACGACGTGGTCGACATCCCGGCCGAGCTCGCCGAGCAGGCCGAGGAGTACCGCACCAAGCTGCTCGAGACCGTCGCCGAGTCCGACGAGGCGCTGCTGGAGAAGTACCTCGGCGGCGAGGAGCTGACCGTCGACGAGATCAAGGGCGCGGTCCGCAAACTGACGATCGCGTCGGAGATCTACCCCGTGCTGTGCGGCAGCGCGTTCAAGAACAAGGGCGTGCAGCCGATGCTCGACGCGGTTGTCGACTACCTGCCGTCGCCGCTGGACGTGCCGTCGGCCATCGGGCATCTGCCCGGCCACGAGGACGAGGAGGTCGTTCGCCACGCGTCGACCGACGAGCCGTTCTCGGCGCTGGCGTTCAAGATCGCGACGCATCCGTTCTTCGGCAAGCTGACCTACATCCGGGTGTACTCCGGCAGCGTCGAATCCGGCAGCCAGGTCATCAATGCCACCAAGGGCAAGAAGGAGCGGCTGGGCAAGCTGTTCCAGATGCACTCCAACAAGGAGAACCCGGTGGACCGGGCGTCGGCCGGCCACATCTACGCGGTCATCGGCCTCAAGGACACCACCACCGGCGACACCCTCTCCGACCCGAACAACCAGGTGGTGCTCGAGTCGATGACCTTCCCCGATCCGGTGATCGAGGTGGCCATCGAGCCGAGGACCAAGAGCGACCAGGACAAGCTGTCCCAGTCGATCCAGAAGCTCGCCGAGGAGGATCCGACCTTCAAGGTGCACCTGGATTCCGACACCGGCCAGACCGTGATCGGCGGCATGGGCGAGCTGCACCTGGACATCCTGGTCGACCGCATGCGCCGCGAGTTCAAGGTCGAGGCCAACGTCGGTAAGCCTCAGGTGGCGTACAAGGAGACGATCCGCCGCAGGGTGGAGCGCGTCGAGTACACCCACAAGAAGCAGACCGGCGGCTCGGGCCAGTTCGCCAAGGTCATCATCACCGTCGAGCCGTTCCACGGCGAGGACGGTGCGACATACGAGTTCGAGAACAAGGTCACCGGTGGGCGCGTCCCGCGCGAGTACATCCCGTCGGTGGACGCCGGCGCGCAGGACGCCATGCAGTACGGCGTGCTGGCCGGCTACCCGCTGGTGAACCTGAAGGTAACGCTCATTGACGGCGCCTTCCACGAGGTCGACTCCTCGGAAATGGCGTTCAAGATCGCCGGGTCCCAGGCGCTGAAGAAGGCCGCGTCCGCGGCGCAGCCGGTGATCCTCGAGCCGATCATGGCCGTCGAGGTCATCACGCCCGAGGACTACATGGGCGATGTGATCGGCGACCTGAACTCCCGCCGTGGTCAGATCCAGGCCATGGAGGAGCGGGCCGGTGCGCGCGTCGTGAGGGCGCACGTGCCGCTGTCGGAGATGTTCGGCTATGTCGGCGACCTTCGGTCGAAGACCCAGGGCCGGGCAAACTACTCCATGGTGTTCGACAACTACGCCGAAGTCCCGGCGCAGGTGTCGAAGGAGATCATCGCCAAGGCGACGGGGCAATAGACTCCCCGCCCGCCGGGCGGCGACCAACAACTGAAAAGATCAACCATGCTTCACTAGCAAGCACCAACAGAAGTCCAGGAGGACAACAAAGTGGCGAAGGCGAAGTTCGAGCGGACGAAGCCGCACGTCAACATCGGGACCATTGGTCACGTTGACCACGGCAAGACGACGCTGACCGCGGCAATTACCAAGGTCCTGCACGATAAGTACCCCGACTTGAATGAGTCGCGCGCGTTCGAGCAGATCGACAATGCTCCCGAGGAGCGCCAGCGCGGCATCACGATCAACATCTCCCACGTGGAGTACCAGACCGAGAAGCGTCACTACGCGCACGTCGACGCTCCCGGCCACGCCGACTACATCAAGAACATGATCACCGGCGCGGCCCAGATGGACGGCGCGATCCTGGTGGTCGCCGCGACCGACGGCCCGATGCCGCAGACCCGCGAGCACGTGCTGCTGGCCCGCCAGGTCGGTGTGCCCTACATCCTGGTCGCCCTGAACAAGGCCGACGCGGTCGACGACGAGGAGCTGCTCGAGCTGGTCGAGATGGAGGTCCGCGAGCTGCTGGGCAACCAGGAGTTCGACGAGGAGGCACCGGTCATCCGGGTCTCGGCACTCAAGGCCCTTGAGGGCGACCCGAAGTGGGTGAAGAGCGTCGAGGAACTGATGGAGGCGGTCGACGAGTCGATCCCCGACCCGGTCCGCGAGACCGACAAGCCGTTCCTGATGCCCGTCGAGGACGTCTTCACGATCACCGGCCGCGGCACCGTGGTCACCGGTCGTGTCGAGCGCGGCGTGATCAACGTGAACGAGGAAGTCGAGATCGTCGGCATTCGCCCGTCCACGACCAAGACCACCGTCACCGGTGTCGAGATGTTCCGCAAGCTGCTCGACCAGGGCCAGGCCGGCGACAACGTCGGTCTGCTGCTGCGTGGTGTCAAGCGTGAGGACGTCGAGCGCGGCCAGGTCGTCACGAAGCCCGGCACCACCACGCCGCACACCGAGTTCGAGGGCCAGGTCTACATCCTGTCCAAGGACGAGGGCGGCCGGCACACGCCGTTCTTCAACAACTACCGTCCGCAGTTCTACTTCCGCACCACCGACGTGACCGGTGTGGTGACCCTGCCCGAGGGTACGGAGATGGTGATGCCGGGTGACAACACCAACATCTCGGTGAAGTTGATCCAGCCCGTGGCGATGGACGAGGGGCTGCGCTTCGCGATCCGCGAGGGCGGCCGCACCGTCGGCGCCGGCCGGGTCACCAAGATCGTCAAGTGATCTGATTCGCTGATCCGCGAACGGCGCTCATCCGCACGGGTGGGCGCCGTTTCGCAGCTGCCGCCGGCAAGGAGCGCGGGAGCACCGCATTGGCGAGTGTTTGCCGATACGCTGTCCCGCGAGGGGGCCGCTGACGGGAGCGTGGCGCGAAATGTTGTGGCGTTACTTGAAGGCTCAGCTGATGGTCCTGCTGTGCGGTGGCCTGGTGGGGCCGATCTTTCTGATCGTCTTCTTCGCGATCGGGCAAGAACCGCTGATCAAGTGGATGTTCTACGTCGGCGCGCTGATCACCGCCGCCGACGTGCTGATCGCGTTGGCGCTCGCCAACTACAGCGCCAAGGCCGCCGCCAAGACCGCCGCCCTCGAGCAGAACGGCGTGCTGGCGCTGGCGGCGATCACCGGCATCGGCGAAACCGGGACGCGCATCAACGACCAGCCGTTGATCAAGCTGGACCTGCACGTCGAGGGGCCCGGCATCACGCCCTTCGACAGCCAAGACCGGGTGATCGCCAGCGTGACGCGGATGGGCAATTTCTCCGCCCGCAAGGTGGTCGTGCTCGTCGACCCGGCCACCCGGGATCACCAGATCGACTGGGAGCGAAGCGCATTGGTCAACGGTCTGGTGCCAGCGCAGTTCACCGTCGCCGAGGACAACAAGACCTACGACCTGTCCGGGCAGGCCGGCCCGTTGATGGAGATTCTGCAGATCCTCAAGGCCAACAACATTCCGCTGAACCGCATGCTCGACATGCGCTCCAATCCCGTGCTGCGGCAACAAATTCAGGCCGTGGTGCGTCGGGCGGCCGCCCCGCAGAACCAGGGCGCGCCGGCCGCCGCAACCGCCGCGGCCCCAACGCCGCCATCCGCACCCGCTGCGGCCCCAACGCTGTTCAGCCCACCCGAGCCGTCGATCTCCCGGCGCCTACAGCACCTGGAGACGCTGCGCGCCACCGGGGCGATCAACGAGTCGGAGTACACCGCGAAGCGCCGGCAAATCATCTCGGAAATCTAAAACTTCGCCGCCCGTCCCGCCTCACCCGCCGGAAATCCACGCCACCATCCACCTGCGACCGCACTAGAACACGTTTCAGTTCCGCTGCTAGCCTGGGCGTCAGTCGACGAAAGGGACGACTGTGGCTACACAGACCGGATCGCTGGACGGACGGGTGGCATTCATCACGGGTGCCGCGCGCGGGCAGGGCCGCGCCCATGCCGTGCGGCTGGCCAACGAGGGCGCCGACATCATCGCGATCGACATCTGCGGTCCGGTCTCTGACTCCATCACCTACCCGCTGGCGAGCCCCGAGGAGCTCGACGAGACGGTGCGCGCGGTCGAGGCGGCCGGCCGCAAGATCCTCGCCCGCCAGGTCGATGTCCGCGACAGCGCGGCACTGCACCAAGTCGTCGCCGACGGCGTCGAACAATTCGCGCGGCTGGACATCCTGATCGCCAACGCCGGGGTGTTGAGCTGGGCCCGGCTGTTCGAAATGACCGAGGAACAGTGGACCACGGTGATCGACGTGAATCTGACGGGCACCTGGCGCACGATCCGGGCGGTCGTGCCCGCGATGATCGAAGCCGGCAACGGCGGCTCGATCATCATCGTCAGCTCGTCGGCCGGGTTGAAGGCCACCCCGGGCAACGGCCACTACGCCGCGTCCAAACACGGGCTGGTCGCGCTGACCAACTCGCTGGCACTGGAGGTCGGCGAGTTCGGTATTCGGGTGAACTCGATTCACCCGTACTCGATCGACACTCCGATGGTCGAGCGCGATGTGATGATGGAGGTCTTCGCCAAGTACCCCAGCTACATTCACAGCTTTGCGCCGATGCCCTACCACCCGATGGACCACGGCGGTAAGCGGCACCGCAACGAATTCATGGCGCCCGAAGAGGTTTCCGACGTGGTCGCATGGCTGGCCGGCGACGGCTCCAAGTCGCTGTCGGGCGCGCAGATCCCGGTCGACAGAGGGGTCATGAAGTACTGAGCCCCATCATCGCCCGCGACTCCATCACGCCCGCCGCTCTATCCCAACCGTCGCCCGTCACCGCCGAAGAAGTGGATGTGCCCCGGATTCGGTTGCAGCCGCAGCCGGCTGCCCCGCTGCGGCGGATCCTGCGGATCCACCCGGGCCACCACGGTCTGGCCCGAACCGGCAGCGCTGATTCGGCCATACAGGTAGGCGTCGGCGCCGAGCTCCTCGACCAGGTCGACCTCGGTCTCAACGCCCCGGCCGCCCACCTCGAAGTGTTCGGGCCGGACACCGACGACAACTTCGGTGCCGCCGATCTCGCGGGGCACCGGGATGATCCAGTCGCCTAACGAGACTGAGCCATCACGGACCGCGAGGGTGAACAAGTTCATTGCCGGTGAGCCCATGAACCCCGCGACGAAGACGTTGGCGGGGTTGCGGTACAGCTCCCGTGGCGGCGCACACTGTTGCAGCGCCCCGTCGTGTAGCACGGCGACGCGGTCGCCCATGGTCATCGCCTCGACCTGGTCGTGGGTGACGTAGACCGTGGTGGTGCCCAGTCGCCGCTGCAGCGCCGCGATTTCGTTGCGCGTCTGCACCCGCAGCTTGGCGTCCAGGTTCGACAACGGCTCGTCCATCAGGAACACCTGCGGCCGCCGCACGATCGCGCGGCCCATCGCCACCCGCTGACGTTGTCCGCCGGACAAGTCCTTCGGCTTGCGGTCCAGATAGGGCTGCAGATCAAGCAGTTTGGCCACATCCATCACCCGGTCGCCGATGTCCGCCCTCGGTGTTCGGCCCACCTTCAGCGCGAAGCCGAGGTTTTGCGCCACGGTCATGTGCGGGTAGAGGGCGTAGTTCTGAAACACCATCGCGATGTCGCGGTCCTTCGGGTCGGCATCGGTGACGTCACGTTCTCCGATGCGGATGGTGCCCGAGTCCACCGGCTCGAGGCCGGCCACCATGCGCAGCGACGTGGACTTGCCACAGCCCGACGGCCCGACCAGCACCACGAATTCGCCGTCACCGACGGTCAGGTCCAAGCGATCCACCGCCGGCCGCTCGGTTCCCGGGTAACGCCGAGTCGCCTGCTCGAAGCCGACCGATGCCATCGGCTACCGTCCGCCCAAACCGGTCACGGCGATGCCGCGGACGAACGCGCGCTGCGCGACGGCGTAGATCACCACCAGCGGCAGCAGGATGAGCATCGATGCCGCCATCAGCACCGGCCAATTGGCAACGTATTGGCCCTGCAGCCACACCAGCCCGAGGTTGAGCGTCGCGATGCTGTTGCGCTGGATCATCACCAACGGCCAAAGGAAGTCGTTCCAGACGCCCACCCAGGTGAGCACGGCGAGCACCATGACCGCCGGCGTCGCGTGCGGCAGCAGGATCCGCCAGTAGATCTGCCACGGCGAGCAGCCGTCCAGGATCGCCGCTTCCTCCAGATCGGTTGGCAGGGTCCGGAAGAACTGCCGCATCAGATAGGTGCCGAACGCGCCGCCGAACAACCCCGGCAGGATCATCGCCCAAGGCGTATCGGTCCATCCGAAGGTTCGCATCAGGATGAACTGCGGGATCACGGTCACCGTCAGCGGCACCATCAGGGTCGCCAAGTACAGCACGAACAACGTGTCGCGGCCGCGAAAAGGCAGCCGGGCGAAGGCATATCCGGCCAGCGAGCAGAAGAATACCTGCCCGGCCGTGACACATCCGGCGTACAGCACGGTGTTGAAAAACATCCGCCAGAACGGCATCAGCTTGAAGACCTCGCCGTAGTTGGACCACTGCGGGTGAGCGGGCAGCACGGTCGGCGCACCGACCTCGGGTTCCTTCTTCAGCGAACCCGACAAGCCCCACAGGATCGGAAACAACGCGCACCATGCCATGGCAATGAGTGCGGCATAGAGTGCGCCGGCGCGCACGATGCCGAACCCGATCACCCGGTTTCTCTGCGCCGACATCATGCCTCCAGCGAATTCCTGCGCGCCAGCCTCAGCTGCAGCACCGTGAGCACCAGCAGGATCGCGAACATCACCCACGCCAACGCCGACGCGTAGCCGAAGTCCAGAAACGCGAACGCATTCTGGAACAGCATGATGCCGAGCACATAAGTTCCTGTTTCCGGTCCGCCGTGGCCGCCGGTCAGCACGTAAACCTGGTCAAACGCCTGGAACGCGTTGATGATCGAGATGACCACGACGAACGACAATGCGCCGCGGATCAACGGCACCGTGATCGAAAAGAATCGCCGCATCTCGCCGGCGCCGTCGATCCTGGCGGCCTCGTAGAGGCTCTCCGGCACACCCTGCATGGCGGCCAGCAGGATGACGGTGGCGAACGGCACGCTCTTCCAGATGCTGACCAGGCACAGCGAGACCATGGCCCATTTCGGGTCGGTCAGCCACGGAACGGGGCCGATCCCGATCCAGCCGAGCATGATGTTGAGCAACCCGTTATTGGTGTTGAACACGAACTGCCACACCACCGCGATCACCACCGCCGACACGGCCAGCGGCATGAAAAGAACCGTTCGAAAAACGCCGATGCCCTTGAGTTTCCGGTTCAGCGTTGCGGCCACGACCAGGCTGATCACCACGGTCGGGACGAGCGTGCCAACGCTGAAGATCACCGTGTTGCGCACCGCGATTACAAACAGCGGGTCGGCGGTCACGAGATGGCGGAAGTTCGCCACCCCAACGAATTTCGGCGCGGTGAACAAATCCCACTTCTGAAAGCTCATGTACAGCGAAAAACCGAGCGGGAACACCATGAACACCGCGATCGCGGCCAGGTTCGGCGCGACGAACAACCGCCCCGCCCGTGCCCGCCGCTTGGTCGCCCTCATGGGTTGCGCAACACCGTGTCGACGTCGCGGGCCAGGTCGCTGGCCAGCGATGTGGCGGGCCGCTTTCCGCGCAGCACCGGCCCGAAGTTGCGGTCCATCAACGCGTCGATCCTTTCCCACGCCGGGGTCACCGGCAGGTAGCCCGAATGACTCGGTCCACCGGTGAGGATGCCGAGGTTGTGAATCCGGCTGTGCGCGTTGGCGAATCCCGGCGAGTTGACGGCCGATTCCAGCACCGGAACGAACAGGCCCGATCCGCCGATGATCGACTGGCCGACCGGCCCGGCCGCGAATTTGACGAACTCCCAGGCCTGTTCCTTACGGCGACTGCTCGCCGCGATCGCGAGCCCGGTCGTACCGATGTCGGACCGGCCGCCGCGCCCGCTCGGCCCCGCCGGCAGCACGGTCAGATCGAAGTCGAGGCCGTCGGCCCGCAAGAAGGTCTGATATCGCCAATGGCCGCCCAGCGCCATCGCCGCCTTGCCCGAGGAGAACAGGTCCATCGTGGACATCGACTGCTCATCCGCCGCCATCGGCGCAACGTGGTGCCTGGCGGCCAGGTCCGCGTAGAACTGGATGCCCTCGATGAACGCGTGGTCGTCGAAATTGAGATGTGCCGGATTCATCCGCGGCGTGCACCACTGGCTGCCGTTGTTCATGCCGAACATGCCGGCCGAATAATGCGGAACCCAGGTGTCCACGAATCCCCACTGGCGGACGCGGCCGGATCGGTCCCGCTTGGTGAGGGCTTGGGCGGCGTCGAGGAATTCGGCGAAACTCCACGGCTGCTCCCATCGAGCCGGCGGGGGGCCCAGGTTGGCCTCGGCGAAAAGTTTCTTGTTGTAGAACAGGAAGACACCGGACCACTGCTCGGGCAAGGCGTACTGGCCGCCGTTGAACGTGAACGTCTCGTACAACGGCAAGAAGCTGTCCGCGTGCAGTTGGGTGGCGAAGCCGCGATCGTGCGCCAGCATCGCGTTGAGGTCCACCAACACGCCCCGCGCGGCGAGTCCGGCGTACGTCAACTCCCACGCCATCAGCACGTCCGGGCACTTGCCGCCGGCGCAGAAGGTCGACACCTGCTGCATCGGGTCCGGCCCGGACAACACCGTCCGCACCCGGATGTCGGGATGCCGGCGACCGAACTCGTCGACGATCCGGAGCCTGGTGTCGGCCTCTTCCGGGTTGGCCTGGAAGAAGAACGTCAGCGCGTCGTCGCCGGAACCGCATCCGGTGAGGCCCAACGCCGACGCGACGCCGAGCGCGCCGGCGCCACGCAACAGCGTTCGCCGACCGAGCGACTCTCCCAACATCGCGCTCCCGACGCTAATCCCGGGCGACACCGTCCGGCACGCCAACGCCGATGGTAGGTCGCGCGCGCCGATCGGCCTCCGACCACCGGCACCGGCGGCCCGGGACTGGCCGATTACCAGCGCGTATCGGCCAGGACGTGGGCGAACTGATCGACCGCGAAGTTGATCTCCTCGGCGGTGATGACCAACGGGGGAGCGAACCGCAGCGTCGAGCCCTGGGTGTCCTTGACCAGCACGCCACGCTCGGCCAGCCGCAGACTCAGCCGCTTGCCGGTACCTAGCGCGGGATCGACGTCGACGCCGGCCCACAACCCGATTCCGCGCACCCCCAGCACGCCGCTGCCGGTCAGGGCGCGCAGCCGGGCCTGCAGATGCCGGCCGAGCTCGGCCGACCGGCGCTGAAATACCCCACGCCGCAACATCTCCACCACGGTGGTGCCGATGGCTGCCGCGAACGGATTGCCGCCGAACGTCGAACCGTGTTCGCCGGGATGCAGCACGCCGAGCACGTCGGCGTCGGCAACCACCGCCGACAGTGGCACCACACCGCCGCCGAGCGCCTTGCCGAGCAGGTACATGTCGGGCACCACGCCCCAGTGCTCGCACGCGAATGTGCGGCCCGTGCGGGCCAGCCCGGACTGGATCTCGTCGGCGATCATCAACGCGTCGTGCTCGCTGCACAGCGCACGCACCGCGGGCAGGTAGTCGTCGGGCGGCACGATGACGCCCGCCTCGCCCTGGATCGGCTCGAGCAGCACGGCGACGGTGTTCTCGTCGATCGCCGCAGCCACCGCGGCGGCGTCGCCGAACGGCACCGTGCGGAACCCCGGCGTGTACGGGCCGAAGCCGCGGCGGGCGGCCGCGTCGTCGGAGAAGCTGATGATCGTCGTGGTGCGGCCGTGGAAGTTGTTGCGCGCCACCACGATATTGCCCTGCCCGGCCGCGACGCCCTTGACGTCGGCGCCCCACTTGCGCGCCACCTTGATGCCACTTTCCACCGCTTCGGCGCCGCTGTTCATCGGCAGCACCATGTCCTTGCCGCACAGCCGCGCCAGCGCCTCGCAGAACGGGCCGAGCCGATCGGAGTGCAACGCCCTACTCACCAGCGTCACGCTGTCGAGCTGAGCGTGCGCGGTGGCGGTGATTTCGGGATGGCGATGGCCGAAGTTCACCGCCGAGTACGCCGCGAGGCAGTCAAGATACCGCCGCCCCGCGACGTCGGTGATCCATGCGCCTTCCGCGCTCGCGGCGACGACGGGCAGAGGTGCGTAGTTGTGGGCCGTGTAGCGGTCCTCGAGACCGATGGCCGTATCGGTTCTGAAAACGGCGTCGATGATGGTCACGGGTGTACCTCCAAGGTGCAGCACTTGACCGACCCACCGCCCTTGAGCAGCTCCGAGAGGTCGACGCCGACCGGTTCGAAGCCGGCGCCGCGCAGCTGGCCGGCGAAAGTCGTTGCGGCGGCTGGATGAACGACGTGCCGGCCGTCGGAGACCGCGTTGAGGCCGAACACGTAGGCGTCGCAGCTGCCGACTTCGATCGCATCGGGAAACAACGCCCGCAGCTGCCCTTGGGCGGCCGCGCTGAACGCCGGCGGGTAGTACGCGATGGTGTGCTCGTCGAGCACCGCCAGCGCGGTGTCAAGGTGGTAGAAGCGCGGGTCGACGAGTTCCAGTGACACGACCGGCATCCGCAGCAGTTCGGCGATCTCGCCGTGTGCGCGCCGGTCGGTGCGAAAACCGTAGCCGGCCAGCACCATTTCCCCGACGATGAGCAAGTCGCCCTGCCCCTCGTTGGTGTGCCGGGTCCGTGCCGGGGTGTGCCCGCGCGTGATCATCCACTCGGCGTATGCGGCCTCCTCGCCGGCGCGCTGGGCGTGCGCGAACCGTGCGACGATCGCGGTGCCGTTGGCGACAAGCCCGCCGTTGGCGGCGTAGACCATGTCCGGCAGTCCCGGCACGGGGGTTACCAATTCGACGGTGTGGCCCAACCGCAGGTAGGTCCGGTACAGCGTCTCCCACTGCTGCATCGCGGCGCGGACATCGACGGGCACCGACACGTCCATCCATGGATTGATCGCGTACGCGACGGTGAAGAACGCCGGCGGCGTCATCACGTAATGGCGCCGGCGTGCCACTCGCCCACGTCGGCCGGCGGCGGAGGTGGCGATTTGGAAAATCGTCATAATCAAAAGGTAATCCGCCCAGTTTGCGCAAGCAAACACCGCTCATTGCGTGTCTACCGGTGATAACTTGCGTGATCGCACGAGAATTGAAGATCTGTTGCGTGACGGGAGGCAGCCATGGACCGGCTCGATCACATCGACGAGCAGATTCTGATGGAGCTCGCCGAGCACGCCAGGGCGACGTACGCCGAGATCGGTCAGCGGGTCAGCCTGTCGGCTCCGGCCGTCAAGCGGCGGGTGGATCGGATGCTCGACACCGGAGTGATCAAGGGCTTCACCACCGTGGTCGACCGCAACGCGCTGGGCTGGAACACCGAGGCCTATGTGCAGGTGTTCTGCCACGGCACCATCGCCCCCGACGAGCTGCGGGCGGCGTGGGTGGACATCCCCGAGGTAGTCAGCGCCGCGACCGTGACGGGTACCTCGGACGCGATCCTGCACGTGTTGGCGCGCGACATGCAGCACCTGGAGCAGGCGCTGGAGCGGATCCGCGCCAGCGCCGACATCGAGCGCAGCGAGAGCATCGTGGTGTTGTCGAATCTGATCGACCGGATTCGCCAATAGGTGCAGCGCCGCCACCCGATCGGGTATGAACGCCGGTGTGACGCAACGGGTGGTGATCGTTGGTGGCGGACTCGCCGCGGCGCGGACGGCCGAGCAGCTGCGCCGGGCCGATTTCGCCGGGCCGATCACGATCGTCAGTGACGAGGTGCATCTGCCGTACGACCGGCCTCCGCTGTCCAAGCAGGTGTTGCGCAGCGAACTCGATGACGCGACCCTCAAGCCACCGGAGTTCTATCGGCAGAACGACATCGCGCTGATGCTGGGCTCGGCGGTCCGGTCACTGGACACCGTGACCCAGACCGTGACGCTCGAAGACCGCACCACGCTGCAATACGACGAGCTGGTGATCGCGACAGGGCTTGTGCCGAAACGCATTCCGTCATTCCCCGAACTGGCCGGCATCCATGTGCTGCGTTCATTCGACCAGAGCATGGCGTTGCGCGAAGGGGCCGCAGCGGCGCGCCGCGCGGTCGTGATCGGGGCGGGCTTCATCGGCTGCGAGGTGGCCGCCAGCCTGCGCGGTCTCGGCGTGGACGTGGCGATGGTTGAGCCGCAGCCCCAGCCGCTTGCCTCGGTGCTCGGCGAGCGGATCGGCGCGCTGGTCTCGCGGCTGCACCGCGCCGAGGGCGTCGACCTGCGCACGGGCACCGGCGTAGCCGAGGTTCGCGGCGAAGACCGCGTCCAGCAGGTGGTCCTGACCGACGGGACGGAGCTGGGCACCGACCTGGTGGTCGTCGGCATCGGTTCGCGGCCGGCGACAGACTGGCTCGCCGGCAGCGGCGTGCACGTCGACGACGGCGTGGTCTGCGACCACATCGGTCGCACCAGCGTGCCGCACGTGTGGGCGCTCGGCGATGTGGCGTCCTGGCAGGATGCCACCGGACATCAAGCGCGGGTCGAACATTGGAGCAACGTCGCCGAGCAGGCCCGGGTGTTGGTGCCCGCCCTTCTCGGCCAGGACGTACCGGCCAATCTCGTTGTGGTCCCGTACTTTTGGAGCGACCAGTATGACGTCAAGATTCAGTGCCTCGGCGAACCGGAAGCCGACGACATCATCCACCTGGTCGCCGACGACGGCCGCAGGTTCCTGGCCTACTACGAACGCGACGGCGTGGTCGCCGGGGTGGTCGGCGCCGGAATGCCCGGCCAGGTCATGAAGACCCGCGCCAAGATCGCCTCCGGCGCCCCGATCAGCGATGTCCTCGGCTGACCCCACCTGCCCGCCGCGCGAGCCTCAGAACTGGCCGAGGTAGAAGCGGCCGCCCTGGTCGTCGGTGCACTCGGCGGTGCGGCCGTAGGGTTGGTCCGCGGGCGGCTGCAGCACCGTGCCGCCGGCCTCGGTCACCCGCTGCACCGCGGCGTCGACGTCGCTGACGGTCCACATCGGCACCGTCGTCGGCCGGTCACTGCCGCCGGCCACACCGGCCATCGGATGCGTGCCGACCACCTGCCAGCCGTCCGCGATGTGACCCGGCTCGAACGTCCAGTTCAGCACGCGGCCGTAGAAGTCGCGGAACGCCGCGGAGTCGGCGACCTCGTAGGTGATGTACGAAAGTTCTCCCGGGCCAGAGCCGTTGAGTTCGGGCCGCCGCTGATCGCCGGCCGGCTGGTACACCGACATGGCCGCCCCCAGCGCATCGGTGGCGTCCAGCACCGTGCCGAAGTCGAACCGTCGCATTTCACCGATCTCGCCGCCGGCGGCGACGATGGCGTGGCGGGCCGACTGCAGGTCCTCGACGGCATAGCAGCAGAACAGCGATGAGCGCTTGCGCGAAGAGCCGCCAGGCAGCGTATTGCGGTCGGCGACACCGAAGATCCCGATGTGCTGATCGGTGTTGGTGACCTGATGGGTGAGCGGGTCATACGTCCAGCCGAGCACGTGGCCGTAGAACCGCGCGGCGCGCTCCGCGTCGGGCGTCCACACCGACACATATCCGGCGTCGCCCGGCCTGATCCGCTCGACCGCCGCGGGAATCGGGCCGTTGATCATCCAGCGGTGCCCGAACGGGTCGATGATCGTCGCGTTGCGGCTGCCGTAGTTCTCGTAGATCTCCCGTTGCACCTGGGCGCCGCGGTCGCGGGCGCGCCGCAGCGCCGCATCGGTGTCGTCCACCCGCAGTATCAGGGTCACCGAGACAGCCTGCGGCTCGGGTGCTTTGAGGCCAAGCTCGGGATACTCGTCGGCCAGGAACAGCACACCGCCGGCGATCGCGAGCTCGGCGTGGCCGATGCGTCCGTCGTCCATGACGATCGGCTCACCGACGACCACCGCCCCGAACGCGTCGGTGTACCACGCGATGGCCTCGCGGGCATTCGCGACCGCAAGGTAGGGCAGCGCCGCCGGCCGCGGCGGCGCTGGCGCGGCGGTGGGCTCCTTCAGTTCGGCGACGGCTTGATCGGTGCCACTCATGAGAACTCCTTCCGTTCCGGTGGGTAGGGACAGCGCGGCCTCCAGGCGCGACCGCAGCCGCGCGGCGAACGCCGGGTCTGGTTGCACCGGAAGGTCGGCCGCTCGCAGCACGCTCAACGGATCCGCGTTGTTGTGCTGGCTCATCGCGTACCTCCTTCCGGGTATTGCCGTTTGAACGCGCGCCGGGCGCGCACCAGCAGCGCCTCGGTGGCATGCACACTGCGCCCGATCAATTCGGCGCACTCGGGCACCGAGCAGTCGTCCATGTAGCGCAGCGTCAGTACCGCGCGGTGTGGTTCGGACAGCCGCGCCAGCGTGGTCTCGGCCACGATCCGATCCAGTTCGGCGTCCCACGTGTCGGCCGGATCCGTCAGCTCCGGCACGTCTGCGACCGGCACCGCGGCCCGCTCGCCGTGGCGCCGGAAATAGTCGGCGAGCTTGTGGCGTGCCACGCCGATCAGCCAGGCCACCGACATGTCCGGCGGATCGGTGCGCCGGGCGTTGTCCATCGCGGCCAAAAACGTCTCCGAAGTCAGGTCTTCGGCCGTCCCGCGGTCCGGACATCGCCGCACGAAGTAGCCGTAGACCACCGGCAGTGCGCGGTCGTACAGCGCGAGCAGCGCCCGCGGAGCGTCGGGCTGATCGGATTCGGCGCTCACACCGTAATAGTCGCGGTCCGGGACCGAACTCCGACGGGGTTGGTCAAACTTTTTTACGCCCGTCCAGCCCGTCAAGACCGGGCCGCACCACGTCGAACGCCTCGCCCAGCGCCTGCGTCAGTGACACCGCCTCGTCGGCCAGCCAGTGCTCGTAGGCAGACAGCGCCACCGCCAGCATCGTCCACGCGACGGTCGCAGGCAGCAGATCGTCGGGTTTCGCCCGGCAGCGCCGCGCCACAAAACCGGCGATCACCTCTCGCCAGCCGGCATACATCGTCATCGAATAGGCCTGTAGCTCGGTGGTTTTCAGGATCACCCGCATCCGCAGCCGGTGCCGGGCGGTTTCCGACTCATCGAAGGTGTTGAACGCCAGCAGGGCGGTGCGCAGCGCCTCGCCGGTCGGCACGTCGGCGGCCACCGAGCCGAGCAGATCGCGCATTCGATCCAGATGGGCGTCGAACTCGCCCCACGGGATCGCATTCTTCGACGGGTAGTACCGGAACAGCGTGCGCCGCGCGATCCCGGCGGCCCGTGCCACGTCGTCGACGCTCACCTCGTCAAACCCACGCACGGAAAACAATTCGATTGCGACGCTGCTGATGTGGTCGCGCGTGGTGGAGCGCCGACGGCCCACCCGGGACCGCCGACGGTCCGCCAGGAACGCGAGATGAGGCTGCACTGGAACCAACCCCTTCCATTTTGGCACTCGATGCCATATTCTTTCCGGACCGACCGGCGTTTGTCGAGTCCCCACCCAGGAAAGGCGGCCCCGATGGAACCGAATCAGCAGCCCGAAGCCGACACCGAACTGGTCACCGAGACTTTGGTCGAAGAGGTGTCGATCGACGGGATGTGCGGGGTGTACTGAGCGTGGCCGACTTCGATCCGGCCCGCAGCTGGCGCCTGCACCCTCAGGTGGCGTTGCGCCAGGAGCCGTTCGGTGCGCTGCTGTATCACTTCGGCACGCGCAAGCTGTCTTTCCTGAAGAACCGCACGATCGTCGCGGTGGTCGACGCGCTGCCACAGCACGCCGACGCCCGATCCGCCTGCCGCGCAGCGGGAATCGCCGACCAGCAGCAAGCGCCCTATCTGCACGCGCTTGGCGTGCTTGCCGCCTCTGACATGCTGGTGCCGCGATGAGCGCCGCCGCGCTTCCGGCGCCCGGCCTGATCGACCAGTTCGAGCGTGGCCTGGCTGCGCCGATCTGTTTGACCTGGGAGCTGACCTACGCGTGCAACCTGGCCTGCGTGCACTGCCTGTCCTCGTCGGGCCGGCGGGACCCGCGCGAGCTGTCCACCCGGCAATGCATGGACATCATCGACGAGCTGGCACGCATGCAGGTGTTCTACGTCAACATCGGCGGCGGGGAACCGACGGTGCGGCCGGACTTTTGGCAGCTGGTGGACTACGCGACCGCCCACCGCGTCGGGGTCAAGTTCTCCACCAACGGCGTGCGCATCACGCCGCCGGTGGCAACGAAGCTGGCCGCCACCGACTACGTCGACGTGCAGATCTCACTCGACGGGTCGACCGCAGAGGTCAACGACGCGATCCGCGGGCCCGGCTCGTTTGCGATGGCGATCCGCGCGCTGCAGAACCTGTCGGCGGCCGGGTTCGACGACGCGAAGATCTCGGTCGTCGTGACCCGGCACAACGTGGATCAACTCGACGAATTCGCCGCGCTGGCGGCACGTTACGGCGCGACGCTGCGCATCACCCGGCTGCGGCCGGCGGGTCGCGGCGCCGACGTCTGGGACGAACTGCACCCGAGTGCCGAGCAGCAGGTCCGGCTCTACAACTGGCTCGTCGCCCACGGCGAGCGGGTACTCACCGGCGATTCGTTCTTCCACCTGTCCGCGTTGGGTCAGCCCGGGGCGCTGGCCGGGTTGAACATGTGCGGCGCCGGCCGGGTGGTCTGCCTGATTGACCCGGTGGGTGACGTCTACGCGTGCCCCTTTGCGATTCATGATCAGTTCCTGGCCGGAAATGTGTTGTCCGACGGTGGGTTCGACAACGTCTGGAAGAATTCAACGTTGTTCCGCGACCTTCGCGAGCCCCAGTCCGCCGGGGCCTGCGCGAGCTGTGGGCACTTCGACAGCTGCCGCGGCGGCTGCATGGCCGCGAAGTTCTTCACCGGCCTGCCGCTGGCCGGCCCCGACCCGGAGTGCGTGCAGGGTCACGGCGCGACGGCACTGACCCGCGACCGGCACCGGCCACGCCCCAGCGGCGACCATTCACGCGGCGGCCCGGTTCCGTTGAGGCTGATCACCAAGCCGCCCGCGCGCCCGTGCAACGAGAGCCCGGTGTAGCGGTGGCGGACACCTGGTTCGAAACCGTCGCGTTCGCGCAGCAGCACGCCAAGAAGCGGCTGCCCAAATCGGTGTACTCCGCACTGCAGGCAGCGAGCGAGAAGGGCGTCACGGTCGCCGACAACGTCGAGGCCTTCAGCGAGCTGGGGTTTGCGCCGCACGTCATCGGGGCGATCGAGAAGCGCGACCTCTCGACGACCGTGATGGGACAAGATGTTTCGTTACCAGTAATAATCTCACCGACCGGCGTGCAAGCCGTTCACCCGGACGGGGAGGTGGCAGTCGCGGCCGCCGCCGCCGCGCGCGGCACGGCGATGGGTTTGTCGTCGTTCGCGAGCAAGCCGATCGAAGAGGTGATCGCCGCCAACCCCAAGTTGTTCTTCCAGCTGTATTGGCTCGGCGACCGCGAGGCCATCGCGCAACGGGTCCAGCGCGCCCGCGAGGCCTCGGCCGTCGGGCTGATCCTGACCACCGACTGGAGCTTCGCCCACGGGCGCGACTGGGGCAGCCCGAAAATCCCGGAGCACATGGATCTGCGGACGACGGTGCGGATGCTCCCCGAAGGACTGACCAGGCCGCGCTGGTTCTGGCAGTGGGCCAAGACCATGCGTCCACCCGACCTGCGGGTGCCGAACCAGGCGCCGCGCGGCCGGCCGGGGCCGCCCTTCTTCGCCGCCTACGGCGAATGGATGCAGACCCCGCCGCCCACGTGGGAGGACGTCGCCTGGCTGCGCGAGCTGTGGGGCGGGCCTTTCATGCTCAAGGGCGTGATACGCGTCGACGACGCGAAACGCGCTGTGGACGCGGGTGTTTCAGCGATCTCCGTGTCCAACCACGGCGGCAACAATTTGGACGGCACCCCCGCGACGATCCGCGCCCTGCCGGCCGTCGTCGACGCGGTCGGCGACCAGATCGAGGTGCTTCTGGACGGCGGCATCCGCCGCGGCAGCGACGTGGTCAAGGCACTCGCGCTCGGCGCGCGCGCGGTCATGATCGGCCGGGCGTATCTGTGGGGGCTGGCGGCGAACGGTCAGGCCGGGGTCGAGAACGTGCTCGACGTCCTGCGCGGCGGCATCGACTCGGCGCTGATGGGTCTGGGCCGGGCAGCCATCCACGACCTGACCGCCGACGACGTCGTCGTCCCGCCGGGCTTCATCCGCGCGCTCGGCCTGCCCAAAGACCCGACCGGCTGAACCGGCGCCGGGTCCCCGGCCGCGCTGATAGAAACGTGGCTAACGAGGCGCAGGTGGTACCTGAAGGCACCGATCCAGGGGCAACTTCGCAAAGAAAATTTGAAACGTCTGCCAACATTTGGTACACGCCAGATGAATTCGGCTTACCATCGGCGGGTGGTCTTCCCCACCGAACTAGGGAAGTCGACGTCGAAGCAGCTAAAGGGTATGTGGCCAACGGTGGTGATCCCGGTGGGGTCCACCGAGCAGCATGGTCCTCACCTGCCACTCGACACCGACACCCGTATCGCCACCGCCGTCGTGGATGCTGTCATTAACAGGCTGGGGATAACCACTCCCGGCGACCAGACCATCGCCGCTCCGGCGGTCGCGTACGGCGCGAGCGGCGAGCACGAGGGCTTCGCCGGCACCGTGTCGATCGGAACCGCCGCGCTGGAGTATTTGCTGGTGGAGTACGGTCGATCGGCGGCGAACTGGGCCCGCAGGCTGGTGTTTGTCAACGGGCACGGCGGCAACGTCGCCGCGCTGACCGCTGCGGTCTGCCGGCTGCGCGCCGAGGATCGCGACGCCGCGTGGTGCTCGTGCGCGGCGCGAAACGCTGACGCGCACGCCGGACACACCGAAACATCTGTATTGCTACATATTTCACCCGCGCTGGTGTGCAACGATGAGTGCCGAGCAGGCAACGTTGCGCCGCTTGTGGAATTGATGCCGACGATACGCAAAGGCGGCATCGCGGCCGTGAGCGACGTGGGGGTGCTGGGTGACGCGACCACAGCCACCGCAATCGAAGGGGAGCGGATATTCACCGAAATGGTCGACGCTTGCGCCGACCGGATCAGGCGCTGGACGCCGGGGCGCGAAGGGATGCTGAGATGAGCCAGCCCCGTCTCCCGGACGGCTTCGCGGTCCAGGTCGACCGGCGGGTACGCGTGCTCGGCGCGGGTGCCGCCCTGCTGGGCGGCTCGCCGACCCGGCTGCTGCGGCTGGCGCCGAAGGCCCGCTCCCTGCTCGACGACGGGCGGCTGGAAGTCAACGACGCGGTCAGCGCTCGATTGGCACGCACGCTGCTTGATGCCACGGTCGCGCATCCCCGGCCGGCCAGCGGTCCGTCACATCGCGATGTCACCATCGTTATTCCGGTGCGCAACAACCTCTTCGGGCTTCGCCGACTATTGTCGTCGCTTCGCGGTTTGCGGGCGATCGTGGTCGACGACGGCTCGGTGCCTCCGGTTCAACCCGGCGATCTGAGCGGGCTGCACTGCCAGTTCGAATTGCTGCGCCACGGCCGCAGCAAGGGCCCGGCGGCCGCCCGCAACACCGGCCTGTCGGCGTGCAAGACCGACTTCGTGGCGTTCCTCGATTCCGATGTGGTGCCGCGGCGAGGATGGTTGGAAGCGCTGCTGGGTCATTTCTCCGACCCGGCCGTCGCGCTGGTCGCACCGCGCATCATCGGTCTGTCGCACAGCAACAACCTCGTCGCCCGGTACGAGGCGGTGCGTTCGCCGCTGGATCTCGGCCGCCGGGAGGCGCCTGTGGTGCCCTACGGCTCGGTGTCGTACGTGCCGAGTGCGGCGATCATCTGCCGGCGCTCGGCGCTGTCCGACGTGGGCGGCTTCGACGAGACATTGCAGTCGGGCGAGGACGTCGACCTGTGCTGGCGGTTCGTCGAAGCCGGCGCCCGGCTGCGCTACGAACCGATTGCGGTGGTCGCCCACAGCCACCGGGTCGGGTTCCGAGAGTGGTTCGCCCGCAAGGCATTCTACGGAGAATCGGCCGCGCCGCTTTCGGTGCGTCACCCCGACAAGACCGCACCGCTGGTGATCTCCGGGTGGACGCTGGTGGTGTGGCTGCTGATGGCGATGGGATCGGGCATGGGTTACCTCGCCTCCTTGATCATCGCCGCACTGACCGCGCGCCGCATCGCCGGAACGTTGGACGGTTTCGACTCCAGACCCCGTGACGTCGCCGTCGTCGCGGCCAAGGGCCTCGGGGCGGCGGCGTTGCAGCTCGCGTCGGCTGTTTGCCGGCACTACTGGCCGGTGGCCCTGCTGGCCGCGCTGATGTCGCGGCGATGCCGCCAGATCGTGGTGCTCGCGGCGGTGGTCGACGGCGTCGTGGACTGGTTGAGCCGGCACAGCAACACCGACGACCACACCAAGCGGATCGGCCTGCTGCCGTACTTGGTGCTGAAGCGACTCGACGATCTCGCCTACGGCCTCGGGATGTGGAACGGGATGGTGCGTGAACGCCACCTCGGTCCGCTCAAGCCGCAGATCCGGCCGTAGCCGCCGTCTTGCCCAGCGACGTCTTGATCGTCGGTGCGGGAAGTGCTGGATGCGTTCTGGCGGAACAACTTTCCCGAGATGCCGATCGCTCGGTCACCGTGCTGGAATCCGGACCCGGGGTGTCCGACCCGGCGATCGCACAACTCGTCGCGACCGGTTCGCGGCTGCCGATCGGTGTGGCCAGCCCGGTGGTGCGGCACTATCCGGCAACGCTGACGCAGCACCCGCACCGTCCGGTGCGGCTTGTCCGCGGCGCGGTGCTCGGCGGGTCCGGCGCGGTCAACGGCGGCTATTTCTGTCGCGGTTTGCCGAGCGACTTCGACCGCTGGCGGCTTCCCGGCTGGGGCTGGGCCGATGTGCTCGATCACTTCCGCGCGATCGAGACCGATCACGACTTCGGCGGCCCGGCCCATGGCCGCAGCGGCCCGATTCCGGTTCGCCGCGCCACCGAAATGTCAGAGAATACAGCGGCTTTCGTGCAATGCGCTCGCAACGGCGGCTATCGGTGGATCGCCGACCTGAACGGCGGCGACGACGCGCAGACCGGTGTCGGCCCGGTTCCCCTGAACATCGCGGACGGGGCGCGGACCGGTCCCGGTGCGGCCTGTCTGGAACCGGCGCTACCGCGGCCGAACCTCACCGTTATGACCGGAACTCGGGCGTCACGCGTCCGTATCACCGCCGGCCGGGCAGTGGGTGTCGACGCGGTCGGCCCGGACGGGCCCGCCGAGCTGACGGCGGACCGAATCGTCTTGTCTGCCGGAGCTATTGGATCCGCGCATCTGCTGATGCTGTCGGGCATCGGCGACGAAGACGTATTGCGCGGCGCAGGTATCCCCCTGGCCGTGCCGCTGCCGGTCGGGCTGCGTTGCGCCGATCACCCGGAATGGGTGCTGTCCACCGATTGGGGCACCGCGACCGCACGGCCCATCCTCGAAGTCGTCTTGAGCACCGCCGACGGCGTTGAGATGCGGCCCTACACAGGCGGATTCATCGCGATGATGGGTGACCACACACCTGGCCGCCCGGACTGGCCACACATCGGGGTGGCGCTGATGCGACCCGAGTCGCGCGGCCGCGTCCTGGTGCGGTCCGCGGATTTCCGCGTTCCGCCGCAGATCGAGCAACGGTACGACAGTGAGCCCGCCGACGTCGCCGCGCTGCACCGGGGGGCCGAGCTGGCGCGTGAATTGTGCGGCGGCGCAGCACGTGTCGGTGGCCCGTTGTGGTCCACATCCCAGCATCTCTGCGGCACCGCACCGATGGGCACCGACGACGACGAGCATGCGGTGCTCGACCCGCAATGCCGGGTTCGCGGCGTCGATGGACTGTGGGTGGTCGACGGATCGGTCCTGCCGGCAATCACCAGCCGCGGCCCGCACGCAACCATCGTGATGATCGGGCACCGGGCCGCGGAGTTCGTCCGCGGCGGCTGACCGCAAGCCGGTCTGCCGCGACGTCCGCACGCTGCCACCCGCGCCAAGAGCCCGGCGAAAGGTTGCCAAAGTGGCTGATCGCTGGCATCCGGCGGGCGGCGGCTGCCGTAGGCTCAGGCCGTGTGGTGCGCATTCCGACACCGCCGTCGCTGGACCGCGTCGGCGTTGCTGGCGGTGGCCGTGTTGGCCGCCGCCTGCGGCCGGGTGGGCGGCGAGGCGCAGGTGGCGCCGACCCCGATGCGGGCGGCGGATCCGAGCGTGGTGCAGACGACGTCCGGGTCGGTGCGCGGGCTGATCTCGTCGGATCACCGGCTCTTCGCCGGGATCCCGTACGCCGCGCCGCCGGTGGGCCCGCTGCGGTGGCAGCCGCCCGCACCACCGGCGGCGTGGTCGGGCATTCGCGACGCAACCAAGCCCGGGCTCCGGTGCATCCAAGACGGCTCACCCGAGGCCGATTTCGGGCGGGCGGTCGGTGAGGACTGCCTATCGCTGAATGTCTGGACGCCCAACCACGCCGGATCGCAGTCCGACGGCCAGCGGCCGGTGATGGTGTGGATTCACGGCGGCGCGTTCATCAACGGCGGCGGGGACATCTATGACGCGCGGTGGATGACCACGCAAGGCGACATCGTCGTGGTGACGATCAACTACCGGCTCGGCGCGTTCGGTTTTCTCGCGCACCCATCGCTCGCCCGCAACGGCGAGGCCGGCAACTACGGATTCACCGATCAGCAGGCCGCGTTGCGCTGGGTGCACGACAACATCGCCAACTTCGGCGGCGACCCCACCAAGGTCACCATCGCCGGCGAGTCGGCGGGCGGCATGTCGGTGTGCGACCACCTGGTTGCGCCGGGTTCCGCCGGCCTGTTCCGCGCCGCGATCATCCAGAGCGGGCCGTGTCAGGCGCAGGCCGACCGGCCCACCGCCGAACGGGTCAG
>NZ_DASQVQ010000191.1:0-20700 GCF_035640695.1 Mycobacterium sp.
CCGCGAGCCCGGCCCATGTCTGGGCCAGCTCGCACACCACGGGATAGCCGATAGCGGCGGGATCTCGGTCGATTTCCGCCAGGGCCGCGGTCGCGCCCGCCGGGTCACGGTCGGCGCGCAGCGCCAGCTTCGCCGCCGCAACGTGGTGCAACCCCGTAAGCAGCGGCGATCCACTCGCCGCCACACGCTCGCGGCCACGGGTCAATTCCGCGCGCGTTTCATCGACCCGTTGGGCATCGAGCAGCACATCCGGGCCGATGGAGGATTCCAGAAAGGTCCCGAAAGAGCAGCCGCGCGGCTCCGCGAGATACTGCTGCAGCGCTTCCGCGGTGCGCCCGCTGGCGCGCAGCGCCCCGATCCTTCCCGTACGCATTGCCAGCGCCGTCCAGCGTGACGGCGGCTCGTCGGCTAGCTCGCCGAACCGGCCAGCCAGGTAGTCGACGCCGTACAGCACCCCGTCCAGCGGGCCGCCAGTTGGTTCGGGTCTGGCAGGAGCGCGCCCTCGTCCACCCCATACCGCGACCGCGTAACGCAAGATCTTCACACCACGGCCATCGGGCGCCGCGTCGAGCACGGCGCGCGCGTCATCGAGGCGTCCGGCGGCCCCGTAGCACCACGCCATCAGTGCGGCGGCGCGCTCGGAAGTTCCCGCCAGCTGCTCGCGCCGCCCGACCGCAGCCAGCTCATCGGCGATGCGCGCGCCCTGGCCGAAGTCGTCGTGTGCCAGCGCCCGCATCAGTTGGGCCTCGGCGAACCCGACATCATCGACCGGCACCACCGGTGAGAATGCGTCGATCCAGCGATCGGCCACGGCGAAGTCCAGCCGCGCGATGACGCCCAGGATGGCATGTTTGGCCGAGTTGAGCGCGTCGCGAAGGACACCGGCTGCCAGCAGCTCCTCGACAGCCTCCTCGTGAAAACCCTTGCGCGCCAGGAGCCGTCCGAAGGCAGCACGCAGCTCACGAACTGCCGCGTGCCCGCGATGATCCAGTAGCTCGCCCAGATACTCGCGAAATCGCGGATGGCAGCGCATCGCGCGCGAGTCCGATGACCATTGCACCGGGATGTGGGCCCGCCGCAGCGATGCCAGCCGCCCTGCGGCGGCGTCGATGCCCAGCGCGACCGCCGACTCGACGGTCACTTCCGGCAGCACCGAGGTGGTGATGAGAAACTCGCGATCGGCGGCGTCGAGCTCACCCAGGATCTGCGCGCCAAGGTAGCCGCCAAGGTCATCCGCACCGCCGGAAGTGCGGCGCACATCCTCGCCGCAGCGCCACGCATCGAACAGCACCCCGGTCACCCAACCGCGCGTGGCCGCGACCGCGGCCGGCGCGTCGGCTCCCGAGCGGCCGAGTCGCTGCAGGGCGATGCGCGCCTCCTCCACGGTGAACGCCAGATCCGCGTCGACCAGCCGGGCCACCTGCCCGCCTGGCCCGCCAGAGCAAACGACGGCGGGCAGGGAGCGGCGGCTGATCAAAATGATCCGCATGGTCGGCGGGGCATAGCGCACGAACGAGCCGATCACCTCCCACGCCTGCTGCGATCCGTGCAGCCGCTCCAGATCATCGAGAACTACCACAATTTGCGCACCCGAGGCGGTATCAGCGAGCAGGCCGGCCGCCTCGGCATGCGGGATACCGGCGGCCAGTGCGCCGGTGGCCGCCCCCCGGACCGATGGCAGCTGCGCTGCCAGTGCCTCCTCCAGATAGGTGACCAGGCGTCCCGGGGCGGCGTCCGTGGCGTCGACGCTCAGCCAGGCTATCGGCCTGCCGAGCGTGCGGCTGGCATGGGCCACCGCGACCGACTTGCCTGCCCCGGCGGTCGCCGTGACCGCAACCAGTCGGTGCGCGTCAACGAGTTGGCGAAACAACCCATCGAGGCGCTCTCGCGACGCCGCACCGACCGGAGTGTCCGGCACCATGATCTTGGACCGGATGACCCGCGATACCTGCCGCCGATCGGCCAGGGCCGCAGTGTCTCGCGCCGATGCCGCTCGCTGGGGTATTACCTCGACGGGGTCCAGGTCCATAAAGCGTCTCCTTCATTGACACCCCGCCGTCGATCAGTGCGATGGCGGCCCGCCCTTGCCGATGCTCCGCTTTGACAGGAGCCCAGCAGGACGGTTCCTCGCCATGGCTGGGCGCGTTGGCATGGACGCCCACCAACCACGACCGGGCGAACCGCCAACTAGCGCGGCGTCCTCACGTGAAGCAACCTGCCACCACGCCGTGCATCCCGGTACGAACAGCGGTAATGAAATTGGGTCTACTCATGCTTTCAGAGCTGTGCCTGTATCCAAGCCCGCTGACACGAATCCGTGTACCCCGCTCACCGGAATCTGCGTTTCCGGCTAGCAGGTATGCCGGCTGGGCCGACACCTCAGAACCGGCCGGGCTCCGGCGTCCGTGCGTCGGAGCTTGCGGTGGCGCGCCGCTGGCTGGCCTGAATCGGGTCGACTCCACGGATCGACGCGTCGATGAGCTCGATGGGATGAAACATCGGCACGGGCCCCGGCAGGTACCGGCGAATCTGCAGTAGGCATCCGGGGTTGGCCGTGGCGATTGCGTCCGGCGCCACCGCCATGACGTTCGCGATCTTCCGCCGGCCCAGTTCGGCACCGGCCTCCGGCATCACCATGTTGTAAGTGCCGGCCGACCCGCAGCAGATCTCCGCCTCCGGGATGTCGAGCACCTGCAGGCCCGGGATGGCGCGCAGCACCGCCCGCGGCTGGAGCCGGATACCCTGGCTGTGCCCGAGATGACAGGCGTCGTGGTAGGCGACCCGAGCCTCGATCGGGTGCCGCGGCGCGACGGGCGCCAGGTCGGCGAGCACCTCCGAGATGTCGCGTACCTTCGCCGAGAACGCCGCCGCCCGCTCGGCGTACTGTGGGTCGTCACGTAGCAGTCGGCCGTACTCCTTCATCGTGGAGCCGCAACCGGCCACGTTCACAACGATGGCGTCGACGTCCGCCTTTTCGAAAACGTCGATCGTGCGACGGGCCCGCTTCAGCGCTTCCGGCTCCCGGCCGGCGTGTTCGCTGAGCGCGCCGCAGCACCGCTGCGTCCGCGGCACGATGACGTCGCAGCCTTCCGCGGCCAGCACGCGTGCCGTCGCCTCATTGACGCCACGGAAGAACACTCGCTGGACGCAACCTTCAAGCAGCGCGACGCGGCGCCGTCGCGTGCCTTCGGCCGGCGTGAACGCCGGGAGCCGCTTGGTCAGGCCGCGCAGTTGCGCGGGGGGCATCAGCCCCTCGAGCGCCTGCAGCCGCTCCGGCAGCCGCTTGCGCAGCCCGCTGCGCTCGAGCAGGTTGCGACCGCCCGCGCGTTCGTAGAGCACACCCATGATGGCGGCGGCGCGCACCCGGGTGGGGTAGGGGAAGATCTGGAAAATCATTTCCCGGAACAGGCGATCGCCGAGGCTGCGTCGGTGGTTGCGCTCCAACTGGGGACGGACCGCCTCGATCAGCTCGTCGTATTGCACGCCGGACGGGCACGCCGTCACACAAGCCATGCAGCCCAGGCACGCGTCGAAATGCTGGACGTAGGTGTCGTCGAGGGGAACCTTGCCCTCCTTGCCCAGTTTCATCAGGTAGATCCGGCCGCGCGGGGAGTCCATCTCCTCGCCCCACAGCGCGTAGGTGGGGCAGGTGGGCAGGCAAAAGCCGCAGTGCACACAGTCGGAGATCCGCTCGTCGGGCGGCGGGTGGTGCGCGTCGAAAATGCCGTCGGCGCCGGGTACGTGCTCCACGTGGACGCGCTGGTCCTCCCCGCGATCTTCGCGGCGGTCGGTCGATTCGGTGGTCATCGGCAAGACTCCATCGGTCGCGGTCGGGGGCTAGAGCCAGGGGCCAAGGCGGCCCGGCGCGCAGCGGCCATCCGGATCCAGCCGCGCCTTGAGAGCGCGCAGCAAGCCGGCCGTGGACGGTGCCGGACCGAGCGCGTCGACGTCGGTGTCGTCGACCTCTGCCGGGCGCTCGCGCAGCAGCACGGTGCCGCCGATGGCCAGCACGTCGCGGCGCCATCGGTCGAACGCCGCCGCCTGCTGTGCCGGCGGTCCGGAAAAACGAGCGGTGTGTAGCCCGACTGCGCTGTGGGAGGCCAGCGAGACGTCCGCCCCTGTGGCGTCGGCGGCGCGTGCCAGCGCCGCGGCGACGGCGGTCAACTGACTGGGCAGCGTGCCGGCGAACGCCGTGCTCTGGACCGACTCGGCGCGGTGTGCGCCCGCGAACTCACGCCAGAGCGCCGCCTCATCTTCATCGATCAACGCCTCTGGCGCTGCCCCATCCACGCGCTCCCGCAGCGCCGCCGTCTGCGCCGCCACGCCGGCGGCGGTGCCCTCGAACCGCACCCCCAGACGGCCCGGCGAGCCACCGCCGCGAGGGTCGCCCACCCAGTCGACCGCGCAGGGTTCTAGCGGCGAGGCCATCAGCTCGAGGCTGCGGGCTGTCGCCTGCTCGAGCGACGAGGGCATCACGACGGTCGCGCTCGTCTCCGGTCGCGGGTGCAAGCGCAGCACGACCTCGGCGATCAACCCCAGCGTGCCCAGCGACCCGTACGTCAGCTTGCTCAAGTCGTAGCCGGCCACGTTCTTGATCACATGCCCGCCCGCGTGGGCGAGCGTCCCGTCGGAAAGCACGAGTGTCACCCCGATCACCAGGTCACGAAGTGCGCCGTACCGCAGGCGACGCGGGCCCGACTCGCCGGTGGCAAGCAGTCCGCCCAGGGTCGCACCGTCTGCTTCGGTCGGCGGGTCCAGCGCAAGCCACTGCCCGGCCTCCGCGAGCCGGTCCTGCAGGGCCCGCAACGGCATGCCGGCTTGCACCGAGGCCGTCATGTCGGCGGGGGTGTGCTCGAGGAGCCGGTCCAGGCCGCCGGTCTCCAGCACGAGATCCGGGTTTTCCGGCCGGCCGGCCCAGCTCATCTTCGTGCCGCCGCCTCGGAACAGCACGGTGCCACTGCTGTCGCGCAGGATCTCGACGGCCTCGTCGACGCTGGTGGGCCGTTGAACCATCGAACCCGCCGGGGCCGGCGATGTGGTGGCGGTCATTGCATGTCGCCTCCCTTCAGAACCGTTCGATCACGCCTTCTTGCTCAAGGGGGTGGGGCCGCCACGGACCGGGTCGCTCACCACACAACCGGGGCGTCGGCAGCACCTTGCCCGGGTTGCACACGCCTTCGGGGTCGAACGCGGCGCGCACCAGCGCCATCACGGTCAGGTCCGAGTCGGTGAACATCTTCGGCATCGAGCACGCCTTGTCGCTGCCGACGCCGTGTTCGCCGGTGATCGAACCGCCCTGCTCGACGCACAGCTCGACGATTGCGGTCGCCAGCTCCTCGGCCTGCTCCGCCTGCCCTTCGACGGTGTTGTCGTAGAGCACCAGCGGGTGCAGGTTGCCGTCGCCGGCATGGAACACGTTGGCCACGCGCAGCCCGTGCTCTCGCGACATCTGCCCGATGCGGGTGAGCGTGGCGCCGAGCTTGGTCCGCGGGATGACCCCGTCCTGAACGAAGTAGTCCGGGCTGATGCGGCCCATCGCGGCGAAGGCGGCCTTGCGGCCCTTCCATATCAGCGCTCGCTCGTCCTGGTCCTGGGCGATCCGGATATGAGTGGCCTGATTGTCCTGACACATCCGCTGCACGTGCTCGAACTCGGCGTCCACCTCTACCCCGACGCCGTCGAGTTCAACCACCAGTGCGGCGGGCGAGCCGACCGTGTATCCGGCGCCGGTCGCTTTCTCACACGCTTCGATGGCGAGCTCGTCGAGCATTTCCACCGCGGCCGGAATGATGCCGTGCGAGACGATGTCGCTGACCGTGTTCCCCGCATGCTCCACGTCGGCGAAGTCGGCGACCAGCGTGCGGACCGCATCGGGCTTGCGCAGCAACCGGACGATGATCTCCGTGACGATGCCGAGAGTGCCTTCCGAACCGACGACCAGCGCCCGCAGATCCGGTCCGACTTGATCCAACGAGTCGCCGCCAACCGTGACCACGCTGCCGTCGGGGCACACCATCGTAAGCCCCAGGACATGGTTGGTGGTGAAGCCGTACTTCAGGCAGTGCGCGCCGCCCGAGTTCTCCGCCACGTTCCCCCCGATCGTGCAGACGACCTGACTTGACGGGTCGGGAGCGAAATACAGGTCGTGCGCGGCCACCGCCGCGGAGATGCCGAGGTTGGTAACCCCGGGTTGGACGACCGCGCGCTGGTTCTCCGCGTCGACGGAGATGATCTTCCGCATTCGGGCCAGCCCGATGACGACCCCGTCCGCGGCGGGCAGGGCACCGCCGGACAGCCCAGTCCCGGCCCCCCGCGCAACGAACGGGATGTGTTCGCGGGCGCAGACCCGCACAACCGCCGCGACCTCCTCGGTGCATGCCGGCAGTACAACCAGCGCGGGAACCACCCGGAAGCCGGTCAGCCCGTCGCACTCATAGGTGCGAAGCTGAGCCGGTTCGGTGATCAGCCCCCCTTCGCTTACCAGGTCGCCGATCTCTCGGCGGACCTCGTCAGTGACCCGCCCAGTGCCCTTCTCGGCGACCAGGTCCAGATAGGTCGTGGTCATGGTCATCGCCCCGCTCAGTCCAGCCGCCACTACCACCGCAGAGTGACAACTCCACGTTCTACCCCGAGCGCGACGGTTTCAAGCACGATCTCACCTCCGGCGGTCAACCGCGCCGCGCGCAAGCGTAGAAAAGCACCCCGGCGATGGCGGGGCAGAAGCCGCGGACAGCCCCCGTGTAGAGTCAAAGTGGACCGTTTCGTTTTAGCGGTGATCCGGAATCGTAACGCCTTGCGAAAAAGATCAGCGAGAGATTCGATCGTAGTGCGTTCGCCAGAGTGGAGACGGTCCACGCTGCTAATTCGGAAGGACGTGTCCATGGAATTTTCCAATTTGTTCTCTCACCCGCAGGTGCCAGAGTTTGATTCTCCGCGTGACCCGTCCACGGGCCCAGTTCCCCACCCTGTTTTCTCAGACCGGCCCGAGGCGGACCCTCCTGTCCCTACGACGCCGTCATCGTGAACGGCATGACAGGGGCGCGGCGCTCGGCCCGTCCCGTCCGGATCGCGCTAGCCAGCCCCCTGGGTGGCGACATCGATGGGGCGTGGTGGCCCCACACCGGCTCGGTGGCAGGTGAACTGGCCGATCTGATCGAGGCTTTGCATCGACCACTGGGCGAGATTATCGACATCAGCATCAACTGGAAATTGACGGACGGGGCTCCTGACCTGAATTCGATGAGCAATGCCGCCAGGGCGATGCCCGGATGGCAGGACAGGCGTCAACGTGTGATGGTCATTGCCGGCCGTCGGGCTTGCGCGAGACTGCTTGTGGTGCCGCACATGACGTCGTCGGCCCTCGGCCTGATGGTGTTGCGCCAAGCGGCCGGTCTACCGGTTCCTGGCTCACAACGCGACACCCAGGTGTTTCGCACCGCCGAGTCTGTCCTGTGTGCCGCGCAGGCCGAAAGTTCCTCCTGGGCCGCTCGGACGCGTAACGCCCAAGCCGCGGAAAGCCGCGCGCTACATGGATTGCGCACCGCACAGCCGTCCACTGACACATGAGAACACCAACGGGCCGGTGCGACATCGCACCAGCCCGCGGTTGTGTGGTGTCCGCTAGACCGCGGTCACTCCGACTGCCTGGGGGCCTTTCGGCCCCTGCTCGACGTCGAATTGGACACGCTGGTTTTCCTCGAGCGTGCGAAAGCCGCTCCCGCGGATCTCGGAATAGTGGACGAAGACATCCTTCGGGCCGTCGTCAGGAGTGATAAACCCGAAGCCTTTTTCGCCGTTGAACCATTTCACAGTTCCCTGTGCCATTTACTTACTTCTCTCATTCAACTGGATGCACCAAAAACATCCTGGGGCAGTATAACACCACGTAATGACGGGCATTTGATCATTTATGCGACGAGCCCCTACCCGGGCGATTCGCTAACCGTCACCATTCCGTGAACGTCCGCCAGCGCCTATGGCTTGTTCGGTCGTTTGCGGTGGGACCGGCGACGGTGCTCGGTCCGCCGCGCGGGCGTGATGCGAGCGGCGCCGCCGGTCGCCGATGGGGCGCCGCCTCGGCGCCGTGACCCCGCAGCAGCCGATCGACGAGGCTGCGAAGCGTGTACGCGCGTGGCCCTGACAGCGGGAGCCACAGCGGGAGCCCGGTACGGGGCGACCTCACCGACCAGCGCATGTACCGCGGTCGAGTCGGCGGCCACCTGTTGCGGGGTGACATGGATACCCGCCTTGCGCAGCAATGCCTGGGTGTCCTTGCGCTGCTCGGGCAGTACCACGGTGACCACGTCGCCGGCGTTTCCGGCCCGCGCGGTGCGTCCGGAACGATGGAGGTAGGACTTGTACTCGCTCGGCGGATCGATATGCACGACCAGCTCGACGTCGTCGACGTGCACGCCACGCGCGGCGATATCGGTTGCCACCAGCACCAGGGCATCGCCCGCCGCGAATCTGGCGAGATTGCGGTCACGCGCGGGTTGAGACAGGTTGCCGTGCAAGTCAACTGACGGAACTCCCGATTCGGTGAGTTCCTTGGCCAGCTTGCGGGCGTGATGTTTCGTGCGCATGAACAGGATCCGGCGGCCGGTGCCGGAGGCAAGCCGGTGCACCAGCTCCCTCTTGGCTTGGACACCGGCGACGTGAAAGACGTGATGGGTCATTGCGGACACGGGCGAGCTGAGCCTGTCGACTGAGTGCAGGACTTCGTTGCGGAGGAAGCGGCGGACGAGTTTGTCGACGCCGTTGTCGAGGGTCGCGGAGAACAGCAACCGCTGCCCACCGGTCGGAGTCGCGGCCAGGATCCGGGTAACGCCGGGCAGAAAGCCGAGATCGGCCATGTGATCCGCTTCGTCGATGACGGCGATCTCCACGGCGTCGAGGCGGATCAAGCCTTGTCTCATCAGGTCCTCGAGCCGACCCGGGCACGCCACCACGATGTCGATGCCGGATCTGAGGGCTGCCACCTGCCGGGCTTGGGGTACGCCGCCGAAGACCGTGGTGACCCGCAGGTCGTGGGCGGCCGCCAACGGTTCCAGCGCCGCGGTGATCTGGGTGGCCAGCTCACGGGTGGGTGCCAGCACCAAACCAGACGGTCGCGACGGGCGCCGTTTGTGTTTGGCGAGCCTCGTGACCAACGGGATCGAGAAGGCAAGTGTCTTTCCGCTGCCCGTCTTGCCGCGGCCGAGCACATCTCGGCCGGCGAGGGTGTCGGGGAGGGTCTCGGCCTGAATCGGGAATGGATGGGTAATGCCGCGCGCGGCGAGCACACTGATCAGTGCTGCGGGCACGCCGAGGTTGCCGAAGGTCTTGTCGGTAGTCACTTTTCGGTGCCTTTCAGGCATCGTGTGTGCCGGGTCGTTGCGGGGTTCGCGCGGTCGTCAGCACATGGTGGCGAGATTGCCGGTGGGCAAAATCGATCGCCGCGAGACGGTTGTGCCGGATGCACGAATCATCTCGACTCGGTGTACCGACGGGATGAAGGAGCGTTCCACGACGTGTTGGCGGCTGTTGTCGTAGGCCAACGTTGCCACCAGCATAGTGCATAGCCGCACGGGCCCTGAAATCGGCTGAACGCCGTCGTGTGACGCAGCACGACAGAAATTCGGCTCTGTGCGACATTTTTGGTGGCGCCTGCCGGCACCGAGGCGGGGACTTCGTCGGCTATTGGGATGCAACGTTGGTGACCGGTGTAGCGGACGCGACCATCAGGGGGCCTACACGCTCGGCCGAGCGGACCGCCCGCCGCGAAGTCGAGACGACGGCAAGCGCAGTGGTTACGACACCAAGGGCGGTACAGACCAGCCACAGCGGCCTGGCGTCGGCGGTGTAGTCGGCACTGTTTGCGGTCATAGCGAACCCGGCGAGTGAACCGCAAAGCGCCACACCGATACTGACGCCCACCTGACGACTTGTCGACGCCACCGCCGAGGCGGCGCCCGCACGGTCGGTCGGCATTCCGCTGACGGCCGCAGTTGTGATGGGGGAGTTGGCCATTGCGAAGCCAGCGCCGAAGAGCGCGAAGATTCCCACGACCGCCCACGAGGGCGCCGTCACCGTCAGGCCGGCCAACATCAGCGTTGCCACCGTCAACGAAATGCCGGCGATGAACAATGACGGCCGACTGCCGAAGCGGCCGACCAACCGTCCCGACAAGGGCGAGAAGATCAGCATGGCCACAGAAACCGGCAGATACATCAAGCCGGTGTGCAAAGCCGAGTAGTGGCGCTGCCCTTGTAGGTACAAGCTCATCATGAACAAAAACGCGCCATAGGCCGCGTACACGCACACCGCTATCACCGTCGCTGACGCGAACGGAATACTGCGGAAGAAGCGCAGATCGATGAACGGATCGTCGCGGCGGGCTTCATAGCGCAGGAATGCTGCCAATGCCAACACCGCGATCACCCCGATCACCACCGACCTGATCGCCGTCCAGCCCATTTCCGGACCCTCGATGAGGACGAAGACGACTGCGAACAGGAAGGTCACCGCGAGCGCCTGACCGACGGGATCAAGGTCTCGCATTGTCGCCGAACGCGATTCGGGGACGAATAACGCGGTGAGCAATATCGCCACCACGCAGATCGGCAGGTTGATCCAGAAAACCGCGCGCCAGTCACCGAGCTCGATCAGTGCGCCACCGACCATCGGGCCGACGGCCATCGCAACACCCATGGCGGCACCCCAGATCCCGAACGCGCGGGCCCGCTCGGCTCGGCCGACGAACACTTGGCTGACGATCGACAGGGCGACGGGATTGAGCATCGAACCGCCGATCCCCTGCAGGAACCGGGCGGCGATCAGCATGTGCACGTCAGGCGCAAGACTGCACAACAAGGATCCGGCGGCGAAGACGACCAGTCCGATCTGAAAGACGCGCCGGCGTCCCAACCGGTCGCCGGTGGCGCCCGAGAGGATCAACAGCGATGCCAGCACCAGCGTGTAGATGTCGATCACCCACTGCATCTGCGCCGCCGAAGTATGCAGCTCCGTGCGGATCGACGGGATCGCGACGTTGACGATCGTCGCGTCCATCGACACGATCACCAGGCTCAGACAGCACGACATCAGAATGATCGCCTTGCGCCGGGGACTCAGCGTGCTTATTCGCTCACTCATAGGGGCGGTCTAATGCGCAGGCCGTACATCGTCGCGCAGCGTTGTGACGGAGTTGGGCCTGAATGGCATACCTCCAGAATTGCGCTTGCCGCCAGCACATTTCGTTGCGGCTGGCAAGAGTCCGTGTATCCCGGTGGCAGGAATTCGACTTTGCAGCTGGCACCTATCCGGAGCGCTACCTTCGAGGAGTCACCGCGCAGCGGCCGGCCGTTCGCCCGCCGCGATTGTCATGGCGCGAACGACATGACCAGCTTCCTGCGCGCCGTTCCGTCGTTGAGGCGTCGATATGCGTCGATCGCCTCCTCCACCTGAATCGACTCCACCTCTGGGGCCGTGAACTTTTTGGCCTCAATGCCGGGCATCAGTCCGCGTAGCACCGCGGCACTTTGGGTGAAGTTCAGCGCAAGTGTGTCGACGCCGTATAGCCGTCCGGCGCGGTGGTAGAACTCGACGAGGTTGAAACTGACCCGGCCGTCTCCGATGCTGCCGATCGCGACTTGGCGGCCCCCGTGTGTCAGACAGCACAGGCATGGCTCGAACATCGGTCCGCCGACGACATCGAGCACCACATCAACACCGCGCCCCGACGTGGCGGCCATCACCTCTTCGGTGAGGGAGTGGTTTTGCAGGTTGATGTAGTGGTCGACGGTTAGGTCCTCGACCACGTCGTCGGCTCGCTGCACCGTGCCCAGCACGGTTGCCCCTCGGAACCGGGCGATTCGGGCCGCCGCGCTGCCGACGGATCCGGTCACACCGGTGATCAGCACGGTCTCGCCCGCATCGAGGCCGGCGGCGTCGACGAGGGCTGACCAGGCGGTCAGGTAGGCCAGGGCCAGGGCCGAGGCATCTTCGGGTTCAAGACCGTCGGGTCGAATCAGAACCGCCTCGGCGGGCACCGCCAGGTATTCGGCGTGCGAGCCGTCGCGGCGGAAACCCATGTCACCCCCGGTGCCGAAGACTGGGCGACCGATCAGCTCCGGTGGGCCCTGCTCGACGAGCCCGGCGAAGTCCCGTCCCGGCGTACGGGGCACGGTGGTCATCGGCATCTTGCCGAGAACATTCTTCACGTCGCTCGGATTGATCGCGGCGGCCTGGACTTTGACGAGCACCTCGCCGGGCCCCGGCTCCGGTCGATCAATGTCGGCGACAGCGAGATTGTCCAGCGAGCCCGTTTCGGTGAACCGCAACGCCTTCATGTCAATGGCATTCCGATGCCGGCCGAGCCCGAGACATTGGGACGCGACAGTGAGTCATGCCTCAATACTCACGTGGCAAGAATCAGAAATCGGCAGGGCTCACCCCCAATTCGGCATTCCCGCCAGCTGCAACGGACCGAGCAGTCGGGCATGCTGGCCGGAACGGACAGATTCCAGCTGGCAGGGGACAGGGTTGGGGGTCAGCGGTGGCGACCAAACATCGCCCAAGCGCAATCCTGACGGGACATGTTTTGACCCAAACCGTCTGGTAGCCATGTCGACTGACGATTTCTCTCTGCTGTCCGCGTTGTCCGGGCCGACCATCGTCGCCCGCTTGAACCGGCTTCCGATCACGTCATTGCATCGCCGCGCAACCGTTGCGATTGGCCTGGGCCTGTTTTTTGACATCTACGAAGTCTTCTTGGCCGGGGTGCTCGGCAGCGTTCTCAGTCACCAATTTCACTTGGCTGGAAGCGCGCTGGCGCTGCTGCTGGCCTCGGCGTTCCTCGGTATGTTTCTCGGGGCGCTGACGCTGGGGCGGCTGGCAGACCGCATCGGCCGGCGCCACGCCTTCCTGCTGTCACTGAGTGTCTACTCCGTGTTCTCGCTAATCGGCGCATTCAGCGTCGGTCCGGTCATGCTTGTGGTTTCGCGCTTCTTCGCCGGTTTGGGCATCGGGGCCGAGCCGCCGATCTCAGACACCTATCTGTCTGACCTTCTTCCGCCGAAGCAGCGGGGAAAGTACATGGCGTGGGCGTACACGCTGTCATTTGTTGGAGTGCCGCTCGCGGGTTTCCTGGGCCATTGGTTGGTACCGGTCGCGCCGTTCGGATTCGAGGGCTGGCGATGGATGTTCGTTATCGGCGCCTTTGGGGCCGTTGTCGTCTTCGCATTACGCGCTGGGCTGCCGGAGTCGCCGCGCTGGCTGGAATCCGTCGGCCGCACGAGCGAAGCCGACGCCGTGGTCGCACGTTTCGAGCAACAGGCCCGGGCGTCCGGCGACCCGCTGCCCGAGCCGGCGCCAAAGGAGCCCGGCCAAACAGGACGGGCAAGAGTGCGCGAGCTGTTCGTCCCGCCGTACCGCCGGCGCACCCTGATGATGACGGTCTTCCATCTGTTCCAGACGTGGGGGTACTACGGATTCGGCACGCTGGTGCCAATAGTGTTGGTAGCAAAGGGATATTCGATCGTGGACTCGCTGCTGTTCAGCTCCATGACGTTTGTGGGCTACCCCATCGGATCGGCGTTATCGCTGACCGTCGTGGAGCGGATCGAGCGTAAGCATCTGGTGATCGGCGCGGCGCTGGGAATGGCGGCGTTCGGGGTGACGTTCGGCCTGGCGACGTCCACCGCAGCGATCGTTGTCTGCGGCTTTCTCTACACGATCCTGAGCAACGTATTCTCCAACGCGTACCACATCTATCAGGCCGAGGTGTTTCCGACGCGGCTGCGCGCGACCGCAACGAGTGGCACTTATTCGCTGTCGAGGCTGTCCGCTGGGCTGATGCCGTTCATCTTGCTGCCCTTGCTGCACACCCACGGTGCGGGCGCCTTGTTCTCGGTGGTCGCCGCGGCCCTAGTTGTCGTCGCGCTCGACATCGCAGTGCTCGGTCCGCGTACCACCGGTCGCGGGCTTGAGAGTGTGAACGAGACACTGACGTGTCCGCCCCACGATCGAGCGCCAACAGGACAAGCTCGATAAACGCGACCTGGTGAGGAACCGGCCCTCGGTGACGCTCGCCGAGCGCATCAAGGGGGGGATTGTGCCCTCGGTGGGTCTACCGAGGGCCGGTTCCGTGTGAGCGGGGCTGCTGCCGATGAAGCGCAGCCGATGCAACAGCCCCACGCCTTGGGATAGATCGCTGTTGATTGTTGTTGTGCCAGTCTTCCTCGGCGGCCGCAGAAAGTCGTCACCGTTGGCGTCCATTTTTAGCGGGGGCTAGCGCCAAACCGCGATACCGGCCAGCGCCCAGCCGAGGCACTGCCTCGGTCGAGCATCTCGGCAGGCACCCACATGACAAGTCGCCCGAGCACGCTACGCATATCTCTTGCTCCGGTCATGCCGAAGCGCGACTTCGCCTGCGCGGGTGCCCATTCCATAACGCAGGCCCGGATTGTTCAGCAGCCGTAGCAGCGCCCGGGCCATTCCGGCAATGTCCCCGCGCCGGTAGACCAGTCCCGCACTGTTAGGCACAATCAGCGCAACAGTGAGCGGGTCTGCCGGTGCGACGACTGCACGGCCGGCCGATAACGCAGCCAATACCCCGGTCGGCCCCGAAGAAGTGCTCGGCACGAGAACATCTGCGGCGGTCAGCGCGTTCGACCACCGGGGCGTGGCGGCGTCGCCCAGTAACACAAGCTGCGCACTGCACAGTCTTTGCACTGCGCTGAAGGCTGCGGTCAATTGTTCGGTGTGCGCAACGTCGTCGAACGGGCCCATCGCGACAACTGTGGGCAGGTCGGAAAGTCCGGCGCTCGATCCGGCGACGTTTGCATCGGTCGCGTTCACCTGCGCCCCGGCACTACCGAGAATCGGGTCGGCATCTTCAACCAGGACCAGGTGACGGGCGACTCGGCGTGTCAAGTGAGGCATAGTCATACCCTCGCCCTCCGCGTCGGCGGTGTCGTCAACGCTGGCGCCTATTCGGTCTGCATGCCACCCCCGTTGAGCACCCACCTGCTAGCTAGAAACGCCAATATGTAATTTAACGACGCGTTCCAGCACAGTGATGCGCCTGCGGCGTGCTGTCCTCGATTGATAGTCAATGTAAATCGGCGCGTCGGCTAGCGCAGGCTGGTTCATGCCGCCGAAATGATCGATCCGGTTCGACAATGATCGGGTGGCGCTGGTGGTCTGACAGACGAGGAGGGAGGCACGGCGACGTGATTCCAGTGACCTACTATCCGGTGCAGACCCAGGCGCTGGTCGCCAACAATCGAGTGCGGGTGCAAGACAAGCCCTATGCGCACTATTTTCGCGAGGAACTCCTGCTCGACGAGGCGGTGCTTCCGGCACTGAAAGCGCCGATCGATCCAGCCGACGCCATCCGACCCGGCGAGGCACTCAACCGTCTGCTTGAACCTGGCTACCTACCAGGCGAGAACGGGTACTGCGTGCTGGCCGACGGCACCGTCTATGTCGCAAGCCTGACGAAGTTCCCCGGAGCGACCGCAGAGATGTTTCGGTGGTGGTTTTGGTGGCACTCGGTGGAGGCGGAACGCTACAGCCTGTGGTTTCCCCACAATCACATCTCGGCGATCGCCCAGAATCGCGCTGCTCTGCTGACGCCCGGATTGCAGGACTGTCAGCGCTACATCGGAAACATCCACAAGATCAGCGAGTACGTGGGCGCCGACCTGTTGAAGCTCTACATCCACTTCGTCGACCCTTCGGAGTTCGGTATCGACAGCGAAGCGCTCTCAACGGCCAACATCCGCGGCCACGCGTGCGCGCACGTCTTCCTCCAGAAGCCGCACGCCCGGTTCGGATCCATGGTTCACCTGGCCCGCGATACTGACAACGGATTTGAGCTGCGCTCCCGATACTGGTTGGGTGATCGGGTTCAGCTTCAACTCGCCGGCCGCTCGGTCCACGTCATGGCGCCGCTGCGGAGGGTCTGGATCACTGCGCTCGGCGGTGCGCGAATTGGTTACGAACAGCTTATTCACGATCAGATCGAGTTCACCCACCTCGCTAGCATCCTGCCCCACATCTATGCCGAGTTTGGACCAGGAAAGAACAGCTCCGATCTTTGAACCGAATGATCCTGTCGCGCTTAGCGCGCCACTCTGCCGTGCTGCTGTCACCGTTTCTGGGTCAGAACGTCGGGGTATCTACTCGTTGTGTCTGCCGGGGTTTCTTCGAATGAGGGCGCGTCGACCGAGCCTGACCATCCGGCCAAGCCCGAGTCGCCCACCGATCTGACGAAGCCGTCGGCGCTGTATGCGCTACGTCGAACCGCTCGGCAGTTCGCCGCCGATCAATGCACCGACATGGCCGCGGCATTGACGTACTACGCGGTCTTGTCGCTGTTTCCCGCTGTGGTGGTGATGGTCTCGCTGCTAGGGGTCTTCGGCCAGGGCCAACGCACCACTGATGCGGTGCTGCAAATCGTCGGCGAACTCGGACCGTCCTCGGCGGTGGATACCCTGCGGGCACCCATCCAGCAGCTGGTCAACTCACCGTCGGCTGGTTTTGCGCTGGTCGCCGGCATTGTGGTCGGTATGTGGTCGGCATCGGGATACATCGGGGCGTTCGGTCGGACGATGAACCGCATCTATGAGATCCCCGAGGGCCGCCCGGTCTGGAAGCTGCGACCACTGCAACTGGTGCTGACTTTCGCTGGCGTGGTGATGGCCGCGGCGGTGGCGTTCATGCTTGCGGTCAGCGGGCCGGTGGCCAAGGCGATCGGCGATGCGCTCGGCGCCGGCAAGATCGCGCTGACCGTGTGGAACATCGCGCGCTGGCCGGTGCTGTTGGCTTTTGTGATCGTGGCGGTCGCGATCCTGTATTACGCGACACCAAACGTGCGGCAGCCGAGGTTCCGGTGGATCAGCGTGGGCGCGGCGGTGGCGATCGTCGTGTGGATCACCGCGTCGGTGCTGTTTGGTATCTACGTCGCCAACTTCGGCAGCTACAACAAGACCTACGGCACGCTGGCCGGAGTGATCGTGTTTCTGCTGTGGTTGTGGATCACCAACCTGGCCCTGCTCTTCGGCGCCGAACTGGATGCCGAACTTGAACGCGGCCGTGAGCTGCAGGCCGGTATGGCCGCGGAACGTGATCTCAAGCTGCCACCCCGTGACACGCGGGTCTCCGGCAAGAGCGAGGCGAAAGAAGCACGGGACGTCGAGCGCGGGGCCAAGCTGCGCCACACTCGCGGCCGGGAAGATTAGATGCACCACAGAGAGGAGGGCAGAACAATGACCGGTACGGATAAGGCCAAGAACAAAGCGCAGAAAACCAGGGGCAAGGCCAAGGAGGTCCTCGGCCGAGCAACGCGAAATCCTGCGTTGGAAGCCGAAGGCAAGGACCAGCAGCGCGCAGCTGACCTGAAAGACGCCGGCGAAAAGATCAAGGACGCGGTTCGTCCCAAGGGTCGTCGGCAGGCATAGCCGCCGTTATCCGACCGCCGTTTCTATCGTCGGCCTGCCATTCGATTGGTCAGCCGAGTCACTGAATCAGGTTGCCGGCCCAAGCAGTTGGGTCGCGGAGAGGTTGGCGGCCGCAGCGAGCAGCGATTGCATTGTCTTGTCGCGCTCGTCGCCCATCCCGACCAACAGGTCGACGGTGAGCGGTCCGAGGATCTGGGTGAGACCATGGTCCTCGTGGCCGAAGAAGCCTGCCATCTCGAGCATCACCGCTCCGTGAATCAGGCTCCACAGTCGGCCCGCGATCGCTGGTTCGCCGTCGTCGCGGATCCGTCCCGCTGCGATCATCCGGCGCACAGCCGTGAGCAGGGCGTGGAACGACGTCGCTCGCTCGATGCGGTCGGTGGCTGAGCCGGTGACGGTGAGGTCGGTCCGGTTGCGCGTGATCGCCTCGGGCGACGAAACGCCGAACATCAGCTGGTAGCGCTGCGGGTTGGCCAGCGCGAAGCCGCGGTATGCGGCCCCCATGGCCATGAAGTCGGCGACCGGGTCGTCGGTCTGCGGTACCTCGGTCAGCGCCTGAGTGAAGCGGGCGAAAGCCTCCCCGGCGACCGCGTCGAGCAGCCCTGTCATGCCACCGAAATGTGTGTACACCGCCATCGTGGAGGCGCCGATCTCGGCGGCGATCTTCCGCGCCTGCATCGCCTCCATGCCGTCGCGCTCGAGCAGCCGGATCCCGGCTTCGATCAGCGCCTCACGTCCACCGCCGCTCATGGTTGCCATGCTCCCATAACGGTGTTATACATGAACGCATTCATAACACTGTTATGGGGGTGTTATCGTGTCGAATCGGTACCTAGAGGGCGCATTCGCTCCACTGCAGGAGGAGTACACGCTCACCGAACTCGAGGTTGTCGGAACCATCCCCGAAGACCTCGACGGGCGATATCTGCGAAACGGACCCAACCCGATCGGCGAAATCGATCCCGAGCTGTACCACTGGTTCGCCGGCGACGGCATGGTGCACGGCATCCGCATCCGCGGCGGCAAGGCGGAGTGGTACCGCAACCGCTGGGTCCGTGGACCGAATGCGGCCCGGGCCCTGGGCGAGCGGTCACCGGCCGGGCACTTCGGCGTGTCGGCCATCGGTGCCAACACCAATGTGATCGGGCACGCCGGCAAGACCATTGCCCTGGTCGAAGCGGGACTGGCGAACTACGAACTCACCGAGGAATTGGACACGGTCGGCGTGTGCGATTTCGAGGGGACGCTGACCGGTGGCTACACGGCGCACCCCAAGCGGGACCCGGAAACCGGCGAGCTGCATGCGGTTTCGTACAGCATGCACCGCGGCAACACCGTGCAGTACTCGGTGGTCGGCGCCGACGGCCGGGCGCGCCGCACTGTCGACATCGAAGTGGGCGGTAGCCCGATGATGCACGACTTCTCCCTGACCGAGGGTCACGTCGTGTTCTATGACCTGCCGGTCACGTTCGACGCTCGGCAAGCGGCGACGATGACTGTGCCCGCCGGCCTTCGCCTGCCCGCCAGGTTGATGCTGTCGGCATTGATTGGGCGCGTTCGCATTCCCGATCCCATCGTTGCGCGACAGCCCCGCACGACGGACTCCGACAGGCGGTTCCCGTATTCGTGGAATCCGAAGTACCCCGCTCGTATCGGTGTGATGCCGCGCGAGGGCGACAACGACGCCGTTCGCTGGTTCGACGTGGAACCGTGCTATGTCTTCCACCCGATGAATGCCTACGACGAGGGCGAAACGATCGTGCTCGACGTCGTGCGGCACCCCAAGATGTTCGACACCGACCACCTCGGCCCCAACGAAGGCCCACCCACGCTGGACCGCTGGACCGTTGATCTCGCCGACGGCAAGGTGCGCGAATCGCGCTTCGACGATCGGGGCCAGGAGTTCCCCCGCGTCGACGAGCGTCGGGTCGGCAAGCGGCATCGCTACGGCTACGCACCTGCCGTCGGGGACCGCCCGGATGGCGCCGACACGCTGCTCAAGCACGACTTGGTACAAGGCAGCACGCAAACGCGGTCGTTCGGCGCCGAAAAATCATTGGGCGAGTTCGTCTTCCAGCCGTCCTCGCGCGACGCGGCCGAGGATGACGGTGTGCTGATGGGCTACGTGTATGACCGCGCCACCGACCGCAGCGAGCTGGCGATCCTGGACGCGCAGACGCTGCATGACATCGCCAGCATCAAGCTGCCGCACCGAGTGCCGGCGGGGTTCCACGGCAACTGGGTGCCCACCGCAGGCTGACTCGTCTCCTCAAATCCGTCGCACGGACCGATCGACGAATCTGCGCCAGGGACGGTCGGCGGGTATTCCACATTCCGTTGTAGCGCAGCCGACTCGGCTGCAACTAGTACCCGGCCGGGTATGGATCTGTGGCCTGATGCCACGATGCGCCGAGGGTGCCAACCCGGGTGGCGTTCACCCGGTGTTCATTGACAGTTGATCGTTCCGGTCGCCCCGATCATCGAGTTATGTGAGCATTGGGCCGTGAGTGCTCGCCATACCGCTGGTTTCCTTGGTGCTGGGGTGGTCGCAAGTTGGGCGCTGGCGAGCGCACCAATCTCACTCCCATCCGCGTCCGCGCAGCCATGCCCCGACGTGGAGGTGGTATTCGCCCGCGGCACCACCGAGGCGCCCGGCGTTGGTCCAACCGGACAGGCATTTGTGGACTCACTACGGGCGCGACTCGGCAACAAGTCGATGGGGGTATATCCGGTCGACTACCCAGCCACCATGGACTTCCCCACCGCCGTAAACGGTATCTACGATGCGAGCGCCCACATCCGGTCCACGGCGGCCAACTGTCCCAAGACCAACATGGTGCTCGGCGGATTTTCCCAAGGCGCAGCCGTGATGGGTTTTGTCACCGCGAACGTCATACCGGATGGAGTAGTGGCTTCGGATGTACCGCAGCCGATGCCGCCCGACGTGGCAAGCCATGTCGCCGCGGTCGCCCTGTTCGGAAAGCCATCAACTCGATTTATGCATGCGATCAATCAGCCGCTGATCTCAGTCGGCCCGTTGTATACGGACAAGACCATCGACTTGTGCGTAGATGATGACCCAATTTGTTCTAGTTCAGGACGGGACTTTAACGCGCACACTCAGTATGCGGAGATGGGGATGGTTGACCAGGCAGCGACTTTCACGGCGAGTCGCGTCCTGGCACGTTCCGGCCCGGATATCGCCCGGTCTACGCCTGCGCCCGCCGCACCGCCGCATTCGCCCGCGCCCGCCGCA
>NZ_DASQVQ010000192.1:0-86994 GCF_035640695.1 Mycobacterium sp.
GTCGGCCCGCGAAACAGGTACACGCCGGGGCGGTGCGGCAGATGTTCGGCCAGCACGCGCTTGCTCCGCTGCGCCGCAGTCACATTGGGCAGATAGGCGCGAAGGTCTGCGTAGGTGTGCACACCCTGGTTGCCGACCCGCTCGATCAGCGCATGCAGCACGTCGACGGTGGCCCGCGCGTCGTCGAGCGCGCGGTGCGTGGGCTCGCTGGCCGCCCGGAACAACCGCGCCAGCGCCGCCAGCCGCACGCTGGGCGCCTCCTCCCGGGTGAGCACGCGGCGCGCCAGCCGCACCGTGCACAGCACCGGCGGGCGCGGCCAGACGATGTCGCAGTGCCGCGCGGCGGCCTTGAGGAATCCGATGTCGAATCCGGCGTTGTGGGCGACCAGCACCGCGCCGCGGGAAAACTCGAAGAACATCGGCAGCACCGCGTCGATCGTGGGAGCGTCGCACACCATCGCCGAGGTGATGCCGGTGAGCGAGACGATCTGCGGCGGAATGTCGCGGCCGGGGTCGACCAGCGTGGCCAGTTCACCCAGCACCGCGCCGCCGCGCACCTTGACGGCGCCGATCTCGGTGATCGCGTCGCGGTCTGAGCCCTCGCCGTTGGCGCGTCCGCCGGTGGTCTCCAGGTCGACCACCACGAATGTGGTCTCTCGGAGCGTCAGATCGGCCGACGGGTCGGCGTCGGCGAAGCTGAGCTGCTCCATGGCCCATGACGGTAAGGAGCCGTACCGACAGAAGGCGCACTTGTCGGTGCGTGTCGCTAACGTGCCCAGCATGATCATCGATTGCGACGACTGCGCGGTGCGCGGTGCGGCGTGCAAGGACTGTGTCGTCAGCGTTCTGTTGGGCGTACCGAAAACACTTCAGGACGACGAGCGGGCGGCATTGGAAGCACTCGCCGAAGCGGGGTTGGCACCGCGGCTGCGGCTGGTGCCGATCCATCGGAGTGACGACCGGAGTGACGACACGGGAGTCGCCTAAAATTCAAGGTTCTCTGAGAGTTCCGGGATTATTGATAAATTTACGGCTCCTGATGGACAAGGCCGATGCCGTTTCGTAACCTGTCTGAGACCTTACGCAGATCGACGGCCTCGTCCCACTGCACCCGAAGGGTATTTCATCTTGATGCTGAGTCGCGCCCACGGGATCGGCAACGCAATTCGGCGACCCCTGATCGGTGTGGCAGCGGCAGTATCGGTGTTCGGGTCTACGGTGGCCGCAAACGTGTCCGCCGACCCCGCCGACGACGCTCTTGCGAAGCTAACTGAGCTGTCCCGCCAGGCCGAGCAGACCACTGAGCAAATGCACTCGGCACAATTGACGCTCAACGACAAGCTCGCCGCGCAGAGGGCCGCCGAGGACAAGCACAATGCCGACCAGGCCGCGGTGGACGCGGCGAATGGCCAGCTGATGACCTACCAAGGCGCGGTCGACAAGTTCGCCGCCGCGATGTACATGGGCGGCCGCACCGACGGGCTGAGCGCGATCATGACCGCCGACTCGCCGCAGCACCTGATCGACCAGCTCTCGGTGCAGCGGGTGATGGCCACCGAGATGGCGACCCAGATGCAAAGCTTCCAGGCAACCCGCGACGAGGCCGCCAAGGCCGCGACCGCGTCGGCGAAGTCGGCGGCCGATGCCCGCACCGCCGCCGAGCAGGCCGCCGCCGTGCGCGCGGACCTGCAGGCCAAGCAGAGCAAGCTGCAACTGCAGATCGCGGTGGTGAAGTCGCAATACAGCGGGCTGACGCCCGCTCAGCGCACCGCCCTGGCCGCGCCCGCCGCGGTGCCCGCCGCGCTACCCGTGCAGGCGCCCGGCGCGCTGCCCGGGCCGGCGCCGGACGCGCTGCCGACGATCGACGGCGTTCAGGCCGTCCCGCCCATGCCCGGCGGCCTGATGATGCCGGACGGCACGATGCCCGAGGGCGCGCCGCCGGCGGAAGCCGCGCTGCCCGGAATGTCGCCCGGCGGCGAAAACAAGGCGACCGTGGTGCAGGCCGCGCTGAGCCGGGTCGGCTCGCCGTACTCGTGGGGCGCCGCCGGTCCGAGCGCGTTCGACTGCTCGGGCCTGGTGATGTGGGCGTTCCAACAGGCCGGCGTCTCGCTGCCGCACTCCAGCCAGGCGTTGGCCACCGGCGGGCAGCCGGTGTCGCTGTCGGATCTGCAGCCCGGCGACGTGGTGACCTACTACTCCGACGCATCCCACACTGGCGTCTACGTCGGCGACGGCATGGTGGTGCACTCGTCGACGTATGGCCAGCCGGTGCGGGTGGTCCCGGTAGCCGCGGCAGGCCCGGTCCACAACGCCCGCCGCTACTGAGCGCCCGCGGCGGCGCCGGCAATTTCTGCTCGGCCTGGCACTGGCCGCTGAGCTGGTCGCGAGTGTCATGCTGCTGCGGCAACCCGGCGAAGCCGCCGCGCCCACCTTCCCGCCGGCCGCGGGCGCGCCCGGCTCCGTCGTTGTCGACGGTCGCACGGTGCGACTGATTGGCCTCGGTGGCCAGCTCACCGACCCGCTGCTGCGTCGCGTCGCGGCAGAAAGCGGCGACGCCGTCGACGCCGTCGACGGATTCTGGGGCGAGGACTGGCAGCGTGACATCGTGATCGTCGCGACCGCGACCGAGACGGAATTCGCCGAACAAGCCGGGAAGGGCGGGCAGTGGAACGATGTGGCGGCCGTCGCCGTGGCCGGGCGCGTCGACCTGAGCCGGCGCATTGCGATGGGTCAGCGCATCGTGTTCGCGCCCGGCGCCGCGGCGATGAGCGACTCGGCGCTGCGACTTGTGTTGCGCCACGAGCTGTTTCACTACGCGTCGCGCACCGATACCGCGCCGGACGCGCCGCGGTGGCTGACCGAAGGGGTCGCCGACTACGTCGGGCGCACCGACACACCGGCGCCGGGACCGGACGCGCTACCCGCGCGGCTGCCGTCCGACACCGAACTGGAAACCGCCGGTCAGGAGCGGTCACTGGGATACGACCGGGCGTGGTGGTTCGCCCGCTTCGTCGCAGAGGTCTACGGTCCGCCGGCGTTGCGACGGCTGTACGTGCGGGCCTGCGGGCCTGGCCATCCCGACCCGGCTACGGCGGTCTCGCAAACCCTCGGCGCCGGCCTGCCGGAGGTGCTCGACCGGTGGCAAGCGTGGCTGAGCGGCTACATTAATCGACGGTGACGCGAATCCTGTTGGTGACCAACGACTTCCCTCCGCGGCCGGGAGGCATCCAGGCGTACCTGGAGGAGCTGGTGGGACGACTGGCCCGCAGTGATTCGCACAGCGTGACGGTGTACGCGCCGCGCTGGAAGGGCTCCGACCGTTATGACGCCGCCGCCGGCTACCAGGTGGTGCGGCATCGGGGCACGCTGATGCTGCCCGCCCCGCCGGTGGACGCCCGGATGCGCGAGCTCGTCGCCGAGGGCGATATCGAGACCGTCTGGTTCGGCGCGGCGGCCCCGCTGGCGCTGATGGCCGACCGGGCGCGGCGCGCCGGCGCCGCCCGGGTGCTGGCCAGTACGCACGGCCACGAGGTCGGCTGGTCGATGCTGCCGGTGGCGCGCTCGGCGTTGCGGCGCATCGGCGACGACACCGATGTCGTCACCTACGTCAGCCGCTACACCCGCGAAAGGTTCGCGTCCGCCTTCGGTCGCAATGCCGCGCTCGAGCACCTGCCGCCGGGCGTGGACACCGATCGGTTTCGGCCCGACGCGGCCGCCCGCTGCGAGCTGAGAGCACGCTACGGCCTGGGTGAACGACCCACGATCGTGTGCGTGTCGCGGCTGGTGCCACGCAAGGGGCAGGACATGCTGATCCGTGCGCTGCCCGACATCCGGCGACGCGTCGACGGCGCCGCCCTGATGATCGTCGGCGGCGGGCCCTATGCACCGGTGCTTCGCAAGCTCGCCTCCGACGCCGGCGTCGCCGACGACGTGATCTTCACCGGCGGAGTGCCCGCTGCCGAATTGCCCGCACACCATGCGGTGGCCGACGTATTCGCGATGCCGTGCCGCACCCGTGGCGCCGGGCTCGACGTGGAAGGCCTTGGCATCGTTTTCCTGGAGGCTTCCGCGACCGGGGTGCCGGTGGTGGCGGGCCGCTCCGGCGGCGCCCCGGAGGCGGTGCGGGACGGACGCACCGGCCGGGTCGTCGACGGCCGGTCGGTCAGCCAGATCGCCGACACGGTCAGCGAAATCCTGGCCGACCCCGATCGCGCGGCGCGGATGGGATCGGCTGGGCGGCAATGGGTTACCGAGAAGTGGCGCTGGGACACCCACGCCGCCCGGCTGAGCGGGCTGTTAAGCGGCTGAGTCCTTGTAGAGCGCCTCGATGTCGCTGGCGAACTTCTGCGCGACGACCTTGCGCTTGACCTTCATCGTCGGCGTCAGCTCGCCGGTTTCCTCGGTGAAGTCGACGGGCAGGATCCGGAACTTGCGGATCGCCTCGGCCCTGGAGACGGCCTGGTTGGCCTCGTTGACCGCGCGGTCGACCTCGGCGACAAGATCGGGATCGGTGGCCAAATCGCCCACCGTCGCGACGGAATCCTTGCCGTTGCGTTCTTTCCACCCTTCGAACGCTTCCGGGTCGATCGTGATCAGCGCCGCGACGAACGGCTTGGCGTCACCGACGCACATCGCCTGACTGATCAGCGCATGCGCACGCAGCTGGTCCTCCAGAATCGCGGGCGCGACGTTCTTGCCGCCCGCGGTCACGATGATCTCCTTCTTGCGGCCGATAATGGTCAGGAAGCCGTCGTCGTCGATTGCGCCCAGGTCGCCGGTGTGGAACCAGCCGTCCTCGATGACCGCCTTCGTCTCTTCCTCGTTGTGCCAGTAGCCGCTGAACACCACGCCGCCCCTTACCAGCAGCTCGTCGTCGTCGTTGATGCGCATGCTGTTGCCGGCCAACAACTTTCCGACCGTGCCGACCTTCAGGTCATCGACGCGGTTCACCGTGATCGCCGCGCTGGTCTCGGTCAGGCCATAGCCCTCATAGATGGTCAGCCCGACGCCGCGGTAGAAGTGGCCCAGCCGCGCGCCGAGCGGCGCACCGCCGGAAATGGCGGCGCGGCAATTGCCGCCAAGCGCCGCGCGCAACTTGCCGTAGACGAGCCGGTCGAACAGCGCGTGCTTGGCCTTCAACACCAGGCCGGCACCACCGGTGTCCTTGGCCTGACTCCACTCGATCGCGGTGTTCGCGGCGGTTTCGAAGACGCGGCCCTTGCCATCGTTGCGGGCGTTCTGCTCGGCGGTGTTGTACACCTTCTCGAACACCCGCGGCACCGACACCACCAGCGTCGGCTTGAACACCCCGAATACCGACACCAGGTCCTTGATGTCGCTGGTGAAGCCCAGCGTGACGTTGTTCGCGAACGCCGCCATCGTGATCGCGCGGGCCAGCACGTGGGCCAGCGGCAGGAAGACCAGCAATCGTTCGCCCTTGTCCAGCAGCGTCGGGAGAGCGGACTTTGCGCCGCGGATCTCGTAAACGAGGTTGGCGTGGGTCAGCTGGCAGCCCTTCGGCCGGCCGGTGGTACCCGAGGTGTAGATAAGCGTCGCCGGGTCGGCCGAACGGATCCCGCGTAGCCGCACGTCCAGCTCGCTTTCGTCCGCCGACTCGCCTGCCTCGGCCAGCTCGTCCAGCGCCGGGGTCCCTGAGCCGTCGATCCGGAACACTTTGCGCAGGTCGGGCAGGTCGGCCTCGAGCTGTTCGACCGTGTCCGCGTGCGCGTCGGTCTCGGCGAACGCCAGCACCGCGCCGGAATCGGAGAGCACGAAGCGCACCTGCTCGGCCGACGACGTCTCGTAGATCGGCACCGTGACCGCACCGACGGACAGGATCGCGAAGTCGAGGATCGCCCACTCGTAGCGCGTCGCCGAAAGGATCGCGACGCGATCACCGGCGTTGATGCCTTCGGCGATCAATCCCAAAGCGGCCGAACGGATTTGCTCGGCGGCTTGGGAATTCGTCACATCGGTCCATGCGCCGTCGACGAGGCGCTGGAAAATCGGGTAGTCGGGGTCCTCGCGCTGGTGTGAATAGACGGCGCTGACAAAGTTGTCGCGCTCGCCGACAGGAAATGACGCCGGAACACTGAATTCACGCACGAGTCGGTTCCCTCCCGCCGCTGGTACCTTCGCGTTCCAGCCTAGTCGGCCACCGATCGAGCCCGGGGAACCCGTGTGTGAAGCTGCTATCCATGAACACCATTCAGATCGCCGACGAAACCTTCGTGGCGGCCGACCCCGCCGACATCGGCCGGGCGGTGTCGGACCCGTCGAGCTGGCGGCGCTGGTGGCCCGACCTGCGGCTCGACGTCAGGGAGAACCGCGGTGACAAGGGCATCCGGTGGACCGTGACCGGCGCGCTGACCGGCACGATGGAAATCTGGCTGGAGCCGATGCTGGACGGGACGCTGCTGCACTACTTTCTGCACGCCGAACCGGCGGGCGCGGCGGCCTGGCAATTAGCGCGGATGAACCTGGCCAAGATGAACCACCGCCGCCGGGTGGCCGGCAAGAACATGGCCTTCGAGCTGAAGGCGAGGCTTGAGCGCTCGCGGCCGGTGGGAGTGTCGCCGCTGGCCTGATACTTCGCCGACGGTCCTGGGCGCAAGGTAGGTTTTTCTGCGTGGCGGACAACACGGCGCAAACCATCTACATCGATGCGGACCCCGGCACGGTGATGGACGTGATCGCCGACATCGGCTCGTACCCGGAATGGGTGTCCGAGTACAAGGAAACCGAGGTGCTGGAGGCAGACGACCAGGGCTATCCGAAGGTCGCGCGGCTGGTGCTCGACGCGGCGGTGCTGAAGGACACCATGGTGCTGGCCTACGAGTGGCCGCCCGACCACAAGTCGGTGCGCTGGAGCCTGGTGTCGAGTTCGCTGCTGCGTGCGCTGGAGGGTGCATATCACTTGTCGCCCAAGGGATCTGGGACCGATGTCACATATGAGCTGTCGGTCGATCTGATGATCCCGATGATAGGATTGCTCAAACGGAAGGCCGAGCGCAGGCTCACCGACACCGCGTTGAAAGACCTCAAGAAACGAGTAGAGGCTGAGTGAATTCCCGGCCCCCGCCGGCGCCCGGATCAGTCTCTTCGTCGGCAAGGGCGGGGTAGGCAAGTCGACACTGGCCGCGGCCACCGCGGTCGTCGACGCGCGCGCCGGTCAGCGGGTGCTGGTCGTCTCGACCGACCAGGCGCATTCGCTGGGCGACGTGCTGGGTGTGCAGGTCGCGCCGACCGGTGCGCGCACGTGCACCCGCGTGTTCGCCGACGACATGGACGCAGGCGGCGGCTTCCTCGATGCGATGGCACTGGACACGCTGGCGCTGGTGGAGGCGCGATGGCGCGACATCGCGGGCACGCTGGCCCGGCCGTTCCCGGACAGCGAACTGGGAGACGTTGCACCGGAAGAGCTCTCGGCGCTGCCTGGCATCCAGGAGGTGCTCGGGCTGCATGAGGTCGGAGAGCTCGCCGTGGCCGGCCGGTGGGACCACGTCGTCGTCGACTGCGCCTCCACCGCCGACGCGCTGCGGATGCTGACGCTGCCGGCCACCTTAGGGATGTATTTGGAGCGGGCCTGGCCGCGTCACCGTCGGTTGTCCTCGAGCGCCGACGACAGCCGCTCGGCCGCGCTGGTCGGCCTGCTCGAGCAGATGACTACCGCGATGGAGCGGTTGTCTGAGTTGCTCACCGACGGCTCGCGGGTGAGTGCGCACCTGGTGCTCACCGCGGAACGGGTGGTGGCGGCCGAGGCGGCGCGCACCCTGGGTTCGTTGTCATTGATGGGCGTGCGCGTCGCCGAGCTGCTGGTCAATCAGGTTCTGGTGCAAGACGATTCGTACGAATACCGCAACCTTCCCGACCATCCGGCATTCGACTGGTACGCCGAGCGCATCTCCGAACAACAGGCGGTGCTCGACGAGCTGTCGTCGACCATCGGCGAGGTAGAGCTGGTGCTTGCGCCGCATCTGGCGACCGAACCGATCGGCCCCAAGGCGCTGACCGAATTGCTCGCCACCGTGCGGCGCCGCGACGGATCGCCGCCGCCGGGGCCGCTGCGGCCGCTCGTCGACCGAGAATCCGGCTCTGGGCTCGAAGCCATCTACCGTCTGAGGCTAGAGTTACCGCAGGTCGATTCCGGCGCGTTGATGTTGGGTCGGGTCGACGACGAGCTCATCATCGGCGTCTCAGGAGTGCGGCGCCGGGTTCGGCTGGCATCCGTCCTGCGCCGCTGCATCGTGATGGACGCCCAGCTGCGGGGGAGTGAATTGACCGTGCGGTTTCGACCGAATCCGGAGGTGTGGCCGGCGTGAAAGGCGCTCACCCCGACATTGGTCCGGAACTGCGGCAGTTGGCCCAGGTGATCCTGGACCGGCTCGACCCGGCCGTGCGCGCGGCCGCCGCGGCCGCGGCGGGAGGCGACGCACCCGGCAAGTGCCAGCAGGTGTGGTGCCCGGTGTGTGCGCTGGCGGCGCTGGCGACCGGAGAGCAGCATCCGATGCTGACCCTGATCGCCGAACACAGCGTCGCGCTGATGACCGTGATCCGGGCGATGGTGGAGAACATCGAACGGAGCGACCAGCCGCCGCCCGAGGGGGGAGGCGCCGGCCCTGAAGGCGGCGCGCGGGAGGCACCGGGCAGATATCAGCAGATCCCGGTCACCGTCGAGGAATGAATTTTGACGGTTTCGTAACTGTGGTCGCATCACGACCACATGGGTAGAGTTGGCGCAAACGTCGGCGCAAACAATCAGTCGGTTGCCCCAACGCGGGAGGGTGCATGTGGTATTGGCTGTTCAAGTACATCTTCATGGGCCCCTTACTCTCGCTGCTCGGACGGCCGAAAACCGAAGGCCTTCACCACATCCCAGATACCGGTCCGGCCATCCTGGCGAGTAACCACCTAGCCGTCGCGGACAGCTTTTATTTGCCCCTGGTGGTGCGCCGGCGCATCACGTTCCTGGCGAAACAGGAATACTTCACCGGCACCGGCCTGAAAGGGTGGTTCACCCGCTGGTTCTACACCGTCGCGGGTCAGGTGCCGATCGACCGCACGTCGGCCGACACCGCGCAGGACGCGCTCGACACCGCCAAGCGGCTGCTCAAGCACGGCAAGTTGATGGGGATGTACCCCGAGGGCACGCGCTCGCCCGACGGCCGGCTGTACAAGGGGAAGACCGGCCTTGCCAGGTTGGCGTTGGAGACCGGTGTGCCGGTCATCCCGGTGGCAATGATCGGCACCAACGTGGTCAACCCGCCGGGCAGCAAGGTGTGGCGGTTCGGCTCGGTGACGGTGCGGGTTGGCAGGCCGATGGACTTCAGCAGATTCGAGGGGCTGGCCGGCAACCGGTTCATCGAGCGGGCGGTCACCGACGAAGTGATGTACGAGCTGATGCAGCTGTCCGGACAGGAGTACGTCGACCTGTACGCCGCGGACGTCAAGGAAGGCAAGACGCCCGCGTCAGGTCACCCGCCCGCCCGCATGCTCGAGACCGCCGCGGGCTAGCCGACCGCGGGCACCGCCGCCCCGTCGAGCGAGGGCTGGCGTTTTTCGGCGGCCCGACCGGCCAGCACGCTGCCCGCCACCACGATCGCAGCCAGCGCCCACCACACGTACGATGCGCCGACGAGCTGGCGCCACCACGACGCGGTGGCCTCCTGATGCTTGGGCATCAGGTCGATCGGCGTCCAGATCATCAGTGCCACCCCGGCGGCGGTCACCCCGGCCAGTGCGATGTTGCGGCGCCGATACGCCAGCACGGCAGTCACCAGCACCCCGGGCAACACCCACACCCAGTGGTGTGACCACGACACCGGCGAAACGACGAGGCCGAACAGCGCTATTAAGGTCAGCGCCAGTACCGGCTCGCCGGCGCGCAGCACGCGCTGCGCGGCCCACACCGTGACGCCGAGCACCGCGAGGCAGGCCACCGTCCACAGCGCGAACTGCTCGGCGTGCGTCAGCTGCAGCCGCGCCAGCGCACCGGCGATGTTCTGGTTCGTGTTCAGTGATGCGCTGCCGATTCGTTCGGTGTTGCGAACCGTGGCCGTCCAGTACTCGAGCGAGTCCCGCCAGGCCAGCACGAAACCCGCCAGCGTCGCCGCCACGAACGAAAGTGCCGCGGTCAGCACCGCGCGACCGTCCTTGCGCAGTGCGAAGTAGAGAAGGAAAACCGCGGGCGTCAGCTTGAGTGCGATCGCCAGGCCCAGCAGCAGTCCGCGCGGCCAGCGGGTGCGCCGGGGCAAGCAGTCGGCAACTACCAGCGTCATCAGGATGACGTTGATCTGGCCGAACGCGAAGTTCGACTGGATCGGCTCCAGATAGATGACCGCGGCCGCGACGATCGCGACGGCGAGCCAGCACCGGCGCGCCCACGCGGGTTCGTTCCCCATGCTCCCGGTCGACCACACATCGAGGCGCGTCAGCACGATCACGGTCGAGACCAGCAGCAGCACCAGCGTGATCAGCGTCATCACCACGCTGCCTACTGGGAACGACAACCAGGCGAGCGGGCAGAAGGCGATCGCGGCAAGCGGGGGATAGGTGAACGGCAGACCCAAACCGATTTGGGTGTGGAACATCGCGCCGTCGGCATACAGCGGCCGCCCGTCAAGCCACGCCTGCGCGCCCATCCGATACACCTCGACGTCGATGCGGTACGGGATGTGCCCGAACACGCGCCAGGCCGCCAGCCCGAATGCGGCGAGCGTGAAAACCTGAAACAGCCGCCACCCGATGCGCCGCCAGCGCTCGGCACGGCCCGCCGGCAAGGCGCGCCCGCGCCAACTGCCCGCGTCGGGCGACGACTGCCAGTTACTCATGTCGGGTCCAGACTATCGGGGCGCCGCGGCGCGTCGGATTGGTATGCCGAGCAAAACCCGACGAGGTCGGCGTAAGTTCTCGCACGTGGGTTCGTTGTGGCAGTCGCTTTGGCATGACATCGTCGACCGTGGCCGACTGCCATTGCTGTGCTGCCTCGTCGCATTCATCCTGACGTTCTTCGTGACCCGAACCATCGTGCGCTACATCCGCCGCCAGGCGAACAACGACGCGCCGCCGAAATGGTGGCAACCTCGCAACATCGGCCACGGCTCCTTGCATATCCACCACGTGGTGATCGGAGTCGTGCTGGTAATGATTTCCGGCGTGACAATGGTCACTCTCGCGGTCGACGGCGGCGTCGCGGAATTCACCGTCGCCGCGATCTCCTTTGGGGTTGGTGCCGCGCTGGTGCTCGACGAGTTCGCGCTGATCCTGCACCTGTCCGACGTGTACTGGTCGGAGGATGGGCGCACATCGGTCGACGCGGTGTTCGCCGCGGCCGCGGTGGCCGGCCTGCTAATCCTGGGCCTAAACCCGTTGTCGTTTTTCGACGTTGGCGTGTGGCGTAACGACAGCACGCTCGAGTCGCGGGTCGGCGTGGTGGCAATGGCCCTGCTAACCCTGGCGCTCGCGGTGGTGGTGCTGCTGAAGGGCAAGGTGTGGACGGGGCTAGTCGGAATGTTCATCACCCCACTGCTGGTGATCGGTGCAATCCGGTTGTCGCGCCCGCACGCCCCATGGGCGCGCTGGCGCTACAGCAAGCGGCCGCGGAAGATGCATCGCGCGCTGGAGCGCGAGCGCTGGCTGCGCCGGCCTGTGGTGCAGGCGAAATTGTGGGTGCAAGACGCGGTCTCGGGCATGCCGCGATTCCCCGACGATCGCTTGGTCGACGAGCAGTTGGACCGCGAGATCCACGCGGCGCCGCCGCCGCCGGAACGCCAGCCCGTCAAGCCCGGCGTCGCAGCATAAGGGGGGTCGGCGCGTTGCGTTATTTCTATGACACCGAGTTCATCGACAACGGTCGCACCATCGAGCTGATCTCAATCGGGGTCGCCGCCGAAGACGGCCGCGAGTATTACGCCGTGTCAACCGAGTTCAACCCCGATCGGGCCGGGCGCTGGGTGCGCACGCACGTGCTGCCCAAGCTGCCGCCGCCGTCGTCGCCGACCTGGCGGTCGCGGGCGCAAATCCGCACGGATCTGGAGGATTTCTTCGGCGTCGACGGTCCGGAACCAGTCAAGGAGCCGATCGAGTTGTGGGCCTGGATCGGCGCCTATGACCACGTCGCGCTGTGCCAGTTGTGGGGGCCGATGACCGGGCTGCCACCGGCCATGCCGCGGTTCACCCGCGAGTTGCGCCAGCTCTGGGAGGACCGGGGCAGCCCGCAGATGCCGCCGCGGCCCGCCGATGCCCACGACGCGCTCGTCGACGCTCGGTTCAACCGTGAGCGGTTCGACATCATCTGTTCGGGTCAGCCGGTGCAGGCGTAGTCGCCGCGCTGTCCGTGCTGTCTTTAGAACTGGTCGTTTCTCCTAGTTACGATGGATGGGTGAACTGGACCGTTGACATCCCGATCGACCAGCTGCCGCCGCTGCCGCCGCTTCCGGCGGACCTGCGGGCGCGGCTGGATGCGGCGCTGGCCAAACCGGCAGCCCAGCAGCCGAGCTGGTCGGAGGAGCAGGCCAAGCCGATGCGCACCGTCTTGGAAAGCGTCCCTCCCGTCACCGTGCCGTCCGAGATCCAGCGGCTGCAGGAGCTATTCGCCCAGGTTGCCCGCGGTGAGGCGTTCTTGCTGCAGGGCGGTGACTGCGCGGAGACGTTCGTGGACAACACGGAGCCGCACATCCGCGGCAACATCCGCACGCTCCTGCAGATGGCGGTGGTGTTGACGTACGGCGCCAGCATGCCGGTCGTCAAGGTGGGCCGGATCGCCGGACAGTACGCCAAACCACGCTCATCCGACATCGACGCGCTGGGCCTGAAGTCCTACCGCGGCGACATGATCAACGGCTTTGCGCCCGACGCCGCGGCCCGCGAGCACGACCCGTCGCGGCTGGTGCGCGCCTACGCGAACGCCAGCGCCGCGATGAATCTCGTGCGCGCGCTGACTTCGTCCGGCCTGGCGTCGCTGCATCTCGTGCACGACTGGAACCGCGAGTTCGTCCGTACTTCGCCGGCCGGTGCGCGGTATGAGGCGATGGCCAGTGAGATCGATCGCGGCCTGCTGTTCATGAGCGCGTGCGGGGTCAACGACCGCAATCTGCAGACCGCCGAAATCTACGCCAGCCATGAGGCTTTGGTCCTGGACTACGAGCGGGCGATGCTGCGGCTCTCGGACAACCCCGACGGCAAGCCCGCGCTCTACGACCAGTCGGCACACTACGTGTGGGTGGGGGATCGCACCCGCCAGCTCGACGGCGCGCACGTCGCATTCGCCGAGGTGATCGAGAATCCGATCGGTGTGAAGATGGGCCCGACGATGACGCCCGAGCTCGCAGTCGAGTACGTCGAGCGCCTCGATCCGCATAACAAGGCGGGCCGGATGACGCTGGTGAGCCGGCTCGGCAACAACAAGGTGCGCGACCTGTTGCCGCCGATCATCGAGAAGGTGCAGGCCACCGGCCACCAGGTGATCTGGCAGTGCGACCCGATGCACGGGAACACCCACGAGTCGTCGACCGGCTACAAGACCCGCCACTTCGACCGCATCGTCGACGAGGTGCAGGGCTTCTTCGAGGTGCACCGGGCGCTGGGCACCCACCCCGGCGGCATTCACGTGGAGATCACCGGCGAGAACGTGACCGAATGCCTCGGCGGTGCGCAGGACATCTCGGACTCGGACCTGGCCGGGCGCTACGAAACGGCGTGCGACCCCCGCCTGAACACCCAGCAGTCGCTGGAGCTGGCGTTCCTGGTCGCCGAGATGCTGCGCGATTGACCGGTCGCTGCCCGGCTCGGCGGGGTCGGCGATGCGCCTGGTAGTCGGGCCGCCAAGTGAGCCGTTAGCCGATCGAAGTCGGCTGGGTGGCCGCGATATCCGACATATGCGTCCGGCCGGACGACATATGCACTCGCCGACCTGATCCCGTACTGACGATGTGCGGAGCCGTGCGGATCCGCGACCGCGGCCGGGTGGTCGGCGGAGGGCTCCGCGTTGATCACCCGCGCCCGGACGAGCCCCGGGTACGACCGCTCGACTTGCTCGGCGATCCGGCAGAGCTCCACGGCCGGTCGCGACCGCTCGCCGAGTCCGGTGAACAGCAACACTGTGTGGTGGGTGCCGCGCAACACGTCGTACAGGCGCCCTTGCTCACCGTCGATAAGTACGCCGGCGTCCCGGGCTCGGTCGCCCGGTGCCGCGGCATTCCCCCACCCCGATCCGTCCTCGGCGTTCAGCGGGCTCTCCGGGTAATGCACCCGTAATTGGGATATGGTCCCGACGAACCAGCGGCGGACAGGCAGGCGGGTCAGCACTCGGGAAGCGACCAAGGGGGCCAGCCGGCCACGGGCGATCCTCGACAGTGCGTTGTGCCCGGCGATGGCAGAGAACAACCGGTCGGCCGTTCGAAGCAACTGGACACCCACCGGGTGCCGCTCGGCCTGGTAGCTCTCCAGCAGCGACTCGCCGGCAATGCCGCGTTCGGCCAGGGCAAGCTTCCACGCCAGGTTGTAGGCGTCCTGGATACCGGTATTCATGCCTTGGGCCCCGGCTGGGCTGTGCACGTGTGCGGCGTCGCCGGCCAGGAAGACGCGCCCATCGCGGTAGCGGGGCACGCTGCGACTGTGCACCCGGTAGCGGGTGACCCAATACTCCTTGACGATCTTCGCCGGGAACGGAAGTCGCTCGTCGAGCATTGCCTGAAACTCTTCGTGGGTCGGCTCGCTGTACTCGGGGCCGGAGCCCTCGTGGCTTGGTGCTACGTTGCCGAAAATCCGGTAGCGGTTCTCACCCGGCATCGAGAATGCCGCGAAAACCCCGGCGGCACTGGGAAATCCGTACAGTTCGCCGTGGGGGAGCTGCCAGTCGAGCTCGGCGTCGGCCATGATGAACTCGTCGCGGTACGTTGACCCTGCGAACGGGATGCCGGCCGCCTTTCGTACCGCGCTGTGCGCGCCGTCGCAGCCGATGACCCAGCGGCAGCGCAGGGTCTCGGTCGATCCACCGGCGCCGCGCAGCGACACCACCACGGCCTCGTCGTCTTGCCGCAGATCGGTCAGCGCCCATCCGCGCTCAATCTTGATGCCTTGCTTGGTCAACAACTTGGTGAGTATCCGCTCGGTGTCGTGCTGCGAGAGGGTTCGCAGCGCCGGATAGGCGGTGTAGTCCTGTGGCTCCGTCAACAAACCCGCGATGTCGAACCGCACTCTTTTCTTCTTGAACGTGATGGTCAGCGCGGTTGCCGGAGCACCCGCCGCGGTCACGTCGTCGATCACGCCCATGTCGTCGAAGACCTCCAACGTTCGGGGCTGAACAACCAGCGCGCGAGAGGTGATCGACGGAGCTGGTTCGCGGTCGATGATCCGCGGTTCGACGCCGTGGCGGGCCAACTCGTTCGCCATCGTCAAGCCCGTCGGTCCGGCCCCTACCACCAGCACCGGAATCGGTCGCTCGGTCATCTCCACCAGCCCCTGACAAAATTTCTACACTAGTTGAAATACTACTCCGATGGTAGTACGGCGGCCGACGCGAATCAATCTCTGAAAGCGGTAACCGGTTACGGCGGCCTAGAGCACCTAGATCAGCCCGCCGATGTTGCTGCCGACGGTCCACGCCGCGGCGGCGGCCAGCCCGGTGATGATCAGCACCACCGCGATCCAGAGCAGCAGCACGCGCTTGCCGCGTTGACGGGCATCGTGAAACTCCGACAGGTCGATGCCGGCGAATTGTCCTGGGACACCGTAGTTGTCCGCGGGCGCCCAGTCGTCGGGGCCGCGGGTCAGGTGCAGGGTCGGGTGGCGTTGCGGCGGCTGCGGTGGTGGATTGGCGGGCAACCGGGTCTGACTGCGGGACATCGCCGCCGACAGGTGCTCGGCCGAATTGCGTGGCGCCGGAACCCGGAACGGTGGCAGCGCCAGCTCTTCGGTGACCACTTCGAGGTCCGCGGCCATGTCGTCGGCGTCGGTGTACCGCCCGGCCGGATCGCGTGTTGTGGCACAGCGCACCAGTTCGTCGAATTGTGGTGGTACGCCACCGATCACGCTGCTCGGTGGACGGACATCGTTTTCGATCCGCTGGTATGCCACCGCCAGCGCGCTGTCCCCGGAAAAAGGCGTGACGCCGGTCAGCAGCTCGAAAGTCAGGATGCCCGCGGCATACACGTCGCTGCGTGGATCGGCATCGCCGGTGCTGACCTGCTCGGGTGACAGATAGGCGGCCGTGCCCAAAATCACGCTGTCGGAGGTGATCTTGGCCTCGGCCACTGCCCGTACCAAGCCAAAGTCAACGATCTTGACCTCGCCGGTATCGGAGATCAGCACATTCTCGGGTTTGATGTCGCGGTGCACCAGACCGTTACGGTGTGCGACCGCGAGGCCGCCCAGCACCGGGCGCAGCACGGCCGCGACGGCGTGGGGCGGCATCGGTCCGCGCTCACGCAGCAGCTCCCGCAGGGTGCCGCCCTCGACGAGTTCCATCACCAGAAACGCGTGCCGGCCGTCTGACCCCTGGTCGTAAACGGCGACCAGACCAGGGTGTTTCAGCCGCGCGACCGCGCGGGCCTCGCGCTGGAATCGGGTCAGGAACTGCTGATCGGCGGCGTAGCGCGCGTCCATGACCTTGATCGCGACGGGTCGATCCAGCCGGACGTCGAGGCCGCGGTACACCGCCGACATGCCACCGGTGGCAATGAGGCCGTCCACCCGATAACGGCCGTCCAACACGGCGCCGACCAACGGGTCGGCAATCGTCGGGTGGGTCTCCATCGGCTTCATGGTAAATCGGCAGTGCGTCGTCTTAGACTCGACGCGGTGAGCAGTATTCCGGCCGTTGACGACGTTTTGGACCCAGACGAGCCGGTCTACGATCTGCCCGGCGTCGCCGAACTGCTCGGCGTGCCGGTGACCAAGGTGCATCAACAGCTCCGCGAGGGCCACCTCGTCGCGGTGCGACGTGGCGGTGTGGTCGCGATACCGCAAATCTTCTTCGACCAAGGCCATGTGGTGAAGAGCCTTCCGGGCCTGCTCGCAGTGATGCACGACGGCGGCTATCGCGACATCGAGATCCTGCGCTGGCTGTTCACCGCCGACCCGTCGCTGAGCATCACCCGGGATAGCGCGCGCGAGCCGGTACCCAACGCCCGGCCGGTGGATGCACTGCACTCGCATCAGGCTCGCGAGGTTGTGCGCCGGGCGCAGGCACTGGCGTACTGACCCGGCCCGTGCCGTCGAACAGCTTTTCGGCCCGTTCGGCGCCTGGTTTGACACCGCCATCCATGGTAACTTGAGGATTGTGTCAACGACCGATGAATTCGTTGTCCCGCAGGCCTTGGTGGCGGCGGCGATCGGGGCGGCCGAGCAGTGCGGCAGGGACGTCGCGGATGTGCCCGTGGCGGCGATCGCGCGGGCGGCGGGGTTGTCGCGCAGTACGTTGCTGCGACGGCTGGGGGGGTCCAGGCGCGCCCTGGACGACGCGGTCCGCGCCGCGGGCGTCGAGCCGGGCGGCCGGCGCCCGGTGCGGGAGCGGGCGGTCGAGGCCGGGGCCACGTTGATCAGCGAACGCGGTCCGGTGACGGTGACGCTGGAGGCAGTCGCGCAGGCCGCGGACTGTTCGGTCGACAGTCTCTACGCGGTGTTCGGCACCCGCGACGAGCTGTTCGCCGCAATCTACGAGCAGTACAGCCCGTTTCACGACCTGGTGCACTTGTGCGCCGACCCGGCCTCGGATCTAAAGCCGACGGTGGCCGGCATCTATCACGCGATGGCCACCACCCTGACCCGCAGCCCGCGGGTCGCGCCGGCGATGTTCGCAGACCTGCTCGGAAACCCGAACGGCCCGATCGCGCCCGTCTTCGCGCGCTACTTCCCGAAGGCGATGTCGGCTATGCGGGAATGGCTTTCCGCGCAGGTGCACGCCGGTCGTATCCGCGACATTGCGGTACCGCTGCTGGTGCAGATGCTGATCGGCCCGCTGTGGGCGCATCTTCTGTTCCGTCAGGTCATGCCCGCCGAAAGCGCTTGGCGCACAGTGTCTCTCGAGCAGGCCTGCTCGGAGTTTACCGACGGATTCCTGCGAGCCGTCGCCGTACCCCAGAATCGGCGCAACGATGCGAAAGGGTGAGTAGAAATGAGAATGTCAACGGCCGCCATCGGCACGGCAGCGTTCTTCGCCATAGGTCCGGGCACGGTTGTCGGCGTCATACCGTGGCTCATCACCCGATGGCAGCTGCCGGATTCCGCGGCGTGGCGAGCGGCCCAGGTCATCGGGGTGCTTCTGATCGTGGCGGGGCTCGTCCCGCTGGTGCATGCGTTCACGCAATTCGCCAGGGCGGGCGGCACCCCGGTGCCGCTGGCGCCGACCCAACGCCTGGTCGTCACCGGCTTTCATCGATTCGTGCGCAACCCGATGTATGTGGGATTGATTCTCATCATTCTCGGTCAGGCGTTGCTTTTCGGCAGCCTTGGACTGGTGGTATATGCCGCCGTCGTGTGGATCGTGACCGCGTCGTTCGTGCGCTGGTACGAAGAACCCAGCCTCACCCGGCAATACGGAAGCGAATACGAGGGATACCGGCGCAACGTGCCCGCGTGGGTGCCGCGTCTGCGACCCTGGCGCCCGGTCAGGACGAACTGACCGGCTCGGCGGCGTCGTTGGGCGCGGCGGTGCGAGGCGGTGCTGGAGTGCGGTAGAGCGTGTACCACGCCGCGACGGCGCATGCGGTCGCGATGAGCGCATGCAACCACGAGTACATCCCGTGCGAGCCATCGGGTTTGAAGATCACCATGATCCAGGTGGAGAACGCCGCGATCGCCGCGACCGCGTTGCGTGACTGCGCGAACGCCGACAGCACCGCCAGCGGCCAGGCGTAGTACCACGGCAAGGCGGCGGGCACGAATAGCACGACGACGACCATGACCGCGGCGATGCCGATGAGCGCCTCTCGGTCGTTGTGGCGGAACCGCCACCACAGCGCAGGCAGCGCGATTGCGATGAGCACGATGCCGACAATGCGGGTGACCTCGAGCACCGCATAGAAGTTGACCGGGAAGAACACACCACCGACGGCGTTCACCAGGTTGGCCGTGGCGGTCGGAATGGTCAGCCAGTTAATGATTTTCACCGAGCCGGCCAGTGCCGTCAGCCAGCCCAGCCCGACACCGGCCAGCCCCGACAGCACGGCAAACACCGCGACGAAGATCAGCAGCAATCCCGCGGCGACCGTCATGAACGCGCGAACCGGGCGCATCGCGCGCTGCTGCAGCTGACGCAGCCATACCCAACCAAGGAATGGCAGCGCGAGTCCGGCGGTCGCCTTGACCGCAATGCCGACCACCACAACGCTAACGCCCGCGACCGGGTGCCGCTCGAGCGTCAGCGCGATGCCGGCCATCATCAGCCCGACCATCAGCATCTCGTTGTGCACGCCACCCATCAGGTGGATGATCACCAACGGATTCAGTACGCAGATCCACAGCGCCGCAGCGCCGTTGGCGCCTATGTGGCGGGCTATCCGCGGCGCCGCCCAGATCAGCAGCACCAGCCCGGGCAGCATGCACAGCCGGAACAGCATCGTGCCGGCGATCACGTCGTCGCCGACCAGTTGCGTGATGAACTTGGCGACCAGCATGAACGCCGGGCCGTACGGCGCGGTCGTGATGGTCCAGATCGGACTGACGTTCTCCAGCAACGCATTCGGATTCTCCACCGGACCGACCGCGTACGGATCGAGGCCGTCGCGCAGCAGAGCGCCCTGCGCCAGATAGGAATACGCGTCGCGGCTGAACACCGGCACCGACGTCAGCAGCGGCGCCAGCCAGAACCCGGTGCTGGCGATCATCCCGTATTCGGTGGCATTGCCGCCAATAACAAAGCGGCCCAACCAGATCCACGCAGCCAGCATCAACGCTACGCCGACCCACAGCGTCACCGAAGAGAAGACCAGCCCGTGGCCGAACCGCAGCCAGGACAAGTGAATCGACTCGAGCAACGGGTCGTTCAGGCGGGTGCTGCCTGCGCCGAGGCCCCCCGCGGTGATCAGCAGCGCACCGAGACAGCCGAGTAACGCGGGCCTGCCATCCGGCGAGCGGACGAATGCGCGCAACCGTGCGACGTGCTGGGCCATGCCGGTGGGCGGGCCGGCGGTCGGCGTGGACGTTGGTGTGGACATGCCCGTCACGCCGACCGGTTGGAAACCAATTGGGCCAGCTCGGACAGCCCCGCCTTGGCCTGCGCCGCGATCGGTGCGGTGGTGAGGACGTCGAGAGCGCGTCGGGTCAGGGTCTCGATGCGGCTCTCGACCGCGTCGAGCGCGCCGACCGCCTTGATCACGTCACACAGTTCGAGCACCCGCTCGTCGGAAAGCTTGGTGCCGATGGATGCGCGCAACAGCTCGGCGGCGGCCGGATCGGTGTGGTCGGCGCGCTCGACGGCCTCGGCCAGCAGCACGGTGCGCTTGCCGGACCGAAGATCGTCGCCGGCCGGCTTGCCGGTGACCGCGGGGTTGCCGAAGACACCGAGCACGTCGTCGCGCAGCTGGAATGCCACGCCCAAATCGGTGCCGAACTCGTGGAACACCGAGCCCACGTCGGGACGGTCGGCGGCGGCAGCCACCCCGAGCTGCAGCGGCCGCGACACCGTGTATGAGGCGGTCTTGAAGGTGTTGACGAGCATCGCCGACGCGATCGAGTCGGCGCCGCTTGCCTCGGCAACGATGTCGAGGTACTGGCCGCCGAGCACCTCGGTGCGGATATCCGCCCACACCCGTTGCACCCGCCGGTGCGCGTCGGCGGGCAGGTCGACGGTCGCGACGATGTCGTCGGCCCATACCAATGCCAGGTCGCCGAGAAGGATGGCCGCCGATGCGCCGAACTGATCGGCGGAGCCGCGCCAGCCGCTTGCCCGGTGCACGCCGGCGAACCTCACGTGCACGGTCGGCATTCCGCGCCGAGTGGCGGAGTCGTCGATGACGTCGTCGTGCACGAGCGCACACGCGTGCAGCATCTCCAGCGCCGCGAACAACCGCAGCACGTCGGGCTTGTCGGCGTCGCGATGGTCGGTGACCGCACGCCAACCCCAGTAGGCGAACGCGGGCCGCAGTCTCTTGCCGCCGCCCAGCACGAACTCCTCGAGGGCTGCGGTCAACGCGCTGTACTCGGGGCCGATGTAGGCGGCCGCACGGCGTCGCTCCTGCAGATACCCGCGAAGCTGGTCGGTGATGGCGCCGGCCAGCTGCATGGCCGACGGCGCGGCTGCTTCGACCCTCAGTGCGGCGCCCCTTTCCGTGCGGCAGTCTGATACGCGGTCCGAATCCATTCAGGGTAAAGCGCGATGGCAAATCAGCGCCCGGCGGGCGCGGCCCGACCAGGCCCGACCAGATGCTTCGGCAGGCTTAGTATTGCGCACCTATGCTGGCCGGGTGACGGAAGCAGGTCCGCGGGGCAGCAGCGCAGCGACCGGGAAAACAGCCAGCCGGACGCCGTCGGTGGTGGACCGGATTCGCGGGGTCGGCAACAACCGCGTGCCGTTTTCGGTCGAGTTCTATCCGCCGCGTGACCAGGCCGCCGAGGACCGGTTGTGGCGGGCGGCGCGCATCTTCGAGCAGCTGGGTCCGGCGTTCGTGTCGTGCACCTATGGCGCCGGCGGCTCCACCCGCGACCGCACGGTGCGGGTGGTGCGTGAGTTGGCGCAGCAGACCACGTTATTGCCGGTCGCGCACATCACCGCGGTCGGCCACAGCGTCGCCGAACTTCGGGCGCTGGTCGGCGCGTTTGCCGACTGCGGCATCACGAACATGCTTGCGTTGCGCGGCGACCCGCCGGGCGGGGTGCACAACGAGTGGGTCAAGCACCCCCACGGCTTGGCGTACGCGGCCGAACTGGTCGAGCTGATCGGTAGTCTCGGAGACTTCCACATCGGGGTGGCATCGTTCCCCGAGGGCCATCCCCGGGCGATCGACCTCGAGCAGGACACCGCTAACCTGGTCGCGAAACTGCGCGCGGGCGCGGAGTATTCGATCACTCAGATGTTCTTCGACGTCGACGACTATCTTCGGCTGCGAGACCGGGTTGCGGCCGCCGACGGCGAGCAGGCGGCCAAGCCGCTCATCCCGGGCATCATGCCGATCACGTCGTTGCGTGTGGTGCGCAAGCAGGTTGAACTGTCCGGGTCCCAGATTCCGTCGTGGCTGTTGGAGCGGTTGACGAAGGCCGCGGGCGACGGTCGGGAGGAAAACCGCGACGAGGTTCGCAAGGTCGGCATCGAGTTGGCCACCCAAATGAGCCGGCGCCTGCTCGCCGAGGGTGTCCCGTCGCTGCACTTTCTGACGATGAACTTCGCGAAGGCGACCAGTGAGGTGTTGGGCAACCTCGGGGCGACGGTCGCGGCCTAGTGGTCGTGAATGTGCGGCTCGGCGGGACGGGGCGAGCGGTCCCGGCTGAGATAGGCCAGCAGCCCGATCACCGCGGCCACCAGGAATGAGACGCCCGCGAGCCACGTCGCGGCGCTGGTGAACGAGCGCGCGCTGGGGTCGGTGTAGCGGGCCTGGGCCGACATCGTGCTGACCACTCCGGGGCGGAGGTGCCATTCGACGGTCTGGGTGTCGACCTGCCTGCCGTTGGTCGCGGTGACCTCACCGGGGAATGCGATGCTCAGCGACACGTCGGCGTCGGGGGCGTTGAGTGAGGTCAGGTCGGCGCGGCCGTCGAGGATCACCTGGTCGCCGGCGCGGCGCAACGACAGGTCAACCCCGGCCGCGTCGGCGTTCATGTTGGCCAGCTGGGGCAGCTCGGCGAAGCTGAGGTCGGAGAACACCGCCGAGGAGCCGACGTAGCCGTCCTTTTTGTATTCGGAGATCGCCACCTTCTGAGCGAATGGCAGCGCGCCGTTGAACTGCGGGCCGGTGTCCTGGTCGTTGCGCGGTTTCGACGCGGCGATGATCTGGCCGGACACCGTGTCATCGGGGGAGATCGTGAGGTTGGCCTTGACCCGCACGCAGCCGACGACCGCGAAGGCGATGAGGATCAACAGCAGCAGTGTCAACCGGCGCCGGCTTCGGGGTGCGCGCACCAGGTCATCGTGCCAGACCGCCCACGTCGCCGCGGGCCAGTGCCGAGTCCTCCAGCGGCAGCGCGCGGCCCAGGATCGCGAATGCACGCGGGTCACCGGCGAAATGGTGGCCCCGGATGATGTCGGCGAAGCCCAGCCGCCGGTACAGCCGCCAGGCCCGGTTGTCCTCGCCGCTGATCTCGGGAGTGGAAAGCAGCACGTGGCTCTCGCTGCGGCCGGAGAGCAGACGGCGGGCCAGCGCCTCGCCGAGACCGTGGCCCTGAGCGCTGGGGTGGATGTGCAATTCGGTTAGTTCGAAGTAGCTGTTCATCAGGTTGCCGATTTCGGCCTGCGCCAGGCCGGCGCGCCGCAGTCCCTGCAGCACTTGCTGCTGCCACCACTGATCGGGGGCGCCGCAGTAGCCGTAGGCGATGCCGATCATCGGCGCGCGACTCAGCGCCTCGGGCCGCGGCGTACGTCCGGCGGGAAGCTCCACCGCCGCCACGGCCTGCCAGCCATGGCGTCGGCTGTGCTCCATCCACATCGACGCCCGCTGGTCCTCGGTGCCGCGCGGGTAACGCATCGCGTCGACGTAGATCGCGAGCGCGTCACCGAGGCGGCGCTGCATATCGCGCGGCGACAGATCGATCAGAAATGTCGCCAATTGGACGTCCTCCGTGATGTGGTCTGTGCCCGCTGCGTGTCTCCTACGCCATTATCGGTTGGGGCGGCCTGTGTCGAGCGGCAGGGCGACGCGGATACAATCGGCGAGCGAACTAGGTGGTACGGGCGGGATTGTCCTCGTATCATGACGGTTAGGTGCCCGTGCAATTCGGGCACGACGCTTACTGGAATCGTCGGCCCTTGGCGGGCAAGGAGGGACGAATGCCACTCTCCGATCATGAGCAGCGCATGCTGGAACAGATCGAAAGCGCGCTCTATGCCGAGGATCCGAAGTTCGCCTCAAGCGTGCGCGGCGGGGGCCTGCGCGCGCCGACGACGCGGCGGCGTATCCAGGGCGTGGCGTTGTTCGTGATCGGTCTGGCGATGTTGGTATCGGGTGTGGCCTTCAAGGCCACGATGATAGGAAGCTTCCCGATCTTGTCGGTATTCGGCTTTCTGGTGATGTTCGGCGGCGTGGTGTTCGCGATCACCGGCCCTCGGATCGGCGGCATCGCCGATCGCTCCGGAGCGGCTCCCGGTGCGCCGCGGCAGCGGCGCGGCAAGGGCGCCGGCGGCTCGTTCACCAGTCGCATGGAAGACCGCTTCCGCCGCCGCTTCGACGACTAGGCCAAGTCCTGAGCTGACGGGGTAGCCCACGGGCTACCCCGTTTTTGGTGCCGGGAGCCGACTGTGCCCCACACTGCCCCACTATGCGTCGACCTGCGCTTTCGTGTAAGCGTCGGTGGGCCCACGTGGGCTTCTGGGGAGCTCGGTGGTGGACACGACCTATCTGGTGCTAGGATTTGGGGAGTAGTGGGGGATTGTGGGGTAAAGTGGCGGACATCGGGGCGCTGGGCGCTCCGACGCGTGGCAGGAGGTCGCGGACATGTTCCTCGGCACCTACACGCCCAAGCTCGACGACAAGGGGCGGCTGACGTTGCCGGCCAAGTTCCGCGACGCGCTGGCAGGAGGGTTAATGGTCACCAAGAGCCAAGATCACAGCCTGGCCGTCTATCCGCGCGCCGAGTTCGAGAAGATGGCGCGCCGCGTCGCCGACGCGTCCCGCAGCAATCCCGAGGCCCGGGCGTTCCTGCGCAACCTCGCGGCCGCCACCGACGAACAACACCCCGACACCCAAGGCCGGATCACGTTGTCGGCCGACCACCGCCGCTACGCAAACCTGGCGAAGGACTGCGTCGTGATCGGATCCGTTGACTACCTCGAGATCTGGGACGCGCAGGCCTGGCAGAGCTACCAGCAGACCCACGAAGAGAACTTCTCTGCGGCCAGCGATGAAACTCTGCGCGGGATCTTCTGACCGGCATGCCCGTGCATCGTGGCCTCTGCCCGATCCGACCCTGGCGTACTTCCCCAACGCCAGGTTCGCGACATCGGACAGGGACCTCGGTGCAGGGGCACCACTCACCGGCTCCCGTGGGCTGGATCGAAGCGACCCCGGGAGCAACGGAGGTGTCGTGGTGTCCGAGGATTACGGCCACATCCCGGTCCTGCTCGATCGCTGCGTCGACCTGCTGACGCCGGCGCTCACCCGGCGCAGCGCCGACGGAACCGGCGCGGTGCTTGTCGACGCCACGCTTGGCGCCGGCGGGCACGCGCAGCGGTTCCTGGCCCAGTTGCCCGGGTTGCGACTGATCGGACTGGACCGCGATCCCGACGCGTTGTGGATCGCGGGCGAACGGTTGGCGCCGTTCGCAGACCGCGTCACTGTGGTGCGGACCCGCTACGATGGTATCGCCGGGGCGCTGGTCCAATGCGGTTATGACGCAAGGGAATCCGTTGACGCTGTGCTTTTCGACCTCGGTGTGTCGTCGATGCAGCTGGACCGCCCCGAACGCGGGTTCTCCTATGCCGCCGACGCCCCGCTGGACATGCGGATGGACCCCGACGCGACGCTGACGGCCGCCGACATCGTCAACACCTACGACGAGCGGGCGCTCACCGACATCCTGCAGCGGTTCGGTGAGGAGCGCTTCGCCCGCCGCATCGCCGGCCAGATCGTCAAGCGCCGGGCACGCAGGCCGTTCGCCCGCACCGGCGAACTCGTCGAACTGCTCTACGAGGCAATACCGGCGCCGGCCAGGCGCACCGGCGGCCACCCGGCCAAGCGCACGTTCCAGGCGCTGCGCATCGCGGTCAACGGTGAGCTCGACTCGCTGCGCGCGGCGCTGCCGGTGGCGCTGGATGCGCTGACCCCGGGCGGGCGGATCGCGGTGATGGCGTACCAGTCGCTGGAAGACAGGATCGTGAAAAATGTTTTCATCTCGGCTGTTTCGTCGCGCACACCACGCGATCTGCCGGTCGAGCTGCCCGGTCACGAGGCGCACTTTGTGGCGCTGACCCGGGGGGCCGAGCGGGCCGGCGCCGCCGAGATCGAGCACAACCCGAGAAGCGCCGCCGTTCGGCTGCGGGCATTGGAAAAGGTTGCCAGGGAGGGTGACTGATGAAGGTCAAGCGGGAAGCAGCCGCGCCGGCTCGACGCGGATCCGCCCGGCAAGCTCGCCCTGAGGGCTCGGACCGGGCGAGGCGACGCCGTCGCGAGGATGCGCCGCCGCGGAGGCGTGGGCAGCCGCGGGTCGACGGGCCGCCGCGTGAAAAGCGGCCGGCGCGGTCGGCGCCGCAGACCACACCGATGGCGCGGCCGACGCGGCCGAAGAGCACGAGCCAGGCCAAGGCGCGAGCTAAGGCCCGAAAGGCAAAGGCGCCGAAAATTGTTCACCCGCCGCTGCGTGAGCGGTTGATCGCGCGACTGTCGCAAATCGACCTGAATCCCCGCACGCTGGCCGCGAAGGTGCCGTTTGTCGTGCTCGTGATCGGTTCGCTCGGCGTCGGCCTCGGGCTGACATTGTGGCTGTCCACCGACTCCGCCGAGCGTTCATACGAGCTCGGTAATGCCCGGGAAACCAACCGGGTGCTGACACAGCAGAAGGAGGCGCTGGAGCGCGATGTGCTCGAAGCGCAGGCCGCCCCCGCGCTCGCCGAAGCCGCACGCAACCTCGGCATGATCCCGTCGAGGGACACCGCGCACCTGGTGCAGGATCCCGCGGGCAACTGGGTCGTCGTCGGTAAGCCCAAGCCCGCCGAGGGAGCGCCACCGCCGCCCCTGAACACACCACTGCCCGAACAGAAACCCGTCCGCCCACCGGTTCCGGTGGATCCGCGGGAGTTGTCGGTTCGCGTCACGCCAACGCCAACGCCAACGGCGACCCCGGGCGCGGCGGCGCCGTTGGCTGCCGAGGCACCCGCACCAGCGGCCGGCCCCGAACTGTTCGTCCGCACGCCCGGACCGATACCCGCGGAAGCGGCTCAGGGCCAACCAGTTGCACCCGCCGACGCGCCGCCGCCGGCAAATCCGGCGCCGGCACAGGTAGACGGTGAACAATTGCCCAACGTGTCACCGCAGATAACCGGCCCGCCGGCGTGAGTAGACGTTCGCGCGATCCGCAGCGTCGACCGGCGCGACCGAAACCCACCGCGACGACGGATCATTCGACCGCCAGGTCGGCTCGTGCGCGCCGCACCAGACCACTGGTCGAGGCGGGCGCGCAGGGCGCGTCGTTCGTTGCCCGCCACCGCGCCGGCAACGTGGTGATCGTTCTGGTTCTGATCGTCGCGGCCGCGCAACTGTTCAACCTGCAGGTATCGGGGGCCGCGGGGTTGCGCGCGGAGGCCGCCGGGCAGTTGAAGGTGACCGATATCGAAAAGGCGGTGCGCGGCAGCATCGTTGACCGCAATCAGGACAAGCTTGCCTTCACAATCCAGGCACGGGCGCTGACGTTCCAGCCGGTCAAGATTCGAAAGCAGCTGACCGAGGCGCGGCAGAAGAAGCCCGAGTCGCCCGATCCGCAGCGGCGGCTGCGCGACATCGCCGCCGGGGTAGCCGAGCGGCTGAACAACCGACCCGACGCCGCCACAGTGCTCAAGAAACTGCAGAGCGACGAGACGTTCGTCTACCTGGCGCGCGCCGTCGACCCCGCGATCGCAACCGAGATCACCAAGAAATTCCCCGAGGTGGGCGCCGAACGCCAAGACATTCGCCAATATCCGGGCGGATCGTTGGCCGCAAACGTCGTCGGCGGCATCGACTGGGACGGCCACGGCCTGCTCGGCCTCGAGGACGCGATGGACGGCGTGCTGGCGGGTACCGACGGCTCGATCACCTACGACCGCGGCTCCGACGGCGTCGTGATCCCCGGCAGCTACCGCAACCGCCACGAAGCGGTCAACGGCTCGACCGTCCAGCTGACCATCGACGACGACATCCAGTTCTACGTCCAACAGCAGGTGCAGCAGGCCAAGAACGCCTCCGGCGCCAAGAACGTCTCCGCGGTGGTTTTGGACGCCAAAACCAGTGAGGTGCTGGCGATGTCGAACGACAACACCTTCGACCCGTCGCAGGACATCGGCAGGCAGGACGACCGCCAGCTCGGCAACCCGGTGGTGTCGTCGCCGTTCGAGCCGGGCTCGGTGAACAAGGTGGTGACGGCGTCGTCGGTCATCGAGTTCGGGCTGACCAACCCCGACGAGGTGCTCTCGGTGCCGGGGTCGATCAACATGGGCGGGGTCAACGTGCACGACGCCTGGAACCACGGCGTGATGCCGTACACCACGACCGGAGTGTTCGGGAAGTCGTCCAACGTCGGGACGTTGATGCTCGCGCAGCGGGTCGGCCCCGAGCGCTACGCCGACATGCTGACCAAATTCGGGCTCGGGCAGCGCACCGGCATCGGCTTGCCGGGCGAGAGCGCGGGGCTGGTACCGCCGATCCATCAATGGTCGGGCAGTACCTTCTCGAACTTGCCCATCGGCCAAGGCCTTTCGATGACGCTGCTGCAGATGACCGACATGTACCAGACCATCGCCAACGATGGGCTGCGGATACCGCCGCGGATCGTCAAGTCGATCACGACTCCGGGCGGCAAACGCACCGAAGAGCCACGGCCGGAAGGCATTCAGGTGGTTTCGCCGCAGACCGCGCAGACCGTTCGCAACATGCTGCGCGCGGTCGTCCAGCGTGATCCGATGGGTTATCAGCAGGGCACCGGCCCGGCCGCCGCGGTGGAGGGCTACCAGATCGCCGGTAAGACCGGCACCGGACAGCAGATCAACCCGGGATGCGGCTGCTATTACGACGACGTCTACTGGATCACGTTCGCGGGCATGATCACCGCCGACAACCCGCGTTATGTAGTCGGCATCATGATGGACAACCCGCATCGAGCCGCCGACGGCGGCCCGGGTACGTCGGCCGCGCCGCTGTTCCACAACATCGCCGCCTGGCTGCTGCAGCGCGAGAACGTGCCGCTGTCACCAGACCCCGGGCCCAGGTTGACGCTGCAGGCAACCTAGCCGGCCGAAGCGAGGACATCTGTATTGCCCGCCTCCCCGCGACAGCGCGCCGGCCGATGACCGGCAGCCAGCGGGGCCGGTGGGCGCCTCGCAGTTGGAGATCGGTTGTTGGGCGCGGGCGCGATGCGAGGCAGCGCGGAGCGACCGTGACCAGCGCCGGTAGGGTGTCCGCGTGTCCCTGCCGTTGTCGGAGCTGGCGGCGCGGATCGGCCTCACCGCCTTCGGCGCGTCCGACGTCGTCGTCACCGGCGTGACCCTACGCGGCCAGGACGCTCGACCTGGGGATGTGTTCGCCGCGCTGGCCGGCTCCACGGTCCATGGCATCCGATATTTACCGGACGCGATCGAGCGGGGCGCGGTAGCGGTCGTCACCGACCCGGCGGCCGCCGCGGGGCTGCCGCCGGGGGTGGGCGTGCCGGTGCTGGTGCATGCCGAGCCGCGGTCGGTGCTCGGCGGGATGGCCGCCCAGGTCTACGGCGACCCGTCGCAGAAGCTGCGGGTCGTCGGGGTCACCGGAACGTCCGGCAAGACCACCACCACTTACCTGGTCGAGGCGGCCCTGCGGGAGGCCGGGCGCAGACCCGGGTTGATCGGCACGGTCGGGATCCGGATCGACGGTCTCGACCAGCCCAGCGCACTGACGACGCCGGAGGCTCCCGCGCTGCAAGCGCTGCTGGCCGAGATGCTCGTCGGCGGCGTCGATACCGTCGTGATGGAGGTGTCCAGCCACGCCCTTGCGCTGGGCCGCGTCGACGGCGTGACGTTCGCGGTCGGCGCGTTCACCAATCTGTCGCGCGATCACCTCGACTTCCACCCGACGATGCAGGACTACTTTGACACCAAGGCGCGGCTGTTCGATGCGGACTCGCCGCTGCGGGCGGCCACCGCGGTGGTGTGCATTGACGACGACGCCGGACGAGCGATGGCCCAACGGGCCGTCGACCCGATCACCGTCAGCGCGGCGGGAGCCGACGCGCATTGGCGGGCAACCGACCTCGTTGCCCCGGCTCCCGGCATGCAGCGGTTCGCCGCGATCGATCCCCGCGGCGCCCGCCATGACGTCGAGCTGAGGCTACCTGGCCGCTTCAATATTGCGAATTGCCTTGTTTCACTGGCCATTCTGGACGCATTGGGTGTCACAGCCGAGCAGGCAGCCCCGGGGCTGCGGGACGCGCGCGTGCCGGGGCGGTTGGAACGCGTCGACCGGGGGCAGGGTTTCCTCGCTCTGGTCGACTACGCACACAAGCCGGGCGCGTTGCAGGCCGTGCTCGAAACCCTGCGCGAGCAGACGACCGGGCGGCTGGCGGTGGTCTTCGGCGCCGGCGGCAACCGCGATCCCGGCAAGCGCGCGCCGATGGGGCGCGTCGCCGCAGAGCTTGCCGACCTGGTCGTCGTCACCGACGACAACCCGCGCGACGAGGATCCGCGCGCCATCCGCGCCGCGATCCTGGCCGGCGCGAAGGAGGCCGGCAGCGCGGCGCACATCACCGAGATCGGCGACCGCCGCCAGGCGATCGACTACGCCGTGGGGTGGGCGCGACCCGGCGACGCGGTGCTGGTTGCGGGTAAGGGCCACGAGAAGGGCCAGACCCGCGCGGGCACGACCCGGCCATTTGATGATCGCGACGAGCTGGCCGCCGCCCTCTCGGCCGTGGGGTTGGGCACGTGATCGCGCTGACCGTCGCCCAGATCGCCGAGATTGTCGGCGGCCGGCTGGCCGACGTCACACCCTCGGAGGCGGCCCGCCTGCAGGTCACCGGCACCGTAGAATTCGACTCGCGCAAGGTCACTTCCGGCGGGCTCTTTCTCGCGCTGCCCGGTGCGCGCACCGACGGTCACGACCACGCCGCCGAGGCCGTCGACTTGGGCGCCGTCGCGGTGCTGGCCGCCCGCCCGGTCGGCGTGCCCGCAATCGTCGTGGCGCCGACCGGCAATGCGCGGCCGGAAGTCAGCGCTCTCGAGCATGACAACGACGGCTCCGGTGCGGCGGTGCTGGCCGCGCTGGGCAAGCTCGCCCGCGCCGTGGCCGCCGAGCTGGTCGCCGGCGGGCTCACGATCATCGGAATCACCGGATCGTCGGGCAAGACTTCCACGAAGGACCTCATCGCGGCGGTGCTGGAGCCGCTCGGCGAGGTGGTCGCGCCGCCGGGCTCGTTCAACAACGAGCTCGGCCATCCGTGGACGGTGCTGCGGGCGACGCCCGACACCGACTTCCTGGTGCTGGAGATGTCGGCCCGCAGGCCCGGCAACATCGCCGAGCTCGCCGCGATCGCGCAGCCGTCGATCGCAGTGGTGCTCAACGTCGGAACCGCGCATTTCGGGGAGTTCGGATCTAGGGACGCCATCGCTGCGACGAAAGCCGAACTGCCGCAGGCTGTTCCAGCCTCCGGCGTGGTGATCCTCAATGTCGACGACGCCGCGGTGGCCGCGATGGCGGAGAAGACGGCGGCCCGCGTCGTTCGGGTCAGCCGCACCCAGCCCGCCGACGTGTGGGCCAGCCGGGTCCGCCTCGATGAGCTCGCCAGGCCTAGCTTCACACTGCACGCTCCCGACGTCGAGGTGCCGGTGCGGCTGGCCGTGCACGGTGACCATCAGGTCGGCAACGCGCTGTGCACGGCGGCAGTCGCGCTCGAGTGTGGCGCGACCGGTGCGCAGGTGAGCGAGGCGCTGGCGACGGCCGGTCCGGTGTCGCGGCACCGCATGCAGGTGTTCACCCGCGGCGACGGCGTCACAGTGATCAACGACGCCTACAACGCCAACCCCGAATCGATGCGGGCCGGTCTGCAGGCGCTGGCGTGGATGGCTCATCAAGCTGCTGAGCCGCGCCGCAGCTGGGCGGTGCTCGGCGAGATGGCCGAGCTCGGCGAGCACGCGATTTCCGAGCATGATCACATTGGCCGACTGGCGGTGCGATTAGATGTGTCTCGACTCGTTGTCGTGGGAACCGGGAGGTCTATGCGCGCCATGCACCACGGAGCGGTCATGGAGGGGTCGTGGGGTGCCGAGGCGGCCCTGGTCGAGGACGCCGACGCGGCGCTGGCGCTGTTGCGCGCCGAGGTGCGGCCCGGTGACGTGGTGCTGGTCAAGGCGTCCAATGCGGCGGGCCTGGGAGCATTGGCCGACGCGCTGGCACAGGTTGGCGATGAGCCGGCGCGAAGAGCAGACGGCAAGGCCCGATGAGGCAGATTCTCATCGCCGTCGGCATCTCGCTGACGGTCTCGATTCTGCTGACACCGCTGCTGATCAAACTGTTCACCACGCAGGGCCTGGGCCACGAGATCCGGGCCGACGGGCCGCCCAGCCACAAGACGAAGCGCGGCACACCGTCGATGGGTGGCGTCGCGATCGTCGCAGGCATCTGGGCCGGCTATCTGGGGACCCACCTAGTCGGCATCACATTGGACGGCGTCGGGCCGTCGGCCTCCGGCCTACTGGTGTTGGGTCTGGCAAGCGCGCTCGCACTCGTCGGGTTCGTCGACGACATCATCAAGGTGCGCAAGGCCCGCAACCTCGGCCTGAACAAGACCGCCAAGGCCGTCGGACAGGTACTGGTCGCGGTCATCTTCGGTGTGCTGCTGCTTCAGTTCCGCAGCCCCGAGGGGCTGACGCCGGGCAGCCCGCAGCTCTCCTATGTGCGCGAAATCGCCACCGTCACACTGGCACCCGCACTGTTCGTGCTCTTCGTCGTGGTACTGGTCAGCGCATGGTCCAACGCGGTGAACTTCACCGACGGGCTTGACGGGCTGGCTGCCGGAGCGATGGCGATGGTGACGGCGGCCTATGTGATCATCACGTTCTGGCAGTACCGCAACGCGTGTGCGACGGCGCCGGGGCTGGGCTGCTACAACGTGCGCGACCCGCTGGACCTGTCGCTAATCGCCGCCGCCACCGCGGGTGCGTGCATCGGATTCCTTTGGTGGAACGCTGCGCCCGCGAAGATCTTCATGGGCGACACCGGGTCGCTGGCGCTGGGCGGCATCGTCGCCGGGCTGTCGATGACCAGCCGCACCGAGATCGTCGCGGTGGTGCTCGGTGCGCTGTTCGTTGCCGAGATCACCTCCGTGGTGGTGCAGATCCTGGCGTTTCGCACCACCGGCCGCCGGGTGTTCCGGATGGCGCCGTTCCACCACCATTTCGAGCTCGTCGGCTGGGCGGAAACGACGGTGATCATCCGGTTCTGGTTGCTCACCGCGATCGCATGCGGGCTCGGCGTCGCGCTTTTCTATGGGGAATGGCTCGCGGCCATCGGTGCCTGAGATGGTACGGCCGGCGGGAGCGCAGCGACCCGGGGATCTACCGGTGCCGGCACCCGGCACCAGGCTGCTGGTGGCCGGTGCCCGGGTTACCGGCCGCGCGGTGCTCGCGGCGGTCGCGCCGTTCGACGTCCGTGTCGCGATATGTGACGACAACCCAACTACACTCACGCAATTCGCCGATACCGTCGAGGCAATGACGACCGCCGAGGCCGCGGGCCGCATCGGCGACTTCGACCTGGTGGTCACCAGCCCCGGCTTCGCGCCGACCGCGCCGGTGTTGATCGCCGCGGCCGCAGCGGGAGTGCCGATCTGGGGCGACGTGGAGCTGGCGTGGCGGCTGGATGCCAACGGTCGGTATGGGCCGCCGCGACGCTGGCTGGTGGTAACCGGCACGAACGGCAAGACGACGACCACGTCGATGCTGCACGCGATGCTGGTCGCCGACGGTCGGCGAAGCGTGCTGTGCGGCAACATCGGCAGCCCCGTGCTCGACCTTCTAGCGCAACCGGCCGAGGTGCTGGCCGTCGAGCTGTCCAGCTTCCAGCTGCACTGGGCGCCGTCGCTGCGGCCCGCGGCCGGTGCCGTGCTCAACGTCGCCGAAGACCACCTGGACTGGCACGGCTCGTTCGCCGACTACGCGCGGGCCAAGGCGCGCGTGCTGGACGGCCGGGTCGCAATCGTCGGGCTCGACGATCCGGTTGCTGCCGGGCTGCTCGACGTTGCCGCCGCACCGGTGCGGGTTGGATTCCGGCTGGGTGAGCCGGCGGCCGGTGAGCTCGGCGTGCGCGCGGGCAAGCTCGTCGATCGGGCGTTCGCCGACGATCTGGAGTTGGCCGAGACGGCGTCGATTCCGGTGGCCGGCCCGGTCGGGGTGCTCGACGCGCTGGCCGCGGCGGCGCTGGCCCGCACCGAGGACGTCCCGCCGGGGGCCATTGCCGAGGCGCTGGCGTCGTTTCGGGTCGGGGCGCACCGCGCCGAAGTTGTCGGCGTCCTCGACGGGGTCAGCTACGTCGACGACTCCAAGGCGACCAACCCGCATGCCGCGCAGGCGTCGATATCGGCTTACCCGCGGGTGGTGTGGGTGGCCGGTGGCCTGCTGAAGGGCGCGTCGGTGGACGAGACGGTGGCGCGGATCGCAAATAGGCTGGTCGGCGCGGTGCTGATGGGCCGGGATCGGGCCGTCGTAGCCGCCGCGTTAGCACGACACGCGCCGGATGTCCCCGTGGTCGCCGTTGTGACAGGCGAGGATGATGGGGTGGAAGGGGCGAATGAGGCTTACGTGACAACTGTGTCTCGTGTGGTTGTGGCATCGGGGGAAGACGTCGGCGAGCGGCTGATGGCCGAGGTCGTCGCTGCCGCGCGCGGTCTGGCTCGGCCGGGCGACACGGTGCTGCTTGCGCCGGCCGGGGCATCCTTTGACCAGTTCAGCGGCTACGCACACCGCGGTGACGCATTCGCCGCGGCGGTGCGCGGCGGGGCGCGGTAAGGCCGGCGATGGCCAACAGGCTGACCCGGCGGCTGCGCCGGGACAAGACGGACCGCGATGTGCCCGAGGAGCACAGCGCCGAGCCGGCTGCCGCAACCGAGGCTGATTCAAAAGCGCCCGCCGGTGAGGTGAGGGCGCCCGCCGGCGAGGTGAAGGCGCCTGCCGGCGAGGTGAAGGCGCCCGAGGCTGAGGTAACGGCGCCCGAGGCTGAGGTGACGGCCGCAGCCGCCGAGGCGAAGGCGCCCGCGCCGGTTCGCCGCGGCCCGCACGTGCGGGTTGCCGCGTGGCTGGGCCGGCCGATGACCTCGTTCCACCTCGTCATCGCGGTCGCCGCGTTGCTGACCTCGCTGGGGCTGATCATGGTGCTGTCGGCTTCGGGGGTGCGGTCGTACGACGACGACGGCTCACCATGGCTGATCTTCGGCCGCCAGGTGCTGTGGACGGTGATCGGTTTGGCCGGGTTCTATGCGGCGCTGCGGGTGCCGGTGCGGCTGCTTCGGCGGTTGGCGTTCAGCGGGTTCGCGCTCACCGTTGTGATGCTTGTCCTCGTGCTGGTTCCGGGAATCGGTAAGGAGGCCCACGGGTCTCGCGGCTGGTTCGTCGTCGCCGGCTTTTCGATGCAACCGTCGGAGCTGGCCAAGATCGCGTTTGCGATCTGGGGGGCACACCTGCTCGCCGCCCGGCGGATGGAACGGGCTTCACTGCGGGAAATGCTCGTACCGTTGGTGCCGGCGGCCGTGATCACGCTGGCCTTGATCGTCGCTCAGCCCGACCTCGGGCAGACGGTTTCGCTGGGCATCATCCTGCTGGCCCAGCTGTGGTATGCCGGCCTGCCGCTGCGCGTGTTCTTGAGCTCGCTGCTCGCGGCCCTCGCGTCCGCGGCCGTGCTGGCCGTGTCGGAGGGCTACCGCTCCGACCGGGTGCGGTCCTGGCTGAACCCGGGGGCCGACCCGCAGGACACCGGCTACCAGGCTCGGCAGGCCAAGTTCGCGCTGGCCAATGGCGGGGTCTTCGGCGATGGCCTCGGCCAGGGCACCGCGAAATGGAACTACCTGCCCAACGCACACAACGACTTCATCTTCGCGGTCATCGGCGAGGAGCTTGGGTTCGTCGGGGCGTTCGGGCTGCTGTGCCTGTTTGGGGTGTTCGCCTACACCGGCATGCGCATCGCCCGCCGGTCGGCCGACCCCTTTCTGCGACTGCTGACCGCGACCACGACCATGTGGGTGCTCGGCCAGGCGTTCATCAACGTTGGGTATGTCATCGGCCTGCTTCCGGTCACCGGGCTGCAGCTGCCGCTGATCTCAGCAGGCGGAACCGCGACGGCGACAACGCTTTTGATGGTTGGCGTGATCGCCAACGCGGCGCGCCACGAACCGGAAGCCGTGGCCGCGCTGCGGGCGGGCCGCTCCGACCGGATGAACCGGCTGCTGCGGCTGCGGCTGCCGGAACCGTATTCACCCACGCGGGCCGAGGCGCTGCGCGACCGGCTGCGGTCGCGGTCCGCGCCGACGAAGCAGCCCAAGCAATCCAAGCAGCCCAGGCCGCAGGCGAAACAGCAGCGCAAAAAGCGGGTAAACGCACAGGTGGGCGCGAGAGCGGTGAGGCACTCAGGGCATCATGGAACCGCACAGCGTCGCGGCGCGCAGCGTCGCAGCCGGACGCCGGGAGGGCGGGCACGGGGTCTGGAAGGTCAGCGTTACGGGTGAATGACTGTATTTCCGTGGTTCTCGCCGGGGGCGGGACGGCGGGCCACGTCGAGCCCGCGATGGCCGTCGCTGACGCGCTGAAGACCATCGACCCCGCGGTGCGGATCACCGCGCTGGGCACCCAGCGGGGACTCGAGACATCACTGGTGCCGCAACGGGGATATCACCTCGAACTGATCACGCCGGTGCCGCTGCCGCGCAAGGCGAGCCGCGATCTGGTGCGGCTGCCGGCCCGGGTACGGCAGGCCGTCAAGCAGACCAGGGTGGTGCTCGACGACGTGAGCGCCGACGTCGTCGTCGGGTTCGGCGGCTATGTCGCGCTGCCGGCCTACCTCGCCGCGCGCCGCCGGGTGCCGGTGGTGATCCACGAGGCCAACGCCAGCGCGGGGCTGGCCAACCGGGTCGGCGTGCGCTGGGCGCAACGGGTGCTCACTGCGGTGCCCGACTGCGGGCTGCGACACGACGATGTCGTGGGCGTGCCGCTGCGCACGGCGATCGCCGGGCTGGACCGGATGTCACTACGCGCCGAGGCCCGGGCCCATTTCGGGTTCGATGACAACGCGTTGGTGCTGTTGGTGTTCGGCGGTTCACAGGGCGCCCAGTCCATCAATCGGGCGGTGGCGGCGGCCGCGAAAGACCTTGCCGCCGCTGGTATTTCGGTGTTGCATGCGCACGGACCGAAGAACACGCTGGAGCTGCCAGAGCCCGCCGACGGTGACCCCCCGTACGTCGCGGTGCCCTATCTGACCCGGATGGATCTGGCATATGCCGCCGCGGATCTTGCGATCTGCCGGTCCGGAGCGATGACGGTGGCCGAGGTGTCGGCGGTCGGGCTGCCCGCGGTGTACGTGCCGCTGCCGATCGGCAACGGCGAACAACGGCTCAATGCGCTGCCGGTGGTCAACGCCGGCGGCGGGCTGCTGGCCTCCGACGCCGACCTGACGCCGGGCTACATCGCCGAGACCGTCGTGGGCCTGCTCACCGACGCACCCCGGCTGACCGCGATGACGACCGCCGCCGCGCTCGTCGGCCACCGCGACGCCGCCCAGCGGGTTGCCCAGGTCGCGCTCGACATCGCCCACGCCGGGCGGGATGGTCGAGCATGACCGCCCAGAACCTGCCCGACGAGCTGAGCCGGGTGCACATGGTCGGCATCGGCGGCGCCGGCATGTCGGGGATCGCCCGCATCCTGCTTGATCGCGGCGCTCTGGTGTCCGGGTCGGACGCCAAGGAGTCGCGAGGCGTGCTGGCGTTGCGCGCCAGAGGGGCGGTGATCCGCATCGGCCACGACCCATCGTCGCTGGACTTGCTGCCGGGCGGGCCGACGACGGTGATCTCCACCCAGGCCGCTATCCCGCGGACCAACCCGGAACTGGTGGAGGCCCGCCGGCGCGGCATTCCCGTCGTGCTGCGGCCGGTGGTGCTGGCCAAGTTGATGTCGGGCTACCACACGGTGATGGTGACCGGCACGCACGGCAAGACCACGACGACGTCGATGCTGATTGTCGCGCTGCAACACTGCGGGCTTGACCCGTCGTTCGCGGTCGGCGGCGAGCTGGGGGAGGCGGGCACCAACGCTCATCACGGCAGCGGCGACTATTTCGTCGCCGAGGCCGACGAAAGCGACGGATCGCTGTTGGAGTATTCGCCCAACGTCGTGGTGGTCACCAACATTGAGGTCGACCACCTCGATTTCTTCGGCAGCCCGCAGGCCTACACCGCGCTGTTCGACGACTTCACCGCGCGGCTGGCGCCCGATGGCGCACTGGTCGTCTGCACCGACGACGCGGGCGGCGCGGCGTTCGCGGCCCGTGCCGAACACCGCGGTGCGCGGGTGCTGCGGTACGGCAGCAGCCCGGCCGCGGGCAGCGGCGACGCGACCCGGGAAACAACGGCGGACGCTATGGCCGCGGTGCTGCTGACGTGGGAGCAGCAGGGCACCGGCGCGGTCGCGCACGTGCAGTTGGCCGGCGAGTCGCTGCCCCGGGTGATGCGGCTGTCGGTGCCCGGCCGGCACATGGCGCTCAACGCGCTCGGCGCGCTGGTGGCGGCGGTGCAGGCGGGGGCAGAGCCGGAATGCGTGCTCGACGGACTGGCCGGATTCGAAGGGGTGCGGCGGCGCTTCGAGTTGGTGGGCAGCGCCGACTCGGTGCGGGTGTTCGACGACTATGCACACCATCCGACCGAGGTGCGGGCGGTTCTGGCCGCGGTGAAAACCATGCTCGATCAGGCTCGGGGGGAGGAGCGGGGCGACCCCGGGAACGGCACCGAGCGCGGCCGTGCGATCGTGGTGTTTCAACCCCACTTGTATTCGCGCACTGAGGCTTTCGCGGACGAGTTCGGTCGGGCGCTCGACGGTGCCGACGAGGTTTTCGTGCTAGACGTCTATGCGGCCCGCGAGCAGCCGCTGGCCGGGGTCAGCGGCGCGACGGTGGCCGAACACGTCAGCGTCCCGGTGCACTACGTGCCCGACTTCTCCGCGGTGGCCGGCAAGGTCGCCGACGCCGCCCGGCCTGGCGACGTCGTGATCACGATGGGCGCCGGCGACGTCACGATGCTTGGCAACGAGATCCTGATTGCGCTGCGGGTCAAGGCCAACCGCAGCTCACCTGGTGGTCGGCCGGGGGCGGTGTGGCGATGACCGATCCCGACCTCGCCGGCGAAGCGCCGCCCGAGACAACCGCTGGGCGGCCGCGGGCGCCCACCGGACAGCAGGCCGAAGACTTCGAGGGCCCGCGGCGGCGTGCCCGACGCGAGCGCGCGCAACGTCGCGAGGCCGAGGCCCGCGCGAGGGCGATCGAGGAGGCCCGTCGCGAGGCCAAGCGCCGGGCATTCCGGTTGCCGGGCAGCGAGACCAAACCCGTCGCGCGGGGCACCGTTCGGGGACTGAAGGTGTTGACGTGGGCGGTGCTGCTGACGGTGGTGGCGGTCGGGCTGGGCCTGCTGCTCTATTTCACGCCGGTGATGGCGGCCCGCAACGTCGTGGTCGAGGGCATCGCGGCAGTGCCGCGCGACGAAGTCGTGCAGGCGGCCGCCGTGCGGCCGGGCACGCCGCTGCTGCAGATCGACACCGACGTGGTGGCCGACCGCGTCGCCACCATCCGGCGCGTGGCAAGCGTACGAGTGCAGCGCGAATACCCGTCGTCGCTGAGGGTCACCATCGTCGAGCGAAACGCGGTGACGGTCAAGGATTTTCCCGACGGCCCGCATCTTTACGACCGCGACGGCGTGGATTTCGCGACCGCACCGCCGCCGCCCGGCCTGCCGTACCTCGACGTCGACGCGCCCGGGCCCAGCGATCCGGCGACCAAGGCGGCGCTGCAAGTGCTTACCTCGCTGCGGCCCGAGGTCGCCGGGCAGGTCGGCCGCATCGCCGCGCCGTCGGTCGCGTCGATAACGCTGACGCTGGCCGACGGGCGTGAGGTGATCTGGGGCACCACCGACCGCACCGACGAAAAGGCCGAGAAGCTGGCCGCGCTGCTCACGCAGGTGGGCCACACCTATGACGTGTCCAGCCCGGATTTGCCAACCGTCAAGTAGCGATCGGTGACCGGGAACCGGCCGAAAAATGTGTCGGCGACACGGCGCGCCTGCATGGATACCACCCGGGGCGGCCATACCGTTCTGTTTGCGCGGACCAACTTGACATAACTCTAAGCCTCTGGTTGAGGTTGAGGGTTTGCCAGGTTGACCGCCACCCGACGTCCAACTGGGAGGAAAGCGATCGATGACCCCCCCGCACAATTACCTCGCCGTCATCAAGGTCGTCGGCATCGGCGGCGGTGGCGTGAACGCCGTCAACCGAATGATCGAACACGGCCTCAAGGGCGTGGAGTTCATCGCGATCAACACTGACGCGCAGGCCCTGCTGATGAGCGATGCTGACGTCAAACTCGACGTCGGGCGCGACTCCACCCGTGGACTGGGCGCCGGCGCAGACCCCGATGTCGGGCGCAAGGCCGCCGAGGACGCCAAGGACGAGATCGAGGAGCTGCTGCGCGGCGCTGACATGGTATTCGTTACCGCCGGCGAGGGCGGCGGCACCGGCACCGGCGGCGCGCCGGTGGTGGCCAGCATCGCCCGCAAGCTGGGGGCGCTGACCGTCGGCGTGGTGACGCGGCCGTTCTCGTTCGAGGGCAAGCGCCGCAGCACGCAGGCCGAGGCCGGCATCGCCGCGCTGCGGGAAAGCTGCGACACGCTGATCGTGATTCCCAACGACCGGCTGCTGCAGATGGGCGACGCCGCCGTGTCGTTGATGGACGCGTTCCGCAGCGCCGACGAGGTGCTGCTCAACGGGGTCCAGGGCATCACCGACCTGATCACGACGCCGGGCCTGATCAACGTGGACTTCGCCGACGTCAAGGGCATCATGTCCGGGGCGGGCACCGCGCTGATGGGCATCGGCTCGGCCCGCGGCGACGGCCGCTCGCTCAAGGCCGCCGAGATCGCCATCAACTCGCCACTGCTGGAGGCGTCGATGGAAGGCGCGCAGGGCGTGCTGATGTCCGTCGCGGGCGGCAGCGACCTGGGCCTTTTCGAGATCAATGAGGCCGCCTCCTTGGTGCAGGAGGCGGCCCATCCCGAAGCCAACATCATCTTCGGCACAGTCATCGACGACTCGCTGGGCGACGAGGTGCGGGTGACGGTCATCGCGGCCGGGTTCGACGCAGGCATCCCGAGCCGCAAGCCGGTGGTGGGGGCGGGTATCGCGGCCGGGCGGGCCGGCGCGGTCGCCTCCACCGTGTTCGAGCCCGCCGACGCGGCGAGCGTGCCGGGCCACACCAACGGCGCGACGGTGCGGGTCGGCGGCGACGACGACGACGACGTCGACGTGCCGCCGTTCATGCGCAAGTGATCGGCGGCGGCCCGCCGGCGCACCGCAATACTTGAGACCGTGACCGTTCGTGTGCGGCGGGTGACCACCACCCGCGCCGGCGGCGTTTCCGCGCCGCCGTTCGACTCCTTCAACCTCGGCGACCACGTCGGCGACGATCCGGCCGCGGTGGCAGCCAACCGGAAACGCCTAGCGAGCGCAATCGGGCTGGACGATGAGCGCATCATCTGGATGAACCAGGTGCACGGTGACCACGTCGTGACGGTCGGCGGCCCGCGGGATGGCGCCGTCAACGACACCGATGCGCTGGTGACCGCCACACCGCGGCTGGCGCTGGCGGTGGTGACCGCCGACTGCGTGCCGGTATTGATGGCGGACGCCCGCGCGGGCGTCGTCGCGGCGGCGCACGCCGGCCGGGTCGGCGCCCAAAAGGGTGTGGTGGTGCGCGCCGTGGAGGCGATGCGGGCAGCCGGCGCGCACGCCGAGGACATCTCGGTGCTACTCGGCCCGGCGGTCAGCGGCCGTAATTATGAGGTGCCCGAGGAAATGGCCGCGGAAGTCGAGGCCGCGCTGCCGGGCAGCCGCACGACAAGCGCCAACGGCACCGCGGCCTTGGACCTTCGCGCCGGAATCGCCCGCCAATTAACAGGTTTGGGCATCGAGGCCATCGACGCCGACCCGCGGTGCACTGTCGCCGACCGCAGCCTGTTCAGCCATCGTCGGGACAATCCGACCGGTCGCCTTGCCTCGCTGATATGGATGGAATGACGGCCGCCAGACAAGCGCAATTAGCGGATGCGTTGGCGTCCGTTCGAACGCGACTGAAAGACGCCGCAACGGCTGTCGGTCGCAATGCCAGCGAAATCGAATTGCTGCCAATCACGAAATTCTTCCCGGCTACCGATGTGGCGATTCTTTCGCAATTGGGTTGCGAATCTTTTGGCGAATCCCGCGAACAAGAAGCCGCCGCGAAGGCGGCCGAGGTTGCGACGCTGGTGCGAGCCCCGGTGCGTTGGCACATGGTTGGGGTCATTCAGCGCAACAAAGCCCGCTCAATCGCCGAGTGGGCCTACGCCGCGCACTCGGTGAGCACTGCGCGGGTCGTCACTGCGCTGCAGCGCCACGTCGCGCGGGCGCTGGAGGACGGCAGGCGCAGCGAGGCGCTGCGGGTCTACGTGCAGATCAGCCTCGACGGTGACGTGTCGCGTGGCGGGGTCGACATCTCCAAGCCCGACCTCGTCGATGAGATCTGCGCCCAGGTGGCCGCCGGCGATGGCCTTGAACTGGTCGGGCTAATGGGCATTCCGCCGATGGATTCCGACCCCGACGAGGAGTTCGCAAAGCTGGCCGCCGAGCACCGCCGGGTGCTGCGTGCACACCCTGAGGCGGTGCAATTGTCGGCCGGCATGTCTGCGGACCTGGAAATTGCCGTGACACACGGTTCGACCTGTGTGCGTGTCGGTACCGCGCTACTGGGGCAACGACCGCTAACGTCACCATGAGTAGTCACTCCTGTCACACGTTCATCACGACACCAGCCGCCGGAAGGGTAACGCGATGAGTACGCTGCACAAGGTCAAGGCCTACTTCGGCATGGCGCCGATGGAGGACTACGACGATGAGTACTACGACGACGACGACCGCAGTCCAGCGCGTGGTTACCCGCGACGTACCCGCGACGACCGGTTCGATGACGACGGGTACGGCCGCCGCTACGACGACCGTCCGGCTGGCCGGGACTACGACGGCGACGACGACTATCCGGGCGGCTACCGCAGCGGATACCGCGACGAGCCGCGCTTCCGTCCACGCGAATTCGAGCGGCCACCGCGCTTCGGCGCGCTGCGCGGCTCCACCCGTGGCGCCCTGGCGATGGACCCGCGCCGGATGGCGATGCTGTTCGACGAGGGTAGCCCGCTTTCCAAGATCACCACGCTGCGCCCGAAGGACTACAGCGAGGCGCGCACCATCGGCGAGCGGTTCCGCGACGGCACGCCGGTGATCATCGACCTGGTTTCGCTGGACAACGCCGACGCCAAGCGGCTAGTCGACTTCGCGGCGGGGCTGGCATTCGGGCTGCGGGGCTCGTTCGACAAGGTCGCCACCAAGGTGTTCCTGCTGTCGCCCGCCGACATCGACGTCACCGCCGAGGAACGCAGGCGCATCGCCGAGGCCGGCTTTTACGCCTACCAATAGCGGCGTCGAAAGGGTGGGGCACCTGCCGCTCGCGGGGAGAGCGAAGCGGGCCGGGATTCGACGCCGGTAGGCTGGCGAGGGCCGTCTGATGCGTGCCGCAGGCGGTGTCGTCAAAGTCACATTTGGTAGTGAGGTCAGGGCCAGTTGCGGCTGTTTTTCGAGATCTTGGGTTTTGCCCTGTTTGTTTTCTGGCTGCTGCTGATCGCTCGGGTCGTGGTGGAGTTCATCCGCTCGTTTTCCCGCGACTGGCATCCGCGCGGATTCACCGTGGTGATCCTCGAGATCATCATGACCGTCACCGATCCACCGGTGAAGTTGCTGCGGCGCATCATTCCGCAGCTCACTGTCGGTGCGATCCGCTTCGACCTGTCGATCATGGTGCTGCTGCTGGTCGCGTTCATCGGCATGCAGCTGGCCTTCGGCGCGGCCGCTTGAACCCGGGGCCGGAACCTGGGCGCGGCAATGCCTCGGCCGGCTCGGGCAACGATTTCGAGCGATCTGAATTGACGCGGCAAGATTGAAATTACTTCTTAATTATCGTCCTCGCCTGCAACCGGCGGGTCTGATGTGACAGGATGGACGCCAGTTACAGTCCGGCTATCACATCGGTCTACACTTCGAGATCAGGCTCGACCGGTCCAGACCTTGAGGGGGCAGCCAATGCCGCTAACACCCGCCGACGTTCACAATGTCGCTTTCAGCAAGCCGCCCATCGGCAAGCGGGGTTACAACGAGGACGAGGTCGACGCGTTTCTCGATCTTGTGGAGAACGAGCTTACTCGACTGATCGAGGAAAACTCGGATCTTCGGCAGCGCGTCGCCGAGCTCGATCAGGAGCTGGGCACGGCACAGTCGGGTGCGGGTGCCGGTGCGACGCAAGCGATTCCGCTGTATGAGCAGCAGCCCGAACCGCAGCCCGTCTACGAGCCGCCGCCGCACCAGCCCGCGCCCGGACTGGCCGACGAAGACCAGAACCTGAAGGCGGCGCGAGTGCTAAGCCTCGCGCAAGACACAGCCGACCGGCTCACCGGCACAGCGAGGGCGGAGGCCGACAAACTGCTGTCCGACGCTCGGGCGAACGCGGATCAGATCCTCAACGAGGCGCGACACACCGCCGAGACCACGGTCGCCGAGGCCCGTCAACGCGCCGACGCGATGCTGGCTGACGCGCAGAGCCGCTCGGACACCCAGTTGCGGCAGGCGCAGGAAAAGGCCGACGCGCTGCAGGCCGATGCCGAGCGCAAGCACTCCGAGATCATGGGCACCATCAACCAGCAACGCACGGTGCTGGAGGGTCGCCTCGAGCAACTGCGAACCTTCGAACGCGAATATCGCACCCGATTGAAGACCTATCTGGAGTCACAGCTCGAGGAGCTCGGTCAGCGCGGCTCGGCCGCTCCCGTCGATTCCAGTGCGAACGCCGACAGCGGCGCCTTTAATCAATTCAACCGGGGCAACAACTAGCCGCTGCGGTGGAAAGCGCCCGTCCCTTCGGTGGAGGGAGTGATCGATGCTGATCGTCGCGCTGGTGATGGCCGTCATCGGGCTTGCCGCGCTCGTTACCGCCGTCGTCACCAGCAATGAAGTCATCGCGTGGGTCTGCATCGGCGCCAGCGTGATCGGTGTGGTGCTGTTGATCGTGGACGCACTGCGTGAGCGTCAGCGCCGCGACGCCCAGACCGCCGGCACCGACGAGGACACCGCGGCGCAGGAAACCCAGCCGGATCAACCGACCGAAACCTTCGACGCCGAATACCCCGACGAGTCGACGGCCGCGGAGCCCGAACACGACGCCGTCGCGGAGACCGCGACGAACGAGGACTCCGGCGAGAGCAACAGCCGGTCCGGCTCAGGTTAGGGCTGGCCTTATTCGGTCGCCTCGATGGTCGGGGTGTGGAGCAGTTCGCGCACTTCGTCGTCGCTGGTCTGGCGGAAGTCGTCGTAGTACTCGCCGACCGCCATGAACGACGAGGGCATCGCGGCCATGACAACGTCGTCGGCGAGCTGGACCAGCTGCTGCTGTGCGGACGGCGGTGCGACCGGCACCGCGACGACGATCTGCGCGGGTCCCGCCGCCCGGATGGCCCGCACCGCGGCGGTCATGCTTGCGCCGGTCGCGATCCCGTCGTCAACGAGAATGACGATCTTGTCGGCGAGCTCCAGCGCTGGCCGCCCGCCTCGGTACGCGCGCTCGCGGCGCTCAAGTTCCTCGGTCTCGCGGTCGATGACCGTCTGCAGTTGCTCGTCGCTGATCCGCAGGCTGCGCACCACCTCGTCGTTGCGCACCACGCCGCCGCCGCTGGCCAGGGCCCCCAAGGCAAGTTCGGGCCACCGAGGCGCACCGAGCTTTCTGACCACGAAGACATCCAGTGGCGCGCGCAGACCGGCGGCGACCTCCCACGCGACTGGAACGCCGCCGCGGGGCAGGCCGAGGACGAGGAGATCCTTCTTGCCGCGGTAGATCTGCAGAGCCTCGGCGAGAACCTGACCGGCCTCGCGGCGGTCCCGATATGTGCGTCCCGGAGCGTGTCGCGGGAAGCCACCCAACCTGCCCATGCACTCGCTCTTTCAGTGTTCGTGACACCACCAGAGTACGACGCGACGACCGCGCGACCTCGGGTTTCGGCGCCGTCGCGGCGATTATCTGGCCGGCGGTGACGGTGGCGCGTCGCCCGGGGCGACCTCCGCGGCAATGCGCCTGAAGGCGGTGTCCGCCGAGTTGGCGTAGTTGCCCTGGTCGTCGAACGCGGCCGGGTCGTAGGTGGCCGCGACCGCGATCGCGATCTTCTGCGACGGCAGGTAGGCCTCGACCGCGGAATACCCGGCGAACAGCGGGTTCTGCAGCAACCAGTTACCGGAAATCACGATGCCCAGCCCATACGTATAGCCGTCGTTCATTTCCGCGCACGTGGGGCACCCCGGCTGCACGTGGGTCTTGCCGCGAAGATCGGCGGAAACCATTTTCTTGTACGACTCCGGGGAGAGCAGCTTGCCCGAGCCAACGCCGACCGCGGTGGCCTCCAGGTCGTAGATGTTGGTGGTCTGAATGGCGCCGTGGGTGATCGTCCAGGACGGGTTCCAGTACGTTGACTCCTCGTAAAATGGTGTACCGCTTGGGATCTTGAGAAAAGCGCGCCGCTCCGACGTGAACGCGTGCAGCGCAGGGTAAGGGATCGCCGGGGTATCGGAGTCGGCGGTGCTCTTCAAGCCCAGCGGGGCAAGCACCTTGTCCAGCAATAACGTTCGCATGTCCTGGCCGGTGGCCTTCTCGAGTGCCAGACCCAGCAGTATGTAGTTGGTGTGCGCGTAGTTCCAGTTCGTGCCCGGCTCGTACAGCAGCGGACGCGACGAGATCTGGCCGAGTATGTCCTGAGTGCTCCACTGGCGGAACGGGTTTGCGTAAAGCTCGGCGGTGAACGCGTCGTTTCCCAGCACGTAGTCGGGGTATCCGGACGTCATCTGGGCCAGCTGACCCAGCGTCACCAGGTCCGCGTGTGGGAAATCGGGAAGCCACTTCGACAGCTTGTCGTCGAGGCTCAGCTTCTTCTCGTCAACGAGCCGCAGCAGCAGCGTGGACACATACGAGATCGCCACCGCGCCGTTGCGGAACTGCATGTCGGCGGTTGCGGGCACGCCGCTCATCGAGTCGCCGACGGCCCGGGTGACGATCTCCTTGCCGTTTGCGGTAACGCGCACGATCACCGCCTTCAGGTGCGCCTGCGCCATCGTGTCGCGGACGATGGTCATCACCGCGTCGGCCTTGGCCGGGTCGGCGGACGGGGTGGGCGGCGGCTCATTCGGCGATCCGCAGCCGACCAGAACGGCGAGAACACAAACCAGCGATCCCAACCACCGTGCGACGGTCATACTTGAGCTTGGCAGATGAAGGACTTTTACGTCATCGCGGTTGCCCTCACTGTGGCGCTGCATTTCGCCTTCCTCGCCTATCTGGTGGTGGGCGGTTTCCTTGCGCTGCGCTGGCGCTGGACCATTTGGCTGCACGTGCCAGTCGTGGTCTGGGGAGTGGGCATCGTCATGCTGCGATTCGATTGCCCGCTGACCTGGCTGGAACAGCGCGCACGCCGCGGGGCCGGCATGCGGCCGCTGGCACCGGAAGGTTTCATCGACCACTACATCACCGGTGTGCTGTATCCGGCGAACTACGTCGGCGTCGTGCAAGTCGTCGTCTTCGCGATTGTCGTCGCCTCGTGGCTTGGGTTCGGGGCGGCCATCGCGTGGAGGTTGGCGTGGTGGAAGTCGACGGCGGAGTAGTTGACGGCACGCTGACCGGGGGCGGAGGTTGACGCCGCCGACGCATCGTATCGCGTCGTTTTCGATGCGGCACGTGTGGCCGACGGTCCGGTGTGCAGATTGCCTTTGCCGGAACGGATTTGCAGCGCAATGCACTCGATGTGGGCGGCGGGTTCGGCGTGCCACACTCATCCACTATCTGTCAGACAGCCTGGCAGCTAGTCGGCCTAAGCCCGGTTAGTCTCGGATCGGGGGCGAACAACAATTCAGGCGAACAACGACTCATAGGAATTCGATGGCCACACTGCCCAGCACCCCCGGTTCTGCCACATCGCAGCCAACCGCCGAACACCTTCACCGCGAGGACGAGGGTTATCACAAGGGCCTGCGCCCCCGCCAATTGCAGATGATTGCGATCGGCGGGGCGATCGGCACGGGTCTGTTCCTCGGCGCGGGCGGGCGGCTCCACACGGCGGGGCCGGGGTTGTTCCTGGTGTATGCGGTGTGCGGCGTGTTCGTTTTCTTGATTCTGCGGGCGCTGGGCGAGCTCGTGCTGCACCGTCCATCGTCGGGTTCGTTCGTCTCGTACGCGCGTGAATTCTTCGGCGAGAAGGCCGCTTACGTGGTCGGCTGGATGTACTTCCTCAACTGGGCCATGACCGCCATCGTCGACACCACCGCGATCGCAACGTATTTCCATTACTGGCACCTATTCGGCGTGGTCCCGCAATGGACTCTTGCGCTGATCGCACTCGTGGCCGTTTTGTCGGTCAACATGATCTCGGTGAGATGGTTCGGCGAGATGGAGTTTTGGGCGGCCCTGATCAAGGTGCTGGCGCTGATGACGTTCCTCGTCGTCGGAACCATCTTTTTGGCCGGCCGCTATCAGGTCGACGGCCGAAGCACGGGGTTGAGCCTGTGGACCGGACACGGCGGGCTGGTCCCGACCGGGATTCTGCCGCTGCTGATCGTGACGTCGGGTGTCGTGTTCGCCTACGCCGCAGTCGAATTGGTCGGCACCGCGGCCGGCGAGACGGCCGAACCCGAGAAGATCATGCCCCGCGCGATCAACTCCGTGATCGCACGTATCGCGATCTTTTACGTCGGCTCGGTCGCCCTGCTGGCACTGCTGCTGCCCTACACCACCTACAAGGCCGGCGAGAGCCCGTTTGTCACGTTCTTTTCGAAGATCGGATTCGGCGGCGCAGGCGATCTGATGAACATCGTCGTGCTCACCGCCGCGTTCTCGAGCCTGAACGCCGGGCTGTATTCGACCGGGCGCATTCTGCGCTCGATGGCGATGAACGGCAGCGCCCCAAGGTTCACTTCGAGAATGTCGAAGCGGGGCGTGCCGTACGGCGGCATCGTGCTGACCAGTTTGATCTGCCTGTTCGGTGTCGTGCTCAACGCGTTCAACCCGGGCCAGGCGTTCGAGATTGTGCTCAACATGTCGGCGCTGGGCATCATCGCATCGTGGGCCACTATCGTGCTGTGTCAGCTGCGGCTCCACCGGTTGAGCAACGCCGGGCAGATGCGGCGGCCCCGATTCCGGATGCCCTTCGCCCCATACACCGGCTATCTGACCCTGGTGTTCCTGGCCGCGGTGCTGGTGCTGATGGCCTTCGACAAGCCGATCGGCACCTGGACGGTCGCGACGATCATCGTGCTCATCCCGATGTTGATCGGCGGCTGGTATCTGGTGCGCAACCGGGTGACGGCGGTGGCCCGCGAGAGAATCGGCTACACCGGCGAATTCCCGGTGGTGGCCAACCCACCCGCGGACCCGAACGACTAAGGGGTGAATCGATGACCCGCAACCGATACGCGGCCAGGCCGCCGCTGTACGGAATGCTGATGGTGTTTCTCGCCATGGCGATCGTCGCCGTCACCGCGTACGCGCACGCCGGTTGGTGGTCGATCCTCGGCTACGCCGTCGCCGCGGCCATTGCGGTCGGCGGTTTCGCGCTCGCGTTCCGCGACTTGTCCTGACTCGTGACCATCAGCGTGTTACAAGGAGACCGCCACCGGCGGGCCGGCCGTCAACGTGTCGATGAACTATGACGGCTGCTGACCCTGCCAGTCACCCTTGGCCATGACGGCGGCCACGCGCAGGTCTGGGTCGAGTACGACCAGGTCGGCGTCCACGCCGGCGCGCAGCCTTCCGACGTGGTCGAGCCCGACCGCCGTCGCCGGAGTTGCCGACGTCATGTGCACCGCCGCGAGCAATGCTCGGTCGTCAACGGAGCCGAATTGTTCGAGCGCGGTGCGGAACAGCCGATCCATGGTCGCGGTGCTGCCGGCGATCGTCGACGTCCCGCGCACCCGGGCCACGTGGTCGACGACCTCGACCTCCACTGCCCCCAGCCGGAATGCGCCGTCGGCCAATCCTGCCGCCGCCATGGCGTCGGTGATCAGCGCGACCCGGTCCGATCCCGCGGTTTCGATGACCTGCCGCACCAGCGCGGGGTGGAGGTGAACGCCGTCGGCGATGAGCTCGCACGTCACCCGGGGATCCTCGAGCAGTGCCAACGCCGGTCCGGGCTCGCGGTGGTGTAGCGGCCGCATCGCGTTGAACACGTGGGTTCCGACGGTCACGCCCGCGCTGATTGCCTGCCTGGCCTCTTCGTAGGTGGCGTCGGTGTGCCCAATCGCGACCACGACGCCGGCCTCGACAAATCGTTTGATCGCCGCGCGGCTTCCGGGAAGCTCGGGAGCCAGCGTGACCATCCGGATCGCGCCGTCGCCGGCGGCGAGCAGGGCATCGATTTCTGCGAGACCCGGTGGCCGCAACAGGTTTCTATCGTGGGCGCCGCATCGTGCCGAGCTCAGCCACGGTCCTTCGAGATGGATGCCGGCGACAGCGCCCTGCCGGGTCATATCGGCTAGCACCCGGACGGCGTGCAGCAGCGCATCGGGGGCGGCGGTGACCAGGCTGGCCAGCGTGGTCGTCGTGCCGTGACCGCGGTGGAAGGTAACCGCCCTGGCGATGTCCGCCCGTCGCCCGTCGGTGTACGACGCTCCGCCGCCGCCGTGCACATGCATGTCGACGAAGCCGGGCACCACGACGGCATCGGGAAGATCGACGTCGGCATCGCGGGGCGGTGCGCCGGCCCCGCAGGCGGTGACCCGCGGACCAACTATGTCCAGCCATCCCGGTCGGCAGATCTGCCCGTCGAGGACGACAGTGCCAGCGCCGATCAGGGTCACAACGTCTCCGTCACCTTGCGCAGCCCGCGCGGCTTGTCGGGATCACCGCCGCGGGCGATCGCCAAATGCAGCGACAATTGTTGCAGCGGAAGGATTTCCAGCATCGGAGACAGCTCCTCGGGCACGCCGCCGGGCAGCGTGATCCCACCCGTCAACCGCTCCAGCGCCGGTGCTGCGCCAACGCCGAAAACGTCGGCGTTGCGCTCGGCCAGCCGCGACAACACCGGCAGCATCGCCTCGCCGCCGGCGCCTTCCGGGACGACGGCCAGCACCGGCACCTGCGGATCCACGGTGGCCAGCGGCCCGTGCAACAGGTCCGCGCCGGAAAATGCCTGGGCGGACAGGTAAGACGTCTCCATCAGTTTCAGGGCCGCCTCCCGCGCGGTGGCGTAGGAGTAGCCGCGGGCGGTAGCAATCAGCCGCTGCGCGAAGCGGTAGCGCTGGGCGACGATGCGAACGAGCTCCTGGAAACTCAGCACCTGCGCGCCGAGGTCGGGCAGTTGCGCGGCATGGCGACCGTCGCCGCCGCGCCCAAAGTCCAGCAACAGATACAGCGCGAGAAGTTCGGCGGTGTACGACTTGGTTGCCGCGACCGAGCGTTCCGGCCCCGCCAGCACATCGATGTGAATCTCGGCCGTCTCGGCCAGCGGGGAGCTCGAGTTGTTGGTCACCGCGACCGTCAGCGCCTGCTGCCGACGGGCGACCTCGACCGATTGCACCAGGTCGGGGGAGCCGCCGGACTGACTCACGGCGATGTAGAGCACGTCGCGCAGGTCCGGGCGCGCCCCGTAGACGGTCATCGTTGACGGCGAGACAAGACCGGCCGGAAGTGCGTGCGTGATCTCAACGAGATACTTCGCGTACAGCGCCGCATGGTCGCTGGTGCCGCGGGCAACGAACAACACGAATCGTGGTGCCCGTCGGGCGATTTGGGCGGCCGCGGCGCGGATCGCCTCGGTACCGTCGCCGAGCAAACGACGCCACACCTGCGGTTGTTCGGCGATCTCCGCGGCCATCAGCGTGCCAGGTGTGTCGAGGTCGGCGGTCGAGGTCACGGTTGCTCCCTGGGGTCGTGGTGTTCAAGCAGTCGCCGCGCTAGTTCGACGGCGCCGCAGACCGGGTCGACCGCCAGCACTCGAACGTCGGTGAGATGGCGCTGGGCAAGTCGTCGGCGCACGATTTCCTGAAGGGTGGGCTGGTGCACGGCGAGCCCGCCGGCAAGCACGACGGGACCGGGCAACCCCAGCCGGCCGGCGACAGCAATCGCGAGATCGGCAAGCGCCCCCGCGGCCTCTTCGACGATCCGGGTGCTCGTCGGATCGCCGTCCCGCGCCAGCGCGAAAACCACCTGGGAACGACCGGCCCAGTACCGGCGATCCGGCTGAGCGTAGAAGTGGTCGAGGAGTTGGCCGGCAGATTGCAGCCCGCAATCGGCCACCAGTCGCTGAGCGAGGCGGTCGGCCGGTTCACCGCGGTCGAGTCGCGCGAGGCTGCGTCGCAAGGCTTCGCGAGCCACCCAGTACCCGCTGCCTTCGTCGCCGAGCAGGTAGCCCCATCCGCCTGCACGGGCGCATCGCGCGCCGCTTCGCCCCCAGGCGACCGAGCCGGTGCCGGAAATCAACGCGATGCCGTCGACGACGCCGGCCGCGGCCAGGATCAGCTGCGTGTCGTGCACCACCCGGATCTGTGCGGTGGGCAGACGTTCGATCAGCAGACCCCGCAGCATCGCCTCGGTCGTCGTCGTGTCCACGCCGGCCGCGCCCGCGCAAACCGCTTGAATATCGTTGGCGCCCAATCGCTTCAGGATGACGTCGAGTTGACGCCCCGCCTCGGCGGGGCCCACGGACGCGACGTTGGCGCTGCCGGCCAGCGCCTCGCCGACGGTGCCGCCGTCCTCGGCCCGCAGCCCGTGCGTCTTGGAGCCGCCGATGTCGAGTCCGAGGACGGCGCCGGGTGTCACGGCCGTTCGCTCACGGTGGTCTGTTCGGCGGGCCACTTGCCGGCGTTTTCCCAGAAATGCCGGATGTCTTCTAGTTGCCTGCCCTTGGTCTCGGGCGCAAACCGGTACACGAATGCGAACGCCGCCACCGCAAGCGCGCCGAACACAGCGAAAGTGCCTGCGCCGCCAAGCGCGTTCAACGTGGACAGGAAGACGCCGGCGACGATCGCATTGCCCACCAGATCCGACGTGAGCATCGCGCTCGATCCCATGGACCGTAGCCGAGACGGAAAACTCTCGCCCGCGTAAACCCACACCAGCGCGCCGAAGCCGAACGTGAACCCGACCGTGAAGAGCAGCACGCCGAAGAACCCGACGGCCGTGAGCGCGCCGCCGAAGTTTGAGCCGTACAGGAAAACCCCGATCAGCACAGCGTTTGCCAGGATCATCATTCCGATGCCCGACAACAGAATCGGTCGGCGGCCCACTCTATCGACCAGAAGCAGCGAGACGAAAACCGCGGCCAGCGCGGCGACTTGGACCAGTGCGGGCAACACCAGCAGGGCGAAGTTGCCCTGGAAGCCCATCGCCTCGAAAAGCCGCGGGCTGTAGTAGACGATCGCGTTGATGCCGGTGATCTGGATGAAAAAGCCGAGCGCGACAACGAAGATGGTTGCCCGCAGGTATGGCGGGCGCAGCATCTCCACGAGCACGCCGCCGCTTTCCTCCTGCAGCGCGCGCTGAATCTCGGCGAGTTCTCGGTCGACGTCGGTGTCCGGATCCACACGTTGCAGCGTTTGGCGTGCCTGTTCGACCCGGCCCTTGAGCATGTACCAGCGGGCGGTGTCGGGCATGCGAAGCAGCAGCAGCATGACCAACAAGGCGGGTATCGCGGCCAAGCCGAGCATCCAGCGCCAGCTGTGCGAGCCGGCGAGCAGGTAGGCGGCCAGGTAGCCGGTGATGATGCCGACCACGGTGGCCACCTGATAGGCCACCAGCAGCGAACCGCGCACCCTTGCCGGCGCCGACTCGGCCACGAAAACCGGAACGACCACGACCGACACCCCGATCGTGACGCCGAGCAGGAACCGCGCCACCAGAAGCATCGGCACCGACACCGCCAACGCGCTGAGCAACGCGAACGCCGCATAGGTCGCCGCGACCAGCACCATCGACTTCTTTCGCCCGATCGCGTTGGCCAGCACGCCGGCACCGATCGCTCCGGCGATCTGGCCGATCACCACCGCGGTCGTCACCAGCTCCTGCTGCCGGGTGGTCAGGTCGAACTGGTCGGTGATGAACAACAGCGCGCCCGCGATGTTCGACAGGTCATAGCCATAGATGACGCCGACGCTTGCCGCGGTGACGCCCACCACCAGCGCCAGCCGAGACGACGCTCGGCTCTCCTCGGTGTTGCCCACGTTGATCCTCTCGGTTCCAGATAACCCTCACCGGCACCGAACCAAGCACATCCGCCGCGCTACTTCCAGGTCAAGGTGGCGCTGCAGGAACTCGTCACGTGTCGGAACCTTGTCGCTGGACCGATCGGCGCGGACGAAGCAGGCCAAACCACCAACGGACCCACGCTGCCGGACCCGCGAGAAGAATTGTGTCCGAGGGGGGACTTGAACCCCCACGCCCGTTAATAGGGCACTAGCACCTCAAGCTAGCGCGTCTGCCATTCCGCCACTCGGACCTGTACCAACCATGCGGGTTGGGCAGCTAAGGCTATCGGATCCAGGTACCCGGACCCAAACCCTCCGCTCACCTCCAATGGTAGGAAGAAACACTGTGACCCGTCCCGTCGACGAGGTGGTCGGCCTCGTCAGCGCGCTGATCCGGTTCGACACCACCAACACCGGCGAGCCGGAGACCACCAAGGGTGAGCGGGAGTGCGCGCACTGGGTGGCCGAACGCCTGGCCGAGGTCGGCTATGAGACCGAATATGTTGAGGCGGGGCGCGCGGGGCGGGGCAACGTGTTCGCGCGGCTGCCCGGCGCCGACTCCAGCCGCGGGGCGCTGATGGTGCACGGACACCTCGACGTGGTGCCCGCCGAGCCCGCCGACTGGACCGTGCATCCGTTCTCCGGTGCGGTCGAGGATGGCTACGTGTGGGGCCGCGGGGCCGTCGACATGAAGGACATGGTCGGGATGACGCTCGCCGTGGCCCGGCACTTCAAACGCAATGACATCGTCCCGCCGCGTGATTTGGTATTCGCGTTCGTCTCTGACGAGGAGGCCGGCGGAAAGTATGGCTGTCAGTGGCTCGTCGACAACCGGGCGGACCTGTTCGACGGCGTCACCGAGGCGATCGGGGAGGTCGGCGGCTTCTCGCTGACGATTCCGACCCGCGACGGTGGCGAACGCAGACTGTATCTGATCGAAACCGCCGAGAAATCGATGATGTGGATGCGGCTCTTCGCCCGCAGCCGCGCCGGGCACGGCTCGATGCTGCACGACGAGAACGCCGTCACCGCGGTCGCCGAGGCGGTCGCACGGCTTGGCCGCCATCGCTTCCCGCTGGTGATGACCGACGCCGTCACGCAGTTTCTGGACGCGATCACCGAGGAGACCGGGTACACCTTCGACGTGGAGTCCCCCGACCTGGATGGAGCAATCGAAAAGCTGGGACCAATCGCACGCGTCGTCGGCGCCACACTGCGCGACACCGCCAACCCGACGATGCTGAAGGCCGGCTACAAGGCCAATGTCATACCCGCCACGGCGGAGGGGGTCGTCGACTGCCGAATCTTGCCGGGGCGGCAGGCCGCGTTCGAGCGGGAAGTCGACGAGTTGATCGGCCCAAGCGTCACTCGCGAGTGGATCACCGAACTGCCCTCCTATGAGACCACCTTCGACGGCGAGCTGGTGGATGCAATGAACGCCGCGATCCTGGCCGTCGATCCCGACGCGCGCACCGTGCCCTACATGCTCTCGGGTGGTACCGACGCAAAGGCGTTCGCCCGCTTGGGAATTCGTTGCTTCGGATTCGCTCCGCTGCGGCTTCCACCCGAGTTGGATTTCACGGCTCTGTTCCACGGCGTCGATGAGCGGGTACCCGTTGATGCGCTTCAATTCGGCACCAAGGTGCTGGAACACTTTCTGACCCACTGCTGACCAAGGAGGAACGCCTGCCATGCCTTTTCCATACAACCCGTATGACTTCCTGCCGAAGCTGCCGACCTTCACGCTGACCTCGGACTCGGTCACCGACGGCCGGCCGCTGGCGATGCCACAAGTGAGCGGCATCATGGGAGCCGGCGGCGAGGACGAGTCCCCGCAACTGAGCTGGTCGGGTTTCCCGGAGGAGACCCGCAGCTTCGCGGTCACGGTCTACGACCCGGACGCCCCGACGGCCTCGGGCTTCTGGCACTGGGCGGTCGCCAATCTCCCGGCGACAGTGACCGATCTGCCGGCCGGTGTCGGGGAGGGCAGCGAATTGCCCGGCAAGGCACTGACTTTGGTTAACGATGCCGGCATGCGCCGCTACGTCGGCGCGGCGCCGCCGCCGGGACACGGGACCCACCGGTATTTCATTGCCGTGCACGCGGTCAAGGTGGAGAAGCTCGAACTGGCCGAGGACGCCAGCCCGGCATATCTGGGATTCAATCTGTTCATGAATGCGATCGCGCGGGCCCTCATCCACGGCACGTATGAGCTGGAGAATCAGTAGCGCAAGTGATTACAGAATGGGTCTGCCGCCGGTGACGGCCACTCGTGCTCCGGAGACGTAACTGGCCTCGTCCGAGGCGAGCAGCACATATATGGCTGCGAGTTCGGCGGGTTGTCCCGCGCGTCCCAGCGGCACGTCGTCGCCAAACGCGCGTACCTTCTCCGGTGGCATCGTCGACGGAATCAGCGGTGTCCAGATCGGGCCGGGCGCCACGCTGTTGACGCGAATCCCTTTCTCTCCCAAGAGCTGAGCCAAACTTGCAGAGAAATTGGCGATCGCGGCCTTAGTGGCGGCGTACGGCGCCAGGGTCGGTGATGGCATGTCGGAGTTGACCGAGGAGCTTCCGATGATCGACGAACCCGGCCGCATGTGTGGTAGTGCCGCCTTGACCAGATAGAAGTAGGCGCCGACATTGAGCTTGAAGGTGTAGTCCCATTCCTCGTTGGAGATCTCCTCAAGGCTCTCGTGCGTCATCTGGTAGGCGGCGTTGTTGACGAGCACGTCGACCGTGCCGAACTCAGCGACGGCCCGGCCGATAACGGCCTCGCAATGATCGGGGTCCGACAGGTCGCCGTCCATCAGCACACACTTGCGCCCGGCCGCCTCAACCAGGTTCGCCACCTCCTTGGCGTCTTCGTGCTCGTTGAGGTAGGCGATCAAGACGTCGGCGCCCTCACGCGCGTAAGCGATCGCGACCGCACGCCCGATACCGCTGTCGCCCCCGGTGATGACGGCCTTCTTGCCGGTGAGTTTGCCTGAACCGCGATAGCTGTTCTCGCCGCAGTCGGGCACGGGATCCATGTGCGCCTGGACGCCTGGCACGGGTTGAGTTTGCTCTGGAAATCCCATGATGCGTGGGTAACCGGTCTCCGCGGCCGAAAACCTGGCTAGCTGCGCCGCACCGCCGAACCGATCGCCTCCGACAAGCCGGAGAACCCGCCCGCGCGCAACCGGTGGGCGATCCCGTCGTGGATGTGCTTGGCCCATAGGCCGCCGCCGTAGATGAATCCGGTATAGCCCTCGATCAGCGATGCGCCGGCGGTGATCCGTTCCCACGCATCGTCGGCAGTCTCGATGCCGCCGACGCTGACCAGCGTCAGCTTATCGCCGACCCTCGCGTACAACCGGTGCAGCACCTCCACCGAGCGACGCGCCAGCGGCGGGCCCGACACACCTCCTTCGCCCAGTCCGTCGACGCCCGCGGTGCGCAGGCCGTCCCGCGACACCGTGGTGTTGGTCGCGACGATGCCGGCCAGCCCGAGCTCGACGGCCAGGTCGGCGATCGCGTCGACGTCAAGGTCGGACAGGTCGGGGGCGATCTTTACCAGCACCGGCGTCGACGTCTCCGCCCGCACCGCGGCGAGGATCGGGCGCAGCGATTCCACCGCCTGCAGGTCGCGTAGCCCGGGTGTGTTCGGCGAACTGACGTTCACCACGAGAAACGCCGCCAGCGGGCCCACCAGCCGCGCGCTGGCGCGGTAGTCGTCGACGGCACGCTCGGACGGGGTGAGCTTGGACTTGCCGATGTTCACGCCGATGGGGACGTCGGGGACGTGCCGGGCCAGCCGCACCGCAAGCTCGCCTGCGCCGTGGTTGTTGAAGCCCATCCGGTTCAGCAATGCGCGGTCGGCGGGCAGCCGGAACAGACGCGGCTGCGGGTTGCCGGGCTGTGGATCTGCGGTCACGGTGCCGACCTCGGCGAATCCGAAGCCGAGTGCACCCCAGGTGTTCAGCCCGGCGCCGTCCTTGTCGAAGCCCGCCGCCAGGCCGAGCGGCCCCGGAAAGTGCACCCCGAACGCGGTGCTGACCAGCAGCGGATCCCGCGGCGCCAGCGGCCCCCGCAGCATCCGCCGCAGCGGCGCAACCGCGGTGACCGCACGCAGGATCGCGAACACCCAGGCATGCACGCGCTCGGCGGGAATGCGGAACAGCACCCGCCGGACCACGCGGTACAGCACTACAGGCCCGGTTGGTCGGTAAGGCCGTTGGTGTGTGATTTCTTGCGGCGCAGCAGCACCCGCCGACTGCCGTCGGTGTAGCGGCGCACCCGGGTCAACTCCCAGCCGCGGTACTCCGCCTCAATCGATAATCTCGTCGACGCGCTGACCTGGGTCAGCTCCGGTGGCAACCGCAGCGGTATCCATTCGTACTCGTCGGACAGTTCGACGTCCCAGCCTGCCGGCAGCCGCCCTCGCGCCGCTGCCGTCATCGCGGCGCCTGGGTGTTGGGCGGCTGGGGCGCCGCTGCATCTTCGATCACCTGCACACCGTCTCCCGTTGCCGACACTACATACAGCGTCCCGCTCGCGTCGTCGAAGGCTAGGGAGTTGGGTTGCCGCACGGTTGGGTAACGTACCTTTTCGATTGGTATTCCGGTGGCCAGATCGTAACCAACGACGACATTGGCCGCGGTCTGTGACACCCATGCAAGCCTCGACGATCCGGCCAGGCCGTAGGGGGCCTGGCGTACCGGGTAGCGCTGCCGCAGCATCAGGGGATCGGTGCTGAACACCAGCAGCTCTTCGCCGCGGGTGTCGGCCACCAGCACCCTGCCCGCGGGATCGGTGGCCAGGGTGGTCGCGCCGTCCCCGGCGCGAAGCGACTGTGCGGCGTGGTTGCCGCTGGCATCGACCGTCGTCACCGACGTCTGACCGCGGTCCAGCACGACCGCTGTATTTCCTTGTGCAGCAAGCGAATCCACTCGTGCGAAGATCTTGAGCCGGGCGGCCACCTCGGTGTCGGAGCTCAAGGTGTAGGCCGTTCCATCAGCGCTGCCGAGCACCAGCTTGCCGTCGGCGCGCCGGGCGATTGCGGTGAAGTCCGTCGTTTGCCGGCCGCCGACCCCGACGCGCGCGGTGGCCCCGGAGGCAAGATCGACCCGGTAATACCCGCCGCGCGCCGACAAATACGCGTGGCCACTGCCGTCGCCGGCCAGCGCGGTGGCGGGTCCGGGCAGCGCGACTGGCCGCGGCTGATCTCCGGCGGCGGAAAACATGGTGACGATGCCGGGTGCCTGCTCGCCCGCGCCCGGGCTGAACACCACCAGCGACTTTGTACCGGCATCGAACAACGCTGCCGCCGCATGGCCGTCGAACGGGCGCACCAACCCGGCCGGCCGGCCGGTCGCCACAGGGGACACCGCTGGTCCGGCCGGGCCGATAGTCGGCGGACCACCCGCCGGGCTCGACGAGCAGCCGGCCGCCGTCAGCAACAGCACCACTACCCACCGGAAGCCGGTTTGACTGGCTGGTTTCGTTAGCGTCGGCAACGGGTAACTCTCGAGCGTGCGATTAGTGTTGCTATCTACCGACAAGTGTAGGCAAGGCTTCCCCGGACAATTCCGTACTCCGGACGGTGGCCCCGACGGTATCTTCACCCCATGACCCTCGCCGCCGATCGCGACACAGCCGGTAGGGAATTCAGCATCGAGGTCATCTCCACCGGGGTGTACGGCAGCGGTTATGGCCACCTCGGCGACGGGCGCAGTTTCGCGTTCCGGACACTGCGGCGACTGCTGGTCGTCGAGGTGTACCGGCCGCGGCTGAAAGGCCCTGTGCCGCAAGCCGAAGACGTGATCGCCACCGCGAGCCGGACACTGACCGACATCGATCTCACCGACGAGCGCAGCATCATCGCCGCCGTGCGCGATGCGGTGGCGAACGCAGAGCCGCTACCTCGCACGGGTTTCCGCCAAAACCGCTAGCGGGTTTCCACAGCCGTCCACGGTACGGTCGTCCGCGTGACTGCGGCGGCGATGTCCTGGTGGCACGTCATTGTCTTGTCGGTAATACAGGGCCTGACCGAGTTTCTACCGGTGTCTTCGTCGGGACACCTGGCGATCGCATCGCGTCTTTTCTTTTCCGACGACGCCGGCGCGTCGTTCACTGCGGTGATTCAGCTCGGCACCGAGCTGGCGGTGTTGCTGTATTTCGCCCGCGACATCGCGCGTATTGCCAAGGCGTGGTTCAACGGCCTGTTGGTCACCGCACACCGCCACAACATCGACTACCGAATGGGCTGGTACGTGATCATCGGCTCGATTCCCATCTGCGTGCTCGGGGTCGCGTTCAAGGACCAGATTCGCGGCGAGGTGCGCAACCTCTGGATTGTCGCGACCGCGCTGATCGCGTTCTCCGCGGTGATCGCTGCCGCCGAGTACTTCGGCCGCCAGACTCGCGGCGTCGGCCAGCTCGGGTGGCCGGATGCGCTGATCGTTGGCATCGCGCAGACACTCGCGCTGATCCCGGGGGTTTCGCGCTCGGGCGCGACGATCAGCGCCGGGCTGTTTCTCGGCCTGGACCGCGAGCTGGCCGCCCGGTTCGGCTTTCTGTTGGCGATTCCGGCCGTATTCGCGTCCGGGCTGTTCTCGTTGCCCGACGCGTTTCACCCGGTCAAGGACGGGTTGAGCGCGACTGGCCCGCAGCTTGTGGTGGGCACGCTGATCGCCTTTGTCGTGGGATTCGCGGCGATCGTGTGGCTGCTGCGGTTCCTGGTGGACCACAGTATGTACTGGTTTGTCGGTTATCGGGTCACACTCGGTAGCGTGGTGTTGATCCTGCTTGGCAGCGGAGTGGTGGCCTCGACGTGACCGTCATCCTGTTGCGCCACGGCCATTCGACGTCCAACGGCGCGCACACGCTGGCCGGCCGCTCGCCGGGCATCGACCTCGACGACAAGGGCCGCGAGCAGGCGGCCGCGCTGGTCGATCGCGTCGCATCGGTGCCGATCCGCGCGCTGGTGCGCTCGCCGCTGCTGCGCTGTGAGCGGACCCTGGAGCCGCTGGCCGCGGCGCTGGGTGTGGACCCGATCGTCGACGACCGGCTGACCGAGGTCGACTACGGCGAGTGGACCGGGCGCAAGATCGGCGATCTGGTCAAGGAGCCGCTCTGGGCGGTCGTGCAGGCACAGCCCAGCGCCGCGGTGTTTCCCGGTGGCGAGGGACTGGCGCAGGTCCAGGCCCGCGCGGTGGCCGCCGTTCGCGAGCACGACCGCAGGCTGCACGACGAGCACGGCGGCGACGCGCTGTGGCTGGCGTGCGCGCACGGCGACGTGATCAAGTCGGTGCTCGCCGACGCGCTCGGCATCCACCTCGACGGTTTTCAGCGCATCACGGTCGACCCGGGATCGATGAGCGTGATCCGCTACACCCAACTGCGGCCGTTCGTCGTGCACGTCAATCACACCGGTGCACAGTTGGCGTCGACGCTGGTGGGTAAGCCGTCTTCGGGCGAGGTGCCGCCCGAGGACGCGGTCGTGGGCGGCTCCGCGGACTAGTTCCCCGAATCGCTCCGCTTCTGCCCTGGACGGAGTCCACCGGGGCTCGCATCGCTGCGCGCCTTGGACCTGAATCGCGACTACACCGCGACCACTTCGCGATTACTCCCGAACTGCATTACCCGGTATTTTGGAAGTGCAATGGCCCGCGCAATCCACGTCTTCCGCACGCCCGACCGCTTTGTCGCCGGGACCGTCGGGCAGCCCGGAAACCGGACCTTCTACCTGCAGGCTCAGCACGACTCCCGGGTGGTGTCGGTGGTGCTCGAGAAGCAGCAGGTCGCTGTGCTTGCGGAGCGGATCGGCGCGTTGCTGTTGGAGGTGCACCGCCGTTTCGGCACCCCGATCCCGCCGGACACCGGCGAGGTGGACGACACCAGCCCGTTGATCACCCCGGTCGACGCCGAGTTCCGGGTCGGCACGATGGGCCTGGGCTGGGATTCCGAGGCGCAAACCGTGGTGGTCGAGCTGCTGGCCGTGACCGACAGCGAGTTCGACGCGTCCGTTGTCCTCGATGACGCCGAGGAGGGCCCGGACGCGGTGCGGGTGTTCCTGACCCCGGAGTCGGCGCGCCAGTTCGCCACCCGGTCCAACCGCGTCATCTCGGCGGGCCGCCCGCCGTGCCCGCTGTGCGACGAGCCGCTCGACCCGGCCGGCCACATTTGTGTGCGCACCAACGGCTATCGGCGTGCAGAGCCGTTCGGGTCGGATGACGCCGAGGAGTGACGGTCCTGGCGCCGGAGCGAAGCGACCCGGGGATGAACGGCGGGAGGCGCTGCGCCGCGGCGAGGTGACGGTCATCGGCCGCATCCGCTCGGCGAGCAACGCGACCTTCCTGTGCGAGGCCGAATGGCACGAGCACCGGACCCACTGCGTGTACAAGCCGATCGCCGGCGAAGCGCCGCTGTGGGACTTTCCCGACGGCACGCTGGCCGGCCGCGAACTCGCTTCCTACCTGGTGTCGGTCGCGCTGGGCTGGGACATCGTGCCGTACACCATCATTCGCGACGGCCCGGCCGGCCGTGGCATGCTGCAACTGTGGATCGACCAGCCTGAAGACACGTCGCTCGACACCTGCAAGGACAGCCCTGACCTTGTGGACCTGCTTCCGGCCGGGAAGGTGCCGCCCGGCTACCTGCCGGTGCTGCGGGCTTACGACTACGCCGGAGACGAGGTCACGCTGGTGCACGCCGACAATCTCCGGCTACGCCGGATGGCTGTGTTCGACGTGCTGATCAACAACGCCGACCGCAAGGGCGGGCACATCCTCACCACGCTCGACGGACACGTCTACGGTGTGGACCACGGCGTGAGCCTGCACGTCGAGGACAAGCTGCGCACGGTGCTGTGGGGCTGGGCGGGCAAGCCCGTGGACGATGAGACGCTGGGCGACGTGGCCACGCTCGCAGAGGCGCTCGCGGGTCCGCTGGCCGACGCGCTGCGCGGGCACATCACCGGCCGCGAGATCATCGCGCTGCGTCGGCGCGCCGAGGCGCTGCTGGACAACCCGGTGATGCCGATGCCCGACAGGCGCAGGCCGATACCTTGGCCCGCCTTCTGAGCCGAGCGCAGCCGCCGGATCCGTCGGCTGTCTAAGTATTCGGCAATACTGGCAGGCGTGACCCGCACCGACGCCGCGCTGGCGGCCGAGCTCGCCGAGGATGCCGGCAGGCTGCTGCTCGACGTGCGCGACGAGCTCGGATTCGATGACCCGCGCGCGCTCGGCGCCGCCGGTGACAAGCGGGCCAACGCGCTGATCCTGGACCGGCTGCGTGACGAGCGGCCCGGCGACGGTGTGCTGAGTGAGGAAGCCCACGACGACCTGTCCCGGCTGCGGTCCGACCGGGTGTGGATCATCGACCCGCTGGACGGGACCCGCGAATTCTCCACTCGCGGCCGCGACGACTGGGCCGTGCACGTCGCGCTCTGGCAGGCCGGCGCCGAGATCACCGACGCGGCCGTCGCGCTGCCCGCGCGCGGCGAGGTGCACCGCAGCGACACGGTGAGCGGACCGGGCCCGAGGGAAAGCACCAACCGACCGATCCGGGTCGCGGTCAGCGCCAGCCGCCCACCGCCGGTCCTGCACTACATCCGCCGGACGGTCGCGATCCAGCCGGTGTCGATCGGCTCGGCCGGCGCCAAGGCGATGGCCGTGGTCACCGGCGACGTGGACGCGTACCTGCACGCCGGCGGCCAATGGGAATGGGATTCGGCGGCGCCCGCCGGCGTGGTGCTGGCTGCGGGCCTGCACGCGTCACGGCTGAACGGCTCGCCGCTGCACTACAACCAATTCGACCCGTACCTGCCCGATCTGTTGATGTGTCGGCGCGACGTCGCGGGGCCGCTACTGGCCGCGGTCCGCCGAGCGGTGCCATGACCGACGCGGCTTAGAGTCGAGAGCATGAAATCGTGGTCTGCACCACCTGTTCCGGCATTGCCGGGACGGGGACCGCAGCTGCGGCTGTACGACACCTCCGACCGGCAGGTCCGCCCGGTGGCGCCAGGGTCGACGGCGACGATGTACGTGTGCGGGATCACACCGTACGACGCCACCCATCTCGGTCACGCCGCGACCTACCTCGCCTTCGACCTGGTTCACCGGGTCTGGCTGGACACCGGCCACCGCGTGCACTACGTGCAGAACATCACCGACATCGACGACCCGCTGTTCGACCGCGCGGACCGCGACGGCGTCGACTGGCGCGAGCTGGCCCACCGAGAAACCGCGCTGTTCCGCGACGACATGGCGGCGCTGCGGGTATTGCCGCCGCACGACTACATCGGTGCCACCGAGGCGATCAACGAGATCGTCGAGTTGGTCGAAAAAATGCTGGCTTCCGGGGCGGCCTACGTCGTCGACGACCCACACCACCCGGACGTGTATTTCCGCGCCGACGCCACCGCGCAGTTCGGCTACGAGTCCGGCTACGACCGCCAGACGATGGCGCGGTTGTTCGCCGAACGCGGGGGAGACCCGGATCGGCCCGGCAAGGCCGACGAGCTGGACGCGCTGTTGTGGCACGCGGCCCGCGACGGTGAGCCCAGCTGGCCGTCACCGTTCGGCCCCGGCCGTCCGGGCTGGCACGTCGAATGCGCAGCGATCGCGCTAAGCCGCATCGGCACCGACCTCGACATCCAGGGCGGCGGCTCGGATCTCGTCTTCCCGCACCACGAGTTCTCCGCCGCCCACGCCGAAGCCGTCACGGGGGAGCGGCGTTTTGCCCGTCATTACGTACACGCCGGGATGATCGGGTGGGACGGCCACAAGATGTCGAAGAGCCGGGGCAACCTGGTGTTGGTTTCACGCCTGCGAGCCGACGGCATCGAGCCGGCGGCGATCCGGTTGGGCCTGCTGGCCGGGCACTACCGACAGGACCGCTCGTGGAGCGGCGCGGCGCTGGCCGACGCGCAGGCACGGCTGATCCGCTGGCGGGAGGCGGTGTCGCTGCCGTCGGCGCCCGATGCCACTGATGTGGTCGGTCGAGTTCGCCGGTATCTCGCCGACGACCTAGATACGCCCAAAGCCCTTGCCGCACTGGATGGTTGGGTTACCGACGCGCTCGAGTGCGGCGGCAACGAAGCCGACTCGCCCGCGCTGGTGCGGACGTGCGTGGACGCGCTGCTCGGTGTCGCACTGTAGAGACTGAACAGCGCCCCGCCCAGTGCTCGCTTGAGGTACGTTTCCCGGCTATGAGTTCTATGAACGGCAAAGTCGCTTTGGTCACGGGTGGCGCTCGCGGAATCGGCGCCGAGGTCGCCGCGTCCGGCCGGTCGATGAGCGCATGCCGCGAAGCGATGGAGAAGCGGGTTGCCAAGTGAGACGGTTCGCGCTGGTTGCGGCCGTGGCGATGCTGCTGGCGACGGCGGCCGGCTGCGGCGGCAACAGGAACCAGGCGACAACCACGACCACGAGCACGCCGCCGGCCGCCGTCACGTCGGAGCAGGCCCGAGCCATCGCAAGGGAGGCCTACATCTACGGCTTTCCGATGGTCGACAACTATCGCGTGCAGTACCGGTATTTGGTCAACAAGCAGGATCCCGAGTACAAGGGCGACTGGAACCAGATCCACAGCACCGCAAGGCTGTTCACGCCGGCCGACACCGCGATCCAGACACCCAATTCGGACACCCCGTATTCGATGCTGGGTGCCGACCTGCGGACCGAGCCGCTGGTGCTCACCGTCCCGCCGATCGAACAGAACCGCTATTACTCGCTGCAGTTCGTCGACGGATACACCTACAACTTCCATTACGTCGGCAGCCGGACCACCGGCAACAGCGGCGGCAAATATCTACTGGCCGGACCGGGCTGGAAGGGAGATAAACCCGATGGCATCAACGAGACCATCCGCTCCGACACCGACCTGGCGTCGGTGATCTACCGAACCCAGCTTCTCGGCCCGTCCGACCTCGACAGCGTCAAGAAGATCCAAGACGGGTATCAGGTCCAGCCGCTCTCGGCATTTCTGAAACAACCCCCGCCGCCTGCCGCCCCGCCGATCGACTTCGTCCCGCCGCTGACGCCGGATCAGCAGAAGACCTCACCGCAGTTCTTCGACATCCTCGGTTTCACAATGCGGTTCGCGCCCACGGTGCCATCCGAACAGGAGCTGCGAAACCGATTCGCCAGCATCGGCATCGGGCCCGACCGCACGTTCAATCCCGACAAGCTCACGCCAGAGATGCGGTCGGCTATCGAGGGCGGCATGGCTGATGCATGGGCCGAACTACAGAAGCTGCAGAAGGACAAGATTGACACCGGTCAGGTCACCGCCGGCGACCTGTTCGGTACGCGTGAGCAACTCGGAAACAACTACCTCTACCGAATGGCGGGCGCGGCGGAGGGCATCTACGGCAACAGCAAAGAGGAGGCCATGTACCCGTCGTTCGATGTGGACTCGACCGGCACTCCGCTGACCGGGGCCAACAACTATACGTATCGCTTCGCGCCCGGCCAGCTGCCGCCGGTGAACGCGTTCTGGTCGCTGACCATGTACGAGTTGCCGAAGAGTCTGCTGGTGGCCAACCCCATCCAGCGCTACCTCATCAACTCGCCGATGCTGCCCAGCCTGGTGGCCGACCCAGACGGCGGATACACGTTCTATATCCAGAACGCCTCGCCGGGGATTGACAGGGAGTCCAATTGGCTGCCGGCGCCACCGGGCCCGTTCCGCTTGGTGCAGCGGCTGTACTGGCCCAAGCCCGACGCCCTGAACGGCACGTGGCAGGCGCCGAAGCCGGTGAAGGTCTAACCCCGGAAGCCGGGGCCGCGGCGGCGCAGATAGCGCTCGAACTCGGCGGCCAGCGCGTCGCCGTCGATCTTGCCCAACGCCTCGCTCATGTCGACCTCGGCGTCGCCGCGCTGTTCCAGCGACTGGACGTACTCGGCGATCTCGTCGTCCTCGGCAGTCATCTCGGTGACCGCGTCCTCCCACTCCTCGGCCTGGGTCGGCAGGTCGGCCAGCGGCACCTCGATGTCGAGCACGTCCTCGACCCGGCGCAGCAGGGCCACCGTCGCCTTCGGGTTCGGCGGCTGCGACACGTAATGCGGCACCGCCGCCCAGAACGTCACGGCCGGGATGCCCGCCGCCACGCAGGCGTCCTGGAACACCCCGGCGATGCCGGTCGGACCCTCGTAGCGGGTTTCCTCCAGGCCGAAAAACTTCGCCGACTCGGGCGAGTAGGCGGCACCGGAGACGGGCACCGGACGAGTGTGCGGGGTATCGGCCAACAATGCGCCCAGGATCACGACGGTGGAGACGTTGAGCTTGTCGGCGATCGCGAGCAGTTCGGCGCAAAAAGTGCGCCATCTCATATTCGGCTCGACGCCGTGCATCAGAACGATGTCGCGGTCGCTGCCCGGGGGGCGGCAGTGCGAGATCCGCATCGACGGCCATACCAGTTCCCGAGTAACGCCGTCGACCTGGCGAATCACCGGCCGGTTGACCTGATAGTCGTAGTACGCCTCGTCGTCGATCTCGATGATCGGCTCCGCCTCCCAGATCGCATCCAGATGCTCAAGCGCGTCGCTGGCCGCATCGCCGGCGTCGTTCCAGCCCTCGAACGCGGCGACGACCACGGCGTCATGTAGTTCGGGCAGGTCGGCACCGGTAGGCTTCGACGGGGTCACAGACTCAGAGTAAGGCTTGGCAGGGGCCGATGAGCGCTTGACCAAATACCCAGTTGTCTAGACGGACTATCCTATTAACGTGAGCCGTGCCAACGATCTTGACTATGACACCGACCTGTTGACGATCCTCGAGCAGAGGGTCGTCATTGGTGACGGCGCCATGGGTACGCAGCTGCAGGCCGCCGACCTGACGCTGGACGACTTCCGTGGCCTCGAAGGCTGCAACGAGATCCTCAACGACAGCCGGCCGGATGTCATCGAGCACATCCACCGCGCCTACTTCGAAGCCGGCGCCGACGCCGTCGAGACCAACACGTTCGGCTGCAATCTGTCCAACCTAGGCGACTACGACATCGCCGACCGGATCCGGGAACTGTCGGAGAAGGCCACGGTTATCGCGCGCCGGGTGGCCGACGAAATGAGCACCGGCGACCGCAAGCGTTACGTGCTCGGTTCGATGGGCCCGGGCACCAAGCTGCCGACGCTTGGCCACACCGAATACGCGCTGATTCGCGACGCCTACATCGAGGCGGCGCTCGGCATGCTCGACGGCGGAGCCGACGCGATCCTGGTGGAGACCTGCCAGGACCTGCTTCAGCTGAAGGCAGCCGTGCTGGCGTCGCGGCGTGCGATGGCACAGGCCGGCCGCCACATTCCGGTGTTCGCCCACGTCACGATGGAGACCACCGGCACGATGCTGCTGGGCAGCGAGATCGGCGCCGCGCTGACCGCGGTGGAGCCGCTCGGTGTGGACATGATCGGGCTGAACTGTGCGACCGGGCCGGCCGAGATGAGCGAGCACCTGCGCTATCTGTCCAAGCACGCCCGCACCCCGGTTTCGGTGATGCCGAACGCCGGGCTACCGGTGCTTGGACCCAACGGCGCTGAATACCCGTTGCAGCCAGACGAACTCGCCGAGGCGTTGTCGGGCTTCGTTTCCGAATACGGGCTTTCGCTGGTGGGTGGGTGCTGCGGCACGACCCCGGAGCACATCCGCCGGGTGGCCGAAGCGATTCCGAACGTGCAGCGCGCGCAGCGCCGCGTCGAGTACGAACCCTCGGTGTCGTCACTGTATGCGGCCATGCCGTTCGCCCAGGACGCGTCCGTCCTGATGATCGGCGAACGGACGAATGCCAACGGCTCCAAGGCCTTCCGTGAAGCGATGATCGCCGAGGATTACCAGAAATGCCTCGACATCGCCAAGGAGCAAACCCGCGACGGCGCGCACCTACTCGACCTGTGCGTCGACTACGTGGGCCGCGACGGGGTAGCGGACATGACCGCACTGGCCAGTCGGCTGGCCACCGCGTCCACGCTGCCGATCATGCTGGACTCCACCGAAGCCGCGGTGCTGCGCGCCGGGTTGGAGCATCTCGGCGGCCGGTGCGCGATCAACTCGGTCAACTACGAAGACGGTGACGGCCCGGAGTCCCGGTTCCACAAGACGATGGAATTGGTGGCGGAGCACGGGGCCGCGGTGGTCGCGCTGACCATCGACGAGGAGGGCCAGGCGCGCACCGCCGATAAGAAGGTGCAGATCGCCGAGCGGCTCATCGATGACATCACCGGCAACTGGGGCGTCGAGGAGTCGTCGATCCTGATCGACTGCCTGACGTTCACGATCTGCACCGGACAGGAGGAGTCCCGCCGCGACGGCATCGAGACCATCGAGGCCATCCGCCAACTCAAGAAGCGCCATCCTCACGTTCAGACCACGCTGGGCCTGTCGAACATCTCATTCGGCCTGAACCCGGCGGCTCGCCAGGTGCTCAACTCGGTGTTCCTCAACGAGTGCCGCGAGGCGGGCCTGGATTCGGCGATCGTGCACGCGTCGAAGATCCTGCCGATCAACCGGATCCCGGAGGATCAGCGCAACGTCGCCCTTGACCTGGTCTACGACCGCCGCGGCGAGGGTTACGACCCGCTGCAGGAACTGATGCGGATGTTCGAAGGCGTGTCGTCGGCGTCGTCGAAGGAGTCGCGCGCCGCCGAGCTGGCCGCGCTGCCGCTGCTGGAGCGGTTGGCACAGCGCATTGTCGACGGCGAACGCAACGGCCTGGAGGCCGACCTAGACGAGGCGATGACCCAGAAGCCGCCGCTGGCAATCATCAACGAGAACCTGCTGGCCGGCATGAAGACCGTCGGCGAATTATTCGGATCCGGGCAGATGCAGCTGCCGTTCGTGTTGCAGTCCGCCGAGGTGATGAAGACCGCGGTAGCCTACCTCGAGCCGCACATGGAGAAAGCCGATGACGCCGGCAAGGGCCGCATCGTGCTGGCGACGGTCAAGGGCGACGTGCACGACATCGGCAAGAACCTCGTCGACATCATCTTGAGCAACAACGGCTATGAGGTCGTCAACATCGGCATCAAGCAGCCGATCTCAAACATTCTCGAAGTGGCCCAGGACAAGAGCGTCGACGTGGTCGGCATGTCGGGCCTGCTGGTGAAGTCGACCGTGGTGATGAAGGAAAACCTCGAGGAGATGAACACCCGCAGAGTAGCCGACAAATACCCGGTGCTGCTCGGCGGCGCGGCGCTGACGCGCAGTTACGTCGAGAATGATTTGGCCGAGATCTACCAGGGCGAAGTGCATTACGCGCGCGACGCGTTCGAGGGCCTGAAGCTGATGGACACCATCATGAACACCAAGCGCGGCTTGGCTCCCGATCCGGACAGCCCCGAGTCCGTCGCCGCCCGTGAGAAGGAGGCCGAACGCAAGGCGCGCCATGAACGCTCGAAACGCATTGCCGCCGAACGCAAGGCCGCCGAGACCCCGGTGCAGGTGCCGGAACGCTCCGACGTCGCCGCCGACGCGGATGTGCCGGTCCCGCCGTTCTGGGGCACTCGCGTCGTGAAGGGTATCGCGCTGGCCGACTACACCGGGATGCTCGACGAACGGGCGTTGTTCCTCGGCCAGTGGGGGCTGCGCGGAGTGCGCGGCGGGCATGGCCCGTCGTATGAGGATCTGGTCGAGACCGAGGGCCGGCCGCGGCTGCGGTACTGGCTGGACCGGTTGTCCACCGACGGCATCCTCGCGCATGCCGCGGTGGTGTACGGCTATTTTCCCGCGGTGTCCGAGGGGGACGACGTCATCGTCCTGGCCGAGCCCAAACCCGATGCCGCCGAACGTTTTCGGTTCACATTTCCGCGCCAGCAACGCGGCCGGTTCCTGTGCATCGCCGACTTCATCAGATCCAGGGAGCGGGCCCACAAGCTGAATCAGGTTGACGTGCTGCCGTTCCAGCTGGTGACCATGGGTCAGGAGATCGCCGACTTCGCCGGTGAACTGTTCGCGTCCAACGCCTACCGGGATTATTTGGAGGTGCACGGACTCGGCGTGCAGCTGACCGAGGCGCTCGCGGAGTACTGGCACAAGCGTGTTCGCGAGGAGTTGAAGTTCTCCGACCACGTGATGGCGTCCGAGGATCCGGACTCGGTTGAGGATTACTTCAAGCTCGGCTATCGCGGAGCGCGGTTCTCGTTCGGCTACGGTGCCTGCCCGAACCTCGAGGAGCGCACCAAGATGGTGGCGCTGTTGGAGCCCGAGCGCATCGGCGTGACACTGTCCGAGGAGCTGCAGCTACATCCCGAGCAGTCCACCGATGCGTTTGTGCTGCACCACCCCGAGGCCAAGTACTTCAACGTCTAGGCGGGTGCGATGAGAGCAGTGCTGTGGGACATGGACGGCACGCTCGTCGACTCGGAAAAGCTGTGGGACGTCTCGCTGGCGGCGCTGTGCGAGCATCTCGGCGGAGTGCTGACCCCGCAGGTGCGGGCCGCGACGGTGGGCGGCTCGGCGGGGGGCACGATACGGATCATCTTCGACGACCTGGGCCTTGATCATGATCCGGCGGCGATGACGCAAGCGGCAGATTGGCTGCTCGACTACACCGCCGAGCTGTTCGACCGGGGTCTGCCATGGTGTGACGGTGCTGCTGAACTGCTGAAAGCCCTTGCTGCTCAAGATGTTCCGATGGCGTTGGTCACCAACACCCATAGGGCCCTTACCGAGCGGGCGCTGGAGGTTATCGGCCGCGAGTATTTTTCGGCGACGGTGTGCGGCGACGAGGTGGAACACGGCAAGCCGGCGCCGGATCCGTACCGGCGAGCGGCCCACTTACTTGGTGAGCCGCCGCAGTCGTGCCTGGCGATTGAGGACTCGATCACCGGAGCGGCTTCCGCCGAGGGCGCCGGATGCCCGGTGCTGGTCATACCCAATGAGGTAGAGGTCCCCGGCGGGCCGCGGCGCCGGCTCATGGCGTCATTGGCAGGCGTCGACGTCGCGACATTGCGGGCCGTCTTCGCCGAACTGGAGTCTGGTCTCGGCGAACGCACCGCCTGATCACGACGGCGCGGTGTCTGGCGCGGGGAAGGATACTTGTTTGATGCGCGCCTCGAACACGTGAAACAATCGCGACCCGTGAAAACCTTCGACGCGCTGTTCGCCGAGCTCAGCGAACGCGCGCGTACCCGCCCCACCGGCAGCGGCACCGTCGCCGCCCTCGACGGCGGCTTGCACGGACTCGGCAAGAAGCTGCTGGAGGAGGCCGGCGAAGTGTGGCTGGCTGCCGAGCACGAAAGCGACGAGGCGCTGGCTGACGAGATCAGCCAACTGCTGTACTGGACGCAGGTGCTGATGATCTCCCGCGGCCTGACCCTCGATGACGTGTACCGGAAGTTGTGATGCTGCGAGTTGCGGTGCCCAACAAGGGCACGCTGAGCGAACCGGCCGCCGAGATCCTCTCGGAGGCTGGATATCGGCGGCGCAGTGATCCGAAGGATTTGACGGTCGTCGACCCGGCCAACGAGGTCGAGTTTTTCTTCCTGCGGCCCAAGGACATTGCGATCTACGTCGGTTCCGGCGATCTCGACTTCGGGATCACCGGGCGCGATCTCGCGCTGGAGTCGCAGGCCCCGGTTCGGGAACGGCTGGCGCTGGGATTCGGCCAGTCGAGCTTCCGCTACGCCGCGCCCGCCGGCCGCAACTGGTCGGTCGCCGACCTCGCGGGCAAACGCATAGCCACCGCGTTTCCGAACCTGGTACGAAAAGACTTGGCCGACAAGGGAATCGACGCCGAAGTGATCCGGCTCGACGGAGCAGTTGAGATCTCGGTGCAGCTCGGTGTGGCCGACGTGATCGCCGACGTGGTGGGATCGGGCCGCACGCTCGGGCTGCACGACTTGGTCGCCTTTAGTGAGTCGCTATGCGATTCGGAGGCGGTGCTGATCGAACGCGAGAGCGCGGACCGGGCCACCGCGGCCGCACGCGACCAACTCGCTGCCCGCGTGCAGGGCGTGGTTTTCGGTCAGCAGTATCTGATGCTTGACTATGACTGCCCACGAGCGGTACTGGATCGTGCCACCGAGATCACGCCCGGACTGGAATCGCCGACCATCGCGCCGCTGGCCGACCCGGCATGGGTGGCCATTCGAGCCCTGGTGCCACGCAAGGGCGTCAACGCGGTCATGGATGAGCTGGCCAGCATCGGCGCCAAAGCGATTCTGGCGTCCGATATCAGGTTCTGCCGCTTCTAGCCTTCGCGCACGGTCCGGATGCTAGCGTCCGTGCGGGGGTCGACGCGAGGAGGTTCGCATGACGCACGCGCTCGTTCTGTTACTCGCTCTGCTTATCGGGATCGTCGCCGGTCTGCGCGCTTTGACCGCGCCGGCAGTGGTCAGCTGGGCCGCGCTGCTGGACTGGATCAACCTCAGCGGAACGTGGGCGGCATGGGTGGGACACCCGGTGACCGTCGGCATCCTCAGCGTGCTGGCCGTCATCGAGTTGGTGACCGATCAGTTGCCGAAGACGCCGAGCCGAAAGACCCCTGTTCAGTTCGTCACCCGGATCATCACCGGCGGGTTCGCCGGAGCGGTCATCGGGACGGCGTGGGCGTACATCTGGACGTCGCTGGGGGCGGGCGTCGTCGGCGCCGTGCTCGGCACATTGGGCGGTTACGAGCTGCGCAAGCGGCTGGTGGCCGCGACCGGTGGCCGCGATCTTCCGATCGCACTGCTCGAAGACGCCGTCGCGGTGATCGGCGGTTTTCTCATCGCATACCTGACCAAAGTCATATGACTCGGCCGGGGGCACGAGCGCAGCGACCGGAGGACAAGCGCCGCTTCGACGCGATCATCGTCGGCGCCGGGCAGGCCGGGCCGCCGTTGGCCGGCCGGTTGACCAGCGCGGGTCATACCGTTGCGGTGGTGGAGCGCAAGCTGATTGGCGGCACGTGCGTCAATACGGGCTGCATCCCGACCAAGACCCTGGTGGCTAGCGCGCATGCGGCACACCTGGCCCGCCGAGGCGCCGACTACGGTGTCACCGCAGGGCCTGTCGCCGTCGACATGGCAAAGGTCAAGGCGCGCAAGGACGACATCATGCTGAAGGACCGACACGGTGTCGAGTCCTGGCTGGATGGCATGAAGGGCTGCACGGTGTTCCGCGGGCATGCGCGCTTCGAAGGCCCAACCACCCTCCGCGTCGACGATGAGCTGCTTGAGGCGGAGAAGATCTTCCTGAACGTCGGCGGCCGGGCGGTCCTGCCGGACATCCCGGGGCTGGCCGAGGTCGACTACATGACCAATGTCTCGATACTGGACCTCGACACGGTTCCAGGGCATCTCATCATCATTGGAGGTAGCTACATCGCGCTGGAGTTCGCCCAGATGTATCGGCGGTTCGGTGCCGACGTGACGTTGGTGCAGCGCGGTCCGCGGCTGGCCAGACGCGAGGATCCCGATGTGTCGGCGGCGATCCAGGAAATCCTCGAGGGCGAGGGCATCTCGGTAGTGCTCAATGCCGACGGCATCAGCGTGGCGCCCGACAGTGGCGGTGTGGCGGTGACGCCGCGCGCTGATGTGCCGAAAATTGTTGGCTCCCATTTGCTGATCGCCGTCGGCCGCCGACCGAACACCGACGACCTCGGCCTGAACCGGGCCGGTGTGCGCACCGATGCGCGCGGCTACATCGTCGTCGACGATCAGCTGCGCACCAACGTCGAGCACATCTGGGCGATGGGGGACTGCAACGGCCGCGGCGCGTTCACCCATACCTCCTACAACGACTTCGAGATCGTCGCCGCCAACCTGCTGGACGACGATCCACGCCGGGTAAGCGATCGGATCACCACGTATGCGCTGTATATCGACCCGCCGCTGGGCCGGGCCGGGCAGACCATCGACGAGGTCCGCAAGTCCGGTCGCAAGGCGCTCGTCGGCTTCCGGCCGATGACCCGCGTCGGCCGCGCGGTGGAAAAAGGTGAGACGCAAGGGTTTATGAAGATTGTTGTCGACGCCCAGACGCACGAGATTCTCGGCGCGGCGATCCTCGGTGTTGGGGGCGACGAGGTCATCCACGCCATCCTGGACGTGATGTCGGCGAAGGCGCCCTACACCACGTTGTCACGCACGATGCACATCCACCCGACGGTCAGCGAGCTGGTACCGACGATGCTTCAGCAGATGAAGCCCCTGGTGTAGCCGCCCGCCCGGCCATGAGCTGGCGGGTGACCGATGCGACGCGCTGTCCGAGGTGCCGGCAGGTCAGCACGTCGGCGGGGTGCACCTGGTCAGGATTCGCGTCGACATCGGTCTGCGACCCCGCACCGAGCCAGAACCCGAGGCGATTCAGGTCATTCTCGCTACCGGCGGCACTGTTCCAGCCGGCGCTCAGCCCCAACGAGACCCAGTGCATGTGGTGCTGAGCGGCGAACACGGCCAGCGACATCAGGGCGTGCAGCTTGTCGCCGGCCTTCGCACCGGAATTCGTGAACCCCGCCGCTACCTTGTCGCGCCAGCTGCCGGTGATGCAGCGCCGCCCGGTGAGCTCGGCGAACGCCTGAAAGCCCGCGGAGACGTTTCCCATGTAGGTTGCGCTGCCGAACACGATGCCGTCTGCGGCGTCGAGGGTGTCCCAATCGGCGTCCGTCATCGCGTCGACCGCGATGATGCTCACCCGCGCGCCAGCTTCTTGCGCGCCGGCGGCGACCGCGTCAGCCAGCATCGCGGTGTGCCCGAAACCGGAGTGGTAGGCGACCGCGAGGCGTGCAGGTAAGACTTCAGAGCCGTTGTGTGGCATGCTGATTCATCTCCAATCGCATCGACTGGGCAACCTCTTGGTAGCGCGCAGACCAGTTCGGCAACCGTTCGCCGCCGAGGTGGGCCTCGAGCCGGTCGAGGAAAGCGTGGGTGCCGGGCAGGAAGCCGGTCGCGTTGCGGACCGAAAGGCCGCGGTGGCTGAACCGCAGCAGCGTCTCGTCGCCGTCGGAGCTCAGTTCGTACCGCACGACGCTGTCCTCGACGATCGACTGCTTCCACTCGTGCTCCAGGACGTGGGGGGGATCCCACACCAGGATGCGCCCGGTCATCCGCTTGTGCTCGGGCGGAAACGGCGGACCGGAGGGCACCATGTCGATCACCCCGCCTTCGCGCCCGTCGATCGTCGTCTCGCCCATCCACTGCCTGCGTTCTCCCGGCTCGGTGATCGCCGACCAGACCGCCTCGATCGGATAGGGAAGGCGCCGTTCGAAATTCAGCACGGCGCGGTCACCGTCGACAACCAGTCGCCCGTTTCGCGCGTTCACCGAGTCTCCTTTCGATGCTTACGTTCCAGGTGCCGCTCCAGGTCATCGAGGTGGCCGGTCCAGAAGCGGCGATATCGATCGATCCACGCATGGATTTCGGCGAGCCCGTCGGCGCGCAGTGCGTAGATCCTGCGTTGGGCGTCCGGGCGGACTTCGACCAGTCCGACCTCACGCAGCACCCGCAGATGCCGAGACACTGTCGGTTGGGTCAGCCCCGGCAGCGTCGCGACGAGTTCGCCTGCGGTGCGCTCACCGTCGGCAAGAGTGTCAAGAAGTGTGCGCCGGCTGGGTTCTGCCACCGCCTCGAAGACATCCACCCTCTTAGTATTGCAAGTATTCTATATAGATACAAGCGCATACACGGTCTACCGCCGCTGCACCAGCAGCGTCTGCGCGCACACCGCGACGAACCCGTCGCGGTCGAAGACCTCCGCGCTGGTCACACCGATCCCGTCGGGCCCAACGGATCCTCGCGCCCTGATCGCGAAGTCCGCGCCGATCGGCAGTCGGTGCACATGCAGCGAGGTGTCGGTGTTCATGAACACAAAACGCCGGAAATCCAGCGCCGCGCCGACGCCGTTGGCGGAGTCGACCGCCAGTGCCAGGTTTTCCAGCGGTGTGTTGTCCTCCGTGTCGACGAGGTGCCCCCGCGGACGGAGCCAGTACACCGCGGCGCCGGACGGGTCGTCGACCTGCCGCCGCCACTGCACGCTGCCGAGATATCCGGTGAGGCGCCACCAGGCTTCGGGCAGCGGCTGAGCGGGCCCTTCGATCAACCGGGGATAGCGGTCGGATGCGACGTCGCCGGTATCGCTGGTGGCAAGTGCCCACGCGGTGACCCGCGCGACCGCACGCGCGGCGTCGTCCCCCGCCGGCGTCATTTCCGCCGCCAGCAGCGAGATCCGCCTGCCGGGGCGCTCGACCCACGCCCGAACGCGAACCGGACGCACCGGGATGGCGCCGAGAATGTCCAGCGTCAACCGACCGATGCGCAATGGGGAACCAGCCAGCAGTTCCTCGATCGCGTTGGTCAGCAGCGCGAGCGGAGGCGAACCGTGCTGAATGTCGGGAGTCCAATTGCTGCGGGTGATGTCGGTCGACTCGAATACCTGGTAACCGCCGTCGCGCCCGAGGCGGCGGTAATAGGAATCGCTCACGCGGCAGATTCTGCACGGCCCGCATGCAGGACCGCGTCGTCGCCACCCTCGTGAGGGTTGTCCGGCCAACCCGGGTAGGGCGGGGGCGTGCCGCCGAACGCCGGGCATTGCGCGTGGTATGCGCACCAGTCGCACAGCCGCGACGGGTTGGGCCGGAAATCACCTGTGGCGCCGGCCGATTGGATGGCTCGCCAGATCGCCATCAACGTCTTTTCAAAGCGCTCCAACTCGCCGAGGTCGGGAGTGTAGTCGAGGACCTCGCCGTCTGCGAGGTAAAGCAGCCGCAGCCGGGTGGCCAGCACGCCACGCGAACGCAATAGCGCCACTGCGTAGAACTTCATCTGGAACATCGCCTTGAACTCGGCAAGCGCGCGTGCCTCCGGCGGCGCCTTGCCGGTCTTGTAATCGACGACGCGCATCTCACCGGTGGGCGCGACGTCGATTCGGTCGACGAATCCGCGCAGCAAGGTGCCGTCGGCCAGCTCGACCTCGACACGCTGCTCGCAGCTCTGGGGGTCGAACCGGGTCGGATCTTCGAGCCGGTAGTAGCCCGACAGCAGCGCCTTGGCCTCCTCGAGCAGCTCGCCGCGTTGCGCGGCGTCGAGCATGTCGGCCAACTCGGGCTGCTCGGCGATCACCCGATCCCACGCCTCGGCCGCCAGCGTCACCACGGTCGCGGGCAGGCGCTGCGGGGCGGGAAGCGCGTAGAGCTGCTCGAGCGCGGCGTGCACGACCGAGCCCCGCAGTTGCGCCGCCGACGTCGGCTCGGGCAGCCGGTCGATCGCGCGGAATCGGTACAGCAGCGGGCACTGCTTGAAGTCGCTGGCCCGCGACGGCGACAACGCCGGGCGCCTCGGCTGGCCGGCTTCTCGCTCGCCGTTGATGCGCGATCCGCCTCCGGCTTCTCGCTCGCCGTTGATGCGCGATCCGCCTTCGGCTTCTCGCTCGCCACTCATAAGTCGCAGCCTAGGGCGCAGCGCCGACAACAACGGGCACTTGCCGCGGCGCGTCTGGCAGGGTTACTAGCTGTGTCTCGTACCGGTCCGTTTGTGGTGGGCGATCGCGTTCAGCTCACCGACGCCAAGGGCCGCCATTACACGATGCTGCTGGCCCCGGGTAGCGAGTTCCACACGCACCGCGGCGTGATCGCCGCCGACGATGTGATCGGCCTGCCCGAGGGCAGCGTGGTGAAGTCCACGAGCGGCGATCAGTTTCTCGTGCTGCGGCCGCTGCTCGTCGACTATGTGATGTCGATGCCGCGCGGCGCCCAGGTGATCTACCCGAAGGACGCCGCCCAGATCGTGCACGAGGGCGACATCTTTCCCGGCGCGCGGGTGCTGGAGGCCGGCGCGGGTTCCGGCGCGATGACATGTTCGCTGTTGCGGGCCGTCGGGCCGAGCGGCCGCGTGATCTCCTACGAGATTCGCGACGACCATGCAGAGCACGCCGCCCGCAACGTCGAGACGTTCTTCGGCGGCCGGCCCGACAACTGGGAACTCGTCGCCGGCGACGTCGCGGAGTTCGGCGGAGTGCAGGTAGATCGGGTGGTGTTGGACATGCTGGCGCCATGGGAGGTGCTCGAAGCTGTCTCGGCGGCGTTGGTGGCCGGCGGCGTGCTAATCGTCTATGTCGCCACCGTGACCCAGTTGTCGCGGACCGTCGAGGCGTTGCGCGAACAGCAGTGCTGGACCGAGCCGCGGGCCTGGGAAACGCTGCAGCGGTTCTGGGACGCGGTCGGGCTGGCGGTGCGGCCCCAGCATGCGATGCGCGGGCACACCGCGTTCCTGATCAGCGCACGACGGCTCGCGCCCGGCGCGCTGACTCCCAAACTGGCGGTGCGGCGCAAGCGGCGCATCTAGCGGTCGTCACGCGTCGTCGCTGCGGTGCAGGCCGCGGCGGGCCGACAACAGTTCGACTTCGGGTCGCGCGGCCACCAGGCGCTCGGCGGCGTCGAGCACGTCGACGACGTGACGGCGGTCGGCGGCCACCACGGCCAGCCCGATTCCGGCACGCCGATACAGATCCAGTTGCCCGCTCTCGGCGGCGGCCACGCTGAACCGGCGCTGCAGTTCGGCCACCAACGGCCGCACTACGGAGCGTTTCTCCTTCAGGGAGCGCACATCACCGAGCAGCAGGTCGAACTCCAGCCAGCCGATCCACATGCCCCGGGCCGGTCAGGGCGTCGGTGTCGGCGCCTTGGCAAGCGTCAGCAGCATGTCAGCGGTCTTGCGAGACAATTGCCAGTCGTTGAAGTACGGCGTGAACTCCATCGGGAACGTGAACCCTCTGGCCATCGCCGGGTTTTCGCTGTGCACGGTCACCTGGGCCGCGACGCTGCCGGGGGTGGTGTCCGACCACGTGATGTCGGCGGCGGTGAATCCCAGCGGCGTGTAGCCGCTGTCCTGCAGGGCCTTGCCGAACTTGTCGAGTTGTGCTGCCTCGTCGGCCGTTGCGCCCTCGACCAGGCCCAGCTTCTGGTCGCCGGGAACCGAGGTGTCGGCGAGCTTGTACAACACGTCGGTGAGGACTTCCGGCGCCGGCAGCGGTGCCGCGGGGGGCGCCGCTGCGACCGGAGTCGGCTGGTCGGCGGTGGCCGACACCGCGGTCTCACTGGGCTTCTTGCCGCAGCCGGAGAGCAGGACCGCCGCCATCAGCACGGCGGCGACCACGGTTCGCACCGTTGATCGCCGCCGCGCTGCAAAACGGATCGGGCTTCCCAAAATTAGCCGGACGCCATCGCGGCCTGCAGCAGCCCGGTGGCCGAGTCCTTGGTCAGCTTCCAGCCGGTGCCGTCGTTATGGAATGTGACGGGCCTGCTGGTCTGAGCGAGCTGCGGACCCGACGCGGTGGCCGTCGCCGACACCATGCCGTTGCCCAGGTCCTGGACGTTCGACACGGAGATCTTCAGCGGCAGGTAGCCCTTCTGGCTGGCGTTGGTCAGGAGCCGTTCGGCGGTCCTGCCTTCGATCATGCCGACACCACCGTCGACCAATGCGTTCTTGTTTGTGCCCGGAGTGGCGAGCTGGTTCAAGACGCCCTCGAGCTCGCCACTGGTTGGCTGAGGCTGCAGCGGCAGGGGCACGCCGAAGACCACTGGTGAAAAAGCCACGGTTGGGGTAGTAGGGGCAGACGCAATCGATGTCACACCGGCCGCCGCAGCACCAATCAAAGTGGCCGCTGCGACGCCAGTGGTTAGGGACTTCAACCTCACAACTGTCCTTTCGTTCGGCCAGACGAAAACGTAACGCTAGCAGTTCAATGGGCTCGCCCTGTTTTTAGAGCACGCAGGAATGGGAATTCGCCGGTAGCGTTGAAGTATCCACCGCACCAACTTCTGGTGCGGGAGAGGAGCGCAACATGAGTGAGTCAGAGCGTTCTGAGCCCTTCGGAACACCCATGTCCAGCGACGATGCTGCCGAGCTTGAAGAGCTGCGCCGCGAGGCGTCGGCTCTGCGTGAGCAACTCGAGAGCGCAGTCGGCGCGCCGGGCGGGTTGCGCAGTGCACGTGATGTTCACCAGCTTGAAGCGCGCATCGACTCTCTCGCCGCGCGTAACGCTAAATTAATGGAAACTCTTAAGGAAGCCCGCCAGCAGTTGCTCGCTCTTCGCGAAGAGGTCGACCGGTTGGGGCAGCCGCCGAGCGGCTACGGCGTGCTGCTGTCGGTGCAGGACGACGACACCGTCGACGTGTTCACCTCCGGCCGCAAGATGCGGCTGACCTGCTCGCCGAACATCGACGTGAAGTCGTTGAAGAAGGGGCAGACGGTCCGGCTCAACGAGGCCTTGACCGTGGTCGAGGCCGGATATTTCGAGGCCGTCGGCGAGATCAGCACGTTGCGCGAGATCCTGTCCGACGGGCACCGCGCGTTGGTGGTCGGCCACGCCGACGAGGAGCGCATCGTGTGGCTGGCCGAGCCGCTGCTGGCCACCGAGGACATGGCTCCCGAGGTGGCCGAGGCGCTCGACGACGACTGGCGCAGCCGGAGGCTTCGCCCGGGAGACTCGCTGCTGGTCGACACCAAGGCCGGTTACGCGTTCGAGCGGATTCCCAAGGCCGAGGTCGAGGACCTGGTGCTCGAGGAGGTGCCCGACGTCAGCTACAACGACATCGGCGGCCTGAGCCGGCAAATCGAGCAGATCCGCGATGCGGTCGAGCTGCCGTTTCTGCACAAGGATCTCTATCGCGAATACATGCTGCGTCCGCCCAAGGGTGTGCTGCTGTACGGGCCGCCCGGCTGCGGCAAGACGCTCATCGCCAAGGCGGTGGCTAATTCGCTGGCCAAGAAGATGGCGGAGGTGCGTGGCGACGACGCCAAGGAGGCGAAGTCGTACTTCCTCAATATCAAGGGCCCCGAACTGCTGAACAAGTTCGTCGGCGAAACGGAGCGCCACATACGGCTGATCTTCCAGCGGGCCCGTGAGAAGGCCTCGGAGGGCACGCCGGTGATCGTTTTCTTCGACGAGATGGATTCGATCTTCCGCACCCGCGGCACCGGCGTGTCGTCGGACGTGGAGACCACGGTGGTACCGCAGCTGCTTTCCGAGATCGACGGCGTGGAGGGCCTGGAGAACGTCATCGTGATCGGCGCGTCCAACCGCGAGGACATGATCGACCCGGCGATCCTGCGGCCCGGCCGCCTGGACGTGAAGATCAAGATCGAGCGGCCGGACGCCGAGGCGGCCCAGGACATCTTCAGCAAGTACCTCACCGAGGACCTGCCGGTGCACGCCGAGGACCTCGCCGAGTTCGACGGCGACCGCACCGCCTGCATCCAGGCGATGATCGTCAAGGTTGTGGACCGGATGTACGCCGAGATCGACGACAACCGGTTCCTCGAGGTCACCTACGCCAACGGCGACAAGGAAGTCATGTACTTCAAGGACTTCAATTCCGGGGCGATGATCCAGAACGTCGTCGACCGCGCGAAGAAGTACGCGATCAAGGCGGTGTTGGAAACCGGCCAGCGCGGCATGCGGATTCAGCATCTGCTCGACTCGATCGTCGACGAGTTCGCCGAGAACGAGGACCTGCCCAACACCACGAACCCGGATGACTGGGCGCGGATCTCGGGCAAGAAGGGCGAGCGGATCGTGTACATCCGGACGTTGGTCACCGGCAAGTCGTCGAGCGCATCGCGGGCCATCGACACCGAGTCCAACCTGGGCCAGTACCTGTAGCTCAGCAATCGGCGGGTCGTGGTGCCAAGCGCACGGCACGGTCGCGGGTTAGCACGGCACGTCCCCTAGGCTGATTGCATGCAGCGCATCATCGGAACGGAGGTCGAGTACGGCATTTCGTCGCCGTCCGACCCGACCGCCAATCCGATTCTGACCTCGACGCAGGCGGTGCTTGCCTACGCCGCGGCGGCGGGTATTCAGCGCGCCAAGCGAACCCGCTGGGACTACGAGGTGGAATCGCCGCTGCGCGATGCCCGTGGCTTCGACCTGAGCCGCTCGGCCGGCCCGCCGCCGGTGGTGGACGCCGACGAGGTCGGTGCGGCGAACATGATCTTGACGAACGGCGCACGCCTGTACGTCGACCACGCGCACCCGGAGTACTCGGCGCCGGAGTGCACGGACCCGCTGGACGCCGTCATCTGGGACAAGGCCGGCGAGCGGGTGATGGAGGCCGCGGCGCGGCACGTCGCCAGCGTCCCTGGCGCGGCCAAGCTGCAGTTGTACAAGAACAACGTCGACGGCAAGGGTGCGTCGTACGGCTCACACGAGAACTATCTGATGTCGCGGCAGACGCCGTTTTCGGCCGTGATCGCCGGGCTGACACCGTTTTTGGTGTCGCGGCAGGTGATCACCGGATCCGGCCGCGTCGGTATCGGGCCCGCCGGCGACGAACCGGGATTTCAGCTGTCGCAGCGTGCGGACTACATCGAGGTCGAGGTCGGCCTGGAAACCACGCTGAAGCGCGGCATCATCAATACCCGCGACGAGCCGCACGCCGATGCCGACAAGTACCGCAGGCTGCACGTCATCATCGGCGACGCGAATCTCGCCGAGACGTCGACGTATCTGAAGCTCGGCGGGGCCGCCCTGGTGCTGGACCTGATCGAGGAGGGCATCGACCTGTCGGATCTCGCGCTGGCCCGGCCGGTTCACGCGGTGCACGTGATCAGCCGGGACCCGACGCTGCGGGCGACGGTCGCGCTGGCCGACGGCCGCGAGCTGACCGGGCTGGCCCTGCAGCGGATTTATCTTGATCGGGTGGCCAAGCTGGTGGACAGCCGCGACCCGGACCCGCGCGCCGCGGACATCGTGCAGACCTGGGCACACGTGCTTGACCTACTGGAACGCGACCCGATGGACTGCGCCGACCTGCTGGACTGGCCTGCCAAGCTGCGGATACTCGAGGGGTTCCGACATCGGGAAAACCTGAGCTGGTCGGCGCCGCGGCTGCATCTCGTCGACCTGCAATACTCCGACGTGCGTCTCGACAAGGGCCTGTACAACCGGCTGGTGGCGCGCGGATCGATGAAGCGCCTGGTGAACGAGCAGCAGGTGCTCGACGCAGTCGACAACCCGCCAACGGACACGCGGGCCTACTTCCGCGGCGAGTGCCTGCGCCGTTTCGGCGCCGACATCGCCGCCGCCAGTTGGGACTCGGTGATCTTCGATCTGGGCGGCGACTCGCTGGTGCGAATTCCGACGCTGGAGCCGCTACGGGGAAGTAAGGCCCACGTCGGGGCGTTACTCGATTCGGTCGACAGCGCCGCCGAACTGGTGGAGCAGCTCACGGCCACGTGAGTGATTCCTGTCTCGCTTGGTTTCTGCGCTCCGGTGCTATCCCAGGCAATGTGGGCGTTGACCGGTAATGTGGAGTAACCGGTGGGCACGCTGTGAGCCCGCCGATAACGAAAGCAGGAGGCAGCGATGGCTCAGGAGCAGACCAAGCGTGGCGGTGGTGGCGGCGAGGACGACGACCTCACCGGCAGCGCGGCCGCTGGGCAGGAGCGTCGCGAAAAGCTGGCTGAGGAAACCGACGATCTGCTCGACGAGATCGATGATGTGCTCGAGGAGAACGCCGAGGATTTCGTGCGCGCATACGTCCAAAAGGGCGGACAGTGACCTGGCCGCATCGCGAGCAGCTGGCCATTCCTAAACCCTTTTCCGGAGCACCATCGGTCCCTGTGGACTTGTCGTCCTTTTCTGAACTGCTGCGCCGCCAGGCGCCCCAACTACTTCCCGTCGCCGCTGCTGGCGCCGATGCCGGCGGTGTCGCGCCCGGCGCGGCGTTGCCGCACGGCACGACGATTGTCGCGCTGAAATACCCCGGCGGCGCGGTGATGGCCGGAGACCGGCGCTCGACGCAGGGCAACATGATCGCAAGCCGCGACGTAAAGAAGGTCTACATCACCGACGATTACACGGCCACCGGAATTGCCGGCACCGCGGCGATCGCTGTGGAGTTCGCGCGGCTGTACGCGGTCGAGCTCGAGCATTACGAAAAGCTCGAGGGTGTGCCACTGACGTTCGCCGGCAAGGTCAACCGGCTGGCAATCATGGTGCGAAACAATCTCGCCGCGGCGATGCAGGGTTTCGTCGCGCTGCCGCTGCTGGCCGGTTACGACATCGATGACCCGGATGCCCAAGGAGCCGGCCGGATTGTGTCGTTCGACGCGGCCGGCGGGTGGAACATCGAGGAAGAGGGCTACCAGTCTGTGGGCTCGGGTTCGGTCTTCGCCAAGTCGTCGATCAAGAAGTTGTATTCGCAGGTCGTCGACGCGGACTCGGGATTGCGGGTCGCGGTGGAGGCCCTGTACGACGCGGCCGACGACGATTCGGCAACGGGCGGACCGGACTTGGTGCGGGGGATCTATCCGACGGCTGTGACGATCGGAGCCGACGGCGCTGTCGAGGTGCCGGAGCAACGGATCGCCGAGCTGTCCCGTGCGATCATTGAAAGCCGCTCGCGCGCGGATACTTTCGGCCCCGACGCGAAGGAATCTGCTGAGGTTGAAGGCGACTCGTGAGCTTCCCATACTTCATCTCGCCCGAGCAGGCGATGCGCGAGCGCTCGGAGCTCGCGCGCAAGGGCATCGCCAGGGGGCGCAGCGTGGTGGCGCTGACGTACTCCGATGGGGTGCTGTTCGTCGCCGACAACCCGTCGCGGTCGCTGCAGAAAATCAGCGAGCTCTATGATCGCGTGGGCTTCGCGGCCGCCGGCCGGTTCAACGAGTTCGACAACCTGCGTCGCGGCGGCATCCAGTGGGCCGACACCCGAGGATATGCCTACGACCGCCGCGACGTGACGGGCCGCCAGCTGGCCTATGTTTACGCGCAGACGTTGGGGGCCGTCTTCACCGAGCAGGCCAAGCCGTACGAGGTCGAGGTGTGCGTTGCCGAGGTCGCCCACTATGGGGAATCGAAACCTCCTGAGCTGTATCGCATCACGTATGACGGGTCAATCAACGACGAGCCGAACTTCGTCGTGATGGGCGGGTCCACGGATCCGATCAGCACGGCGCTGAAGGAGTCCTACACCAAGAACGCCGCCCTGGCAGAGGCCGTCGGGATCGCGGTCAAGGCCCTCAGCCACGGCCCCAACGGTTCGGGGTCGTCGGAGCCGCGGACGCTGGATCCGTCCACGCTCGAGGTGGCCATTCTCGACCAGAACCGGCCGCGCCGAGCCTTCCGGCGGTTCACCGGCTCGGCGCTGGAAGCCCTTCTGCCGAAGCCGGATTCGGGGCCATCGGCTTCTTCGAACTCTTCTGAGTCGTCGGAATAGCGCCGCCTGGGGCAGTTATTTTCCGGCCTGCCGTGAGAGCTAACTGGCAGCTTTGTAAAGGGACTTTATGAAGGTGACCGGGATTAGCCACAGGCCGCCTATTCGTAATACGCTCATCGGTGCGCACGACTATCGGGGCTGGAAATCCACCAAGGAACCGAGGGGCCATGGCCGAAATCCCACCGGGCGAAGACGAAGCACAAGTCATTGTTGCTGTCGCGGACGCAGCGATGCACATGTACCGGGCCGCGATCGACTCGCTGCCACGAGTCGATCACCCAAAGTTCCACAATCGGGCTCAGGTGATCCTTTCCGGGCTGCGTAAACTGCAGACCTCGCTGGCTGAAGCTGCGGGCCGGAACCGATCCACGCCTTCGGTGATTGTCGCGCTCAGCGAAGCCCGCCGCCGTTACGACGAGGTGATGACAAGCGCCGCGGAGGCGCCCGGGGCCACGTTGGGTCAACGGCTTTATGTCGCGCGCATGCGTGCCAAATTATCCGC